>REDL01000038.1 GCA_007693505.1 Desulfovibrionales bacterium | reverse complement strand
CAACACCTTGGAAAGACTGGATTCCAGCTTTCGCCGGAATGACGAATTTCAAGGTTTTGCGACTTTCTGCAGTAACATCATTACAGGCCGACCATGGGAATGGACGCGGGGCAATATGCTCAGGGCAGCATGCTTCAGCCGCTTCCCCTCCTGGCCTGTGCTACTGGTTGGCACTGTTGCGTAAGGGTTTGTGAAAGGGGCCCGGGGTGAAGAGGATGTGCCGGGTCCCCTTTCGTCCATTTAGAAACGGTAGCTCAGGCTTGCCCCGACCAAGTGGGTCCGCCCGTCCTTGAAGGTGCTGTCCAGCACGCCATCGGCTGGTCTGCCCTGGATGTTGCGCTCGCCGAACCAGAGGTACGAGTAGGAGAAGTCCAGGCTGAACTTGTCTTTTGCGAAGCCGATTCCGGTGGTGACGATGTTGCGGTTGTTGGTGGGGGTCATGTAGTCGGCATGTTCGTCGTTGTCGGGAATCTGATCATAGACGTAGCCGAGCCGCAGTCGAACCAGGTCGGTCAGGTCGTATTCCACCCCGAACTGAAAGCGCCAGACGTCGTTCCACTGCTTCTCGGTGGAGAAAACCGTGTTGTCTCCCAGGGGTGACCCTGGAGTCAGGGGGGCGCCGTAGGTGATTTCCAGCTTGTCGTAGGTGCTCCACAAGGTATAGATGGCATTGGCCTCCAGGCTCAGCCTGGCGTGTGGGCGGACCATTACGCCGAGTCCGAATGAGTCCGGCAGGGTAATATCGCCCTCAGCCGTCGTGTTGTTGAAATATCCCAGAGCCATGGCCGCGGGGTTGCGTTGAAAGGTCGCATCGCCCGTGATGTTTTGTTTGACGCGGCTTTTGTAGGTCAGACCTAGTGCCCAGGTGTCGCTCGGTTTGTAGTGCAGGGCGATATTTCCGCCAATGCCCCAGGAATCCCCGTCGAGTTCGGCCTTGATGCCGCCCAGCGGCCTGCCGACCATGCGCTTCTGGTAAAACTCGAACCACATCACCTCGGCGCCCACGGCCAAGGAAAGGGAATCCGTCACTTTATACGCAAGGTTTGGATTCAGGGAAAGTGATTTGACACGGGTAAAAAGGTTGTTGTACTGCCCCGGCCAACCGTCTGGAAACTCCGTTCCCAGGCCGAATCTATTGTACACGCCCAGCCCAAGCCAAACCCTGTCGCTGATTTCATGGGTGATGTAAGCATGTGGCGGCACCCAGGTGTTGTTCTTGATGCTGGTGGATTCCCCCGGAGTCTCCACGGTTCCTTCCGGCATCACCAGGGAAAAGCCGATCATGGTTTGGGTGCCCGCCAACTGGGTGATGCCTGCCGGGTTATAGGCCACGGCCGATGGATCATCCGCTCGACCAAGCAACGTTCCGGCCATGGAGGTGCCTCGGGCACCGAATTCATACAAAGCAAAACCGGCGCCATGCACCGATTTCACCCCGGTTGGTCCCAAAACCATCATGAACCCCGAAAACAGAACCATCAAGAACCCACGAAGCAGGGCCTGACCTCTTGCCAGGCTCCTCCCCTGGAAAAAAACCATGCCTTGGAAAGGCCTTGAACCAGCAGTGCGCGTCATACATCCTCCTGTTGCGGTTAACGGTCAATGAAATGGACCTTGCCTCCGACGTAATCCCCTTTTCTTGCCAGTGAAAGCGATCGACCTCATGCCCGCCGTTCCTTGGATCGCGGGCATGCGTGTTTGCCTTTTGGGGATGCATGCTTATGGATCATATCTCTATCCGCGGTGAAGTCGATAAAGCGGAAGACGGTCCCCATGGAAGCACTTTTTTTGCCGGAGAGCGCTGATCCGGTCAATGCGATACGTTTCGACCTCTGCCTGGGTGGCCGGGAAGATGTCATCAAATAATTGGAGCGGCAACTAAAATGATGTCATGGATGGAGAAAATGTTGGACATGGACCTGGAGGATTCGCCAGGTTTTCTGGTCAACAGGACAGCGTTGCGCATCAAGAAGGAGTTTCATCGTCTGCTGGATGAGCAGGGATTTGGGGTCACTCCTGAGCAGTGCGTGGTGCTTTGGGAGCTTTGGAGTCATGATGGCGGGGTGCAGCGTGAATTGGCTTTGATCACGTTCAAGGATATGACCAACATGACACGTATCCTTGATGGCCTGGAGCGCAGAGGCTTGGTGGTACGGAAACGCGACGAGCATGATCGTCGCTGCAGCCGAATTTTTCTGACCGCGGAGGGGCGGGCCGTTCGTGAAGGAATTCTGACGGTTGCCGGACAGCTGGCCGAAAGGGCCTACAACGGGCTGAATGAGGAACAGGTTGAGGACTTCAAGGCAATACTGCGCCTGGTCTACGCCAATTTGAACGGTGCCTCGCCCAGGGAGGCAAACGCTCGGATCGAGGAGAAGCTAAAACAGACTTGATGAGCGTTGATTTCTGTCTGGAAAGCTCATAGCCTGTGAATGCGGCGGGTGCATGATGCCCGGAGGTATCTGACGCCTTTATGATGTTACTGCAGAAAGTCGCAAAATCTTGAAATTCGTCATTCCGGCGAAAGCCGGAATCCAGTCTTTCCAAGGTGTTGAGCAAAATCACATCACACACGTTTTCGCAGGAAAAGGGACTTTTTGCAGTGACCTCCTTTATGTGCCGTTATGCAGGTATCCCTGGAATGCCTGCAGCAGTCCGTTGAAAAAATCCCAAATGCTGCGTCGCCACAAAAAGTTCAAACTTTCACGTATGAATAAATATGCTTCGACCTTGATTCGATTGCCACGACGGCAAATCGAAAATGTGGCGAAGTCACAGCCCTAGGTGCCGGACACAGGACGTGTCCGGATAGCTTTTTTTGCTCCGTGCACTTGGGGTTTGTGAATGGACTGCGGATAAGGACTTTTTCAAGACGCAGTCAGCTTTTTTTCCTGTGTTGCAGTCGGATCGCAACGTCTCAAAAACGTGTGCTCACCATGACCTGGATTCCCGCCCCCCCGCTTGCACGGGGACAGGCTTCGCGGGCATGACGAGCTTGAGAGAACATGCCATTTCTGTCATTCCCGCGCAGGCCTGCCTGTGACAGACAGGCGGGAATCCAGGGGCAGAAACAATTTCAGACTTTGTCCGGCCTTTTTGAGCAATCACGATATATCCGGATATCTCGCGGTAACCATGATGGAAAATGAACAAGGAGCAGGACGATGAACAGATTTGTATCGACAGTTGGACTATCCCTACTTGGCGTGGCATTGATTACGGCCACGGTGGCGGTTTCCAGCGAACCGCTGGACGGCGAGCAACTGGTGCAGGACCGGTGCACGCAATGTCATGACCTGGTTCGGGTGGAGCGCCGTTTCGGGCAGGATCACGCCTGGTGGGAGCGGACAGTGGATCGGATGGTCGGCAGGCGTGCCGGGTTGCTCAATGATGAAGAGCGTACCGCGGTTTTGGACTTCTTGGCCAACAGGTAGATGGTGACGCAAATCCAACGGGAGGGACCGATGCAGCCGGTTCTGGTCTATATGACCGCGGAAAATTCGGATCAGGCCACGATGATCGCCCGGGAACTGATTTCCCTTCGTCTGGCGGCTTGCGTGAATATTCTGGACACCATGCGATCCCTTTATTGGTGGGAAGGCAAGGTGGAGGAGGGCAGCGAAGTGGTGGTCGTCGCCAAAACCCGGGCTGAACTGATGCCTTCCCTGGTCGAACGAGTCAACGCCATCCATTCCTACGACTGCCCCTGCATTGTTTCCTGGCCCTTGACCGGCGGTCACCAACCCTTTCTGGATTGGATCTGTCAGGAAACCGATGCCCTGGCTGGATAGCCTTTTTCTCATCAAGTCCATGATTCCCCTTTTCCCAGGGGAGAGAAGCATCGTTACAGAGTTGGCCAAAGCCGTTTCAAGAGGGGAATCATTGCGCTTCACCTTGGTCCTCAGGTGAGAGATCAAAAACTCACAACAGCCTCGACCTGGCCGGTAGGCTTACCGGCCAGGTTTCATTGTCAAGCCGTTCCCCAAAATCCTTTGCAACGGAACGCAAGGGGTTGACCATATTTCCCTATCACGCTCAACATTCACAAGAGAGGCAATCATGCAGATTCTTGTTTCCGGGTCCATCGCCTATGACCGGATCATGCCGTTTCCCGGCCGTTTCGCCGACCACATCATGCCGGATAAGATCCACATCCTGAACGTCTGCTTTCTGGTCAACGGCGTGAATGAAAAATTTGGGGGCACGGCCGGAAACATCGCCTACACCCTGCGCCTGCTCCAGGAAAAGCCGCGGATTCTCGCTTCAGTGGGCGGCAAGGATTTCGCAAATTACGACCTGTGGCTGGAGGAACTGGAGATGGACAAGGCGGGTATCCGGGTCATTCCGGGCGAGCTCACGGCATCGGCGTACATTACCACGGACCAGTCCGACAATCAGATCACCGGCTTCAATCCCGCGGCCATGAACCATTCCTCGGAGTACAATTTCTCCACGGTGGCCCCCCAGGACACCCTGGCCGTCGTTGCGCCGGGCAACCTCCAGGACATGGCTGGATACAGCCGGATCTATCGTGAAAAAGGCGTGCGTTATATCTTTGATCCTGGTCAGAATATCCCGGCTTTTTCCGGCGAGCAGATGCTGGAGATGCTCACCGGCGCGGAGATCCTCATCTCCAACGACTACGAGTTGGAGATGATCATGAAAAATACCGGAGCAAATCAAGATGAATTGCTGACCAGGGTTCAGACCATTATCACGACACTGGGCGAACACGGGTGCGTGGTGCTCGGCTCCGGGGAGGAAACCCGCCTTCCCGCGGCCAAAGTCTCCAAGGTGGTCGATCCCACCGGTGCCGGGGACTGCTTTCGGGCCGGACTGATCAAGGGACTGGTGGATGGTCGAGATGTGACCGAAGCCGCCAAGGTCGCCTTGACCAGCGCGGCCTATGCCGTGGAGCACCACGGCACCCAGGTGCACCACTTCACCGTTGAGGAGTTCTGGGCCAGGTACGCGGAAAACTTCTGATGAGGCGATTTTCGGGATGAAAGCTGCCCCGAAAGCGCTTCCTCGCCCCAACCCTCCCCCAAGGGGAGCGGGGGGTAAAAAAGCACTGTTTTTCTTGTAGTCACCCTGACCTTCGGCTCGCCAACCGACATTCCACGGGAGGTCCCCATGCCCATGCGCAATCAGAAACGCCCGGCCCTGCAGATGCACCTGAACAGATTGGAGCAGTATCTCCAGGGTCAGTTCGGCCCTGATGCCCGGCTGCGGGAAGCACGGGAAATGGGTGCTCAGGGAACCCAGGGGATGAAAGACTTCGGTTACGGCAAGCCGGTGTACATCCGCTTTGAGCAGGGCGGTGAAACCAGAGAAGCAGTGCTCTCCACCATGCGGGGAGACAAGTACGGGCATCAGTACTATTGGGACCGGGCCGCTATTTTGATGTTCCAGTACGAGGCCGGTGCAGTGATGGACAAGCATGTCCGGCCCTTGGGGCTGGGCTATGTGGATCGCCAGGGAGCGATGATTCCGGTACGGGATCCCCGAGAATTCTTCATGGTCAACGAGATGGTCCAGGGTTATGACTATTATCAGGATCTGGAACGGATCCGGCAAACCGGACTGGAGTCGAAAGATCTGGCCAAAGCCGAGGCGTTCGCCCGGTGGCTGGCCGGCATTCACGGCCAAAAGAAGCAGGATCCGGATCTCTATTGGCGGCGAGTCCGGAACCTGATCGGGGCCTCGGAATGTATTTTCGGGTTGGTTGACGCCTACCCGCATCCTTACGAGCATTTCCTGCCGGATCGTTTTCAGGCACTGGAGCGGCGGTTGATCGATTGGCGCTGGAAACTGCGAGACTACACGCATCGGCTGGCCGCCGTCCACGGGGACTTTCATCCCTGGAACGTGCTGATCCTGGAAGACGGGGATTTTCGGGTGCTGGACCGCAGTCGGGGCGAATGGGGCGAAGGAGCGGATGATGTCGCGACCATGAGTTGCAACTACCTGCTCTTCGGGCTGTACGACCACCCCCGACTTTCCGGAGATTTTGAACGACTATACCGGACATTTTGGGATACCTATCTGGATTTGACCAATGACAAGGAAATTCTGGACGTCATTGCTCCGTTTCAGGTCTTTCGCACCCTGGTCATCGCTTCTCCTGAATGGTATCCTCGTCATCCCCTGGACGTACGCCTCGGATTGTTCCGGTTCATGGAAAACGTCTTAAACGATGAACGGTTTGCCTATGATCGGATTAATACCTACATGGGCTGAGTTGGAGTGGCCCCGCTGGCTGGTTCCGGCCCTGTTCCTGAGCCTGAACCTATTGTCACCATGAAGAACGCTCCAGGCCGCCGCGGTTGGGCGGTGTGGTTCACCGGTTTGCCCGGCTCCGGGAAAAGCACCCTGGCCAGGGCCGTGGGCCGCTGCCTGGAAGAGCGCGGAATGCCGATTATTTATCTGGAGATGGACGCCCGCCGCAAGTTCTATTTTCCAAATCCGACCTATACCCCTGAAGAGCGTGCCCAAGCCTACGAACGCTTTATCCAGGAAGCAGCGGATCTGGTGAGCCATGGCCATGGCGTTCTCATGGACGGCACGGCCCATCGCCTGGCGGTACGGTCCGCTGCCCGGGAGCAGATTCAGCGGTTCGCCGAAGTCTTTATTCGTTGTCCCCTGGACCTGGCCATGGCCCGAGAGCAGGAGCGTCCCGAGGGCTTGGTCATGGCCGGGTTGTATGCAAAGGCCCTGGACCGCCGACGTACCGGTCGCCAGTATCCCGGCCTGGGGCCGGTGATCGGGGTGGACGTACCCTTTGAGGAGGATGCTCATGCGGAATGCGTGGTGGACGTGGCCGTCCTGACCCCTGACCAGGCCAGGGACCAGGTGCTGCAATTTTTGGAGAGCTGGCTGAAGTGAGTGCGCCCATATTCCACCTTACGACGTTCGGCTGCCAGATGAATGTCCATGATTCCCAGTGGCTCGGCCAATCGCTGGAAGGCCTGGGCTGGGAACAGGGAGCGGAAAGCGATGCCGGCGTTCTCGTCCTGAACACCTGTAGTGTTCGGGAGAAACCGGAGCAAAAGGTCTACAGCCACTTGGGCCGTTTGCGGGACGCGTGGTTGCGCAATCCTGATCTGGTGGTGGCCGTGGGAGGGTGCGTGGCCCAGCAGGTGGGGGAAGCCTTTTTTGCGCGTTTTCCATATGTTCGATTGGTTTTCGGGCCGGACGGGCTGCCCATGGTTCCCGGCGCGCTGGCCCGCTTGATGCGGGAGCCCGGGTTGCGGCTGAGCCTTCTGGATTTCTCGGAGGCCTTTCCCGAACGGGCTCCGGCGCATCCGGAGCATGGCGTACAACGCCAAGCCTACGTCACCATCATGCAGGGATGCGACAATTTCTGCGCATACTGTATCGTTCCGCTGACCAGGGGACGCCAGCGTTCCCGGTCACGCGAGACGATTCTCGCTGAATGCCGGGAACTGATTGACAGGGGGGCCCAAGAAATTACCCTCCTGGGCCAAAACGTGAACAGCTACGGACTTGACGCGACGGACAAAGACACCGGCCAGGGAGATCCCGGGTTCCCGGCCTTGCTTGATGCCGTTGCCTCCCTCCCTGGACTGCGGCGATTGCGTTTCACCACCTCCCATCCCAAGGACCTGTCTTTGGAAACCATCGCCGCTTTTGGAACTCACGATACGCTTTGCCCGCATTTGCATCTGCCGATGCAATCCGGTTCCAACGCGGTATTGCGGGCCATGGGCCGAAAATATACACTTGAGCATTATCTGGATCTGGTCATGAACCTGCGCCGGGTCCGTCCGGAAATCGCCTTGACCACCGACCTGATTGTCGGTTTTCCGGGGGAGACGGAGAAGGATTTTGCGGCGACCCTCGAAGCCATGCGCATGGTTACGTTTGCGAGCAGTTTTTCCTTTGTCTATTCGGATCGTCCCGGAACACGGGCCGCGACCATGGAAGGCAAGCTGGACAAGGCCGTGAAGGCCGAGAGGCTCAAGGTTCTGCAGGATTTGCAAACCGAACTCTCCGAGGACTGGTTGCGTCGTCGTGTCGGGCGCCACTGTGAAGTACTGGTGGAGGGGGAGAGCAAAAGGAGCGCGCGGGGGTTGCCGAGTTGGCGTGGTCGGGACGAATTCGGGCAGACCGTGAATTTCTCGGTGCCGTCAGGGCCGGCTCAGGATCTGATCGGCAAGATCGTTCCGGTACGGATTCAGGAGGCCAAAAAGCATTCGCTCTGGGGATGCGTGGAGGTGGTCGGATGATTGAAATGCATATCTATGGGCTGGCTTTGGACGAGGACAGCCAGGTGCCGGTGCTGATCCTCAAGGACAAGGAGGAAAAGCAGGTCCTGCCGATCTGGATCGGCGCCATGGAGGCTGTGGCCATTTCCATGGTCCTGAACGATGTCCGCCTGCCCCGCCCCATGACTCATGACCTGCTTCTCCAGGCCATCGAGGCTCTGGGCGGCGAGGTGCGCAACGTGGATGTGGTCCGGTTGCAGGACAATACCTATTTTGCCGAGATCGTTGTGCTGCAAGGTGAGGCCGTGAAGCGGATTGATTCGCGTCCCTCGGACGCCATTGCCTTGGGGTTGCGGGCCCAGGTACCCATCCGCGTCAGCGAAGAGGTTCTGGCCCATATCGTCGAGGTTCGGGAAAAACGCTACCAGGCGGTTTTGAAGACCGAGGACGCGCAACAGTGGAATGAAATTTTGGAAAAATACACCATTGACGATACCAAGTACAAGATGTGACCCATCAATGATTGATCTGCATACCCACACCCTGTTCAGCGACGGTGCACTGCTTCCTGCGGAATTGGCCCGGCGGGCCAAGGCTGCCGGTTATCAGGCCATGGCCTTTACCGACCACGTGGACTCCAGCAATTTGTTTCTGGTCCTGGAAAACGTGGGCCGCGTGGCTGCCCAGGGTGCGGCATATCTTGGCCTGGACATCCTGCTGGGTGTGGAACTGACCCATGTTCCTCCCGGCCTGATCCCGGAGTTGGTCGCTACTGCGCGCATGAACGGGGCCCAGCTGGTACTTGCCCATGGCGAGACCATCGTTGAACCTGTGGAACGGGGTACAAATCTGGCGGCCATCGATGCCGGCGTCGATATTCTGGCCCATCCCGGGTTGATCACCCCGGAGGAGATGGAACTGGCCGTCGAGCGTGGTGTCTATTTGGAGATTACAACCCGCAAGGGCCACAGCCTGACCAACGGCCATGTAGCGGCCATGGCCCGGCGTTTTGGTGCGAAGCTGGTCATCAACAACGACGCCCATGCCCCCGAAGACCTTGTTTCTCGTGATCGCCGGCAGCGTGTCGCCCTGGGTGCCGGCCTGACCCAGGATGAGTACCTGCAAGCAGAGGCCAATTCCTGGGCTTTGGTGGAGAGGGGCAGACGGACGTGAGAGGGGGGAAGGATCAGGGCTGAAACCTGAGACCTGAAGGCAAGGGGGCGGCTTGCTCCGACTCCCTGCAATGACGACGTATGTGCGCGGCAAGATCGCCAATCGTGAACCGCAGAACCGTAAACCTGGAACCTCCCAAAAAAATGCCAAATCGCATTGATCAGGCAGCCGACCTCTGGCGCTCCGCGCGGAGCGTCGTTGCCTTGACCGGGGCCGGAATTTCCGTGCCCAGCGGCATTCCGGATTTTCGCAGCCCCGGCGGATTGTGGTCCCGTTTCGACGCCAACGTGGTCGCCAGCACCTGGGGGCTGGAGCACGATCCCAAGGCGGTGTGGGAGTTTCTGCTGGACGCCCTGACCATGTTCGGGAACGCCGCGCCCAATCCGGCCCACAAGGCCTTGACCAGATTGGAGCAGGCTGGCCGTTTGGACATGGTGATCACCCAGAATATCGATGGCTTGCACCAGCAGGCCGGAACGAACAATGTAATCGAGTTCCATGGCAACTGCCGAGGTTTTTACTGCAACGCCTGCCGCCGGGACTACCCGGCCTCGGCGGCACTGAGCCTGACCTTCGCGGATTTGCCTTGGATGTGTGCTGCCTGTGGCGGCGTGGTCCGTCCGTCACTGGTTTTTTTCGGCGAGGCCATCCCGCAGAATGCTCTGGTCGAAAGCCAACGCTGGAGTACCCAGGCCGATCTGGCCGTGATCATCGGCACTTCCGGAGATGTGGCTCCGGCCAACATCATCCCCTATCAGGTCAAGGCCGGTGGTGGTCGAGTTCTGGAAATCAATCTTGGATCGACCAGTTACGGCGATCTGGCCGACATCCGTCTGGATCTGCCGGCCGAGAGCTGTTTGCCGGAACTGGCGGATCGATTGGGATGAAGAGCCGGGAAACAGGGTTTAGAAGTCAGGTTTTGGATTCAGGGGCCGGGAGTGTGATCCGATCGTGCATCGGATGCACGAAACAGCAACAATAATCATAATTAGTACAGGAAATATATTCATGGAGCTTCTGCCGCAGACCGGCATATGGGACTTGGTACGCCAGGCCACCATCGTGGTACAATTGGTCATGCTGCTGCTGGTAGGCATGTCTCTGGCCAGCTGGAGCATCATTTTCTACAAAATCCTCATTCTGCGCCGAGCCAAGCAGCAGGCCCTGGTGGATTTCAAGCGTTTTCAAAGCGCACCGGATCTGGGCTCGGCCGTCCAGATCCTGGCCCGTGGCGCGGATTCTCCGCTGTATCCCCTGGCCTATCAGGCTGTTGCCGAACTGAAACGGCTGGAGGGCGCAACCATGCCCTCGGTTCAGAAAAGCAAGATCGCCATGGATAATCTGCGTCGGGTCTTGCGCCAAAATGTCAGCAGTTCCATGCGCAACCTGGCTTCCTCGCTTTCATTCCTGGCCACCTGTGCCAGCTCCGCCCCGTTTATTGGGCTCTTTGGCACGGTGTGGGGCATTATGCACTCCTTTTATGCCATCGGACAGATGGGGAGCGCCTCCCTGGCCACCGTGGCTCCCGGGCTGTCCGAAGCCCTGGTGGCCACGGCCATTGGCTTGGCCGTGGCCATTCCCGCATCCGTGGCCTACAATTTCTTCAGGGGGATGCTGGGAAGCATCGAGGTGGAATTGATCAACTTCGCCGGGGCGTTCCTGAATCGGGTCCAGCGCGAACTGCCCTGGGTTTCCGGGCAGGTGGAGCCGCCCGAAGAGAACGGCCTGCCGGAGCATCAAATCTGAGTCCTGTCGGTCGAGGAGAGCAACGATATGGAAGGACATACCGGCCAAGGGTACATGGATCAGATGAACGTGGTTCCGTTCGTCGACGTCATGCTTGTTCTGCTGGTGATCTTCATGGTCACGGCGCCCTTCATGACCGAGGGGCTGGAAGTGGATCTGCCCCAGACCCGGACCGTGCAGACTTTGCCCCAGGATGAAGATACCCTTGTTTTGACCATCCGCGATGACGGCTCCATTTTTCTGGATCAATATGAAGTGGTTCTGGGAGAGCTGGGCGAGCACGTGGCACGCTTGATCCAGACCCGTGATCGGATTCTCTACCTTCGGGCGGACAAAACCGTGCCCTATGGGTTGGTGGTCCAGGTTATGGCCGAGGCCCGCGCAGCCGGCGTGGAACGGCTCGGTATTGTCGCCGAGACCGAACCCAGAGAGCCCTGAACCAGGGCCGTCTCAACAGGTCGGATTTTCGAGGTGCGTGTGGGCGTTTCCACCCAGGTTTTGGTTGTTGGACTCTCCTTGCTGCTCCACATCGGTGTTGTGGGGCTCGGGTTGCTTCAACTCTCCTCCAGTAAACAGATTCGCGTTGATCTGAGCAGGCCGGTGGTCTACCAGGTGGACCTGGTCAGCCTGGAGCCGCCGGCTCCCGGAAGGCCGGCACCTTTGGCACCGGCTGCTCCTGCTCCGGCTCCGCCGCGTCCGGCGGCTCAAGAACAGCCCGTTCCTGCTCCCGCGCCGAGGGAGACACCTCCTGCACCGCCGCCGCAACAACCCGCGGAAGAAGTGCCTGTGCCGGAACCACCCAAGCCTGAACCAAAACCGGCACCCAGGCCGGAGCCCCAGCCCGAGCCCCAGCCTGAGCCCCAGCCTGAACCAAGGCCGGAACCTCCCAGGCCGGCTCCCACGCCGCCTAGGCCGCCTGAGCCGGCGCCACAGCCTCAACCCCAGCGAACCGGGCCGACCAGGGATGAGGAATTGGCCGCGGCTCTTGGCGCTGTACAGCGCGATGTTGCGCAGCGGGTCGAGCCGGACGCCCGGGATCAGGCCCTGGCCAGCTTGCGCCAAAGCGGAGCTACGGGACCGGGGGGAGCGGACGGTCAGGCCGGCAGCGGCTACGGGGGATTGCTGGAAGTCTACGCCCAGATGGTGGAGAGCCGGATCAAGGCGCATTGGCGCTTTCCCAAGGGGGCGTCCCGTCAGGATTTGAGCGCTGTATTGGAAATTTCTCTGGGCCAGGACGGCCGGGTGCTGGGCAGCCGTGTGGTTCGCTCCTCCGGACACTCTGGTTTCGATGCTTCCGCGGAGCGTGCGGTGGAAGAGACCGCCCAACTTCCACCGCCACCGCGAGCTGATTTGCGTACCATTCGCATTACGTTCAATCTTCAGGAGTTATAGAGCCAATGCCCCTGTTTTCCGTATTCATTGCGCCGCGTGCGCTGGTCATCGTGATCGTACTCCTGTGTCTCCTGCTTCCAGTCCGGAATGTCGACGCGCAGCAGACCTTGAGCATTGATATATTTGGCCCCGGGCAAACCCAGCTGAACATGGCCCTGACCAGACCCTTGGGGCTGGCATCCGGGCAACAGGTGCCACCCGAAGCAGAGACGTTGGCCAATTATCTGGAAGAATTTCTTGGGTTTATGCCATTTTTACGCCTGGTGCCCGGCTCCCGGATTCTTGGAGGTGACGTGCTGCCTGGGGTTACGGCCCAGGATGTGGATTTTCGACGTTTTCGTCTGGAACGGGTCGATCTGGTGCTCACTGCCGGATGGGGTAGTCCAGGCGGTCCGGTGGAACTGCGCGTGTTTGAGACCTTTGAACAGCGTTTGATTTTGGGCAGGGCCTACACCGGGGTGACTCCCGCGGATTTGTCGGAGATTGCCGCCAGATTCTGCGCGGATTTGATGGCGGAATTAACCGGGCAGGGAGATTTTTTCCGTTCCACCCTGGCTGTCGTCCGAACCCATGGCGAAAACAAGGAACTCTGGGCCGCCTCTCCCCTGGGGCATGGCATGCGTCAATTGACCAGCCTTGGGGGCATCAGCATGAGCCCGGCCTGGTCCCAGGATGGGCGGCAGCTGGCGTTCACCTTGATCAACGATGGTCGGCACTATTTGGGGATTCTTGACAGGGAAAGCGGAGATGTTCGTCGTGTTCAGCTGCCTGGGAACAGTGTGATTTCCCCTGTATTCAACCCAAGGGGAAATATCTACGTCAGCCTGAATCCGGACGGGAGTCCGAATATTTACCGGCTTTCCGACGACCTGCGCATGGGGCCGCGGGTGGTTCAGAGCTGGGCCATCGATATTTCACCGAGTTTCGATGCCACGGGCACCAGAATGGCCTATGTATCCAGCCGGCTTGGAAATCCGCATATTTTCGTGGTGGACACGGCCTCCGGGGAGTCCCGTCGGGTGACCTACGAGGGCACCTACAACACCAATCCGAGTCTCAGCCCGGATGGGCGGCTGGTTGTTTTTTCGCGCCAAACCAGTGAAGGACATCGCATTTTCATGCACGACCTGCAGACGGGACGAGAGCGCCAGTTGACATTTGGGCCGAGAAATGATGTCAGTCCGGCTTGGGCACCGGATAGTTATTTTATCGCGTTCAGTTCCAATCGAAGTGGGGAGTACAAGATTTATCTGACGACCCGCAATGGCGATGAAGCTCGGATGGTGCCCCTGGGTGAAGGGGAGTTCGCCTCGCCGGCCTGGGCGCGCCAGCCGTGATGCAGGTTTTTCATCAACATTATTGAAGGAGAAAAGGTATGAGGGGCATTTGGGTGGTTGGACTGGGACTGGCCTTGGCCATGGTGATGGTTTTGGGGCCAGGCTGTGCCAAACGGCAGGTGGAATCCGATCCGTTGGGCATCAGCGCGGTGGATGCCGAGCGGGCTGCTGAAGAAGCACGCCTGCGGGAAGAGGCGCGTTTGCGAGAGCAGCAGCTGGCCGAGGAACGATTGGCCAGGGAACGCTCCGAGGCGGAGCGGGCCCGGTTGGGCCAGGTGGCCGAGATGATCACCGCGAATATGATTCATTTTGATTTTGACCGATATGATCTGCGGCCAGATGCGCGCGAGATCCTGCAGACCAAGTCCGAGTTGCTGAAGCAGAACCCGGAGGTCCGGCTGTTGATCGAAGGACACACAGACGAGCGGGGCACGTCCGAGTACAACCTGGCCTTGGGGGAACGCCGCGCCCGGGCTGCCTACGAGTTTCTTGTCCTGCTTGGCATCAGTCCCAATCGGCTGCAGATCGTCAGCTACGGCAAGGAACGCCCCTTGAACCCAGCCAGCAATGAGACTGCCTGGGCCCAAAATCGCCGCGCCCAATTCCGTATTCTTGATATGTAGTGGTGGCCACGACGCATCACGTTATTGAAGTAGCTCCAAAGAAAAACGCCGCCGGGCAAGCCTGGCGGCGTTTTTCTTTGGAGCGTCGGG
Source organism: Desulfovibrionales bacterium (assembly GCA_007693505.1). GTDB lineage: Bacteria > Desulfobacterota > Desulfovibrionia > Desulfovibrionales > Desulfonatronaceae > Desulfonatronum. Next base: position 22,748 of record REDL01000038.1, on the reverse strand, counting down.
CAGTGCAGTCATTTCTGATCTAGGTCAGGGCAATGAAGAACCAGAGCAAGCCGGCAGCCGGGATCGCGGCCACCGCATCATCAAGCATCACGCCCAACCCACCGGGTATCCGGCGCTCCACCGCGCGCACCGGCCAGGGTTTGAGGATATCCATGATGCGGAAGAGCACGAAACCCGCGGCGAGTTCCAGTGGAGCCAATGCGGCAAAGGGCAGCAGAGTCAGCCACTGGCCCAGAAGCTCATCCACCACCACGCTTCCTGGATCCTTGCGCCCATAGAGGGCTTCAGCCCGATTCGCGGCCCATGTGCCGATTGCCAGCACCAGCAGCAAGACCAGGACACGCAGCGGAAACGACAGCGGCATGAACAGCCAGGGCGCGGCGACCACCGCTGCCAGGGACCCCCAGGTTCCCGGTGCCTTGGGCAGGTGCCCGAATGGGCCGAGGGTGGCGATGAACAATGCGAAACGGTCAAAAAATCCTTGCATGGTGAATGGCTCGTCAATAGAAAGGGTGAGAACGGCAAGTGTTTCTCCATGGTGAACAACGGGAAGCTAACGCGAGGCGCGGGGCATGTCCAACCCGGAGCACCCACCAGAGCACAGCTGACGACCGGGCAATGCTCTTCTCAGAGTAATCGAATCATGCCCTTCAGTATTTGTTTGATATGAGGTCACTGCAAAAAGTCCTTTTTCCCGCGAAAACGTGTGCTGTGATTTTGCGCAACACCTTGAAATTCGTCATTCCGGCGAAAGCCGGAATGACGAATTTCAAGGTGTTGCGACTTTCTGCAGTAACATCTGATATGCAAGAGCGCATTTCCCATAATGAACGTTTCGCTCACGCAAGGTCGAAATCGTGATCAAAATCAGAAGCGGTTTACGAAAATGATTCGATTTCGATGCCAGTGTGGATACGGGGGATAGGAAATGAATAAATCAATGTCCTGGGGTGAAGGCCATCAAGTTTCCCCCTTGACCCGCCGATCAGATATGGAGACGATTGTCGTTGGGACGGCAGGAGACCGCATGGTATCCGATTGACAACGAACGGCATGTTGATCTTCCATCTCCACCAGGGGGGATAACGCCATGGCACTTGGCGACTTGCAGCGTCTTGTGGTTTACGATACGGCCACCCAGCTTTGGCAGCAGGATCTGCTGATGAACGCCTACTTTCACGGCTCCAGCGTAGGTGCCAATCTGCGTTCCATGATCCTGGGCAGACAGCCGGTTCAACCTCTGACAAACCCGTTTGACGAGGCCATCACGGGACAATTGCGCGCGGATAGCCGGACCATCCGGCAAAATGCCCGCAATGTCCGGGAAGGTGCGGTGATGATGGGGATTGCCGCGCAGGGCGTGGGCACGATCAAGAGCTTCTTGAAGGAAATGCAGGCCTTGGCCAAATCCGTTGCCGAGGGTGAGGCGGATTCCGCGGACGTTAAGGATGAGTACAACGCGCTGCGGTCAAGGATCGAGGGCCTCGTCACGTCCACAACGTTCAACAGGATTGCCCTGCTGGACAGGGACCAATGGGGTACGAACCAGATCGACACGGACGGCAGGGTCTTTATCCAGGGCTTCCAGAACGGCGGCTTTGATCTGACCTTTCGCGATCTGAATCAGTTCGGTGTGTTGGACGGGGGCGATCTGGACACTGATCTTCAGGGCCAGTTGGAAGCGCTGTCCGGATTTATCAGCGACATGGCCACCATCGGGGATATCTATACCCGCCGCCAGGAGGGCCTGGAGTTCCAGGCCGTTGCCCTGGAGTCCCAGGCCGACCTCCTGGATCAGGCCGTGGAAGCCCGGCGACAGGTGCCGACAAAGTCCCTGGAGGAGATTCTTCTGGATTTACTGTTTCGCAATTCCGGACGGATTGTGGACGCGACTGGGTGAAGCGTAACGAACCGCTGTGTTTGTCCTCCAACCGGCTAGCTGTCTATGGGCAGACCGTGGCGGAGCCAGCCCCGGCCGGCGCTGCTGCCGACCATGCCCTCGGGAATAGCCTTGGCCGCGGTGAACCCCTTGGATTGCAAAAAAGGCAGGAGCAGGCCGGTGCGGTTGCCAGTGCGGCAGATAATGGCAAAGGGCTTGGTTTTGTCCTCGCCCAAAGCCGTGGCCAAATCATGCGTAAACCCCTCCGGCCCGCCGGGATGGGTCTCGAAGGACAAACGGACTGCCCCCTGCGGGGTTCCGGTTTGCCGCCACTCCTCGGGACGTCGGACGTCCACAATGGTTAATTCGCCCTGTTGAACACGATCCCAGGCCTCTTGAGCCGTGAGGGAACCTGGGGAGCTTGGCGCGGCTGAGGGCTGGTTGACCCCATGTTGGTAGATCAGGAACCCGACCAGTAAGCCGAGGATGACAACAGGCAGCAAGAAAAATTTGGCAGAGCGCAGGTGCATGGTACTCCTTTTCTGGTTGGCTTTTTCAGGCTGGTAAACCGGAGGGCGGGCCAGCCTCTTCAAGCCCTGGATGCATAAAATAACCGTTGGTATATGCCGGTTGATACTTCTCCGTGGCCTTTGGGACGGGAAGTGGCTGTGGTGTTTTGCGGATATCCATTTCGGTTCACGGTGCGTCGACACACCCTCATCGCAGGTGTACCCTCAGGTGTGCCCTCAGGTTCCCCTGGGGATCAATTCGTCACGGCACAGTGAATGAACAGAATCTAAGACCCTCCGGGGCCGGAATCAAGCCCCTGGCTCCCCGCCTGGAGGAAACACATGAGGTGAAATGTGGTTGGTGAATCAGGTGGGTTGTTCAAGAATGCTATGTATTACGCTGCGTTGGCCATGGAAGGCATGGGCGTGGCCATCATTTGCGTCGGCGTTGTCGCGACCACTGGAATTTTTCTTTACCGGGCCTGGATGCATCGCAGCGCGGATCAATTCTATCATAGCTATCGACGGGGCATGGGCAAGTCCATCTTGCTGGGGCTTGAGTTGCTGGTTGCCGGAGACATCATCATGACGGCAACGCACAATTTCAATCTGCACCATGTCGCCCTGCTGGGGCTTCTGGTGCTGATCCGCACCTTTCTCAGCTTTTCCCTGGAGATCGAGTTGAACGGCTATCTGCCCTGGCGGAGACCCATTGAAGTCAATAAAAATGGCAATTATGTCTGATGCAACAAGTAGGGTGCACGAAGGAGAGGAGTGAATGGAAAAGCTCGCGGATATCGGTGTCGTCGGCTTGGCGGTGATGGGTGAAAACCTCATCCTGAACATGGAAAGCAAGGGATTTCGAGTGGCATGCTACAACCGGACCGTGGACAAGGTGGATGCCTTCCTGTCCAGCCGAGGCCAAGGCAAGAATCTGGTCGGGTGCCGCAGTCTGGAAGAACTGGTCGCCAGTCTGGAACGACCGCGCCGGATCATGTTCATGGTTCGAGCCGGGGCGGCCGTGGATCAGCTTATCGATGCCCTGGCTCCGCTGTTGGAGCCAGGCGATATTCTCGTGGACGGCGGTAACAGCTCCTATCATGACACCACCCACCGCTGCGCGGACCTGGAAAAGCAGGGGCTGCTCTATGTCGGTGCCGGGGTTTCCGGCGGTGAAGAAGGAGCCCTGCACGGCCCATCCATCATGCCCGGCGGCAACGCCGCGGCCTGGCCGGCCCTGCAGCCGATCTTGCAAGCCATTGCGGCCAAGGCCGTAGACGGAGCTCCTTGCTGCGAATGGATCGGGGCGGACGGTTCCGGGCATTTCGTAAAGATGGTGCACAACGGGATCGAGTACGGGGACATGCAGCTGATCTGTGAAGCCTATCAGTTGCTGTCCCAGGGGCTGGGCATGGCTGCAGAAGATATCCAGCCCATTTTCGCCGACTGGAACACCCGTGAGCTGGATTCCTACCTGATTCAGATTACCGCGGACATTCTCGGGCACATGGATGCGGAGACCGGTAAGCCGACGGTGGATCTGATCCTGGATACGGCCGGTCAGAAAGGAACGGGCAAATGGACCTCCCAGGTTGGCCTGGAACTGGGGGTGGCCATCCCCCAGATCGCCGAAGCGGTGTTCGCCCGCTGCCTGTCCGCGGTCAAGGAAGAGCGGGTTGCGGCAAAACCCTATCTCTCCGGACCGGAAGTCACCTTTGCCGGAGATGCACCCGTTTTTGTGAATCAGTTGGAAAAAGCGGTCTATGCTGCCAAGATCTGCTCATATGCCCAAGGCTTCCAACTTCTGCGCACAGCCTCAATGGAGCACGGATGGAATTTGAATTACGGCGATATCGCCAAGATTTGGCGTGAGGGGTGCATTATCCGGGCCCGATTTCTGGGGACGATCACCGAAGCCTACGAGACTGACCCCAAGCTGGCCAACCTGATGCTCGCCCCGTATTTCCGGGAAGTCCTTGCCGGAGCGCAGGCAGCCTGGCGCACCGTGATGACCACGGCGGTGGGCCAGGGCGTGCCTGTCCCGGTGCTGGCCGCCTCCCTGAGCTACTACGACGGCTATCGTTGTGAGCGTCTCCCGGCCAATCTGCTTCAGGCCCAGCGGGATTATTTTGGGGCCCATACCTACGAGCGCATCGACAGGCCCAGAGGGGAATTCTTCCACACCAACTGGACGGGAAAAGGCGGAAAAACGGCCTCGTCGACGTACTCGGTCTGAGGCCGGGCAGCACTGCAAATCAGCTGCACATATTGTGCGTCGGGAGTATCTGCTTGTTTGAGATTCGAATATTTATGCTTTTGTCTTTTTGGGATGGTTCATGGCATCGAATTCATTGGGTGACATTTTTTCGGATACCCGGATTGAACGTGATGGGTGACGTTTTTCCGTAGGGGCGCACCTGCGTGTGCGCCCATTGCGGGTTTGACGCGTTGTCTGGATTTGTCAACCAATTCCGAACCATACCGTGTTTTCTGGACGTATTGCCGGTAATTGCCTCCAGATCTTTTCTGCGGTCTTGAGTGAATACAGATTCAAATTCGCCGGCCTCCACGGCATCAAGCAGAGATTTCTCTTCTTTCGATAACTTGTCTTTGCCCAAGATCCGCCTTGAGTGGCTATTTCTTGAACCGGCGGTCCCAGTCGTACTCCTTGGACGTGACCACATCCTCCAGGCGACGGATGCGTTTGTCCAGACGGTCGAACTTGGACTTGATCCGGGAGAGGCCTTCGTTACGGGAGCGAGTGTAGGCCTGGTAGAAATCGCTTTCTTCTGCGTTGTGCAAGGGCAGTACGGGCTCGGGTTTGAGCAGAAAGCCGGCCAGCAGGTAGAGGCCGACCACGGGCCAGAAGCCCGTAAAAATCATCAAGAGCACGACGATGATCCGGGTCCAGAAAAGGGACACGTCGAAGTGTTGGGCCAGGCCCTTGCAGACCCCGAGAATCATGCCGCTTCTGGAGCGGTAGAGCCGTTGCCGGCCGACAGGAGTGTTCATTTCGGGTCACCATTTTCGCTTTGGCGCATCAAAATGGATTCCAGGTTGTCCACCCGGGCATCCAGTTTTTCCAGGTTGCGATAGATTTCCTGAATCATTCTGGTCTCATCGGTTTGTTCCGCGAAGCCGTGGCTGTCCGGTGCGGAGCGGAAGTGGCGGATGCCCGTGAGGACGATGACGCCCAGAAAAAATACGATGATCAATGCCGTTCCGGCAAGGACCAAGGTGGTCAGAAAGCCGATCATGGTCGTGTCCTTCGGAGTTGTTCAGCCGGGAGAGGCTTTTCAGGGCAGGTCATTCGGGTCGTTCCGTCCTGGATGAAGCGGCATGACGCGAACGCAAGGCGGCCAGTTCGCGTTCAATGTCCTCGTCCACGGCCAACTTGGCGAATTTTTCCTCCAGCGTAAAGTGTTCCCTGTCCGTGCCCCGTTGTTCCTTGCCGGGCCAGGGGCCGGACAGGTCCGCTTCGGCTTCCATCCGCTCGATGCGCTGTTCGAACTCCTCGAAGCGCATCATGGCGGCGTGTGAATCGGTTCGGCGCATATCGTGGCCGGCCCGCTTCCGCCCCTTGGCCCGGATGTGTCGCTGGACGAGCTGGCGCTGCTTTTCCTTGGCCGTGACCAGCTTTTCCTCCAACGTGGCGATGTCCGCCTTGTAGCCCTCAACAATATCCTCGTTCTCCCGCAGCTCTCGGTCCAGGGTTTCGGCCTTGGCCTCCAGTCGTCGTTTTTCCAGCAAGGCTTCCCGGGCCAAATCCTCCAGGCCCTTATCCACGGCCAGGGCGGCCTTCTCGCCCCATCCGCCAATCTTGGCATCCAGTTGTTCCCACTCCCGGCGCACCTTGACCGCCGTGGCCATGGCCCCGGCACAAGAGGCCTTCAGTTCCACGAGGGTTTCCTCCATCTCCTGGATCATCAGGCGCAACAGCTTTTCCGGGTCCTCGGCCCGTTCCAGCATGGCATTAATGTTGGAACTGATGATATCGCGAAATCTGGTAAAAATACCCATGATGCGTTCCTCCTTGGCAATTTCGGATCACAAGTGTTGATCGTGTTTAAAATGATCACGTTTGGTGTATGTTTAGCATGCAGTGTGCCAAACATAATAGTATGATATCTTGCCTGGTTAGGAAAAAAATAAGAAGGCATTGATTGACATATTTATATAATATTTGGCATCAAAAACCAATCCATGGTTAATAATGCTTCTGCTTATTCCACTGGGCCCGAAGCCTTGGGCCGGTCGGACGCCTTCCTGGACTTTCAGGAGCGTCTTTCCACCGTGGCCAAGGTGGATCGGCCAGTCGTCCTGGTCGGTGAGCGGGGTACGGGCAAGGAACTGGCTGCGATTCGGCTGCACTACCATTCCCGGCGTTGGCAGGGGCCGCTGATCGCGGTGAACTGTTCCGCGGTGACCGCATCCCTGCTGGAATCCGAACTCTTCGGCCACGAACCTGGTGCATTCACCGGCGCGGTACGCCTGCGCCGCGGACGGTTTGAAACCGCGGACCAGGGCACGCTCTTTCTGGACGAGATCGGAACCATGCCACTGGAGATGCAGGAGAAGATCCTGCGCGTGGTTGAATACCAGGTTCTGGAGCGCCTCGGTGGGGCCAAAGCCCTGGAAGTGGATGTGCGGATCATTGCGGCCACCAATGCCGATCTGCCATCCTTGGTCGCCCAGGGACGCTTCAAACCCGACCTTCTGGATCGGTTGGCCTTTGAGGTGCTACGCGTCCCGCCGCTGCGCGAGCGGATCGGAGATGTGGTGTTGCTCGCACAGCACTTCGCCGCACGGATGGCCGTTGAACTGGAGCGACCCGAACCGCCTGGGTTTTCCACGTCAGCACTGAAGACACTGGAAGGCCACTGCTGGCCGGGCAATGTGCGGGAGTTGAAAAACGTGGTGGAGCGGGCCGTGTTCCGGGCCGGCGATGCAGCCGTGATTTCCACGGTGAACCTGGACCCCTTCGCGGCATCAAACGGCAAGCAGGAAATTCTCCCCAGGCAGCCAGGGCAATGTGCGCAGCCTAAAGCACAGCCTCCGCCCTCTGGTGACGTCTCTGGCCCGCCCCAGTGCGACCATGCCCAGGACCATCCGGTTCAGCCAACATTTTCGCGGGACAGTTTGCCCGCGTCACTCGATTTGCCGGATGCCGTGGCGGAGCTGGAGCGCCGGGCACTGCATGAGGCCCTACTCCATGCCCGCTTCAATCAGCGCCGGGCCGCGGAACATCTCGGCCTGCGCTACCACCAGTTTCGCGCTTTGTACCGCAAACACCGGGAAGCCCTCGGGTTAGGGCGGGAAATGGGGGCAGAAGGGGAAGAGGGGTGAAGCGAAAACAGGTCGTCGAGGCGTGCAGGAACAGTCAACATTTACGCATCTGGTCCCTGACCATAGTATAGATATTATCAGTCTCAACCACCTCGCTTTCTTCTCCCGAACTGCACCCACAGGCTGTACAGAAACAGGATCATGGTCAGGCCCATGAACACCGTGAGGTATTCAGCCACCAGGGGCTTTTTGTAGGAGTCTACGAACATTCCTTCACCGATTTCGATGGAGACGGTCTTGGGATGCAGGCCGTGGTCCGACTCCCCTGCAACGGAGACGATCCACGTTCCGGCCCTGTCCGGCAGAAAGGAGACGAAGCCGTTTTTGTCCGTGCGTCCTGTCTTATGCGGGATGGTGTCCTCCGGACCGAAGACCTCGTAGGCGGAATAGCTCGCTGGGTCGGTCTGGGTGTAGAAGAAGCGGGCGCTGACTCCATGCTCGTCCACGCGATAGTACATGCCGTGGGCAGAGGCGGTGGCGACGGGGAATACAAGGCAAAAGGCCAATGTTAAGATGATTGAACGTGCCGACATGATGGATTCTCCAAGCGTCATGGTTTTCTTCGAGGCAAATGAATGCGCCCGGACTCCGCCTTGCGGGTCCGGGCAATCGTTTTTGGGAAATGAGTTAGTCCACCCCGAAGGTGAGCGTTCCGCGATAGGTCCTGATGTCGCAGATATTGGAGTCTGGATAGTCTTCCTGGTGCTCGACCTTTACCAGCCAGCGTCCCCGGTTGAGAAGGCGCAGCCGGCCATTGCCGTCGGCATCGGTTCGAGCTGTATACGCGAACACATCCGATTGCGAAGAGAATCCTTCATGGGTGGCATGGAAGAAGCCGCTATACGGTTTGCCACTTAGGAGAATGCGAATGGGCAGGTAATCGCCCACCCTGAGTGTTCCGGGGTTGGCCATGGGGATGATCTCTAATGGGTGCCCCACGGCGTGGTCCACAGCTCCGACGGCATCGCCGACATTGAGCACGGCCTTCATGGTGTTCACGGAAAAAGAGCAGCCAAGGACATTGTCCAGGTCCTCCTTGGATTGTCTTCGGCCTCCTGTGGCCGTTCTTGTCCAGTATCCGCTCTTGGGTTGACCAAAAACCAGGTGGCTCCCGGCAGCCAAGGATGTGGCCGAGGCGAATTCCAGATCAGATTTTGCTTCCACCTCGGTCTTGGAGCCATCCGGGGTGAGAATGACCAGTTCCTCGATCCTGTCTTGGCTCATGAATCCGTCCATTGGAAAGACATGCCCCCAGCCGATGGTCAGATTGGCCGGACGGCCTTCCCGCGCCTGATAGCTCTGCATGTTGATCCAGGGGTAGTGCGCCATGCAGAGAACGGGCAGAGTTGCGACAAGGGTCAGCAATACGGTCGAAAAGAAAAGAGGCTTCTTGAACATCCTGTATATCCTTTATTTCATGTAAGATTCACCAAAAAAACGTGCATGCTGGAGTTGTCTAGAATTGCAATTCCAGGTTCAAGCCGATGCTTCGGCCCATGCGATGGGAGAAATCCCCGTCACCCCGGTCGGAGTTGGTGATGTTTTTGGCATCAAGGGAAACCCGCAACAACTCCGAGAAGTTCTTCCAGATGCGGGTGTCGATGATGCCGTGCTCACCGACTTCCTGTGTGTTGGCGGTATTGCGGTACTGCTTGCCCACGTAGGAGAAGATCACGGTCGTGCCCACGTCCCAAGGTTGGAAGATGTATGTTGGAGCCAAAGACACACTGTACTCGGGAACATAGGGCAGGTCCTTGCCCGTATCCTTGTTTTCCGAATCCATATAGTTGAAACCGGCATTCACGAAGAAGGAGTCGTTCAATGTGAGTCGGGCCGAGAGTTCGATTCCCTGGATCTGGGCTTTCTCCACGTTGACGTAGCTCTCGATGGGGAGGCCATCCACCGCGAACTCACCTGTGGATTGCCGCACGACCATATCGTTCACATCGTTAAAGAAATACCCCAGGTTTGCCGTCAAACGGTTGTCCAGGAAGCTCTGTTCCAGATTCAAGGAGTAGGTCCAGGCAATTTCAGGATTCAGGTCTGGGTTGGATCGAACATAGTGCGATCCGTGACGTAAGAGGCCGTCGTAGTAGAGCTGACGGATGGTAGGGGACTTGAATCCGCGACCAACGGAGCCCCGGATGGTCGTGGATGGAGCCGCCTTGAGCATGGCGCTGAATTTCGGATTGAATTCCGTGCCGAACGTGGAGTGGTCCTCAAGGCGAAAACCAGGCACCAGGGTCAGACGGTGGTCGAAGAGCATCAGTTCGTCCTGAACAAAGATGCTGTTGGTGGTGATGTTTTCGTCTACAGTGACTTTGGACGAGCCGCCGTCTCGTTGGTAATTTATGGAGAAATAATCCATGTGCTGGCGTTGGGTTGATGCCCCAACGGTCAGAATGTTCCAGTTCGTGTACCAGTTATAAAGCAGTTCAGCCTGGTCGTATCCAATCGTTCCATCGCGGAAGCCATGCTGGAAGCCGGGGTAGCCGTTGATGAAATCCTGCCAATAGGTATACCCGCTGAGGGTCAGCTCGTGGTCACGGTGCTCCCCGAACTGGTAGTTCAGGGCCCCGGAAAAACGGTAGGTGTCGTATTCGCGGTCATAGTTCGCTACGGGAAGATCCAATTCCCGGCGTGCCAGCCCGAAGTTCGCGCCCAGATCCAGGCGGAGCGCATCGCTGATCGCCGTCTGCCAGCGACCCAATACGGAATGGCGGTAGGTTGTGGCCGGATCAACGGCAACGCCTTCATCCTGTTCATAGCTATAGTGGAGGTAGTATCCTGAAGCAGCCAGAAGCGGGCCTCCCAGGCCGGCACTGGCACGGTAGGCGTCCCGGGAAGAGCTGTTCGCCGAGACACCTTGGCGATCCGTTACTTCATACCGGCTGTAACCCGCACCGGCGTGTGTCGTGAATTCATCGGGAACTCTGCGGGTGATGATGTTGATAACTCCAGCCAGGGCGTCGGAGCCGTAGAGGGCCGAGGCAGCACCTTTGACGATTTCGATGCGCTCAACCATACTCAGTGGTATCTGGTTCAGGCTGATCCCATAATCTCCATGCGCCCCCAGTTCACCGTGGGCGCGTTGCCCGTCGATAAGGATCAGGCCGTACCCCTCGTTGAACTGCAAACCACGCATCGTGGCCCGCAGATTGTCCGACCCGATCACGTCGTCCAGCAGCGTCGTGTTGATCCCCGGGACGGTGTTCAGGATGTCCAGAATGTTTTTCGATGGCGAACGATCGATGTCCTCACGGGTGATCACCCGGGTCTCTACGGGTACGTCCTCCAGAGTGTGCCGGGTCCTGGTCCCCGTGACCACGTACTCTTCAACCTCCGTTGTCCGCCTGGGGGCATCCTCCGCAAAGGCCGCCGCCGCCAGGCAAAGGGCCGACAGCAAGGCAATTCCAAATTTCCATGACAAGCGCATTCCCCAACCTCCCTGGTTGTGTGTTTGAACTCCACCGCAGTGGTGGACTATCCACGGCGGTGATCGCCTCTGTTGAAATTTCATCCCCCGGAGCCGATGCCCTCCAGCCAAATCTCGGCTTGAAGTCGGACCCTGGGCTCCTCCCTGGCCTGGGTAAAGGTCTTGCGGGCTTCCTCCATGCGGCCCTGGTGAAACGCGGCCATGCCCAATAAGAGCAGAGCGTCGGGCCGGACTTCCGCGCATCTGGCCCCGGTGGCGTGCTCCAACTGCCCGGCCGCGGCGCTCCAGTCCTCGATCTGCACGAACAACCGGCCGATGCGCAGGCGGGTGGCGCAGTCCTCGCTCTGTTCGACTTTTTGGACCAGGATTGTCGCGGCCTTTTGGATTTCCCGGGCCTGGAGCCAGGCGTCGGCCAGCAGGTTCAGATTGTCCTTCGTGCTCCGGAGCTGGCCGTTGTTCAGGGCCTGCTCCAGAATTCTGGCCCCCAGGTGCGGGGTTTCGGCCTGACGGAGCATTTGGGTCACCTGGATGATGTCCTGGGGCTGATTGAAGACGCCCTTGTGATGACCGGCGGCAAGGACGGCGGCGGCTCGGCGCTCCTGGTTCAGTTGCAGGTGCGCGGCGGCGAGCTGTTGCCAGTAGCGCTTGTCGTTGGGTCGCTGTTCCATGATTCCGGGCAGCAGGCGGATCATTTCCGCGTATTGCCCGTCGTGGTGCAGGGCGGCCAGGAGCATGTCGTACCATTCGAGCGGAGCCTTGGACCCGGCCTGAAGCAATTCCTGGATGGCCGTCTTCAGGTGGCGGGCCGCCGCCTCGTACCGTTCAGCCTCGAAAAAGACCCAGGCCGCCCGGACCCACTGTTCCGGGGCGACGACATCGGCCTGGTCCAGCCAGGCGGACATCCGCCGGGAGGCTTCGTCATGGCGACCCAGGAGCACGAGGATCAGGGCCGTGTTGGCCAAAACCCGCAAGCGCGAGGCCTCGTCCAGGCTGTCCAGGTCCAGGGCCTTGTCAAAGGCCTCCAAGGCCTCTTCATGGCGGTCGGTCTCACTGAACAAAAAGCCGCGCATCTGCCAGGCCAGGGCCAGGGCAAAGGGTTCCTGGCGGAATTCCTGAAGAAAGCCCTCCAGGAGAGCATCGGCATCGGACCACTTTTCTGCGTGCAGCAGGTCCTGGGCCGCGCTGAGCTTCTGGTGCGCGCCGTGGGAGATCGTTGGGGCGTCGTTTGAGGCTGATGCTTCGGCGGGAAAGGTGGTAATGGCGAGCCAGAGGATGAATGCCAGAGCGGCTATTGTGCGGATGGAGCAGCGAAGAAAAAGAAAGGTTTGAACCGCTCGCTTCGCTAAAGGCGCGGAGGATGCCAAGAAGAAATTTTTGGCTTCCGCTGGAAAGATGCGGAAGCCAAAAGGCTTCACGCCTGACGGCGTTGTGTTCCGCGCCCGGTCAGGGTCCGGCAGTCTTTTGGAAAGCAGCTTTTTCCCTGCTTTCCAAAATGGTTTGCTTGGCGAACCTGGCGTCTTGAGCGACCAACGGGAGCGGGCGGTTGGGTCGGCATGCGCGGCTGTACTCATTTCCATGCCGAGAGTGCGCCCTGGTGCGTTCATCTTCAGACGACCTGCTTTCACGGTTCACCCCTCCAGATTAAAGACAATGGTGATGGTGGCGATGGCCGGGACGGCTTGGCCGTCCTGCATCTGGGGATGAAAGCGCCAGCGGCTCAGGGCGCGGACGGCTTCCTGGTCGAAGATGCCTTTTCTGGGCTCGGCCTCCACAACCGAGATGTCACGGACCGATCCGTCAGGATTGACGATGAATTCCAGACGTACCCAGCCGGAGATGCCCTGGCGTCTGGCCCGGACCGGATACTGCGGCGGCACCTGGGAAATGGGTGTCAGGGACTGGCTGTAGGCCACAGGGCCGCTGGGCGCACTGGGCGCGGGCGGAGGCACGGCCATGGGTAACCCGGCCAGGGCCAGGTCCGTTGGAAAGTCGAATCGGGGGAGGTCGACGGTCGGCGGTTGGGGTGTAGGTTGTGTGGGCGTGGCCATGGCCTCCAGGCGGGGGATGGGTTTGATTTCCTCGGGTGGTTCGGGCTTTTCCCGTTCCCGGCGACGCACGATTTCCTTTTGCTCTTCCATGCGGATGAACTGGGGCAGTGGGTCGCGGCGCTGGGCCTCGACTCCCGCTTCTCCCCGGCTGACCAGAAAGTGCATCAGCAGGAACAGTCCCACCGCGGCCAGCAGGCCGCAAACCAGGGAAACGCTGAATCGTACCGGGGTGTTCATGGCTTGCTCGCGGCCACGGCCACATTATGCACCCCGGCCAGTCGGACCTGATCCATGACCTGGACCAGGATTCCCGTACGCGACGCCTCGTCGGCCTGGATGACCACGGCTCCCTCCGGGTTTTCGACCCGCAGCCGCTCCACGTTGGCCCGCACGGCCCGCACGTCCACCTGCCGCCCGTCGATCCAGACCGCGCCGGATTCGGAAACCGCGATCATGATGTTGCCCCGCTCCTGGCGCTCGGCGCTGGCCGCGATGGGCCGATTCACCTCGATCCCCGCCTCCTTGACGAAGGATGTGGTCACGATGAAGAAAATCAACATGATGAACACCACATCCATCATCGAGGTCATGTCGATCTGGGCGCTTTCCTGGTCGTCGTATCGTCGTCTGCGTCGCATAGGCTGATGGGGTCAAAGATTCAGTGGCTCAGGGTTCAACGGTTGAAATAACTGCGGTTAAATGGTTTTGACTTCTGACTCCTGACTTCTTTCTCCTCCAGCATATCCCGCTTCAACACGTCCTCGGCCTCCCGGACATGGGCCTCGCCGCCGCGTTGCAAGCGGATGCTGAACACGAACCCGGAGAGGGCCACCACCAGTCCGGCCATGGTCGGGATGGTGGCCATGGACACGCCCGCGGCCATGGCCCGGGGATTGCCCGTGCCGCTGAAGCCGATCACGTCGAAGACATGGATCATCCCGGTGACCGTGCCCAGCAGGCCCAGCAGCGGGCAGGCCGCGATCAGGGTGCGGATGGCGGTCAGGGAGCGGGTCAGGCCCTGGCGCAGTTCGGAGACGTCCTTGCGCAGCAGCATCCGGGCGATGCGGCGTTCCTGAGGTGGCTGTTCGGCCCGTCGGGCGCGCACTGCGGCTAGTTCTTGCGGGAAAATCCGCCAGTGATGCCAGTAGCGCTCGATAATCAGGGTCCAGAGGATCACGGCCACCAGAAGAATGGCCCACAGGACCGGACCTCCGGCGTCCAGAAATCGTTGCAGGTTGAGGATCGGCTCAAGCATGGCTTGTTTCGTGAACGTGAACGTGAACGTGGGCGTGGGCGTGGGCGGGTACGTGAACGTCCTCGAAAGAACTCATCTTTCCCGCGTCCTTTGAATATGCTCGGCCAGCAACCCCGCCCCCTGCTCCTCCAGGATGTTCACCAGTGTCCGGCTCTTGGCCGCGGCCAGGCTGTGCAGGAAAAGCAGCGGAATCGCAACGGACAGGCCCAGGGCTGTGGTCACCAGGGCCTGGGAGATGCCCCCGGCCATGAGCTGGGGATCGCCGGTGCCGAAGAGGGTGATGGCCTGAAAGGTTTCGATCATCCCCACCACGGTGCCCAACAGGCCCAGAAGCGGGGCCATGGCAGCCAGGATCTTGATGGTCCGTAAGCCCCGTTCCAGAGAAGGAATTTCCTTGAGTACGGCCTCGTCCAGGCGGATTTCCAGGGTTTCCGGGTCCACGCGACGACTGGCGCCGCTGATCTGGAGGATCCGTCCCAGAGGGTTGTCCGCCAGGGGCGTTTCGGAACGCAGTTGACGCTGGATACGGCGGTCCATGACGGCCAGGATGGTGAAGCGGACCAGAAAAAGGATCAGCCCGAACAGGCCCAGGCCGAGGATGATCAGCCCGATCTCCCGGCCCTGCTTGATCCGTTCGATGAGCGTTGGCGACTGGACCAGGTGAGCCAGGATCGCGCCCCGGGAAGGGTCCAGGGCGAAGAAGCGCGTTTCCCCCGGCTCGGCCTGCTCCAGTTCACGAGCTAAACGCAGGTGTCGGTTTCGGGGTTGGCGCGGCAGTTCCAGAAATTGGTTGCGGCCCTGAACGTGGGACAGGTACCGCCCATCGGCCACGGCATTGAACGCGCCGATCCGGAGCACCTCACTGTCCTGCTTCGTGCCGTCCGGCAGAACCACCTCGCCGACAAAGCGGTCCACCCGGCCCGAGTCGACCATTTCCTCCAGGACCAGAATCCACATCCGCTCCAGCTCGGCCATGCCCGGCAGGGTCCGGCTGTCGCTCAGCCCGTCGAGGAATTCCAGAGCCTCGGGCCTGTCGGCCATGGCCAGGGAGCCGACAAACTGGGCATGAAAATCCCCGGCACTTTGGCGCACCACGCCGAACATCTCGCCCAGCCCGCCCTGCTCCTCGTGCAGGAGGGCTTCCAACTCCGTGAGAATTGCCTCGTTGGCCTCGAAGTTCTTGAGTAGAAGTTCCTGGCGATCCTGCTCCGCACGGACAGCTGAGCGGGCCTTCTGGATACGCGCGCGGGCCGCGTCCAGATCAGCGCCAAATTCTTGTTCCCGCTCTTGGTTGATCCGTTCCTCGTTCTTGGCCCGTTGGCGGACCTGCTCCAGGAAGACGTCCAGGCCGGTGGATGGCTGAGCAGGGAGAGGGGAGCCAAGAAGTGTCAAAACGATCAGTATGGCAACGGATACCGGGAAAAAGCCGATCATCGTCGCGCCTCCAGGCCATTTTCAGTCTCCGTTTCCGTGTTGTTCAGGCCTTCGAATTCGGCGTTGGCATCTGGAGAACCGGGAAGAACCGGTTCCATCCACGGCGTGGAGACGTTCACCGGAACCTGGATCAACTCCGGCGCGGCCTGTCGGGCCGCGATGCGCAAACCCTGGCGAATGGATTGATTGTGGCGGTTATCCAGAGGTGTCCAGGTTTGGTGCCGGGCATCCCAGAAGCCGCTCTCGCTTCGGTCCAGGGTCTGATAGGCCAGGACCAGCCGGCCGATCCGCAGGAACTCGACGCTGCGCCCTGGTTCGTGGTCCGCGATCAGTTCGCCCTGATAGGCCTCAATGGTTCGCCCGTAGTCGGCCTCGGTCTGATAGGCTTGCATGATCTGGCGGAACTTCTCCGGAACATCCACGTCGGCCCGGCGCATCAAGGCCCGCAACCCCTCCACCCGGGCCATCCGCTCCTCCAGAAGGAACGGCAGGTCCGCGACCACCAAGGCCTCCAGTCCGCCCAGCATGCGCAGCATCAAGGGCACGATCTCCCGCTGGGTGACCTTGATCTCCTCGATCTGCCGCTCCAGCGAAACCACCTCGGCCACCTGGGACCGGACCATGTCTTCCAGGTTGGCGTTGTACACGGCCAGGTTCTCCTGCTCCCGCCGCAAAGCCCGATACTCCTGGACCAGCCGGAGGGTCTCGTCGGCCATGGCGTTCACCCGAGCCTGGGATTCCTGGGTCTGGCGGAGGATGGCATCCTCGGCATCGAGGGCCTGGGTCAGTCGATTTGAAGCGTTGAGGGGTGACGGCCGGTAAAGGGTCAGCGCCCCCAGAAACAGCAACAGTGGAATCCACAACGAAAAATGACGCGACCTCACGATATGGTCCTTCTGGTTATTTTATGGGGAAGTTGCTCGGTACATCCGAGTAAAAACGGTCTGGACACCCGTTTTCCGTCTACACGAGGAAAGGGTTCATCGGCATGACTGATTCGGGCTCGGCAGGGAACAGCAAGTCATTCCCGCAGAGGAGGGAATCCAGTTCAGGAATATGGTTGTACTCAAACTATGCTGATTTATTATTTTTTTGAGTATGCCCAAGGTAGGCCATGATCTCTTTCGTTACTCAAGGTGAAACGTTCTTCGCTTTTGTAATTCTATTTTGCCTCGGACAGCAAATTCAAATAGATAATTTTAGTATTATTGGCAAATAAAAAATATAATATTTTTTTTCGTGCTACTAATGGCATGTGTAGGTGGCACAGATATGTTTCACAAAGAGGCGAAAGGTCGTTTTCCCGTCAGGGGAATGGATTGTTTGGTCGTGAAGGAAGGGGGTGACCGGGTTCAGGACCAGCAGGTTCTGGCCACGCTTGCCTTGCAAGAATACGAGAACGTCGTTGCCCAGGCCGAGGCCGCGGTTGCCGAACTGACTGCCCAATCAGCCCAGGCCGGGAGAGACCACCTACGTTTTAAACACCTTAGTTCAGACAACGTGGTGGAGGACATCCGGGCCGGCAGGAGCGTGACGTACTCCCTGGATGAGGTAGAGAGCGACCTTGTCTTGGTCCGCTAGGATTGCCGGTCCGGGCAGAAAAGAATTGGCCAAACTGGATCGAAAGGCCAGAAGCAATATCCTGAATTTTTTACGCAAGCGTATTGCCACAGACGAAGATCCCAGGCGGTTTGGCAATCCATTACGACACAACCTGACTGGCCTCTGGAAATATCGAGTTGACGCTTTTCGGGTCATTGCCGATATCCAGGACCAGGAAGTTACCGTCCTGATCGTCAGGGTCGGCCATAAAAGCAAGGTTTATGGAGAGTATTGAGTGAGCATGCATCCTTGGCAGCAAAGCCGTCTGGGAAGCTGCCCTGCAATCCAATCTGCCCACAAAGATACTGAAGATTTTCGGGCTGGGCCAATGTCCGTTTGATTTGGTTTTGTGTCTCCCCGCGGAGAGCTTACAAAAATCGTCATGGATGACGTTACTGCAGAAAGTCGCAAAAACTTGAAATTCGTCATTCCGGCGAAAGCCGGAATCCAGTCTTTCCAAGGTGTTGAGCAAAATCACATCACACATTTTCGCGTGAAAAAGTACTTTTTGCAGTGACCGCATGGATGTTCCGGAAAATATTTTGGGTAAGGGGCAGGCCTGACCTGCTCTACGCCATCCTCATATTCGCCACAGGAACAGAATAGCCCCGAGAACCGCGAACCCGGCCCAGAGTCCACGGTGCAGGTCGAAAATACGTCGGGCATTGAAGCAGGAGAACGGGGGGAAGGCCAGGATGGAATCGAACAGCAGCAGGGGCTTTCCGATGAACAGCACGGCGCTGGCCAGGGCCTGCATAAAGCCTTGGACCTGCATCCTGGAGACGACCAATGACAGTGCAACAAGGGCCATGACGGATATGGTCCCGGCAACCGCGGCAAGGCCCAGTGCGGGCAGGGCATCTGGATAGCGCCACCTGTCCTGCCGGGGATACAGTCCTCCCGGCAACGGGAAGAGCTTGCCAAAGAGCACGGCGACAGGCAGGGCGAAGATGAATGCCGAATCCCATATTCGGTATTCCAACGGCCAGCCTTTGGCCTTGGCCGTCATGCGCATGGCCGCCTCCCGGAAGCCGAACACCAGAACGACACCCAGGAGCAGAGCCAGGGCATCCGTGCCCGAAGGCCGGTTCAAGGAAATGAAGGAAAGCAGGCTTGTGCCGAAGAGGGTGGCTGTCAAGGCGAAGAGCCAGTTGATGCCCCAGGTGCTCAGGCGTTGCAGGTCTGGTCGGGGCAATGCCGGGTTCACGTCCCTCATCCAGATGAAATGACCCGGGTCAACGGTTCTCAACCAAAGACGGGGCAAGTTGGACGGTCCGATTATCCGCCACTGATCGGCAAAGCCAATGCGCCGGAAGCCATTGCCGACAAAAGAAAACGCAGAGGCCGTGTTGTGACCTTCGATGTCGGTCAGAATATGCCGGCAGCCCAAGTCCTCCAGACGGGCAACAGAGGCGGCGATCAGACGTTTAGCCAGCCCTTGGCTCTGGAACGCAGGGTCGGTGAACAGCCAGGCGATGTATCCAACCCGGCGACCGTCACGAAGGGGGAATGTCCGCAAGAGGGCGGCAGCGGCAGGAGTGTCATCAACGAGCGCCAGGGTTCCTTCCTCGGTGGGGCGGATAAACTTGCCCTGGGGAGCGGGAAATGAGCGCTGGGCCATGGCCTGCACAGCCGGCCAGTCGTCAGGGAATAGTTCGCGAATGGTTGGCATGGTTGTCACCAGGGCAGGATGAAGCCCGCGTATTTGCCCCGGGAGGGATGCTTGCTGGTCCGGTACAGGCGCTTGCCTGGCATCATGGTCGCCAGAAGCTCGCTGATAAGGGCGATCCGGTTGTGAAACGGATTGGCACATCCCCAGGCAGCAATGATGATGCCCGATTCCGCAAAAGCCGTCTGGATTGCCGCGTTGTTGCGCGAACCGATATCCTGGGGCAGTCCCTGAAAATTTCTGGTCTGGATCTTGGCAAACTGGTTGACCACGATCAGCCTTCCGACATCGGCAAATTCCGGCAGTTGTTTGAGAAAGACGATACGTTCCATGAACTGGACCGACTTGTCCGCATGCTCGACGCAGGCGTAGCTCGGATTCATCATGATCACGCAGGCGGTCGCGTTGGCCGGGGGCGGGTTCTCCAGCGCGACGTCCAGACGGTAACGGTACCGCTGTCCGTTCTCCATGGCAAAGTCAGCCGTGACCGTGACGTCTGGAATGTGGTTGAAACGCATTCTGGATTGTCGGGTTGGTTTTAGGCCAATGGGAAAAGAGGGGAAAGAAATCCAGGTTTTTGGCAATATGCTCCTCCGTGCCCCCCGTGTGCCCCGTGGTTCATTCTTCTGCGGCCTTGATTGTTCACAGAGTATCTTTCCTGGACTGATGGTTTACAGGAAAAGAACGCGTAATTCTTGTAAGTTTCACTGTAGTGGTAATACTCCCGTTCAAAGCGACAGCCTTTCAGCCGCCTTCAGTCCGAGGGCGACACTGTTTCAGCCGTGTCCGGTATTCTACGTAAGCAGGATGTTCCCCCGTTGCATGGCAACAATACCAATATCTTTGATCCTGAGCCGGACTGGAGCAGCAACAGCGAAAGTTGCGTTCAGTGTTTTTCTGCAATCGGCAGCGTGAAAAACACCGTTGTGCCCTTGTCCGGCTCGCTCTCAACCCAGATGCGCCCGCCGTGCTGGTCAATGAACTGCCTGCAGAGAATGAGCCCCAGGCCGGTGCCCTTTTCGCCGTCCGTACCCTGGCGTTTATTCTTCTTTTCCAGGGAAAAGATCGAGGCCAGAACGTGCTTATCCATGCCGATGCCGTTGTCCTGTACAGCAACAATTGCCTTCTGGTCTTCAAGCCTGGCCGTGATGTGGATTGCACCGCCCTGGTGGGTAAACTTGATCGCATTGAGGAGGATATTGCGGATCACGGTTTTGATCATTGGTTTATCGACCACTACGCTCAAATGTGGCGCAATCTCCATATGAAGAGTGATTTGCCTGCGGTTGGCCACATTCTGGGCCATGGCCAGGCTTTGTTCGAACAGGGCGTGCAGACTGCATGGTGAGGGTTCGTACTCGATTCCCCCCTGGTTCATGCGTGCCCATTGCAATAGGTCCTCCAGGAGCGCCATGATATTCACGGCGCTGTCTCGCAACGCGTTAAAAAGGGCCTGACTGTCTTTTCGGGAGAGCGTATCGTGATCGTTCACCAGCATTGTCGTTGAAGCCAGGATCCCTGACATGGGCGACCTCAGGTCATGCCCGATAATGGAAAAGAGCATATCTTTCTCAGAATTGGCTTGCTGAAGCTGTTGATTGATCTTCCTGATTTCATCTTCGCGGAGCTTGTGCTCGGTGATGTCCCGATTGCTGCCGCGGCGGCCAAGAAATTTTCCGTCAGAGGAGGAGACTGCATGGCAGCGATGAGCAATCCATCGAATTTCCTGTGCACGGGTAATGATGCGCAGGTCCGTTCCGACATGCACCCCCTCAACCGGTCTATTTTGCTGGCTATCCAGGCAGGTCATGGTTGCCCGGTCCTCAGGATGGATGATGCGTAGCATCAGCTTCGGATCCTGCATGAACATGTCGGGTGCATACCCTGAAATCCCTTCACAGGACGGTGTAACATAAATAAACCGGCCATCCGGACCTTGCCAATACTCCCAGTCGGCTGTGAAATCGGCGAACGTCCTGAATTTTTTCTCACTCTCAGTCAAGGCCAGTTCCAGCTTCTTCCGCTTCTCGATGTTGCGCACAAAAACAAGCGCCCCCTTCTCCCCCTTGAACTGGAACGGAGCCGCGGATACTTCGGCATTGATGGGCTCTCCGTCCAGGCGAATGTGTTTTTGCTCCATCAAAGCCACAGGCTGACGATCTTCATTGAGCAGACGTATCCGCTCCCGGACAATGTGCTGGATGTCCGGATGAAAGCGATCAATCACGGACTGGCCCAGGAGATCTTCTTCAGACTGGGCGCCAAAATGCCGCAGGCAGGCCTTGTTCAGATAGGCAAAGCGATAATTTACCTGGATAAAAATTCCATCGGGCGCGTTGTCAGCCAGCAGCCTGAAATGTTGTTCGTTCTCCTTCAAGGCTTCCTGTGCCACGGAAATATCGCGAAACATCCGGGCCATGAGCAGGACTCCGAGAAAAAAAAGCAGAGAGACGATCAGAGTGATGACCTCGGCTGGGGCCAGTTCACGTTCCGCCTGGATGAACTCGCCCAACGTGGCTGAACGGCGAAAAACAATCAGCAGCGAAGATATCGCGATCAAAAACCACGGCAGGCGGTGAGGCGCGCTGCGCACCTGCATCAGAGCCATGATCCCGGCGGCGGCCTGCAGCACAATCCCCAGGATGTAAACGATCTCACTCATGTGGCGTACCTCGCGACTCCAGTCTGAGACGGTGTTGTCATGAAATTAGGATTGGGTTGTGACACCCATCGACGTGTTCACGGGTACATTGCGCATCATGTCTCGGTTTGGCGATTCTTCTCCAGCACCTTCACCAATTCATCCATCTTTACCGGATTGGCCAGGTAATCGTTCATTCCGGCCTCCAGGAACTTCTCTCGATCTCCGGCCTTGGCGTAGGCAGTCAGGGCGATGTTGCTCTGGGCTGTACCTGTTTTGCCGTTTCAGGGCTTGATTTCAGCCCCAAAGGGGCAACATGTATGCGGTCACTGCAAAAAGTCCCTTTTCCCGCGAAAACGTGTGATGTGATTTTGCTCAACACCTTGGAAAGACTGGATTCCGGCTTTCGCCGGAATGAGGAATTTCAAGGTCTTGCGACTTTCTGCAGTAACATCATGTATACAGCCTGGGACAAGGATGGGAAAGCAGGAAGAGCCCTGCAAGGGCGACCTACCTCAGCAAGCGCAGAATTGTGTCATAAACGCGTAATGCTCCTGATCAAGCCCTGCATGAATGTCCGAAACGCAGGTCAGAGTTGCTACAGTTATGTCATTTTAGACCTTTGTTCCTGCCTTTTGCAATCGTGTCAACCAGAAAATTGAAATCGTACAAGTCCACAACGTTCAAGGATTTCCCTTGCGGGTGAGGACTCCCGGAGCATGGCGTCCAGCAGAGTATCGTGCGTGCGTGAGATTTTCAGTCAGGCCGTGAAATTGTTTTAAGACTGACCGGTGCGGAGTACTTCAGCGGGTAAATACCCGTGCTGCCCTGGCGAAGCAGTATAGTGGACCCCAAAAATTGGACAGCCTGTTAACCCAAGTTTACTCGAAGCAAGGCCAAAATCATGTTTTTTGGCCGAATTTTGGGCA
>REDL01000114.1 GCA_007693505.1 Desulfovibrionales bacterium | reverse complement strand
AGGAAGGTGGGTCAATTTATCTGAGCATAGGGCGGGTCAAATCTCTGAGCGTTGAGGTCGATGATCAGAATGCGGTGCTGTGCGGTGGAGGTATTGGAAGGCATGACAGGCATTTCCTTGGTGATCAGGTTGTGGTGGTGCTCAGGGCAGGGTTTGCCGGACTGACTGGTTATCCGAGTAGGGCCGCTTGCTGACCAAGGCGTCAAATACGTCCGCCACGGCGCAAATCCTGCCGGGCAGGGGGATGTCCTCGCCGGACAGGCCCGAAGGGTAGCCGCTGCCGTCCCATTTTTTGTGGCGGGACAGAGCAATAATGGTTACCATGTTCATGTAGTCGAAAGCCCCTGCGCCAGTTTTCCGCGCAACTCTTCGAAGCGAAACTCCAATTCCCCCATCTTCCCGCGCAGCCCGTCCAGTTCCTCGGAGCGGGCTGCCTTTTCCATAGCTCCAGCCGTAGCGCTCAAAGCCTCGGCACCGACATTGGCAGCCAGCCCCTTGATGGTATGCGTCAGGGTTCGTACAGTGGCAATATCAGCGGCGTCCAGAGCAGCGCGCAGTTCCTGAAAGCGCGTCGGCACAGTCTCAAGGGTCAGGCTCAACACCTCTTCGAGCAAGCCCTCATCTCCCATGCACAGATCCAGCAATGCAGTACGGTTGAATACCAGCGGTGCGTCCTCCGTCTTTGCCATCTCTTCGCCCTTAGCGCTTTGCCCACCGACCTCTGACTTCTGACACCTGACTTCCGCCACGGGCAGCCATTTCTCGAGCACCCGAGCCAGCTCCGCCGGATTGATGGGCTTGGACAGATAATCATCCATGCCGGCCTCCAGGCATTTTTGGCGGTCTTCCGACATGGCCCCGGCGGTGATGGCGATCACCGGCAGGTGCCGGACATGCTGGAATGTTGGGATGCTGGAATGCTGGAATGCTGGAATGCTGGGATGCTGGGATGGTTTGCCTGTTGTGTCCGGGGCCTCTTTACTATGGTTGGCTGAATCTGAAATACCACTTCCTTTTTCAATTCCAGCATCCCAGTATCCCAGCATCCCAGCATCATTCTCTAATCTTCTAATCTCCCGAGTAGCGGCAAGCCCGTCCATCTCCGGCATCATCGCGTCCATGAGCACCAGGTCGTAGGGGATGGTTTGCAGGGCGTGGAGGGCCTCCAGGCCGTTGCCCACCGCGTCGGCACGCAGGCCCATTTTCTTCAGGATGCCCAGGGCAACTCGCTGGTTCACCAGGTTGTCCTCGGCTACGAGGACTCGGCCGGAGAAGCTGCGTTGGGGGGATGCTGTTCGCGGAACAGCGACGGAACAGTCACTCGGGGCGTTGCACAGGAGGAAATGTGCGGTAAACCAGAATTCAGCCCCCTGGCCCAGCGTACTGAAGACCCCAATTTTGCCGCCCATCAGTTCCGTGAGTTGTTTGGAAATGGCCAGTCCCAGGCCGGAGCCGCCGAATTTGCGGGTAATGGAGGCATCCACCTGGCTGAACTTATTAAACAGCAGGCCGATTTTTTCCTCGGGAATGCCCATGCCGGTGTCCTTCACCGAAAAGCGAAGCAAGACTTCGTTTTCGGAAGGGCTGAGGGCTGAAACCTGAGACCTGAAATCTGAAGGATCTTCATCATTCATCACTCCGCCTTCATCATTCATCATTCTACTGACCCTCACCACCACCTCGCCCCGCTCCGTGAACTTGATGGCATTTCCGATCAGGTTTGTCAGAATCTGGCGGAGTCTGACGGGGTCGCCGCGGAGCAGTTGCGGCACATCGGGATCGACAGTGGAAACGAATTCAAGACCCTTTTTCTGGGCGCTTGGCGCCATGCCCCGGCTCAAGTCGTCCATCACCCGGTACAGGTCAAAATCCAGTTCCTCCATAATCAGTTGCCCGGCCTCTATCTTGGAAAAATCGAGGATATCGTTGATCAGGTTGAGCAGGACCTCGCCGCTGGAGTGGATGGTTTCAGCGAGTTGGCGCTGTTCCTCGGTCATATCCGTGTCCAGAAGCAGGCCGGTCATGCCGATCACCCCGTTCATGGGCGTGCGGATTTCGTGGCTCATATTGGCCAGAAATTCCGATTTGGCCCGGGAAGCCTCTTCCGCCAACTGTCTGGCGCGAACGAATTCCACCTCAGCCTGCTTCTGCATGGTTATGTCCCGCGCTGCAGACAGGATATAGACCGCCCCGTGCAGTTTGATCCTGGTCTTGGAAATTTCCACCGGTATGGTCGTCCCGTCACGACGTACGTTGATGCTCTCAAAGCGGCTCAAAGGCAGCTCTTCTGTCACGATCTCGTGTGCCTTGCCACGGACTGACGGGAGCAAAATGTCGCCAAGGGAACGTCGCAAGAGTTCCTCGCGGGGGTATCCGAGCATCTGGCACCCGGCCTCGTTCACATCGAACAAGGTGTCATCCAGTCGCCAGATGAACAGCGGATCCGGACTGTCACGAAACAAAACCCGGAAGCGGTCCTCGCTCTCACGCAGGGCCGCGTCGGCTTGCTTGCGCGCCGTAATGTCCTGGGCCACGAGCATCGCGCAGCGCTCATCGTTCAGAACCAACGGCAAGACGCTGAAGCGGATCCAGGACCTCTCCCCCGAGGTCCGAACGATTTCCTCGTCCTGCTCTCCCACCCCGGTTCCTTCATGAAGGACCTTTCTGATGGCGGCATTGATCGGGCAGTCCGGGCAGTTTGGAGTATTACCGCATTTCTGATTTGGCTCGCGGAGATGGCCGCAGGAAATGTAATCCCCGCATCGGTCCCGGCCCATGACAACGTCCTTGGGCTTGAACATCTCCCGGGCCGCCGGATTATCGTCGATGACCATCCCGGCTTGGTCGAAGACCAGGATGCCCTCGGGCACCGCGGCCATGATGGCGGTTATCCGTCCCAGGGTTTCCTCAAGCTGAAGATTCGCGGCGTGGAGGCGCTGCTCGGCAGACTTCAGGGAGGTGATGTCGATAGAGGTCGCAAGAATACGCTCCTCCCCGCGAAATGGAATCCTGGTCAACTGCACCAGTTCCCAAAACAGATCGCCGTTTATTTTCCGGTTCAGCCATTCAAACCGCTGCGGACCTTCCTGAAGCGTCTTGCGCATCCAGGCCTGGGCATCGGCAAAGGAGTACGGCGGTGGCAGCCAGAATTCATTGGCCTGAAATTCTTCCAATGAAGAATACCCGTACAGGGTGTAGGCTGTGGGATTTGCGTCGATAATCTCACCGCTGTGCGGGTCCTGAATGATCATGGAGACGGGTGAATCAATGAACAGGGAGCGGAACTGCTGTTCCCTCTCCAGTAACCGCCGTGCCGACTGGCGACGCAGATGTATATTCAGGAGCATCTGGGCAAAGATCGACAGAAGCCGACGCTCATCCTCGGAATAGAGGTGGTGCCGTTTGACGGAATCGAAACCGCAGCAGCCGAAACACTGACCATCGTGCAGCATGGGCACGGCAAGCATGCTTTTGATGTCCTGCGGTTCCAGGGCGCGGCGCTCCGGGCTGTCAGGGGACAGTGCGAAGACATCCGGAATGTGGATGATCTCGCCACGCTGGTGCCGGGGTACCCATTCGCCCAAATCATCCATGGGCACTTGCCGCAGATTCGCAATTTGCGGAATGATGCCCGGGGCGCACCATTCGTGGGTGTTCGTGCAGAGTTGGCGCTGATGGTCGTAGGCAAAGACATAGGCGCGGTCCGCATGGACAAGGGCGCCCAGCTTGGCCAAGGCGCTTTCGATGGCTGCATCCATCGCGTCCAGGGGCAGGTTGATGAAGTCCGTGGCCAATTCCGTAAGCAGGCCCTGAATCCGATTCAGGGCCTGCAGAGCTTCTTCCGCCTGCTTTCGCTCCGTTATGTCGGCCTGGACCCCGAAATGGCCGGTTATCCGACCCTGGTCGTCGTACAGGCAGATGTAGTCGCCGTCGATGATGATGGGTGTCCCGTCCAACCGCTGCTCCCGGGTCTCCACGTGCCAGCGACCTCTCTCGAACAATCCCTTCCAGATTTGGCGCCCGTGTTCCAGATCATGGGCGAAGAGGTCACTGGGGGTCAGACCAATGAGCTCGTCCGCCTTTGCTCCATACTGGTCCAGCATGGCCTGGTTGACCCTGGTCACCCGTTGATGCCGCATCACATAATCCAGCAGGTGCTCTTTTTCCTCTCCGGTCGCTTCGTTCCAGGCCACGGGTTCGTCCAGCATCATAAAGAAGAATCCACTGAAGGACTGTGAAAAGAACGTGGTGAGCCTTGCCTCGTTTTCCCGCAATTCGCTGATTCTGGTCTGAACCTCTCGGTTCAGAGACCACTTTCGGGTCAGGGCGTGGGCAAGCTGCAGCACTTCCGCATTTTCAAAGGGTTTCCTGAGGATCAGCAGACTGTCGGTTGTTCCCAGAATTTGCTGGATATCCCACCAGGAGTAGTCCGCATAGGCCGTGCAAAACACCACCTGCAGTTCCGGGTCGACCTCCCAGAGCCGGGCGATGGTTTCGATTCCGTCCCAACCCGGGGGCATCCGACCGTCCACGAAGGCCAGAGCGTAGGGCCGGTTCTCGTTCTTGGCCCGGCGGACCATTTCCAACCCCTCCTTGCCCTGGGTAGCGGAGTCGATGACAAAGTCGGCGGATGCCACTGCCGTATCCTCCTGACCGAACAACTCGGATTCCATCTCCCGCAGCACGTCTTCGGAAGGCTCTCTCCGTTCGAGAATCTTGCGAAAGTCCTCGTGAATCGCGGCATTGTCGTCGATGATCAGAATGCGGTGCTGTGCGGTGGAGGTATTGGAAGGCATGACAGGCATTTCCTTGGTGATCAGGTTGTGGCGACTCTCAGGGCGGGGTTTTCCGGGCCGGCAGGTCACCCATCAACCGTCGGTAATCCTCGAGAAACTGCCGCGTGGCGTCCAGGACCGAGCTGGGCTGTCTGCTCATTCGAGCACTCTGAAAAACGGTGAGGACCTGCTGGCCGCCGGGAGTTTCGTGCAGGCTTACGATGGCCTCTTCGAGTCGATCCCGGGCTGTTCCGCGCCAGTCCGGGTTGAAAACGAAGAAGGCCGTCACAAAGGGCTGGGATTCATGCAGGACCATCAGCTCTTGGCGCAGTTGGGGGTTGAGTTCACAGGCCAGCTCAAAAGCCTCCAGGGTGACCAGGGCTGTCTGGGCCTGGCGGAAGAAAACCTGCAAAATGGCCTTGGAGGGACTATCCACCTCGACCAGGTTCATCAACGGGCGTTCTATCGGCTGCCCGGCAACTTCGGCCAGCAGGGTTTCCAGCCAGGGCATGGCTAAAATCGTAGCGGAATCATCGAAAAAGGTCAGGCGTTGCGCCACCAGGCCCGCCAGATCCCTGACCACACCGTCGCGACGTGCGAGAAGCACGTATCTGACCTCAAAGCCCTGGTCCTTGAAGGGTATGTAGATAAAATCCGGCCGAAGGCCCAGGAGCATGATTTCCTCGGTGGTCAGGGACGCCGCGTCGATGCCTCCCAGCGCAAAAGCCGTGTGGAGCGCTTCAGCCGAGTCATACAAGGAAATTTCCACGTATTCCTGAAGACTTCGCTCCCTGATGACCGTATCCGCCCAGACCCTGAGGGCCGCGAGGGCGTCGTTGCGGTTGGCCGCCGGGAAGGTCCGGGTGGAAACGCCGAGGCGGATCACCTGATCACCCGGCTCAGAGGCGGTGTCGGCCCAAGCCCCGTCGGCCGTGAAAAGCATCAGCAGGAACAACAGCAGTGCGTTCATGGAGAAGGTGCCTCCCGGACCAGAAGTTCATGGGTTTCGATCAATTCCAGGGCCGAATCAAGGATGGAAGCCGGGTATTCCGCGATATCCTCGCTCTGAAATAGGGTCAGCACCTGACTACCGGCCGAGGTATTCTTTAGTTCGTTCAATCCAGCAATAACGTCCGCCTTGGAGAGCGATTGGTAGTCTGATCGAAAGGCGAAAAAGGCTGGAACCACGGCTGGCGACTCGGCCAGGATGTTGAGCTGATCAGCAAGTTGCGGGTTGAGTTCGCTCATGACCGCATAGCCATTGCGGGTAACAAGACAGGCGTCCATCTGACGGAAAAAGACCGGCAAAAGAACTTGTGACAGTCTGGTGCTGGTCTCGATCCTTCCGGCTAAACGGGATGCCGGTGAAAGGCCCTGGTGGTGCAGCAGCGTGTCCAGCCACAGCGGAGCCAGGGAGACGCGCGGGTTGTCGTGAACCGCCAGCCGGCGTCCGTCCAGGTCCGCCAGTGTTTTCACGGGCCCATCCCGGTGAGCCAGGACAAGATACTCTTCGGTCACTCCACCCGCTTGATAGGTCAGAAAAAGAGGCGAAAAAGAATAGTCCCGGCGCAAGCGATGGTATTCAAGCGTCAGGATGCCCACGGCATCCACCCGGCCTTGCGCCAACGCCAGGTGCATTTCCTCCATGTTCCGGAAAAGCAGGGGATCCGGATCAACGGGGACATTGCGGGCCCTGGCGAGCTGTTCGCCCCAGATCCGGATCGCCGCCCGGACGTCGTTTT
Source organism: Desulfovibrionales bacterium (assembly GCA_007693505.1). GTDB lineage: Bacteria > Desulfobacterota > Desulfovibrionia > Desulfovibrionales > Desulfonatronaceae > Desulfonatronum. Next base: position 3,475 of record REDL01000114.1, on the reverse strand, counting down.
CATTGACATCGGTGAACATGGCGCTGGTAAAACCGATCCGAAAAGGGGGGGGATTCTCCTCCGTGGCCCAGGCAATGCCCATGGGCAGGATGCAGCACAGCACGAGGAGCAGCCAGGCCATAAGCCGGAGAGGTCCGGCATGGGCGAAGGTTCTGATCATTGGTTGCCTCCGTTGCCAGCAGCGCCCAGCAGGCGATCATGCCGGTCAAGCAGCTCCAGGCTGGGCTCCAGCACCGCGGGAGGACGGATTTCAATGTTCTCGGATTGGGTCAGGTGAAGAATCTGGAGGCCGGCCGGATTGTCTCGAAATTGCTCCATGGCCTCGAGCATCGAAGTCCTGAAGAAATTGGAAGAGTCGGCCGTGTAGACAAAAAGCGCCGGAACAAGTGGGGGCGAGGCGGCGATCACCCGCAGCTGCTCTTGCAGTTGCGGGTTGAGTTCGACCATGGTCTCGAAGGCGGACCGGGTTATGAGACAGGTCTCGATCTGGGAAAAGAAAACCGGCAGGGCGGTCTGGGAGGCGCTCTTGTTGAAGACGACGCTCTGAAACCAGTTCGCCGCGGGAGCGTGGCCCGCTTCCAGGAGCAGGGTGTCCAGCCAGACCAGGGCCAGACTCATCCGCGGGTTGTTCAGGACCGCGACGCGGCGGCCCTGCAACTGGTCGAGACGCTCCAGGCCACTGTCCCGGCGCGCCAGCAACAGATACTCCTCGGTATACTCTCCTCCAGCAATGCTCAGGGCATGATGGCTGAACGCGATTTCCCGGCGCAGCCGCGCATACTCGGGCAAAATCACGGCGCATCCGCCGGTCCGGGGCGACCCGCAGGCCAATGTGAGTTCGTCGATGTTTCGTGCGAGATATGGCTCAGGGTCCACGGGAAGCCCTCGCTCCTCAGCCACGGTCATGATCCAGACCTTCATGGCCGCCCGGACGTCACTTTCATTGACCTCCGTGAACATGCTGGACGAGAAGACCAGCCGGAAGACGCCGTCGTCGGGCTCGGCTCGCAGCCCAGCCCCCGCGGTCAGAAAAAAGCAGGCCGTGGCCAGGCCGAGAGAGAATGCCGTTCGGAACCCGGCTCTCATGGGGAAATCTTTCATTAGCAATCCTGTCTACCTTTTCTCGACCGCACCGCAATCCAGCACTTCCCGTATCACGGCCGCCAGTTCCCGTAACCGGAACGGCTTGGCGAGGTAGGCCTTGGCCCCGGCGGAGAGAGTCTCCCTGGCATGGACGCTGGGTGCGCAGCCGCTGGCAATGATCACCTTGACCGCCGGGTCGAACCGGAGCAGTTCCCCGAGGCATTTCAGACCGCCCATTCCGGGCATGTTCAGATCCAGCAGGATCAGGTCAATGGTCCGCCCCTGTTGCCGGTAGGTCTCCAGGGCCTGTTCTCCACAGCCTGCGCCAAACACGGCGTAGCCGAGATCTTCCAAGGCTTCCTGGGTCATTTCCCGGATTTCCGGCTCGTCGTCCACCACCAGGATGGTTTCTTGCCCGCCTTTGAGGACGGGTTCTGGTTCCGGATCTTCTCTCCCGGGTGTGATGCCCGTGACCGCGGGCAGATAGATTCTGAACTCGGCACCTTGCCCTGGTGCGCTGGAGCACTGGATGTAGCCATTGTGCGCCGCGACGACCCCATAGACCGAAGCCAGCCCCAGGCCGGTACCCTGGCCGACCTGCTTGGTGGTGAAGAAGGGATCGAAGATATGCTGCAGCACGTCCGCGTCCATGCCGTGGCCGGTGTCCGAAACGGTCAGCAGCACGTGCGGGCCGACGGTTGAACCCGGGTGGAACCTGACAAAGTCCAGGTCCAGGTCCACATTGCCGGTTTGGATGGTCAGCCTGCCGCCCTCGGGCATGGCGTCCACGGCATTGCTGGCCAGGTTGAGCAGGATCTGTTCGAGTTGTGCCGGATCGCCGAATATCGGCCTGGCCGCCGGGTCGAGCTGGACCTCCAGGGCGATCATCCTGGGAATCGTCCGCTTCAGGATGCGGACCGCTTCGCGCATCTCCTGGTTCACATCGATCCGGACCTTGCTGAATTCGACCTTGCGGCTGAAGAGCAGCAGTTGGCGGACCAGCGTGGCCGCCCGGTCCAGGGACTTGATCATGGTTCGCACCCGTTTCCCGTTCCCGGCGTTGAGGGTGTCATCCCGGCCCAGTAATTCGACGTTGCCGCGCATGACATGAAGCAGATTGTTGAAGTCGTGGGCCACGCCCCCGGCCAGAGCGCCCAGGGTTTCCATCTTCAGGGAGTGGTTCAGAAGGGCCTGCATCCGCTCCGACTCCCTTTCAGCTTCCTTACGCCCCGTAATGTCGTGGAAAACGAGGATGCCGGCGGTGATGCTCCCGTCCGGGGCGAGTACGGGGGCCGCGTTGGCCACGATCCAGCTCTCCCGGCCCTGGGCATCGCGGATCAGGATTTCCTCGTCGCGAACAACTTCTCCATGCCGTGTTGCCCGGTGCAGGGGCAGGTCCGGGGCTGCGTACGGCGTGCCGTCGGGGTGAAAGGACCGCGCCAGGAATACCGGTTCGTGCCCGTCGCCCTCGGCTGGGAATGTTTCCGGAACTCCGTAGATGCCCGCCGCGGCGGGATTGATCCGGAGAATTCGCCCCGTCCGAGCATCCACGATGACCATCCCTGACGGGGAGTGCTCCACGGCCGACTCCAGAAAGGCCCAGGCCTGCTCCTTCTCCGCCAGGCTTTCCCGGACCAGGCTGTCCAGATCCTTAAGTCGACCTTGAACCTCCCGGTTCAGGTCCCACTTCCGGGTCAGGGTGTGGCCAAGCTGGAGCACTTCCGCGGTGTCGAAGGGTTTTTTCAGGATCAGCAGGTTGTCGCTTCCCCCCAGGACGCCCTGGATGTCCCGCCAGGAGTAGTCCGCGTAGGCCGTGCAGAAGACCACCTGCAGTTCCGGGTCGACCTCCCAGAGCCGGGCGATGGTTTCGATCCCGTCCCAGCCCGGAGGCATGCGTCCGTCCACGAAGGCCAGGGCGTAGGGCCGGTTTTCGGCCCTGGCCCGGCGGACCATTTCCAGCCTCTCAGTGCCCTGGAAGGCGGAATCGACGATAAATTCGACGGTAGGGAGGGAACTGCTTTTCGATCCGAACAACTCTGATTCCAGATCCAGCAGTTTTTCACCCGAGGGTCCAGTCTGCTGGAGTATCTTCCGAAAATCCTCGTGAATCGCGGCGTTGTCGTCGATAATCAGGATGCGATAGCTCGCGCTGTTCGCGGGTTCGCTCATACTTTTCCTCACAGGGATACGGGCAGCTCCAGGCTGAAGGTCGCGCCAAGGCCGAGACCGTCGCTGTGCACGGTCAGGCTGCCGCCGAGTTCCCTGGCGGCCAGGGCCCCGCTGTGCAGGCCGAAGCCGTGGCCGTCCTTGCGGGTGGTGAAGCCGTGCTGGAAGATCCGGGTCAGGTTTTCCGGGGCAATACCCATGCCGTTGTCGGTTATTTGGATGAGCA
>REDL01000031.1 GCA_007693505.1 Desulfovibrionales bacterium | reverse complement strand
ACAGCGGAGCACTGGGGCTGACGGAGTTTGAAGCTGAAAACAGCTACGCCATGAGGTCACTGCAAAAAGTCTCTTTTCCTGCGAAAACGTGTGATGTGATTTTGCTCAACACCTTGGAAAGACTGGATTCCGGCTTTCTCCGGAATGACGAATTTCAATGTTTTGCGACTTTCTGCAGTAACATCTGAGATTCTTCCTGCCGGGTCGGAAAAAGTGAGGAGCGGCTTGTATGATGTCGCCGTGCCAGAGAATTGCGAGCGTCTGTCATACGACAGATGTCTTGCAGAGCGAGACTGAGGATGGCCGGATGGCATATTAAACAGAAAAAATATCGTTAAACAAAATACCGCGTATTCTTAAGGGTACCAAGATGAGGGCAGGCAAGACACAAAGGAAAAACGCTGACCATCTATCGAAAAAAGTAATAGCAAAATACAATACACATCATTTTTTTCAATTAGACATCAAGCCATGAAATGCGGTAAAGAATAAGAGATAGTATGCACAACTGATCTTTTATCATCTGAAATCAATGGAGCTAATCATGAAAACCAAGTGTATCTTGTTGTTCGTTGCGACGTTTTTTCTGGTAATGATCGCCACCAACCTCGCAACGGCTCAGAAATCACTCAGTGGCGATGGTGTCACGATCTGGTTTGATACCGGCGGCGCGGTGGGCGGGCCGTACAATACCATTGTCCAGAACGGCGCCCAGGCCGCTGCCGATGATCTGGGCGTCACGCTACGCCTCCTCTACTCCGACTGGAGCCCGGAAAAAATGATTTCCAACTTCAAGCAGGCCATAGCCGCCAAGCCCGACGGCATCGTGGTCATGGGCCATCCCGGGGATGACGCCTACGAGCCCTTCATCAACGAGGCGGTGGCCGAAGGGATTATCGTGACCAGCGTAGACACCAAGCTGCCCAGGATGGTTGAAGCTCACAAGACCAGGGGCTTCGGCTACGTCGGCACGGACAACTACGCCCAGGGCAAGGCCTTGGCCGAAGAGGCGCTGAAGCGGGCTCAGCTCGAACCCGGGGATCAGGTCTTCGTCTGGGGCCTGAAGCGTTTGCAGGAACGGGGGCGACGGGCCCAGGCCATTCTGGACGTCATGGAGGCCGCGGGCATGAAGGTCGACTACTTTGAAATCTCCCCGGAAGTGGACAAGGACACCTCCATGGGCGTGCCCCTGGTCACCGGCTACCTCTCCAGCAATCCGAACTGCAAGATGATGATCGTGGACCACGGCGCATTGACCTCTCAGATGGAAAACTTTCTGCGCGCCGCCGGCGTGGGACCGGGCGAGATCTTCGTGGCCGGCTTCTCCCTGTCCCCGGCCACGGCTTCGGCCATCGAAAACGGCTACGTCAGCCTCGTCTCCGAGGCCCAGCCCTACCTCATGGGCTATCTCGGAGTACTCCAGATCGTCCTGACCAAGAAATACGGCTTCACCGGTCTTGTCATCGACACCGGCGGCGGAATGATCGACGAGGACAACATCGCCCAGATCGCTCCTCTGGCGAAGAAGGGAGTGAGATGATCATTACCGTCCCTGCCGTCCCCAATGGAAAATCATTTACCGTCGCCCCGATTACTCAGCGATAATTTTGGATCAACACTCCACAGGCACCCGACCCGCTGCACCACATACGTGGCGTAACCACTTGATCTCTATATTTTACCCTTAAACCCAAAATGGGAGGAAAATGTGAAACGAATCATAACGATAGCATTGATGACGTGCTGCATCTTCGGGTTGATTGTCACAGGAAGCATGCTTTCAGCCGCTGCCGCGGAACGGCCCCAAAAGTTGATCATGACGGCTATTCCGGACGACAGCGCGGAGAACATGCGCGAGTTTTTCGGGCTGATCGCCCGGCATATTGAAAACCAGGTCGGCATTCCCACTGAATATGTCCATGTGGCCAACTATGCCGCCACGGTGACTGCCCTTGCCACCGGCCAGGCGCACTTGGCCTGGTTCGGGGCGGTAACCACCGCGCAGGCCTACATGGTGATGGGCGACGAGCTGGAGGTGATCGCGGCCCGCGACATCGACAAGGAATTCATCAGCTACTTCATCGCCAATGCGGACGCCGGAATCCCTGCCGTAGCCAATCTGAAGGAGTTGGCGGAGTTGGCGCAAGGCAAAAACTGGACATTTACCTTTGGCAGCAAAAGCAGCACTTCCAGTCACATGATGCCGCGCAGTTTTTTTGTTGAGGAAACCGGAAAGAATCCGGAAGAGGTGTTTAGAACCGTCGCCTACAGCGGCAGCCACGACGTTGTCCTGCAAAAGGTGGCCAATGGGGAGTTTCATGTCGGCGCCCTGGGCCAGCCGCCGTATGACCGGGCCTCCGACGAACTGAAGCGCATGGCGCCCATCATCTACACCACGCCCAGGTTCACCAACTACAACTTCTCCACCCGCAAGGCTTTGGGGGCCGAACTCATAGGGGAAATCCACGCCGCACTGCTGTCCCTGCATGAATCCCCCGAGGGTAAAAAGGCTCTCAATTATTTGAAATCCGAACGATTCGTGGATGCGGACATGAGCGAGTGGATGGGCTACGTGGACTTGATCAAGTCCGGAGTGGACATCGGCGGCTGATTCAAATCTTTCATGCCGGGATGCGTGACGGGCATCCCGGCACAGTTGCCTGCTGAACATCATGACGAACAATGCCTGATCAAATTCCCAGCCCCACCGGGATACCCGATTTTCGCCTCGAAAACGTGGGCATGACTTTCGGAAATGCCGTTGTCTTGCGGGACATCTCCATTGATATCCACAAGGGGGAGCGTCTGGCCGTGATCGGCCCTTCCGGGGCCGGCAAGACCACGCTGTTCCGCCTGCTCAGCGCCGTTCTCAAGCCCACCCAGGGCCGGATCATCGCTCTCGGCCGGGATACGCGAGAGTTGCGGGGCAGATCCCTGCGCAATCTGCGCAGAGAGATTGGTATTCTTTACCAGACGGAAAATCTGATCCCTCATTTGCGCGTCGTCCATAACGTGCTGATGGGCAGGCTCGGCCGTTGGTCTCCGCCGCGCGCCTTGCTTTCGCTGATCTGGCCGCAGAACCTGCAACTGGCCAAGGAAGCCTTGGCCAGGGTCGAATTGCGGGACAAGCTTTGGGCCATGCCCGGAGAGCTGTCCGGAGGCCAACAGCAGCGCGTGGCCATGGCTCGCCTGCTGGTGCAACAGCCCAGGGTGATGCTCGCGGACGAACCGGTCAGCCAACTGGACATCCGCCTGGGACAGGAGATCATCGAACTGTTGAACAGGATTGCCGCATCCCTCGGGAACACGCTTCTGGTCAACCTGCACACCCTTGAACTGCTCCATGGTCATTTCGAACGGGTCATCGCCCTGAAAGACGGGCGCGTCTTCTGGACCGGGGTCCCTGAACAAATCTCCCGCGACCTGCTGCTCGAACTCTACGGAGCGGAATACCGTCAAATGCATCTGCACGAGCAGCAAAGCGAACCAGGTACCTGTCCCGGTACCGCAACCTGTCCATGAAACCGAGTTCCCTGGACCGGTATGCCGCAAAACGGCCCTGGAAGCATTGGGCGGGCATGGTCGTCATTCTGGTGCTGGTGGCCGGAGCATTCACAACAGCGGAGTGGGACTTCTCCTCGCTTGCGGACGCCGAGCAGCGCAGCCGGGCCTTTTCGCGAATGCTGGCCTGGATCAAGACCTTCGCCTCTCCGGATCTGAGTCCGGAGTTTCTGCGGCACAGCTGGGCTTTGACCCTGCAAACGCTCTCCGCGGCGGTGCTGGGCATCTCCCTGGCCGTCATCCTGGCCTCGTTGTTGGCCATCGGATCCGCCCGAAGCGTGATGGTCGGGGAAGAAAAAGCTCGCGGATGGCTTCGACACTTCCCCTTTCGCAGTCCGGCGGCATTCATTTGTTCCCTGTGCCGTCTGATCCAGGACATTTTACGTGCCGTTCCGGACTTTGTCTGGGCGGTCATCCTGGTTGCTGTCATCGGACTCGGCCCCCTGACCGGAGCACTGGCCCTGGCCCTGAACATCACGGGCATTCTGGCCAAGGTCTACAGCGAGTTATGGGACAGCGTCGAGGAGAGTTCTTACGAGCAAGTTCGCATTCTCGGCGGAGGGCGTCTCGCCACCCTTTTTTACGGCATCGGCCCCCTGGCTGCGCGCAGCGTGCAAAGTTTCACCCTGATGCGCGCCGAATGCGCCATCCGAAACGCCGCGGTCATCGGAGCGGTCGGTGGGGGAGGGCTCGGGGCCGACATCTGGTACCAGATCCAGTTCGGCGCCTGGTCCAAGGTCACGACACTGCTCTTGTTCACCCTGGCACTGACCTTGACGGCCGATCTGGCCAGCAACTTCATTCGGCGTCAGCTGCGGTGCGACCCAAATCACCCACGCACGGTGCGTTCCAGATCCACGTTTGCGCAAGTATCCCGCGCCTATGTCGGCGTGGGTTTTGCCTTCATCGTGTGCTGCTGGTCGGTCTGGTTCATGGGCTGGGGCGACAATGCTCCTCCGGGCCAGCAAAGTCGCAATTATCTGGAACCGGCTTTCAAGCTTGTGACTGCCGAGTCATGGCAAAACCTGAAATTTTTCGAGCGAATGCTCAATCCGGAATTCAACCTGGAAGCTGTCGGCATTGGAGACCCGGAAAAGGTCCGCGCCCTGCAAGCAGAAGGAAAGACGGTGCAACTGTTCGCGGAATACGGGCCGGGCGAATTCTGGAAGCCTTCGGCGTGGGTGGCCTGGGAACTGGAATTGCGCAAATGGTTTGTCTGGCGGGTGATCAAATCGTCCACGGTCCCCCTGGCCATGGCAATTGTCGGGACATTGCTCGGAGTGCTTGCGGCCATGGTTCTGACTTACCCCCATTCCCTCGCCTTCATGGTTGAATCGTCCCATTTTTCCGGTGAATCCCCGCCGTGGTGGGTTCGCGTCCAGCGAGTGTTGCTGTTGATCGCAGCCAAAGGCACGGGACTGATTTCGCGCGGAGTACCCGACGTGATGTGGGCCTTTCTCTTCATCGCCTTTTTTGGCCCAGGGCTCGTGGCCGGAACCATTGCCATAGCGATTCACAGCATGGGGGTCCTGGTGCGGGTTTTCAGCGAATCCGTGGACAACATCCCATACAGGCGATTTGAACAGTCCTTTATCGGATCTCGCCTGAACTGTTTTGCCTATACCGCGGGGGCCATGTCCTGGCGTGACTGGATGACCTACAGCTTCTTCCAGTTTGAAAGCAATGTCCGCACGGCAGTGGTTTTCGGGATCGTCGGCGTCGGGGGGCTGGGATTTTTCTTTACATTCAATTTCGAGTGGTTCCGCTTCGAACTTGCGGGTACCTATCTGCTGATGATCATCGCCCTGACCATCATCATCGACCGCATCTCACGGATGATGAATCTTTCCAGGATCAGTTGTTGAAAGATTTTAGTTTTATCGGAAAATCATTGTGATCAAGGTAACAAATCTGGTTGGCGTGTTCCTGACAATTCGAGTCATGTTCGTCAACGTTTACGCAAAGAAAAGGTCCGGAGAAGATCCATGACATCCGCTGTCAGCATGACCAACATCTTCAAGTCCTACGGCGAGGTCAAAGCGCTGGACGACGTGAGCTTTGACCTTGGTTCCAACGAGGTGGTCGGCCTCCTGGGGGACAACGGCGCTGGCAAGTCCACCCTGATCAAGATCCTGGCCGGCGTGACACGGGCGGATGCCGGGACCATGAACATCAACGGACAGGCAATCGACCCTCGCGGGCATACCGTGGCCAGGGCGCGCAGGCTGGGCATCGAGACGGTCTTTCAGGACAAGTCCCTGGGCGAGAAACAGCCGCTGTGGAGCAATTTCTTCGCGGGCAGGCACCTGACCAACCGTTGGGGGTTCATTGACGTGGCCGCAGAGATGCGCGTGACCCGGGAAATTTTGGGGAACATTCTCGGACTGCAGGGGAGCAATCTCCAGCCGGAGACCATTGCCGGGACCCTTTCCGGCGGGGAGCGGCAAGGCGTGGCCATCGGCCGGGCCATGCACTTCAACTCGCGCATCGTCGTGCTGGACGAGCCGACCACGGCTTTGTCCCTGCGCGAGGTGGACAACGTCCTGGCTTTTGTCAGGCGCATCAAGCGGGACGGAAAAGCCTGCATCTACATATCGCACAACATCAGCCACGTGCATGCCGTGGTGGACCGGTTCGTGATCGTGGACAAGGGCCGGATCGCCCTGGATATTCCCAAGAACGGGACAAGCCTGGAAGAGTTGATCGGAATCATGGTCGACATAGCCGGGGGAGGGGACCAGGCCCGTGCAGGTACCCATCCATGAGGATCGGCAACGTCAACTGCACCATATTCCTGATCCTGGGCATGGTCCTGGGCGTCTTCATCCTGCTCAGCCCGCAGACCTTTCTCTCCCCCCGCATCTACCTCTCCTACATGTCCATCATTCCCTTTCCGGCCATCGTGGCCCTGGGGGCGACCTTCGTGATCATCAGCGGGGAAATCGACCTGAGCTTTCCCTCGACGATGGCCCTGTCCGGGTTTGTCTTTTCCCTGATATTCGCAAGCGGGGGGCATCCTTTGCTGGGCCTGCTGGCCGCGCTGACCGTCGGGGCCCTGATCGGGCTGATCAACGGCCTGATCGTGGTCAAGATCGGGGTGCCCTCGATCATCGCCACCATCGGCACCCAGTTCTTCTGGAGCGGCTTCACCATGGTCGTCAGTTCCGGCCTGGCCATCAATATCGTGGCCATTCGGGACACCGTGACCCATACGTTCTTCGTGGGCCGCCTGTTCTGGGGAATCCCGGCCCAGGCTCTCTGGTGCCTGGGATTGGTCGCCGTGTTGTGGCTGCTCCTGAACCGCCATGTCTTCGGCGAGAACATCAAGTTCACCGGGGACAGCGCCCAGACGGCCCGGGCAATGGGTATCGACGTGGGGAGGACGAAGATCGGGGCGTTCATGCTCCTGGGAGCCTTGACCGCCCTGAGCGGGTCCATGGTCTGCATGGAAATGGCCAACTGGTGGCCCACCCAGGGCGAAGGCTATCTGCTGCCGGTCTTCGCCGCGGTGTTTGTCGGCGGGACTTCCGTGTTCGGCGGTACGGGGACCATCGTGGGGACGCTCGTCGGGGCGATGGTCATCGGGATGCTCGAGGCGGGCATCATCAGCGCGGGCTTCTCCGGATTCTGGACCCGGATGGCCTACGGATTAATCGTCGTGGGCTCGGTTTCCATCTATGCCTGGATGGATCGGAGCCGGGCGAAAATGCAGCCGTAACCTTCAGCCAAGGAAATCATTCCATGACAAAACCCAAGCCCCGCTCTTTCCCCAGGTTCGAGAACTGGGCGGAAAAAAGCCTGCTGGATCTGGACACGGCCCGCCGGGAAGGCGTGAAAATCGCCGGTGCATTCTGTACGTATGCGCCCCTGGAGCTGGTCCGGGCCGCCGGGGCCGTGCCCGTTTCCCTTTGCGGGAAGAAGCAGGATCCCATCCCCGCGGCGGAAAAGCACCTGCCGGCCAACCTCTGCCCGCTGATCAAATCCAGCTACGGCTATGCGATCACGGATGCCTGCCCGTTCTTCGCGGCCAGCGACTTCATCCTCGGGGAGACCACCTGTGACGGCAAGAAGAAGATGTTCGAGCTGCTCCAGGACATCAAGCCGCTGCACCTGCTCCACCTGCCCTATCTGCAGGAAGACGCCACGGCCCTGGCCTTTTGGATGGACCAGATCCAGCGCATGCAAACCTTTCTCGAACAGACCACCGGGCAGCGTGTCACCCGGGACCGGCTCCAGAAGGAAATCAGCGTCGCCAACAGGGTTCGACGGCTCCTGGCGGGCATCGCGTTCATGGCAAGCAACCACCCAATTCCGCTTTCCGGCCTGGATGCCATGCGCGTCTTCGAGAGTTCCTCGTTTGTCGTGGATCTGCCCGAATACGCCGAACTCCTGGAGACCCTGGCCCTGGAACTGACCGAGATGAAAGCCTTGGGAGTATCCGTCCGCACGGCAGACGCGCCGCGCATCCTGCTCACCGGGTGCCCGGTGGGCAAAGGCTCGGACAAGGTACTGAAGCTGATCGAGGACAGCGGGGCCGTGGTGGTCTGCCTGGAGAACTGCACCGGATTCAAGAACTTCGATCTCCTGGTGGAGGAGACCGGCGACCCCTTCGAGGCCCTGGCCCGCCGCTACCAGCGCATCCCCTGCTCCTGCATGACTCCCAACCAGGGCCGTTTCGAACTGATCTCCAGGCTGACCAGGAACTACAAGGTCCAGGGCATCGTCGACCAGACCTGGCAATGCTGCCACACCTACAATGTCGAAGCCCATGGAATAAAGACCCTGGCGGAACAAACCCTGAACGTCCCGTTCCTGCACATTGAAACCGACTACTCGGAGTCGGATACGGAACAGCTCCGGACACGCATTGAGGCGTTTTTGGAAGTGGTGGCCATGGGCCGACCACGATAGAATTTCTGAAAGGAGGAGTCATGGCCGCGATCATTTACGACCCAGTTCAGTTCAACAAGAAGCTGGAAAAGATGCATTTGGCCGGTGGGAAAGCGGGCGTTGCCGCGCGGCAGGCCAAGGAGCTGATCCAAGAACTCGCTGGCAGTGACCATCTGGATCAGAAATTGAGCAGCAAGCTGACCAAGAACGGCGAGGTCAGGATGGAGAACTGCTGCAAGTTCCATCTGGTCAGCGGCCATCGGCTGGTCATGGTCAGGAAGGATGGGTATTTTGTTTTCCTGTTTTTGGGCACGCACGACGAAACGGATAATTGGATCAAGAACAATGTTGGTGCCAAGCTGGACCTTTCCAGGGGGGAAGTTGTCCCTGATCCGTGCCGTTCTGTCGAAAACATACCCAAAGGATCAATTGAGAAAGGGTCAATTGAGAGACGAGAGTGCCAGGAGGACGATTTTTACGACAGGCCGCTTCATGAAACCATTGACCAGCAGACTCTCAGGGATATTTTTCACGGCCTTTGTAGCCAGTCGGGCAGGGCAGCCCAGTACTAACATCAGGAACGTAAGGCGACAGGAGGGCCTTGGTCGTCCGGTGAGCTGTCAAGCCGCCGTGGCCACGCAGAGCCTAACAGTCAGTTGAAAAACTCCCAATTGCTGCGTCGCTGCAAAAAGTTCAAACTCTCACGTATGAATAAATACGCTTCGACCTTGATTCGATTGCCAGGACGGCAAATCGAAAATGTGGCGAAGCCACAGCCCGGGAGGGCCGGACACAGGACGTGTCCGGTAGCTTTTTTTGTTCCTTGCACTTGGGGTTTTTGAACGGACTGCCGGATAAAGACTTTTTCAACACTCAGCTAAGATACGGTTCGTCGGTAACTTTTCTCCCGGCTCAGCGGGTGCATAACTGTTTTACCAGATACTGCCGAGCAGGAAGCCGCAGGAAAGTGCCGCAAGACCGATCAGGGTCTGACCGATCACATTCAAGAGCACATAGAGCCGTTTTCCCTGCTGCAGAAGCAGATGACTTTCAAAGATGTACGTGGAAAACGTGGTGAACGATCCTAAAAAACCGACGAGCAGGATCACACGCACCTGCGCGGACATCTCAATTCCGTCCGTGAGCATCCAGATCAGGCCAAAAAGAAAGCTGCCCAGGACGTTGACCACGGCGGTGCCCCAGGGAAAATTACGCCCCAACAGCCCGTACACGAACACGGATAACCCATAGCGGGCCATGGCTCCGAAGGCGGCGGCGAGACAAAACAAGAGCAGTTCGTACATCAGCAATAAGTCGTGGCCCCGTGCTGGTGCGTTACGCGGCGTTGCTGTTTCTCGATGATCGTTTCATGGGCTCTCACTTCATGGGTGCTCATCCCCCGGACGCCGGGAGGTCCCAGAGCACCTTTCCCTGGGTCTTCTTGCGCTTGCGCAGCAGTATGTACAGCGCGCCTGCTCCTCCGTGCTGGGGCAGGGCCGTGCAAAAGGCCAGGACCACCCGGCGCAATGGATCGCGGGTGAGCCACAGGGGCAGTTCCTCGCGGATCAGAGCCTGTCCGCCCGGGGAGTTCTTGCCGCGCCCTGGAATGAGTAACACGCAGCGTCGTCCCAGTTGATACTGGTTGCGCAGAAAATCGTACGTGGCGTCCCTGGCCTGGAGGGCATTCAACCCATGCATGTCCAGGTGCGCCTCCACGCTGAACTGTCCTGCCTTGAGCTTGCCCAGCACCTTCCTGTCCAGATCCTGAATATAGCCGTGCATGTACTCTTCGGAGTAGGAGAGTTCAAAATCCACCGTGCCCTGGACCAGGTTGCGTAGGTAATCCGTGACCCACAGGTCATCGCTGTTTTCCGAGGAGGACCGCTTCGAGCCAGGCGTTGTCGCGGACCGTGATAGCGCAGACTCTCCGGGAACCTGCCGACCCTTGGCTCCGCCGGATATCGGGGCGACCTCGGACATTGCCTGGATGAACAGTTCGGCATCGTTCTTGGGCGGCGCTTGCGGTTCCGGCACCTGCTGGGGTTTGAGAGCGGGGCGTTTGAATTTCTCTTTCTTGGGAAATTTTTTTTTATGCGCTGAGAGGTCTTCGAGGGAGGTGAACTTCATGATCGTGGCGTCCTGTCCTTGGGCTGTCCTGTCCATGGGCGTTCTGGTATGGTGAGGGATGGGTTTGCAGGCCAAAGGACGGCTTGATTCGGTGTAGTGGAGTGGGTAGGAAGGTGCGACGTTGTGCCAGGAAGGGCTTTGCACAAGGCGTATTTGAAAACGTATCCTGGCGAGTATGGAAAGGCAAGATGGAGGCAAGGCGTGGTCAAAATCATCGCCGGACACTGGAAGGGCCGGCGGATCAAGACGACCGAGGGCGAGGGCTATCGCCCGGCCATGGGGCGGACTCGCGAAGCCGTGTTTTCCATGCTGGCCTCGCGCGGGGTGTGCTGGGAGTCGGCGCGGGTGCTGGACGTCTTTGCCGGGAGCGGCAGCCTGGGCTGGGAAGCACTGAGTCGCGGAGCATCGGAGGTCTGTTTTCTGGAAAGCGATGCCAAGGCTTTGCGGTTATTGCGGGAGCAGGCCCTGGTCTTCGAACGCCCCGGGCAAACCATCCGGGTTCTGGCTGGAGACGCACTGCGCACCCTGGACAAATCCCCCAGGCAGCCGGGATACGAGGTCTTGTTTTTTGATCCGCCCTATGGCCGCGACATTCTGGTCAAAGCCATCACTCTGGCAACCAGACACGGCTGGATGGCCCCGGATGCCCTGATCTGCGCGGAGGTGGAAAAACAATGGACACCATCCAGCTTGACCCATCCCGAACTTGCCTTGCAAACCGACCGCACCTACGGTCAAACGAGAATTTGCATCTGGACCTTCGAGCATGGAGCCACCTGAACCGTGACCGTTGTATTCATAGCAGAGTAAATCGAAAATGGACAAAAATTTTTGCAAGAAACGCATCGCCGTCTACCCCGGCACGTTCGACCCGTTGACCAACGGTCATGTCAGTCTGATCCGACGCGGGCTGGAGGTTTTTGATCAGATCATCGTGGCCGTGGCCTGGGACACACCCAAAACCCCGCTTTTCACTCTGGAGGAACGTCTGGAGATGGTCAACGAGGTTTTCGCCCCGGAGCCGCGGGTGATAGCCGAGGGGTTTGCCGGACTGTTGGTTGAATATGTGCGCAATCGCGGAGGCAGCGTGATCCTGCGCGGTTTGCGGGCAACGTCGGACTTCGAGTACGAATTCCAGATGGCCCTGATGAATCGTCGCCTGAACCGCGGTCTGCAGACCATGTTTTTAATGACCGATTACAAGTGGTTGTACATCAGTTCCACCATCATCAAGGAAGCCGCCAAGCTGCATGGTGAGGTGCAGGGGCTGGTGCCGGAGGTGGTGCTCAAACGGTTGCAGGAGAAGTATGGAGCGCGAGCAGCCTGAATGCGGAGGGTTTGCCGATGGGCAGCCAACCCGGATCATCTGTCTCGTGGGCGCCACTGGGACCGGCAAGACCGCCGCGGCCCTGACCTTGGCCCGGCATTATCCCGTGAGCGTGGTCAACGCGGACTCTCGCCAGGTCTACCGGGACGTGCCTATCATCACCGCCCAGCCCGGCGATGGGGAGCAATCCCAGTGCCCGCACCTGCTGTATGGCTTTTTGGCCATGAACGAGACCATTTCCGCAGGCAGGTTCATGGACGAGGCCCGGCAAGGGTTGATCGCCTGCCGGGAAAGCGGGCGAATGCCCATTCTCGTGGGAGGCACGGGTCTTTATCTGCGCGCCTTGGCAGGGGGGTTGGCGGATATCCCACAGGTACCCGCAGAGGTGCGCAGTGCGGTGCTTGATGCGTGTACGACGCAGGGCTCTGAGGCATTGCACGCCAGATTGACGGCTGTCGACCCGGCGTACGCGTCCCGGATTCACCCTCGGGACCGGCAGCGGGTCTGCCGGGCACTGGAGGTCTTCCAGGCCTCGGGCCGGCCGCTGAGCTGGTGGCATACCCAGGCCCGCTCCACCCAGGGTTTGGATCTGTGCGTCATCGGTCTGCGTCTGCCCCGACCGGAACTGCACGATCGCCTGGCTCGGCGGATTGACCTGATGCTGGAACTGGGTGCGCTTCAGGAAATCCAACGAGCCTGGGATGGCTGCCCGGATCCGGAGGCTCCGGGCTTTTCCGGCATTGGCTGTCGGGAATTGCTGGCCCATCTGCAAGGCCAAAAAACACTCGAGGAAGCCAAGGACCTTTGGCTTTTTCGGACCAGGGCATATGCCAAGCGGCAGGAGACCTGGTTCAACAACATCGCCGGAGTGCACTGGATTCCGGCCGGAGAACCCTCGGCTGTGCTCCGGCTGGTGGACAGCCTTGTGGCCAACCGCCCTGGGAGCGACGATATCGAGTGAATCTGAAAGCATGGTTTTATATCGACAGGAGAGACACGTTTGCAAAAGAATACTTCCCCAAAATGGTGTTTTGTCCCGCCTCGAGTTCACAAAATATGCTATAACGTATCGTATCGATTTCAGCATACGCTGCTTATCCTGGCGCTAGCTTTGTTGCTGGGCCCGGCGACCATCTGCCTGGCCGGTCAGGATGTGCGCATCTTCGTGGAAGCCGACGATGTCGGCGCATCGGAACCTCGCCTTGCGGCTGTCCGACAGGCCCTGGCCCAAGGAGTTGTCCAGGAGGCGCAGCCCCTGCTTCGGGAGGGATTAAGCGAGCAACGACGCTCAATCCTGAATACGATACTGAAGGCGCGGGCCCAGGAATTTGTTTTGGGCTGGGAGGAAAAGGAGTATCAGCGTACGGAGTGGGGAGCGGTCTTGCACCTGAACGTGGACGTTAATCGGGACGCAGTGCGGGCATTTATCCAGTCCCTTGGGCTAACCTCTCCCCAGAGCAGAGAGATCGGCTACCACCTGGCGGCCCAGGGGCTGGGCGCGGAACACATGGCCTCCCTTCAGGATTTGGAGGTGTTGTCCGGGCTGCACCGGGACGGGACCGAGGAGCTGACCCTGCGTTTGGCCGCATCTGGAGACGGTTCCTGGCAGGGGGCCCTGGACCATGCAGGCCGGATTTGGACTGCCTCAGGCTCGGACATGCTGGATGTCTGGGCCGAACTGTGGGGCAATTATTTTCGACTGGACCAGCTACGCCAGGGTGCCGCGGACAGATTGACCCTGGTGACCACAGGGTGGCAATCGGCCGGGGACATCCAGGATTTTGACCGACATTTGCGCGGGCTGGGCCTCTCCATGGACAGGATCGTCCTGCGCGGTTTTTCCATGCAAGGCGACAGCTATGAGGCCACATGGCAAATCCAGGCAGCGGATCGGGGGGTGGTGGAGCAACAACTCCGGCAATTTTTCGAGGAAGAGGCCGCGACATTCAGCATGGAATGAGTCCGAGTCCGGGTAAACATTGAACCCGGTTTCCTTTCCACATCTTTATTGGGTGTCATTTTTTGAGGCATCATTGGTCACGTTAATGAAGGAGCATCATCATGGCGGAATTTGTCTGTTCCAAGTGTGGCGAAAAAAAGGAAGGGCGGTGCAAACCACAAAAATGCCCGAAGTGTGGTGAAAAGGGGACCATGGCCAAGCAAGAGCAGAAGTAACCCTTGGCCGACAACCAGGGTGGAAACTCCGCCCTAATCCGAGGGCCGGGAGGTGATGGGATGCCCGGTCTGTCCGGGATGGCCGATGGCCACGCATTGCTGACGATCCAGGATACGATGGGCCGGGTGCGGTTGATCCAGGCAATTCCCGGACAAACCCTCTCCCAGATGCTGTTTCTGGAGCGGGTCTGGCCGACGCGGCCGTTCTGCAGCGGTTTGGGAAAATGCGGTTTGTGCCTGGTTTATGTGGCCAACGGTCCGGATGCCGGCGCGGCATCGCCAAAGGATCGTGCAGGCGAAACACCGACACCGGACGAGTTGGCGGCCTTGTCTCCGGAAGAACTGGAGCAGGGAGGGCGGCTGGCCTGCCGATGTCCTGCTGTGGGCGGGATGACGGTTCACCTGCCCTTTGCTTTTCCATCATCTGACGCAGTGGATCGGGCGATCGCCCTGAGCCGACCTGCCGTCGGCTCCTTATCTCTGGCCGTGGATCTGGGGACCACCGGGCTGGACTGGCTGGTGCGAGACGATGTCGGGGTGCTGGCCCAGGGACGCGAGCTGAACCCGCAACTGGCCGCGGGCAGCGAGGTGATGTCCCGGCTGGGTTTTGCCTTGATGTTGGAGACAAATGCTCGGATGCTCAGGGACGTCGTGGTGCGCCGGCTGCACGACCTGACCAGGTCCATACCGACGACGGTGGACTTGATCTGCGTGGCCGGGAACACAGTGATGACCGCCCTGCTGTTGGATTGGCCGTTGCAAGGGCTGGCCGTCGCGCCCTACCGCAGACCGCATCCCGGCGGGTTCTGGACATCGCTGCCTTTTCAAAAGGGGTATACATGGGAGAAGGCCGGAAGCCGTGACGGAAGCAGTAACTGTGGCGGGCGAACCTACATTCCGCCGCAACCGGCCCCGTTCATTGGCGGCGATGTGAGCGCCGGATTGGCCGCGATCCACTTCGGCCATGCTGGCCGACCCGCTTACCCGTTTCTTCTGGCGGATCTGGGCACCAACGGGGAATTCATTCTGGCCCTGGGGCCGGAGCACTATCTGGCCGCCAGCGTGCCCATGGGCCCGGCCCTGGAGGGTATCGGCATGTCCTGCGGTTCAGCGGCTCTGCCCGGTGTCTGGGTGGACGTGGCCGTGACCCCGCTGGGGTTGCGAGCCCGGTCCCTGCCCATGCCGGAACGCGACGCACCCCACACTCTGTCTCCGTCCCCGGATCGGCAGCGTATATCCGGCACGGGGTATCTGGCCCTTTTGGCCGGCTTACTGCGTCTGGGGGTTCTCAAACGATCCGGGGGCTTTGCGGACGGACAAAGCCCGCTGGCTCGGAACATCGGCGCGAATGTGACCGATGTCCACGGCGAGAGACGCCTGGTGCTGGGTGCGGATGTTTTTCTGACCGGGCGCGACGTGGAGGAGGTGCTCAAGGTCAAGGCGGCGTTCAACCTGGCGATGAGTCGGTTGCTGGCCGAGGCCGGTCTGACGCCGGGTGTGATACGCGCCTTTTATTTGGCCGGTGCCCTGGGCGAGCATGTCGACCTGTCCGCGCTGGAGGAACTGGGCTTTGTCCCGCCGGGAAGCCGGGAGCGGATGCGTCCCGTGGGCAATACCTCGCTGGCCGGGGCCGCCCTGCTGGTGGCCAGTTCCCAGGCCAGGGACTGGATCGAAGAGATGGCCCCACGGATCATGACCTTGCCCGTCGGCCAGGAGCCGGATTTTTTCGCACACTACACGCAAAGGTTGGTCTTTCATTATGTCTGATGCCCTACAACGCGCCACGGGCTGTTCCCGCTCGCCGTTTCCCGATCTCAGCGGTGCAACCGAGCGGGCCCTGGCAGGCTATGCCGACCTGCTGCGCGCGGTGCTGCCCATGAAGGCCGCGCATCGGCGCAAGCTGGCGGATAATATCCAGGAACTATCCACATTTCTGGTTGAGGATCGCGCCGAGGTCCTGGGCCGGGATTATCTGCACGCACCGGCCGCCCTGGGGGCCTATCTCTGGTACTTTCTGCCCTGGAACCTGTTGCGAATGACCCGCCTGTTGGGCGGGCTGAACCTGGACCCGCCTGAAGGGGGGACAGTGGTGGATCTGGGAGCCGGCCCCCTGACCCTGGTCCAGGCTCTGGCCCTGGCCAGACCGGACCTGCTGGCCAGGGAGCTGCACTTCCATTGCCTGGACACCACGCCAAGGCCAATGCGCGAGGGCCGGAAACTGTATCATGGTCTGGTGGATATTCTCGAGAATGGCCTGGTTGCGGGCCGCGGCCGCTGGAAGATTCACCTTGTTCATGCTCCATGGCAGGTGGGCATCAAGAGCGTGCCCCAAGCCGACCTGTTGACCGCGGGCAATTTTTTGAATGAACTGCCGTGGAATCGCCGGGACCCTCTCAGTGAGCAGGTTGCCGGTTTTTTCCAAACCGTGGCCGGGCATGTCCGTCCTGAAGGGCATTGTCTTTTTGTGGAGCCCGGCAATCGATTTGGCGGCAAGCTGGTCAGTCTGGCCCGGGAAGAGGCCGTGGCCGGCGGGTGGAAGGTCCTTGGGCCTTGCACCCATCACCAAGCCTGCCCAATGCTTGAACACCGGGAGACCTCCTGGTGCCATTTCACCCTGTCCACCCGGGGTTGTCCGCCGTGGCTGAGGGAATTATCCCGGGAGGCCGATCTGCCCAAACGGGATATCAGCTTGAGCTACGTGCATTTGGCCGGACCCGGGAGTCCAGACCGGCTTTTGGACCGGAAGGCCGAACAGAACCCGGATCGCAATGCATCTTCAGAGCAGATGCGGGAGGGACCTCTTCCCCAGGGATGGGCGCGCATCGTCAGCGGCGAGTTTTCCGTGCCGGACCGGATGCGGGAAGGCCGGGAGGCCATGGTCGGGCGTTATGGCTGCGCAGCCCAGGGCAAACTGCTGATTCTTTCCCCGCCGGGTCATTCCGCCACCCGCTCAGGAGATTGTGTCCGCTTCCGCCTGGACGATCCACCCAAACGTGATTCCAAAAGTCGGGCCTTGGTGGCGGAGCTGCTCCCGGCCATGGACGGGCCGAAAAAAAAGGCGGCGAGCCCCACCACGAGGCCAGGTCAGTCAGGTCAGTCCGCAACAAGTTCTCCGCCGGCAAGGGGTCATCGCGAGGATCGTAAACCGCGGACAAATCCCAAGGCAACGTCCAATGGTCACAACCGTCGCCCAAAGCGTTCCCAGTCATAACCCCATTCCATTTCACCTCTGAACAAAGGAGAGCACGATGCGCACCCTGATTGTCGAGGACAGCCGAAGCATGCGGGAGCACCTCCAGGAAATCGTGGTGCCCTACGGCCATGTTGTTCAGGTGGCGGATGGGAGACAGGCCGTAAGCGCCTTTGTGCGTTCTCTGGAAGACAAGAAACTCTTTGACCTGATCCTGATGGACATTGAAATGCCCGTTCTGGACGGCCACCAGGCCCTGAGCATGATCCGTCGCCTGGAAGAACAGCGTCTGGGCGGCATCCGGACCAAGGTGGTGATGGTTTCCAGTCTGACGGATTACGAAAATATCCTCAAAGCCCAGTTTGAGGAGCGCGCCGACGCGTACCTGACTAAACCGTTTGAACCGGAAATGCTGCTGGAGATCCTGCGCAACCACGGCCTTATCGACAAGGGATCGTTTCCCCAGGACGACATCGAGAGCGCTCCCTGAAGTTTCCCAAATTCCCGTGAAGTCCATGGAATTCTCCTGAATTCCATTGGCGCACTACACCATGTCCTGAAGCCCACGGCTTCCCCCGTCTGCATGTCTTTGATCCCTGTTTTTACCATTGGCTACGGCTCGCGCTCCATCGAGGACCTACTGGATCTGCTGCAAAGGCATGCGATCGAGTATCTCCTGGATGTCCGCTCTCGACCTTATTCCAAAAACCGCCCGGAGTATGCCAAGCAGGCCCTGGAACAGCGCCTGAAAGGCGGCGGTATGCGCTATGTCTTCATGGGGGATGATTTGGGCGGCTTGCCAAATGGCGTTGCGGGAGGCGCTGAATCCGGGGCGGACATGGCCGCTCTTGCGCGCTCACCGGCATTTCGCCGGGGTCTTGACCGGCTACGCACGGCATATGCGCAGCAACGTCGCGTGGCCTTGCTCTGTTGCGAGGCCAGGCCAGAAGATTGCCACCGAGCAACGCTGATCGGTGCCGGCCTTGCCGCCGTAGGCGTGCCCGTGACCCACATTGACGAACACGGCGAGTTGCTCTCGCAGGAAGCCGTGTTGGCGCGCCGGGAACACGTGACGGAGAGGCTGATCCATATGGAACCGCCACCCCCTGAGGAAGAGGGAGAATCGGTGGCGGACGGGTCAAGTGGGCCGCCGGGGGACGATGTCCCTCCGCCTACGGACGCGGACATGCCTTGTGATCTTCCAGGTGGTTGTCCCGCTGAGGCCTCCTGCTGGCCCGAGCCCGTTTTGGCATCTGGAGCTGTTCCGGATTTGAGCCGGTTCATCGGTGCCGATCCGGCAAGCGTCTTGAAGCAGGTCTTTGGATATGACGCTTTTCGGCCCCTGCAGGCCGAGGTGGTTGCCGATGTCCTGGTCCGGCAGGACACCCTGGCCATCATGCCCACCGGCAGTGGCAAGTCGCTGTGCTATCAACTTCCAGCCCTGCTCTTCCCAGGGGTGAGCGTGGTGGTTTCTCCGCTCATCGCCCTGATGGAGGATCAGGTGATGCAGGCCCGGGAGCTGGGCCTGCCCGCGGCATTTCTGAACAGCACGTTGTCCAGCAAGGAGTACCAGGCCGTGATGGCCGAGGTGCGGGCCGGGCGGGTCAAGCTGTTGTACGCGGCACCGGAGACACTGCTTCAGCCGGGAATTCTGCAGCTCCTGGAAAGCGTGGCCGTGGACTGTCTGACCATTGACGAGGCCCACTGCATTTCCGAATGGGGCCATGATTTTCGCCCGGAGTACCGCCAGCTTCTGGATGTTCGCCGTCGGCTACCCGGCGCGGTCTGCCTGGCCGTCACGGCCACGGCCACGGAGCGGGTCCGGCAGGACATCAAGCATACCCTGGGCATCAGCGAGGCCCAGACCCACCTGGCCAGTTTCAACCGGGATAATCTCTACCTGGAGGTCGTGCCTAAAACCCAGGCCAAGTCCAAGGCCATGGGTCAGCTTTTGGCTTTTGTCCGGGAGCGGGCCGACCAGTCCGGGATCATCTACTGCGCCACCCGCAGGCAGGTGGACGTGCTCTCCGAGGCGTTGCGCGCTCAGGGGCTTTCCGTGCTGCCTTACCACGCCGGCCTGGACGCGCCGACCCGGATGCGCCACCAGCGTCGATTCATCCGGGACCAGGCCCGGATCATGGTGGCCACCGTAGCCTTTGGCATGGGCATCAACAAATCCGACATCCGCTACGTGGTGCATTACGATCTGCCCAAGAATCTGGAGAGCTACTATCAGCAGGTGGGCCGGGCCGGAAGGGATGGACTGCGCGCGGACTGTCTGTTGCTGTTTTCCTACGGGGCTGTGCAGACCGCTGTCTCGTTCATCAAAAAAATGGACCCGGCACAGCAAAAATCGGCCCGGATGCAGCTGGAGGCCATGGTCGGCTACGCCGAGTCCGCGGTCTGCCGTCGGATTCCCCTGCTGGGGTATTTCAACGAGTCCTATCCGAGCGGATCCTGCGAAATGTGCGACAATTGCTGCACGCCGCGACAGGAGCTTGCGGACATGACCGTGGCTGCCCAGAAGTTCCTGTCCTGCGTCAAGCGCACCGGAGAGCTGTTCGGTGCCAGCCATATCATCGACGTGCTGCGCGGCTCCCGGTCGGAAAAAGTGCTGGGGCGCGGTCACGATGCACTGTCCACGTATAACATCGGCCAGGAGTATTCCCGAAAGCAGTGGCAGCATCTGGCCCGTCAGTTCATCCAGCAGGGGCTGCTGATCCAGGACATGGAGCATGGTGGTCTGCGACTTGGCCAGGGTGCCTTGGCGGTCTTTCGCGGCCGCCAGGTCCTGGGCATTCAGCCCGCTCACGATCGTCCCACCCCGGTGGCCCCCACCAGCGGTCCGGAGGGCGAGCAGTACGACTCCAAGCTTTTTGCCCTGCTGCGCGCCAGGCGCAAGGCCCTGGCCGAGGCGGCCAACGTCCCACCCTACGTGGTTTTTTCGGACCGGACCCTGGTGGAAATGGCCACAATGTTTCCCCAGACGCCGGAGGCCCTGGCCAAAGTGCACGGTGTCGGCGAGACCAAGCTGGCCCGCTATGCCGAGGAATTCCTGCCCGTTCTGCGCGACTATTGCGCGGAATGGGGCATCGCGGAGCAGTCTCCAACAGGCCATGTGCCCGCACCCCGCAAACAGCCGGAAGGCCCTGGCGGTCGAACCCTGGAAGTCCTGGCCCTGCACCATCAGGGCCGGACCATCGCCCAGATCAGCCAAATTTTCGCGGTCAAGCCCGGCACCGTTGTCCACCATCTCTGGCAGGCCTCCCAGGCCGGCCATCACGTGCGCGGAGATACCCTGGCGGGCCAGATCCCATTGCCCTCGGAGCAACTCCTGCAGGTCCTGGACGTCTTTGCCGCACACGGCACCGAGCGACTTCGTCCGGTATTTGACGCTCTGGACGGCAACGTCACCTACGACGACCTGCACATGGTCCGGCTGTATGCGGTTTCGCAGAAGCAGGGCGGATAACATCTGCTTCGCGATGCGGTGCAAGTGGTAAAGATCCTGACGGCATTCCACCGAAGGATATTCGCCAGGATTGGAATTTAGCTCTTTCGTTTACATCCACCTTTTTTATAGTCTACTCTTTGTCGTGGCCCCTTCATCTTTTTTTTAATGCAGGATACCATGCATACCTGCCCTGTTAAAGTTATAATATTACCAAAAGGCAATACAAAATCCTGGTCGAGAGAAAGGTCGAAAGGGCTTGAGGAAACTGCCTTCAGACATTCAAAAGCTTTTTTTCTCCTTCTTGCAGATCTTCAAGCAGATGGGCCGGTGCACTGCGGATAGGAAAGCATTCGTTGATATTGGAATTTTTGCGGGTCAATGGCGACTTTGGCCAACGAGTCGTTGAAAATAATTGGCTATTGTCCAAATGTGTAAAACGTAAATCTCATGCCAAGGAGGAACGGAAATGAAAAGTCGAGCATGGATGAAACCTTACATTTGTGGGGGGCTGGCAGGCCTCTTGCTCGTGGCCAGCGTGGCCATTGCGGGACAGTTTTTCGGGACCTCGACAACTTTTCCACGCATGGTGACATGGCTCACGAATTCGATAGGGATAGATCTGAGTCACCTGGCTTTTTTCCAGGCAAGCGGTGGTTCTCTCACTGGCGCGGCCTTTCCTGACTGGCAACTGCTTTTTGTCATTGGCATTGCGCTTGGGGCCTTCCTGGCGTCGATTGCCACGAAAACCTTTCAACTCGAACCGCTCCCACCAATGTGGGCCGAACGCTTCGGCAATCGCCTCGGTTTGCGGATCGGTCACTCCATTATCGGCGGTATCCTGCTGATGGTGGGTGCGCGCATGGCTGGAGGGTGCCCCAGCGGACACGGTGTAAGTGGGGTGAGTCAACTGGGTGTCAGCAGCTTTCTGGCTCTGGTCATGTTTTTTGTCGGGGGTATTTTCATGGCACGTTTTCTTTATGGCAGGAGGTCGTCATGACGACGTTAGCATTTGGTCTGATTACCGGAATACTTTTTGGGGCGCTTTTGCAACAGGCCGAAGTACTGCGCTATGAGAAGCAGGTTGGTGCCATGCGGCTGATGGACATGACCATTGTCAAATTTATGCTGACGACCATCGTCGTCGGCTCCATCGGTATTTTCCTGTTGAAGGATCTGGGTCTGGTCAGCTTTGATCCGCGGCCGTTGAGCCTTGGGTTGCAGATCATCGGGGGCTTGCTTTTTGGAGTTGGCTGGGCCTTGATCGGCTACTGCCCAGGAACCAGCTTGGGCGCGCTGGCCGAAGGCCGTTACCATGTTATTTGGCCCATTCTGGGGATGCTGATCGGCGGTCTTGTTTTTGCCTTCCTCTATCCGATGGTTCAAGAGCATATCCAGCCAATGGGGAATTATGGCCCGATTTCCGTGGCCGACATGCTGGGGGTCAATCACTGGTTCGTGATTCTTGCTCTTGCGGTGGGTGCGGGCTTTCTCTTTCGTTTTTTTGAGAAACACAATCTCTGATGCTCCAGAAAAAAAACGGTGCAGAAGCAAAAAGACGCATGGAAAGAAGGCGGAAGACAGTAATCCTGGTAACTGCTTAATCACCCAGGGCAGGCAGGCACCGGATACGCTTCGTTTGTCCGGCTACACAAAACCGTTGCTGCCGTGGTTTCGGGACTCCTGACAGACCGGATAAGGCGATAGCCGCATCCGGCATGACGGGTGCTCAGGGGAGTTTGCCCGAAATTCTTGAGCAGCTACAAGAGTCAGCGTGAAGTTAAGCTGCTCCGTCTCGACAACCGTCTGTTTTGGATTATATCACTGTTTGGTGCCCCGGTCCCACCCCAAAATTCTCAACACACACCGACCCTGAAAACAACACAAGCGGTCCGCACCCCCAGTCCCATCGCCCTGCCGCCCTGCCGGATCTCCGTGATGCGCTTTTTGTTGGCCGGCCCCGTTGCCTCATTGGCCAACATCGCGCCGGCAGGGGCATGAGGCAGCTCGTTCTGCTGGTGGTCTCACCGTCTGTGTCTTCTTTCAGTAAATCATCATCCCAATTTCAAGGAAGGAACGTATGCTGTTGAAACATTTTTTTGTCGAAAAGATCGCCCACAGCTCCTACATTCTGGCCGGCAGCAAGAGCTGCGCGGTTATTGATCCGCAGCGCGACGTGGAGGTCTACATCCAGGCCGCGCGGGCGATGGGCGTGACGATCACCCATATTCTGCAAACCCATCTGCACGCGGACTTCATTTCCGGGCACATGGATCTGGCGGCCCAAACTGGCGCGAAAATTTATGTGGCCAAATCGGCGCAGTGCACCTTTGCCCATGAGCCGCTTGTGGAGGGTGACGTGATCGAGCTGGAGGACATGCGCCTGGAGGTGCTGGAAACGCCGGGACATACGCCCGAGCATCTGAGCTATGTGGTGAAGGACACCTCGCGCTCCGAGAGCCCTGTCGGCGTTTTTGTCGGCGATACCCTGTTCGTCGGCGATGTCGGGCGGCCGGATCTGTTTCCGAATACGGCCCAGGAACTGGCTTCAAAGCTGTACCACAGCCTGCACGACAAGCTGCTCACGCTGCCGGACTATTGCGAGGTCTATCCGGCGCATGGCGCGGGATCGCTGTGCGGCCGGTCCATGGGCGCGAAGCAGACAAGTACCATCGGCTACGAGCGCGCCTTCAATGCCGCGTTGCAGCATACGGACAAGGCCGCGTTCATCAAGTCCCTGACGGAAAACATGCCGGAGGCGCCGGATCACTTCAGCCGCTGCAGCGACATCAACCGCAAAGGGCCACGCCGGGTTGCCGAGTTGCCTGGTCTTGTGGAACTGGATGCCCGACAGTTCAGGGAGCGGGTGGCCGACCCCGGAGTGTTGGTGCTGGATGTGCGCGGCTATCATGCGTTTGGCGGGCAGCATATCCCCAATGCCTGGCACCTGGATCTCAACGGCAATTTCCCCACCTTTGCCGGATGGGTGCTGCCCACGGACAAGGACATTCTGCTGGTGGCCGAGGGGTATCAGCAAGCCGTGGAGGCCAACCTTTGGGTCCGGCGAGTGGGGGTGGACCGGGTTGTCGGGTATCTCAAGGGCGGCATGCCGGGCTGGGCAGTGACCGGACTGGCCTCGCGGAGCGTGCCGCAGATCTCCGAAGAGGTTTTGCATGGCCGGATGTGTACGGCACCAGCCCTGCAATTGGTGGATGTGCGCGCCCCGAACGAATTTGCCAACAGCCACATCCAGGGAGCGGTGAACATCCCGGTGGCTGACCTGCGCGATCGCTGGTCGGAACTGCGCAAGGACCTTCCGACGGTGGTGATCTGCAGCTCCGGCATTCGCTCCAGCCTTGCGGCAAGCATCCTGCTGCGGCAGGGCTTTGAGGACGTCACCAATGTGGCGGGCGGCATGACGGGCTACAGCGCCGCCGGCTACGCCAAACAGTGCCGTGCCTGCGAAAATTCGCAGGGTTTGTGATGGTCGACAGAGGAGCGGGACCAGGAAACACAGTGACGGGAACCATGGAGAGGATTTTATGGAATTTTTGACCGAAGTGCGCTGGTCGCCCTACATCGTGGGGGTCGGGATCGGCGTGTTGAGCTGGCTGACTTTTCTCATTTCCAGGCAGCCTTTGGCCTGCTCCACCACATTTGCCCGCACCAGCGGTCTGCTGGAGCGGCTGGTGCGGGGAGCGCGGGTCGAAAACATGCGCTATTATCAGGAAATCAAGCTGACCTGGGGCTGGCAGGGCATGCTGGTGCTGGGCATCGTCTGCGGAGCGCTGCTGTCGGCGCTGTTGTCCGGTGATTTTCAGGGACAATGGGTGCCGGATCGCTGGGCGGCAACGTTTGGCGATAATGTTCTGCCACGCCTGCTGGTGGCGCTTTTGGGCGGCATTGCCATGGGCTTTGGCGCGCGCTGGGCCAACGGTTGCACCAGTGGCCACGGCATCAGCGGTTCCCTTCAGTTGGCCGTGTCCAGCTGGATTTCCGCGCTGTGCTTTTTTGTCGGCGGGATTCTGACCGCCAAGTTCATCTTTAATGTCATCGGCGGGGGGTGACGGTGATGCGGGCGGAGCAAAATGCAAAAAGAGCGCCCCTGGGCTGGGGTCTGTTGTTCGGGATCATTTTCGGGTTTTTGCTGCACAAAGGCGGGGCCACCAAATATGACGTGATTCTTGGCCAGCTGCTGCTCACGGATTTCACAGTGGTGAAGATCATGCTTTCGGCGGTGGTGACCGGCATGCTGGGTATCTATTTCATGAAGGCCCGGGGGTGGGTCACGCTGTCCATCAAATCCGGGTCGCTGGGTATGAACGTGATCGGCGGGCTGATCTTTGGCGTAGGTTTTGCCGTGCTGGGTTATTGCCCAGGCACAATTGCCGGGGCCATCGGCAACGGCTACCTGGACGCCCTGGTGGGTGGGCTGGCCGGGATCATCATCGGCAGCGGCCTGTTTGCCGCGCTTTACCCGAAACTCAGGGGCGGCATTCTGGCCAAGGGCGATTTTGGCGATCTGACTCTGCCCCGATTGTTCAAGGTCAATGACTGGCTGGTGGTGGTTCCCGTGGCTGTTCTGCTGGTGCTGCTGCTGATCGGGCTTGAACTGGCCGGGTTGTAATTTCGACGTGCAGCGAATAGGGCGCGGATATCCAGCGCGAGATCGAAATCAAGATCGCAGTTATTCCCTGGATTTCCGTGCCCGGTCTGCATGACGGTCATGTCGTGCTGGAGTGGCCTGTTTTTCAATACGGGCGCGATGTCACTCATGTCCGTGGAAGTGGGAGGCCCGTCCGTTATTGTGGGCAAATTGAGAAGGCTTTTTTCGATTTCGATTTGGACTGGAATTCGGATTGAATTGCATCGAAGGGGGATAGTGGATGGCCGAGAGATCGCCGAACCGGACCGGGTCGGTTTCACCCCTGAAACTGGCGGGGTTGAGCACCCTGTTCGTCGCCCTTGCGGCGTTTTTCTGGGGGTTGTCAGGCGGGATAGGCGGAATTCTCACGGGCCAGGGCTGGGATCCGGTTGTCGTGTCGTTCTACCGTGGTGCTATCGGGTTGCTTTTCGTGCTGGGCTGGCTTGTGGTGCGTCCGCAAGGCAGTGGGTTGGCCAGCGGCCGGCTTTGGTTCTGGTCGGTGATTGCCGGTGTGGGGGTCGCCGGAAACTTTTCCTTCTATTTCTTGAGCATTGCCGAGGGCAGTGTCGCGGTGGCGGCAACCTTGATGTACTGTGCGCCGGTATTCGTCTATCTTGTGTCCTTTGCATTGAAGCTGGAAAAACCCTCCCTGTTCAAATTGGTCGCCATCGCGATCGTCATGCTGGGCGTGGTGCTACTGACCGGGATCTACGAAATCGGAGCCGGTGACGTTACGCCCATCGCCGCCGGTGCCGGCCTCCTGGCCGGGCTGTCCTATGCGGTATTCATTTTTGGCTTCAAGTTCGCGGCGCCCAACGGCAGCCCGCAGGCCATTCTCGTGATCGCCTTCGCGGTCCTGGCCATCATCCTTTTCACGCTCAGCGATGCCGACCAGGCTCTGGCCGTACTGAACACGCCAAGCTGGCCTCTGTTTATTTTCTTGGGGGTGTTTGGGGCGGGGCTGTCATTCATTTTCTATATCGTCGGCCTGAACCACACGGCTCCGGCCGTTGCCTCGATCGTGGCCATGGTCGAACCGGTGACTGCGTCGCTCTTCGGCGTCGTGGTTCTGAATGAAAGCCTGGGTGCAATCCAGATCTTGGGTATGGCCCTGATCGTGTGCACGGTGACCGCCCTGAGCATCGCTTCGAGCATGCAAAAGGATTCGATTCCGCCCCAGCCGCTTGCCGAAGGAGAGTCCGACGAGGGGTAAGTTGCGTGGTGGCCCGTTGGGTGCCTTTAGTCTGGTACCGGAAAAAGCATGGCCCCGCTTACCCATGCAGCAACACGATGGCCAGAATCGCCAGGAACAGCCCCAGCAGCCGATTCGGGGTCAGTTTTTCCCGGAAAATGATTACGGACAGGACCACGGCCACCAGGAAGTGCATGCCGTTGACCGAGGCAACGATGGACAGGGGCCCCAGGGCCAAGGCTTTCAGAAACAGGTAGAAACCCGCCAGGTTGAGCAAGCCCATGGCCAGGCCGATGATCACGGCCTGTCTGCGCGGGGTTTGGTCCTGGATTGTCGTCTGGATTTCCTCTCCGGGGATGGCCTGGCCGGAGGCGCCCTGGGCCTGACCCGGGCTTTGCCCCCCCATCAGGCTCCTGGCCATGGCACCCAGTTTCGGGGCCAGGGTAAACAGGGTGGAGAAAATGTAGGACAGGGCGATGAAGGCCAGGAGGTCCGTGTGCTCGGCTGCGTATTTGGAGCTGATGGCCGAGAGGGCCCCGGCCAGCATGGCCAGGAAAACCAACGGCAGCCCCTTGATCTTGGCCCGGACCTCGCTGTCCGGAGCGCTGTCCCGGGCCAGCACCCAGATGGTGGCGAAGGAAAGCAGGATGCCCAGGGTCTGCATGGGGGCCAGCCGCTCCTGGAGAAAGAGCACGGCAAAGCAGACCACCAGCACGATGTTCATCCGGATCAGGGGATAGGCCACGGTGGCTGGCATGTGCTTCAGGGCCTGGATATGGGCCAGGGTGGCGATGACAAAGGTCAGGCTGTTGGCCAAGGAGATCAGGACCAGGAAAAGCATGCTGGGAATGACCGGCGGGCGCAGGATCAGCAGGCCTGAGCTGAGCACGGCCACGGTGACCATGAAGCAGAAGGTGGTCAGGAAGGTGGGGCAGTTCTTGGCTGCCGCAACCTTGTACAAAAAACGCTGCCCGCCCAGGAGCAACAAGGCCGTAAGGGAAAAGAGATACCAGGTTTGCATGGGAATGATCCGTGTTCAAAAGGCAGGATGAATAAAAATGTGCGCAGGCGACATCCCAATCAACATCGCCTTCGAAATCACCATCGACATTGAAGCCGTTATTTCCATCATGCCATGATTATGTTGGATTGCATCGATTTCGCTTACGATTTGGACGCCGTTGTGGTGGTTGGATGATTTTCGTTGTCCGGGAGGTTGTCGGGAATTTCCTGGAGAAATCGTTCCAGAATGGTATTGCTGACCAGCATCCCGGATCTGGTCAGGCGCAGCAGGCCGGAATGGATCCGGATCAGATCGTTCTGGCGCAGCACCTGGACCAGGCTGCGGTGCTGTCTCAGGAAGTTTTGGCCGGTATGCTGCTGATAGACCTGCAGGTCCAGCCCTTGTGTGGTGCGCAGGGAGAGCATGACCAGCTCTTTGGCCTTGTCCGCGGGTGAGAGGGCTCTGGGCGATCCACCGATATCCCCCTTGCGGACCTGCTTGGCATACACTTGGAGGTTCTTGGGATTTTCCCAACGCATACCGCCCAGGGTGGAGACCGCTCCGGCTCCCAGCCCAAGGTAGCTTTGGGATTGCCAGTAGCCCTGGTTGTGGCGGCAGGTGAAGCCCATCCGACTGAAATTGGAGATTTCGTACTGCAGATATCCGTTTGCCTCCAGCAGCTCGGCACCGTGCAGGAACATCTTGGCCTGCTCGGACTCGGGTGGCAGGAGAACCCGGCCAGCGGCTTCAGCCTGGGCCAGGGGTGTTTGTTCTTCCAGAGTCAGGCCGTAGCAGGAGATGTGTTGGGGCTGGAGCTTGACAACGGTTTCCAGCTCGCGCAGCCATTCCAGGGCTCGTTGTCCGGGTAGTCCCCAGATCAGGTCCACGCTGATGTTTCCAAAACCGGCCTTGCGGGCCGTCTCCACCATCCGGACGCCCTGGGAGGCCTGATGTCGGCGTCCGAGCACCTCCAGCTTGGCGTTGTCCAGGCTTTGCAATCCCAGACTGAGCCGGTTCACGCCCAGGGTGAGCAGCCCGCGCAGAAATTCCAGATCCGCCGCGGAATCCGGATTGGCTTCCATGCTCCATTCCAGGGAGGGATTCAGCTTGAAGCTCCGGGACAAGGTCGTGGCCACGCGTTCCACCTGGGCCAGGGAAAGAAGGCTTGGCGTGCCGCCGCCGATGTACACGGAGGATATGGGCCGCTGAACCCCGGTCCGGTCCAGCCGTGTCCCCCAGAGAGCGATTTCGGCCTCAAGGGCGCCCAGGTAGGCGTCCAGGTCGGCCGCCGCGGGGTTGGGAATGGAAAAAAACGAGCAGTAGCCGCACTTGCTCCGACAAAACGGGATGTGAAGATACAAGAGCATCTGGCAGGGGGCCTGGAGGGGCTTGGCAGGAGTCAGCCTGCCCCGGGGACGACGGCCCCCGCCGCGCCGGGGCGAGTCAGGTTGGGTGGCAGGCTGGGGGAGGTCAACCGGTTCAATTTTCTGAGCTGCCGATCCACTTCACTGTAAAGGCAGCCGCAATAGCTCTGGCGGTACAGACCCAAGCGTTTGGACAGGTCAATACCGGCCTGCCAGCCGGGGCGAAAATCATGGTCTGGAAAGGGGATTCCGGTCTGCTCTTCCAGTTCCCGGCCGAGAGCCAGCAGGGTGTCTCGGTCTTGATAGATGCTGTAGAGCAGGGTGGTGCTCACGTTTTGCAGGCCATGCTCACGGGCGTAGGCAAAGGTCCGTTCCAGACGGAGTCGATAGCAGGCCGGACAGCGGCGGTCTTCCTGACCATGTATGACCTGAAAGAAGCGCCGGGGGGCATATTCCGTATCCAGGCAGACCAATGGAAAGTCCAGTTCATCGGCGGCCCGCAAGGCGGCATCCCGTCGCAGGAAATATTCCTGCACACCGTGAATGTTCGGGTTGAAGAAAAGTCCCGCTACCTGGTGACCCTGTTCCCGCAGCCGTTGCACCGGCTCCAGCGCGCAGGGGCCACAACAGATGTGCAAAAGGGTGGTGGGCTGAGCTATCCCGGACATTTCCCGCTGATAATCAAGATGGAGTTCTGGAAACGCTCTTCCAGGTCCTTGATCATGATTCGCTTTTGGTTCAGCAGGTACAGCGCCAGTTCAGCGTCGGTGCTGTATTCCAGCGGGGATGGGCAGTTTTTTGATCGCAACCTGCGGTAGATCTCCTTCAGGGCCTGCAGGGAGCGCCATTCAATGTTGCGCTGCAAGCCCCAGCCCTGGCAATGTGGACAGGGTTCGGTGCTGATGGACAGGGCCGAGGACCCCAGACGCTGGCGGACCATTTCCAGCAGGCCGAACTTGGACAGCCGGCCAACATCCACTCGGGCGCGGTCCACCTTGAGCGAGGCCTTGAGTTCCTTTTCCACTTCCCGGCGGTGCTTGGGGTCGCGCATCTCGATGAAGTCGATGACGATCTGCCCGCCCACGTCGCGCATCCTCAACTGCTGCCCGATTTCCTGGGCCGCCTCCATGTTTGTCTTGAAGACCATTTCGTTGAAGTTGCTGCCGCTGATCTTGCCGGAATTGACGTCTACGGCCATCAGGGCCTCGGTCTGGTCAAAAACCAGCCGCCCGCCGCTGGGCAGCAGCACTTCCCGCCCGAAGATCTGCTCCAGCTGTTTTTCCAGGTTGAAGCGCTCCCAGAGGCTGCGGTCCGTGTCCCCGTGCAATTTGACCATGTTCTGGCGGCGGGGAAAGGTCAGGGTGACGAATTCCTTGACCAGGTCCATGGTTTCCGGGTGGTCGATCCATATCTCGGCCACGTCCGTGGTCAGGTAGTCGCGCACGGCCCGGAAGGCCAGTTCCTTTTCCTGGTAGATCAGCACCGGGGGCTGCTCGGTCATCCCTTTCTTGCGCACGTCCTTCCAGAGTCGCTTCAGGAACTGCAGGTCCTTGAGCAGGTTGGTCTTGCTTTGACCAAGGCTGTTGGTCCGGGCAATCAGGCCGATGCCCTCCCCGATTTCCTGCTCGCGAAGGATGTCCTTGAGCCGAGTGCGTTCCTCGTCGTCCTCGATCTTGCGGGACACGCCGAACTGGTCCTGGCCGGGGGTGAGCACCAGAAAGCGCCCGGCCAAGGAAAGATAGGTGGTCAAAAAGGCGCCCTTGTTCACCGTCGGTTCCTTGACCACTTGAACCAGCAGTTCCTGACCGTTTTTGAGGACCTTCTGGATGGGCGGGTATTTGCGGCCGTTTTCCGGGTTGTGCTCCTTGAGATAGTACTCGGGGTGGACTTCGTCTATCTGCAGGAATCCGTTGCGGTTTTCGCCGTAGTTGATGAACGCGGCCTGCAGGGCGGTGTCGATATTGTTCACCGTGCCCTTGTAGATGTTGCCCTTGGTTTTGGCCTGGTGCAGCATTTCAATAAAATAGTCAGTGATTTTACCATCTTCGGCCAAAATCAGCTCGACCTGTTCGCCAGGCAGCACGCTGATGAACATTTTTTTGCGTTTTTTGGTTGTTGCCATGATTTATCCTTTAGAAAAATGAAAATTGTTTAACTGCGCAAAGATGTCGGGTATGGTCGGCGAATTTACCGTGCAACTGGATGTCCGCGAAGGCGGACATCCGCCTTATGTTTGTCCCAATTTTTTGAGCAGTCGCAAACGATGAATGTGTCCGTTTGCGCAACGAAAGTTGGTCGTAATGTCTCTCAGGGCGAGGCCTGAAAAAAATCTTCGCCAAGCTCTCGGGCACGGTGAATCGCTCCCTCGGCGGTCAACTCGGCGAACACCGCGCGCATCTGCACCGGATCCAGGCGCAAGGCCGCACAGACTTGCTCAATGGTCTGTGGCCGGCGACGCAGGGAATTGAGGACCAGTTCCCGTTGGGTTTCCGCGTGCATTTCCTGGGTGTCCGGATGCTTTTCCCAGGACGTCGTAGCGGCTGAATTCGCTTGCGTCGATGCCCTGTCGGAAAAATCGTCGGAAATCTTGCCGGAAAGCACGCCTGGCAATTCCCGAGGCAAGGTCTTTGGCGCTGTTTTCGTCGATCCCTTGGATGAGCGGACCAGGGCCGCGCGCCATGCATCGAGAGTTTGTCGGTCCACGGCCTTTGCCAGTGGCGAAGCGCCCGGTCTGGTCATGGTGACCACGTCCACCCGATCCGGGGCGAGCCTGGGGAGAAAGTCCCGAAGTCGCTCCAGGTTCTCCTGGGAGTCGTTGGTGCCCTGGATCAGGAGAATTTCCAGAAACAATAGCCCGGAAAAGGCGGTCCGGAAAGCCAGGAGTCCGGATGTGATGCGTTCCAGGCTGACGCCCTTGCAAGGGGCGTTTACCCTGAGAAACTCATCGGGCACAAGGGTGTCCAGGGAAGGCAGAACCACTTGCGCCGCACCCAACTCCCGGCGTACCTCCGGCTCATGTAACAGGGTGGAGTTGGTCAGCACGGCCACGGGAATATCCGGATAGATGGCCCGGCTGCCGTTGATGATCGTCTCCAGTTCCGTGTTCAGGCAGGGTTCGCCCAGGCCGCCCAGGGTGATGACTTCCGGTTCGGGCATCCGGGTATCCTTCCAGGCCTGGAGTTCGTCCAGGATGGTCCGGGCCGGCATGTAGGGGCGGCGTTCCAGGGTATGGACGCGGGTGGGTCCGACCTCGCAGTAGATGCAGTCCAGGGAGCATATGCGTTTGCCCAACAGGTCCACACCCAGGGAGAGGCCGAGGCGTCCGGACCGGACCGGACCGTAAAGAGTTTTGAATTGCATGAAATATTGTGATGTTGATATGGATGAAAAAACGTAGTGAAGCACCATCTGCGGTACCGGGTCATAATAAGCGATTGTCAAATCGAAAGGGCAATACCTGGGCGGTGGTTGACGTGGACGGGCACGTGGACGGACACGTGGACGGGCAACCAAGATGCCGGCGTGAACCGACTGGCCGTGTCGTGGTGGACGTCCAGCCTTGACAGCCGGGGAGTCTGCACATACCAGCACACTTCTTTTCGTTCAGGAGGCAATATGCTCAAACAAGATGATCTGGTAATGCTGGTCTGTCCGCAAGGCAAGCGATATGTCCGCAAAGTTCGCGAGGGCGAAACCATGCAGACCCATTTCGGGGTTCTTGAGCATGCCGCCTTGCTCCGGGTCGGGTACGGCGAGGAGGTGCACACCCACCTTGGCCATCCTTTTCGGCTCCTCAAGCCCAGTCTCTATGACATGGTTAAGATGCTCAAGCGGCGCACCCAGATTATCTATCCCAAGGAGATCGGGTACATCCTGCTCAAGCTGGCCATTGCTCCGGGAAGCCGGGTGATTGAGGCCGGCAGTGGCTCAGGCGCCTTGACCACGGCCCTGTCCTGGTACGTGGGTGATCATGGCCGGGTCTACACCTATGAGCAGCGCGAGGAATTCTTCCGTTTGTGCGGGGAGAACCTGCGCTGGTCCGGGCTGGATGAACGGGTGGAGCAGTTCAACCGGAACATTGCCGAGGGCTTCTTGCAGACCGACGTGGACGCCCTGTTTCTGGACGTACGTACTCCCTGGGACTTTCTGGATCAGGTGGCCGCGGCAATCATGCCAGGCGCACCGGTGGGGTTTCTGCTGCCCACGACCAACCAGGTCAGTGACCTGCTGGCCGGTCTGGAACGGGCTCCTTTCGAGGACGTGGAGGTGCTGGAGATCTTTCTGCGTCGCTACAAGCCGGTGGCCGAACGACTGCGGCCGGACGATCGGATGGTCGCCCACACCGGTTTCCTGGTTTTCGCCCGGCATGAGGGGCGCAAAACCCCGGCATGTCCGTCTCCGGCACTAACGGCGACGGCGGATCCGGAACTCGATCCGGCGAACCCAGTCGATGCAGCATAAGTCGATGCAGCATGAAGGACCGTTTTGCTGCCGGGAATTCTGAATTTTGTACGCCCATGAAAGCTTACCGGGGGCCCTTTTCGGGAATGCGTATCGGGAGTGCAGGGCAATTTTGTTCTCACGTAACTATTTGAAATTTTTGAGGCTGGCTTGCCCTGTTTGGGACAGATCAACCGGCTTCGCCTGTTTGACTGAACCAGGAATCATTCATCAGGCCGTTGCCGGGCACCAAGAGTACAAGTTCCTGTTTTTGTGGCGCAATGGCTTGATGTTACGAGACCGGTGAAGGAGGTTCGAGCCGTACCAAACAGGGCAAGCCAGCCGACTTTGCAAGAAAAAAATGATGAGAACAAAAATGCCCTGTTCGGGAGTGCTCATCGGGTTGCGATTTTCTGGACATCCAGCTAGATAGTTCTATTCTTTGACGGTGCTTGTTTCTTTCCCAGGCCAGGATCGTTGCATCCGGTCGAGGGCAGTCCCTCAGAAATTTCTGAACCGACCATTTCTAAACCGACCTGATACCCTGATAACCTACGGTCCATGACTTGCCGCATTCTCGTTCTCAACGGCCCCAATCTCGGCCATCTCGGTCAGCGTCAACCGGACATTTACGGTACCCAGGGCATGCGCGATCTGCCCGATTTGCTGGAGACCCTAATGGGGCCGGAGGCGGATGCACTCGAGTTGCTCTTTTTTCAGGGCAATGGCGAGGGCCAGATTATCGACCGGCTGGAACAGGCCCGCAAGGAGGATGTGTTCGGCGTGGCCCTGAACGCTGGCGCGTACACGCACACCAGCCTGGCCCTGGCCGATTGTCTGGCCTGGATCGGCCTGCCCTGCGTCGAGGTGCATCTGAGCAACATTCTGGCCAGACCCGAGGCCATCCGGCACGCCAGCCTGATCGCCCCAAACTGCATCGGGGTGATTTCCGGCTTCGGTTTACTCAGCTACGCCCTGGCCGTGCAGACCCTTTGGTTGCGCTGGACCGTGTCCATTGCCGACACACCAACTTCTTGACTGAAACATCTTCACCATAACCCGATGGGATCACCGCCATGCCTTCAACCACCGACTTCAAGCGCGGATTGAAAATCGAGATCGACGACACCCCGTACGAGATCGTGGAATTTTTGCACGTCAAGCCCGGCAAGGGCGGGGCGTTCGTGCGCACCAAGTTGCGTAACATTCTTACGGGCCGGGTTCTTGATCAGACCTATCGATCCGGAGAAAAATTCGCCAAACCGGACCTGGAATCGCGGGAAATGCAGTTTTTGTATCACGATGGCGATGGCTACGTGTTCATGGATATGACCACGTATGAGCAGCTCAGCGTGACCGAGGAACAAGCCGGCGACAAGGGTCGCTATCTGCTGGACGGCCAGCAGGTCAAGGTGCTGCTTTACCGTGGTCAGGCCATAGACATGGATCTTCCGGCCTCCGTTGTCCTGGAAGTCACCGAGACCGATCCGGGTTTGAAAGGGGACACGGTCAGCGGAGCCACCAAACCGGCGACGGTGCAGACCGGCCTGACGCTCAACGTCCCACTTTTCATCAACCAGGGCGACATGATCAAGGTCGACACCCGCACCGGAACCTACATCAGCCGCGAGTAGCAGCAACCGCACTCGTGGTTCGCCCGATTTTTCCATGTGTCCCGCCGCCGTGAACACCGATGCTCCGGAAAGCACCGAAGTCAGACTGATCAGGGAAATTTGCGCACTGACGCTGTTGTTTGTCGCTGCGTTCCTCACCCTGAGTCTGCTCAGCTATCATCCCCAAGATCCGTCCTTCAACCAGCAAGCCACCAGTATCCAGACCATCCACAACCAAGCCGGGATTGTCGGCGCGTACATTGCCGGGCTGTTCGTGGATCTCTTCGGGTTGCTGGCTGTGGTGTTTCCGGTCGTGCTCATCTGGCTGGCTCTGGCCTGTGTCTGGAGGATATTCCGGATTCCCTGGTGGCGGTGGTTGGGGCTAATGCTGCTTTTCCTGGCGCTGTTGGCCGGATCCCATCACCCCTGGGCCATGGAGCGCGCCGCCCTGGGCAGTATTCAGGGCGGGGGCTATTTTGGTGACCAGCTGCACGGTTTGAGCATCAGGTTGTTCCACGAGCGTGGTGCGCTGCTTTTGTGGCTGTTCATGATCTTTTTGGCTTCCCAGTTGCTTTTTGGGGTGTACTGGACCATCTTGGGTCGGACCTTGGGGCAGTGGGCCAGCCGCCCGCCGCGACCGCGATCGGCAAAGAGTAAAACCGAGGGCAAGGGGGCCAAGCAGAAGAACAGTGAGATGCCGGTCTCTCTCCTGGAAGAGTTCAAGGTCTCCGGTACGAAAAAACAGCCTCCCAAAGCCAAGGAGGTCAAAAAAGAGCGGGACCCACTGGCCGCGGTCACCGAACAGCTGGATTTCGCTCTTGGGTCGAAGGATAGCGCGTTTTTTCCGAATCTGAACCTGCTGACCACCCCGGACCGGAAACAGCCGCGGGCTTCGCCGCAACGTCTGCAAGAGCTGGCTTCGTCTTTGGGAGCGTGCCTGGCCGACTTCGGTGTTCAGGGTGAGGTGCAGGACATTCAGCCCGGGCCGGTGGTGACCATGTTCGAATACAAACCGGCGCCAGGGGTGAAAATCAGTCGGATAGCCGGACTGAGCGACGATCTGTCCCTGGGGCTCAAGGCGGCCTCGGTGCGTGTCGTTGCTCCGTTGCAAGGCAAAGACACGGTGGGCGTTGAGATTCCCAACGAACAGCGCCAGTCCGTCTGGCTGCGGGAAATCCTGGAATCCGGGGCCTTTCAGGCATCCAAATCCAAACTGACCATTGCTATTGGCAAGGATATTGAGGGCAAGCCCGTGGTTGCGGACCTGGCCCGGATGCCGCACCTGCTGGTGGCTGGAGCCACGGGGGCCGGGAAAAGCGTGGGTCTGAACGCGATGATAGTCAGCATACTGTTCAAGGCCCGACCCGACGAGGTCAAGTTTCTGCTGGTGGATCCCAAGCGGATCGAGCTGGCCGTGTATGCCAAACTGCCCCATCTTGTTCATCCGGTGGTTACTGAAATGGCTTTGGCCAAAAGTGCTCTGGAGTGGGCCATGGCCGAAATGGACGCCCGCTATGAGTCCATGGCCGCGCTGGGTGTTCGGCATATTTCGTCGTACCAGCAAAAGATTGCCGCGATGGAGCCGGAGGAGGCCGAACAGCACCGGTCTATGCCGTATCTGGTGATCATCATCGACGAACTGGCCGACCTGATGCTGACCGCGGGCAAGGAAGTGGAGGTGAGCATCGTCCGCCTGGCCCAGTTGGCTCGAGCCGCTGGTATTCACATGATCCTGGCCACCCAGCGTCCTTCGGTGGATGTGGTCACCGGATTGATCAAGGCCAACTTCCCCTGCCGTATCAGCTTTCAGGTCACCTCCAAACACGACTCCCGGACAATTCTGGATTCCGTGGGAGCGGAACATCTTCTTGGCCAGGGCGACATGCTTTTCAAACCCAGTGCGGGGAAACTGCAGCGCATGCATGGCGCCTTTGTCGGTGATGATGAAATCGCCGCGGTGGTCCAGGCTTGGCACGATCAGCAGCAGCCCAGCTTTGAACTGGATTTCAACGAATGGGCCAAGGAGGAGGCCGGCGGTAGCAACGGCTTTGGTCCCGAAGGGTCAGACGTGGTGGACGATCCCATCTACAACCAGGCCGTCGAATTTGTTTTGGAACAGGGCCGGGCTTCCATCTCCCTGCTCCAGCGCCGCTTCCGGATCGGCTTCAACCGCTCGGCCCGGTTCATCGAGCAAATGGAAAAGGACGGACTGCTGGGCGCCCAGGAAGGCAGCAAGCCGCGAGCGGTGATCAAGTCGAAGAAGTGATCATTCAACATGCCAACCATCTCGCTGTTTTATGGGATCACCATCCAAATGTTTTTTCGGGATGTCGACAAGTATCAGATGTCGCTTCCATTCGGAATACCAGGGGAATATCGCAGTTTGCGCCATAGATGACGGTTCTGTGCTGGCTGGGGAGCTGCCACTTAAAAAGCACAAACTCCTTGTTGCCTGGCTGGAAATTTACAAGGATGACCCGCTTGCAAATTGGCAGCTGGCCGTGAATGGAAAGATGTTACTGCAGAAAGTCGCAAAACCTTGAAATTCGTCATTCCGGCGAAAGC
>REDL01000060.1 GCA_007693505.1 Desulfovibrionales bacterium | reverse complement strand
CGAACCTAGGTTGACGGAGTCAGAGTCCGTAGTCCTGCCGCTAGACGATCCCCCAACGCAAAGTCCGTAGTCATAGACAAAAGGGAATCGCCTGTCAACACTTTTTGTTACCTTTTCTGTCGCGGTGAGAGAATAAATATCCCAGCCCTACACAATGCTCGTTGAGTGCATCTAGGCAGCTGCGGCAAGACGTCGGGTTCGCTTCTTTAGCAAATTGATCTTTCGACGCAGTTGATCACGATCCTTGCGTTGGGCCCCGGAAAGCTGTTCCTTTTCCGCCCGCAGAGTGCGAACCTGCTGCTTCAACGACCAGATTTGCTGCTTGTAGGGGGAAGGCCCTTTATTCTCCTCGTCGTCACTGAAACCGAGCGCTTCACGAACGGCAACGACGAGAGCATCCTTGTCCATTCCGCTGGCCCCAGTGATCTGGGGGATTTGAGAAATGCACAGCTCACGAAGCTCCTTGGCAGTCATCTTGTCCAAGGGCTTCTTCAAGACGATATTTACGGCCTCACTCATTCCGGTCTCCTTACAAACGACACTCTAGGGGTCAGTTGCCCGTATTGATGTTGGACTGTGCAACATCTTCCGGGTATTCATGTTGTTGATTCATCCGCTCAAGCGATCGCACATACGTCTGATAGCAACGTTCCAGTGCAGGAACAGTGGAAAATCGCCCTGCGGAAACGTTCATATCCTGCAGACGTATATTGGCTTCCGTAGCTGACACGGAAAAGCCACTTGCGATCGTTTTTCGTTCTTCCCGCAGTTCATTCTTCATGGCTTCAGCCACCGCACTCAAGGAAGAACGGCCACTTAACAGATCAAGATGGACTTTGTCAAAAACTTTTTCTCCCAAAGCTGTGTTGACGGCCCGAAGAATGTTTGGAGCATGAAAATGCATTTCCTGCATGACCAGAGCGTCCTCGACACCAAGCAAAAGGGTGGCCTTGTTTCGTCCCAAAGGCTTGGCCAAATCTGCAATCTCCTGGCCGACAATCGTCGGCCAGGAAGACCAGATTTCAGCCAATCGCCATTGAAGCGCACGATCAGCCCCGCTCCAAAAGTCATGAAGAACTTCTTGAAATTGAAAGGCCATGACCCGTGCCTGGTGACGCATCCCGATAGCCTCCATGAGGCCAGGCCCTCACGAAGCGCTCTCCATGGATGGCGTCATCCGGCCTAGACTTTGGCGGCAGTGCGCAGATCGGCCACAGCGTCCGTGGTTTCCCAGGTGAAGTCCACATCTTCGCGCCCGAAGTGGCCATAGACCGAGGCCTTCTTGTACACGGGTCGCTGCAGATCCAAGCGCTTGCTGATGTAGAAGGGACGCAAGTCAAACACCTCGCGCGCGGCCTTGGTCAAAACGTCATCAGGCACGACACCGGTTCCCCAGGATGTGACCAGCGTGGAAATAGGCTCGGCCACGCCAATGGCATAGGCCAACTGCACTTCGCAACGTTCAGCCAGCCCGGCGGCAACCACGTTTTTGGCAATGTAACGGGCCATGTAGGCACCGGAACGGTCCACCTTGGAGGGGTCTTTTCCGGAAAACGCTCCGCCGCCATGGTTCCCCATGCCACCATATGTATCTTGAATTATTTTGCGCCCGGTCAGACCGCAGTCAGCCAACGGCCCCCCCAAAACGAAACGACCGGTGGTGTTGATGAATATCCGCATCTTCTCGTCCACCATTTCCTCGGGCAGAGATTTGAAGATAACCTCTTTCTTGATGGCTTCCACCAGGTCTGCATACGCAATATTTTCATCATGCTGGCAGGCGATGACAACGTTGTCGATGCGCTTGGGCTTGCCCTGCTCGTACTGGATACATACTTCGGTCTTTCCGTCGGGTCGCAAAAAATCCAAGACCTTGTTTTTGCGAACATAGGCCAAACGGCGGGACAACTTATGGGAATAGAAAATAGGCGCAGGCATCAGGGTGGGTGTTTCATTGACGGCAAAACCGAACATCATGCCCTGGTCGCCGGCACCCTGCTCCTCGGGTTTGGTCCGATCCACTCCCATGGCGATATCCACGGACTGCTTGTCGATGGAGGAGACAACCGCACAGGTGTCCGCATCAAACCCCATCTCGGAACTGGTATAGCCGATCTCCCTGACGGTCTCCCGGACGATACTGGGGAGATCCGCATAGGCATTGGTGGATATTTCCCCGGCAATAAAGGCCAAACCGGTTGTCACCAATGTTTCACACGCCACGCGGGCCGTCGGGTCCTGGGCAATGATGCGATCGAGAACCGCATCAGAAATTTGGTCCGCAACCTTGTCCGGATGTCCCTCGGTGACGGACTCCGAAGTGAAAAAATAGGAATTCGTATTCCCGTGCATGCGTCGCTTCCTCCTTACTGGGTGTTGTTCTTTTTATCCGGGCTGATGATACCGCCGGAAACCAGCAGCTTGAAGGCGTCTTCCACGCCCATTTCCATCGGAATCACAGACTGCTCAGGGACCATCAGAAAAAAACCGGACGTTGGGTTGGGAGTGGTGGGAACAAAGACATTTAACACGTTTTGGCTCGTTTTTCGCTGCGTTTCACCAGTAGCGACACCGGTGACGAACCCCAAAGCATAACTCCCTTCCTTGGGAAATTCAACCAGAACAACCCGCTGAAAATCCTGCGGGGATCGATTGAAGATGGTCTCCACAAGCTGCTTCACAGCCAGATAAAGCTTGTTGACCAACGGGATGGCTTCGATGATCCGGTCCCAGACAACAACGAGTTTGCGCCCGATGTAGTTGCGAACCAGAAAGCCGGTCAGCACCAGGGCGGCAAAGAGCACAATCAGGCCGAGGCCGGGAATCCGAACAGGAAGAAAATTCTCCGGACGCAAGGGTGCCGGGAGAAATTGCAAAATACCGTCAACCCAGTTGAACAGGAAGCGCAAAAAGAAAAATGTGGCCAGGACCGGGGTTAAAAAAAGAATCCCGGCCAGCAGATTCGCCTTGATGAAGTGCTTCAACTGGCCCAGCGGTCCGCGGGGCGGGGTGTCTCTAAGCATCAACGGCACCGGAGCTTTGCCCCACGGCATCCTGGAAAGACTCCGTGACAATGCGGTTCGATTTGTCCACAAGCACGACTTTGGGGCGCAGATGGGCATATTCGTCCATGGAAAGCCAGGCATAGGCGACAATAATGACCATTTGGCCCACTGCCCCCTTGAGGGCGGCTGCGCCGTTCAGACAGATCTCTCCTGGCTCACCAGGAATGACGTACGTATGCAGTCGCTCGCCGTTTTCCAGATTGTACACGTCCACCCGCTCGTGGGGATGAATGCCGGAAGCTTCCAGCAGCTTCGGACAAACGGACAAGCTGCCTTCGTAATCCACCCGGGCCTCGGTAATTGTGGCCCGGTGGATTTTCCCGATCATAAAGCAACGCTGCGCCATGAACTCCTCAATTTTTTGCGGAAATTAAAATGTTGTCGATC
Organism: Desulfovibrionales bacterium; assembly: GCA_007693505.1. GTDB lineage: Bacteria > Desulfobacterota > Desulfovibrionia > Desulfovibrionales > Desulfonatronaceae > Desulfonatronum. The sequence goes on along the minus strand of REDL01000060.1, from coordinate 35,182 downwards.
AACCGGGCGTTGGAAAAACGCACGGCAACCGCGAGCAGAATCGAATCACTTACCTCCTCAACAGGGTAAAGCTGATCCGGATCAACCATGGCCAAATATTCAACGCGGCCCAAAGGCATCTCCCGCGCATACATCTCCCCCAGGGAGGCCAACAAAAAACTCGAATCGGTCTCGCCGGACGCGACCAGGTCGGCCACATGGCGCAACCCGCGATGAATCGTCGCGGCCTGGGCGCGCTCCTGCTCGGAGAGATGCACATTGCGCGAGCTCATGGCCAGTCCATCAGCCTCACGCACCGTGGGCCGACCATGAACTTCTACGGGCAGATGCAGATCGCGAGTAATTCGTCGGATGACGGCCAACTGCTGCCAATCCTTCTCGCCAAAAACAGCCAATGTCGGCATGGTCAGCGTGAACAGTTTGGTGACCACGGTTGCCACACCGCGAAAATGCTCCGGTCGATTCACGGCACACAAGCCTCGGCTCAGCAGTGGCACCTCGACCCAGGTCGCATGCCCTTCCGGAAACATCTCCTGCGCCTGGGGCAGGAACAATACATCCGCACCGACTTCTTCAGCCAGTCCGGCGTCGCGCTCTGGTGCCCGAGGATAGCGTTTCAAGTCTTCACGAGGGCCGAACTGGGTCGGGTTGACGAACAGGCTGACCACCAACAGATCAGCGCGCTCCCTGGCCCAGCGCATCAATGAGAGGTGCCCCTCATGAAAAAAACCCATGGTGGGCACGAGGGCCAAGCGGGAACCGGAACAGCGCTGCTCAAGGCACCAGGACTGTATATGGTCTGGATGTGTGATTATTTTCATAGTGTTTCAATTGGATCTGAGAGTCACTCACCGGCTGCATGGCCATAATCGACCTGTTCCAAGCACAACCCGCGGGCCGGAGCAGTGGCCGGAGCAAATTCGCGCTTTCCTTGCGCGAGAATCTCCAGGGCTTGATCAACGCCCAGCTTCTCCTTGCCGACCATGACCAGGCAGCCCATCAGGTTGCGAACCATCTGCTTCAAAAAACCATCCGCCGTAAACCGCCAGAGAGACTCCTGGGGATGGCGCCCGGCAGACCGGTGAATGTCCCAAACCGTGCGGACCGTGCTGCGAACCGTGGTGCCCTGATTCTGAAATGCCGCCCAATCCCGGCGGCCGACCAATCTCTGCGCTAGCTGCTCCATGAGACCCAGGTCCAATTCGCCTACCTGCCAGACATAGGCTTCGCGTTGGGGCCAGAGCCAGTTCGACTCGTGCCACAACGCGTAACTGTAGGTTTTTTGCACCGCATCAAACCGGGCATGGAAGTCTGCTGAAACGGGCATTAGGCGGACAATACTCACGTCCGACGGCAGCAAGGCATTCAGAGCCCGCTGCCAGGGAAGCTCCCGCTTGGCCTCTGGCACGTCCACATGGGCCACCTGTCCCAGAGCATGTACCCCGGCATCCGTCCGGCCCGCGCCATGCACCCGGACAGGACGCCCGGCCAGTCGACAGAACGCCGCCTCCAGACACCCTTGGACCGTCCGTGCACCATCCTGAAGCTGCCAACCGTGAAACCCCGTCCCGATATAGGCAACCTGGAGCTTGAGACGCAACAAGATATCCGAATTTGTCTTGCGCTTATTGCAAGGGAACATGCATTCGGGTCAAGGCTTCGGTCAACCGGGCGGCCCGCTCCGAATCCACAAAGGAAAGCACTTCGCCGGCATTCCGGCCGCGCATCCCTGACAAAATTTTGACAGCGACCGGTTCCTCCAAGGCTTCCAGAGCTCTGGCCGCCTCACGAGGCTTCATGTTGGAATAGACATCCACAAGATGTCTGATCTTGCGATCCTTGAGCACATCCGCTTCCTCGATCATTCCCTGAATTCGCGTTTCCAGGGCCTGCAGGCGGTCCAGCTTGGCGTCTAGCTCACTTTCCAGGGCGCGCAGGGTCTGTTCCTGGCGCTGGACCTCCTCCTGTCGGCGGCGCAGGTTTTGCCACTCTTCGGAAAGGTCGCCCTGAGCCGCCATCTGGCTTGCGCCATCGCCATTTCCTTCTGACCCACCAACCGGGGCAGCGGCCTGGGCCACATCCCAGGCCGCAGGCAATTCCGGAGTCATTGCCTGGGCATATGCCGATTTCACCGCACCCGGAAACGACCCGGCCACGGCGTCATTTCCAGGATTCAGGGCATCGCTTCCGCTCCAAACGGCCAGGACGACCAGCTTGCATAAACTGAGCAGCGCCACGACGGCCAAAAGACTAGATACTTTTATGTTGGTAGCGAAGGGTTGCCATCTCATCGAGGTCCTTTTGCTCGCTGATTTTTTCTTGTGCATGGAATTCCAAGACCTTTTTGTTTCGAAGTCGTTCCAGAATCTTGGCGTCCCGGGATCGCTGGATCAGCTCACCCCGACAGGTGGCGACCCGGTTCGCCAAGTGCTGCAGCCGCTTCTCCTCTTGCTGAACATCCTGCAAAAGACGTTCCCGGTAGGTGCTCCACAACCAGAATTCCTGCGGAGTCGGCAAGTTCCGGCTTTCCAAACGACCTGCCGCCTCAGAAAGCTTATCGTGCATTTCTTCGACTTTCTCGACCTGGGCTTGATACGCTCTCTGGGCCACCACCAGTTCCAAACGAACATTGTCCACAAGTTGACGCCGGTAGTCCAGAACATTTTGCAGGGAAAACTGAAACGTCTTGGGCATCTTTCAGGCTCCGCCGAATATCCATCCGAGAAAAACGCTCAATTCGCCCCATACGATCACCGCACCAAAAAAATCTCCGTTCACGCCCCTTTGGAGTCGAGCCAAGCGGATCAAAAACAGCAGCCCGATGCAACCCAGCAGCGTGCCGAAGAGAAGCGTTTTCCATGATACAAGCACGACTCCCAGGGCAACAGCCATCCCGGCGGCCCAGACCACCTTCCCGCCCGTGGCCTGAGCCAGAAATAACCCGGCCAGCCCCGGTCGCCCCAAATTTCGAGTCTTCCAGGCCAGAACCACGGCCATGGTCCGACCCACGATGGGCGCCCAGATCAACACTCCCCATGCATTACCAGAAAAAACCCCTGTCAGCAGGACAAGGTACCCTGCCAGCCCCATGACCAGACCCATCCCCCCAAAGGCGCCCATCCGGCTGTCCTTGAGCACCTCCCAGAAGCGCTCTCCACGAGACCCGCTGCCCCATGCATCGCACAGATCAACCCAGCCGTCCCAGTGCAGCCCCCGCGTCAAAACCATGGCCAGCCCCAGCCAAAGCCATGCCTGCACCCAAGAATACCCCTCGCCCAAGCCAAGTGCAAAAGGCAGCACAGCGACACAGCCAAAATACAGCCCTACCAGGGGAAACCAACGCAGGCTACGCCCCAGAGCCTCGGGGGAGGCCATACGCGCTGGAGCCAGCCGGGTCAGAAATCCGGCAGCCAGAATGAACTCATACCACGGGCGCAATCAATGCCTCATATTACGTCAATGACGACGTGCCTACCGGATTTGTGGCCATGGCAAGAATCGGGGCAATAATCCTGTTCATTGCCTGAGCTGTAGGGCCTTCGGAATGGACGCGCAAAAAGGCAAAGCCCTCGTCTCCAGCACGAACCATCTCCGGATCCAAGGGAATCTTGCCGAGTAAGGGTACGCCCATTTCCTCAGCCAGGGTTTCGCCCCCACCGCTGCCGAAGATGTTGTCGACCTGGCCGCAGTGGGAACAGTGATGACCGCTCATGTTTTCAACAAGTCCCAGCACCGGATTGCCCAATTCAGTGCAAAAGGTCACGGAGCGCCGGACATCGTCAACAGCCACTCCCTGTGGCGTGGTGACAATCAAGGCCTTGGCCTCCGGCCCCAGAAGTTGCAGGACGGAAAGGGGCTCATCACCTGTTCCCGGCGGACAATCGACCACCAAAAAATCCAGATCACGCCAGATAACATCCAGCAAAAACTGCTTGATCATTTTCATCTTGGCCGGACCTCGCCAGACCACCGCTTCCCGTTCGCTGGACAGCAAAAACCCCAAGGACATCACCCAGAGATTCGGCCCCGCATTGATCGGCTCCAGGCGCCCGGCATCCAACTGAGGGCGTTCACCTCGAAGGCTGAGCAGGCGGGGCAGGCTCGGTCCATGGACGTCCACATCGAGCAACCCGGTCAGTTTTCCGGACATGGCCAAAGCCTGGGCCAGATTCACGGCCACCGTACTCTTGCCCACGCCTCCTTTTCCGGAAAGAACGACGATCTTGTGCTTGATCCGGTCCAGACTGGAGCGCAGCGCATGCTTCGCAACGTTTTTTCCTTCACAGTGCGTGTCAGCATTTTTTTTCGAGCAGGTTTTGCCCTCCTGCGTGCTCATGATAAGACTCCTTGCGAATGGCTCTGTAATGGTTATTTCCTTGTTCGGGATGGATCTGAACCATCGTCAATCATCCTGACATCCTGCATCCTGAACGAAAACAGCCCTTCCCATGAATTGCCGACAGGCAGGGAATGGTATAAGTAGTCCCAAAACAATGGATACATGATCAACAGCAACTAACCCCAATTCCTCAACAGGGGAAGTCCCTTTCGGGAGGACACACGAATTATGACGTTTCCCAGTTTACGTTTCGGCGACGTGATTGCCAAGGTCCCCATTGTCCAGGGTGGCATGGGCGTTGGCATATCACTCTCTGGTCTTTCCTCTGCAGTGGCCAACCAGGGTGGTGTCGGCGTGATCTCCGCGGCGATGATCGGAATGAATGAACCGGACTTGGCGAAGAATTATGCCGAAGCCAACATTCGCGCCCTGCAACAGGAAATCCGCAAGGCCAAGGAAATGACCAAGGGCATTCTCGGGGTGAACATCATGGTCGCGCTCAGCAATTTTGCCGACCTGGTTCGAACTTCCATTCAGGAAAAGATCGACGTCATCTTCTCCGGAGCCGGACTGCCGTTTGACTTGCCCAAATATCTCACAGAGGGCTCCCAGACCAAACTGGTGCCCATCGTCTCTTCAGGGCGGGCAGCGGCCATCATTTGCCGGAAATGGCTTTCCAAGTTCAACTATCTTCCAGATGGATTCGTGGTAGAGGGCCCCATGGCTGGCGGCCATCTGGGCTTCAAGGCCGAGCAGCTTGACGACCCGGAATTCCAGTTGGAGAAACTGGTGCCTGCGGTCATCGAAGCTGTCAAACCGTTTGAGCAGGAGCACGGGAGACCCATCCCGGTTATCGCCGCGGGCGGGATCTTCGACGGAGCGGATATCTGCAAGTACCTGCGGATGGGAGCCGCCGGCGTGCAACTGGGGACCCGCTTCGTGGCCACGCATGAGTGCGACGCGGACATGGCCTTCAAACAGGCGTTCGTGGATGCCAAGGAGGGGGATGTGACCGTGATCAAAAGTCCGGTGGGCATGCCGGGACGGGCCTTGAAGAACGAATTCCTTCTCGACGTGCAGGACGGGAAGCGCAAACCGTATAAATGCCCGTATCACTGCATCGTGACCTGTGATGTCAAGAAAAGCCCTTATTGCATTGCCCAAGCTCTGGCCAACGCCAAAAAGGGACGGATGAAGCTGGGTTTTGCCTTTGCCGGACAGACCGCCCATCGTGTGGACAAAATGCTTTCGGTCAAGGAACTGATGGAAACCCTGGAAGCCGAATACAATGTGGCTTGTGCCGAACCGGCATCAGCCTAGCCGTCCCGACCAAATGGTCTCCCCGCAAGCGATTTGCCAAACAGCCAGATAACCATTTCGATGGCATAAATCAGACAGTCATGCCGGACGGGGCCTCCGGGCCTCGTCTTTTTTATCGATACTCCCTCCCTGGCATTTTCTCATCGCCCCTCCTCCTCGTTATTTGACGAAGGTGCAACCACCCACTCCGAAACAATCGCCTTCAGATCGTGCAAAGTGGATCAAACAAGGTAATGGCATTTTTGCCAAGCTTGAATTCACGCTTAAAAAAAGATACGTTTCTGCAGCTATGGTCCTGCACGTTTTGCCAAGCAAAATCCTCTCGCAAGGCCTCACCAAGAATGGTTGAGCAGACCGCGGCAACGGTCATGAAACATTCCGGATTTCTTGCAAACCGCCCAGTTTGACCCAGCCAGGCAGAGGTCTGAGTGCAGAGGAATCAGACCATCACGATCAACTGAAAGATTGACTGACACCTTTTTTTTCACGGAGCCTTCCCGAATGGACGAAGGTGGCAGGAGCCCCCGACAATCTCAACCTCCCTCATTCGTGCCCATTGGCTTGTCCGGCGCACAGCACTTCCCGGAATTGATGCTTCCTTAGAGCAGAAAATTCCGGTGAAGGTCTTCCTTCGGCGCGTCCAGCTTGCGGCCAATAGGCAGGAGGCGCATCATGAAAGACCCGCAGATCATCACGACACTCAAAGAATATCTGGACGCCGAAAGTCCAAAAGCGCTTCGGGACTTCGCAGCGTCTCTGCATCCAGCCGACCTGGGTGACTCGCTGGATGAAGTCTCCACAAAAGAAGCAGCCCAGGTTCTTGAGATCCTTTTTCCACATCACAGCGCGGAAGTTCTGGGCCAGCTGGACGCGGACCTGCAGTTGGATATCGTGCTTCGGCTGTCCGACAAGCGACTGGCGGACATTGTCACGAACATGTTCTCCGACGAGCGGGTGGATCTGATCCAGCTTCTCCCGGAAGAACGCCGCCAGAACGTTCTGCGGCTCTTGGCCAGAGCCGAGCGGGAGGACATCTTGCGCTTGGGCGCCTATCAAGAGGGGACCGCCGGGGCGATCATGACCTCGGACTACGCGGTGCTCAGACCGACCCTCACCGCCCGCCAGGCCCTGGATAAATTGCGGTTGGAGGCCCCGGACAAGGAGACCATCTACTATACCTACGTGATTGATGAGCAACGACGATTGATGGGACTGGTTTCCTTGCGTGATCTGATCATGGCCCCGCCGGAAAAAAAGGTGGAGGACGTCATGCGTCGCGACCCGGTCTGCGCCCGCGTTGACGACGATCAGGAGGACGCGGCGCGCAGTCTGGCCAAATACGACATTCTGGCCCTCCCGGTCATCGACGCCAAAGACGCCCTGGTCGGGATCATCACCTTTGACGATGTCCACGACGTCATTGAGCAGGAGGCGTCCGAGGATTTTCATCGCATGGGCTCCATCGCCGAAGGCTTCGGGCCATCCGCCTCGGATCTCAGCGGCTTCAAACCCGTGGACCTTTACTACCTCTTCTTGAAACGGGTTCCCTGGCTCCTGGCCTTGGTTTTCGTCAATATCTTCACCGGAGCCGGCATCGCCCACTTCGAGGATACCATTCAGGCAGTCGTATCCCTTGTCTTCTTTCTCCCCTTGCTCATTGGTAGCGGCGGCAACGCGGGATCCCAGTCCGCCACCCTGATGGTCCGTGCTCTGGCCACGGGAGAGGTGCATATGAAAGATTGGTTCAAGCTGCTCAGCCGGGAAATCATCATTGCCTTGGCCATCGGACTGTGCATGGGCATGGCGGTATCCCTGATCGGCATCTTCCGGGTCGGCCCGGATGTGACCATCGTCGTGGCCATGAGCATGGTGACCATTGTGCTCATGGGGAGCCTGATGGGCATGTCCCTGCCGTTCCTGCTGACCCATTTTCGGATGGACCCGGCCACGGCAAGCGCACCTTTGATCGCCTCCCTGGCCGATATCTTTGGAATTCTGATCTACTTCGGAATCGCCACTTGGTATCTTGGACTGCAACACGTTGGTTGAACCAGGTGATTTGTGGAGATCGGAATGCATTAATCACAAGAGTCAAGGAGCCAAGGCTATGAATATCACCTGTCGCCAATGCAAAAAACTGCTTCGACGATCCGTGCAAAAGAAAAAATCAACACCTGATTACATTACTGCCCCGTGGTACCGCGATTCCGCGGGCGCACGGCATATGGCCCTGGCTTGTCTGCATTGCGGTGTTGTGCATGACTGCATTGGAGCGCAGCGCCCTGCGATATTTACTGCCTTACTGTCACCCATCAAGATCAACATGGTCAAGGTAGTTGCTACTGTCAGTCCCGGAGATCTCCGTTGGTGCATCCATCCGGCTGCACCATGCACAGATACTCTTGACCATGAGTATACCCTTGAACAAGAGAACCCTCCGATTCCGGATAGTATCCTGGCCGCCCTGCATGCTCACGGGCTATGCTCTCGAGGTGATGACAAACCCCAAGCCTAGCCCATTACCTGCTGATCATACAGTTTTTTATAGATATTCGATGTGATGTAGAGTTTTTCGTGATCCCCGGTGGCCTTGATCCGACCATTTTCGAACAGGAAGATCCGGGAGGCTAACCGAATCGTGCTGAACCGGTGGGCAATGATCAGCACGGTTTTGTCTTGAATCAATCCGGCCAGGGCCTGCTGGATCATTTCCTCACTGGAGGCGTCCAGGGCCGAGGTGGCCTCGTCCAGAATCAATATCGGTGCGTTGCGGAGAAATGCCCGTGCCAGGGCCAGGCGCTGCTTCTGGCCGCCGGAAAGACGCATGCCTTTTTCCCCGACAAAGGTCTCGTACCCCTGGGGCAACAGCTGGATAAATTCGTTGGCAAACGCGCGTTCCGCGGCATACTCCACCGCCTCGGGCGGAGCCTCCAAATTCCCGGCAAGAATATTGGCCCGCACCGTGTCATTGAACAGCACCGGATCCTGGGGTACGATGGCCATGGCCCGACGCAGATCCTCCTTGCGCACATCGCGCACATCCCGTCCATCGATGCGGATTGCTCCGGCAGATACGTCGTAGAACCGAGGGATCAGGTTCGCGAAGGTGGTTTTCCCCGCCCCGCTCGGCCCCACCAGTGCCACCACCTCGCCGGGGGAAATTGTTGCATTCACGTTTTGGAGAACAGGTATGCCGTGTTCATAGGCGAAAAAAACCTGTTCAAAGTGAATTTCTCCACGCACCTGCTCCAACGGCAGGGTCTGCGGGACCTCGGGGTCCGGAACCGTGTCTTCGGAATCCAGAATATACTCCAGGCGCTCCAGAGAAGCCTCGCCCTTGCGAATTTCATTATGTATCCGCCCCAGTTTCTTGACCGGTTCGTAGGCCATGTACAACGCAAAGAGCAAGGGCAGGATCTGTTCCAGGCCAACCCCCAGGCGGGCGGCGTAAAACACTGCCCCGGCCACTCCAATGGCCGCCACAATCTCGATGGTCGGCGAGAGGATGTGCGAGTATTTGACCACTTTCATGGCCCAGTAAAACAAGCTTCGCGCAGCCTGTTCAAATTTGCGGATTTCTCGCTTTTCCAGTCCGTAAGCCCGCACTTCCTTGGTCGCCGTAAGGTTTTCGTTCAAAATGGTGGTCAAATCCGCGGTCTGAACCAAGAACTTGTGGGCCCGGTGCAGCAGCTTCTTCCCGATGATCCGGATCGGTAAAATACAGACCGGAACCAAGAGCAGGGCCAGCAGCACAAAAAGCAATTCCTGCTGCTTCATGGACAGGTAGACGACCGCTCCCAGCGCCCCGACAAAGGTCAACGGCTGCTTGATCAGATCATTGGCGACGTTGGTTACCACCCCCTGCAGCTGCCCAGTATCGTTGACCACCCTGGCCAGCAGGTCACCACTTTTATTCCGCTGGTAAAAAGCCAAGGGCAGGGACTGCAACTTGGTGAAAACCAGCACCCGCAACGCTTCCAGGACCTTCCCCCCGCAGTAATGGATCAAATAGACATTCAGAAACCCACTGGCACTGCGCAGGATGAAGATTGCCGGAATCAGGGCTGTCACGGCCAGCAGCACTCCCAAAGCCGGTGGCTCCGGACCGAATATGACCGGGAAAACCCTGTCGGCCATAAAGGGCAAACCAAAGCCACTGGCAATGCCGTAAATCACTCCGAAAAAAATTGCCGCTGCGAACTGCAGGCGAACCGCACCAAGAAGGGCGAAATAGGGCAGAAACCGTTTGAACAATCCGTCGCTTTGCTTTACTCGCATGAGGACACACCGCCCAGAAAACCGAACTTCGGCGGGAATCCACTGGCAAGCAGCCACCCTCGTTCATTGGAACCAAACATGGATACGTCTTCTCCAAATTTTCTGATCATCAAACCCTCGTCACTCGGAGATATTGTCCACGGCCTGCTTGTCGCCCAGATGATCAAGATAGGGCGGCCGCTGGCCCATATCGACTGGGTCTGCCGAGACATTTTCGCACCGCTGGTAGCCAGGTGTCCGGTGGTGGACAATATTCTGCTCTTTGAGCGTCACCGCGGCCTGCGTGGATTCCTGGGGCTGATCCGAAAACTGCGGCAACGACAGTACACCCATGTGCTGGATCTGCAAGGACTGGCCCGCAGCGCCCTGATCGCTCGTTCGGCCAGGGCCGGCAAGATTATCGGTCGCAGTGACGCCCGTGAAGGGGCGAAGTACGCGTATCACCGCCGCGCTCCGCTGCCGCCACAGGGCCGCGGTGCCCACGCCGTGGCCATCCTGGCCGAATTTTTGCCTCTGCTGGGCCTGCCCAGGGACGTCATACCTCGGCTGTCCTTTCGAGCCCCCGGTTGCCTCGACGAATCCCCCTTGAAGAATGGAGCGGCCATGCTCCCTTCCCCGCAAGACGAGCACCAAGCAACTTGCTCAAAACAGCGTGCGAAACGATCAATACTGCTTTTTCCGGAAAGCAGTCGACCCGAAAAAAACTGGCCGGGTTACGAATTGCTCACAAACCTGTTGCTCAAAACCATTCCCGAAGTTTGCGTTGTCTGGGCGGGGGCCCGGACCATGCCCTCTCCCTCGGTGCCGTCGGAAGCCTGCTTCGTCAACAGGAGCGGGCAAACCTCTCTGGCGGAGCTTCCGGATTTGCTCTCCCAGGCCCGTCTGGTGGTGGGCAACGACAGCGGGCCGCTGCATCTGGCAGCGGCCATGGGCATCCCGACCCTGGCCCTGTTCGGACCCACAAGCCCGGCTCGCTATCGTCCCTACCCTGGAGACGATCTAACCAACCGTGTGCTGCGCGCACCACAGGATGACATGCGCCTGCTGGAGCCCGATGCGGCTCTGGAATCCATCCGGGACATGCTCTAGCAACGCGAACCGGGGAGACCTGGACCAAGAAAACGGTTGACCACCTCCACGGTGCACCTGGCGGCTCCCGCACTGGCCTGATGCCACTGCCGAGCCGCATGGCCCAGTGTGTCCCGTGCCTTTTGGCACCTCAGCAATTCCGCCACAACCTGGACCAATTCGGTCTCATCCTCTACGCACTTCCCGGCGCCGGCCTCGAGCATCGAGCCAACCACAGCGCGAAAATTCTGCATATTCGGACCAAAGAGCACGGCCTTGCCCAAAGCCGCGGCCTCGATCGGGTTCTGGCCTCCCTTATTCAGGCCCATGCTTTTACCGACAAAAACCACATCCGCGGCTTGGAGCAGCAGAACCATCTCTCCGGTAGTGTCGGCCACAACCACGTCAACCGGCCCTGTGGCTGGCCCAGATGTCCGGAAGTGCACCCGCCACCCTTCGTTCCGCAACTGTTTTCGGAGCTCGGTACGGCGCTCGGCATGCCGGGGAATAAGCAATAAATGACATGAAATCCCCTGGCCCTTCAACTGTCGAACCACCCTTGTCAGCATCGCCTCCTCGCCGGGCCAGGTGGACGCCCCGGCCAGAACCAGAGGTTGGGAAACATTCTTCGTGGTGACATCCGCCGAGCGCAGACCCAACTCCTGTCGCAACGTGTCCAGGTCCGTTGGGCCCAGGATGGGCGCAGGAGAAAAATCCAGCTTGAGATTTCCGCCGACCAGAATACGGTGCTCCGGAACGCCCAGCAGAGCAAACCGGCGAGCATCCTCTTCCGAGGCGGCCACGAACATGGTCACCATGGCCAGAGGGGTGCGCAGCAGTGAGGGGAGAAATCGCCATCGGCGAAAAGACCGTTCAGAGATCCGGGCATTGATCAGCAAGGTCGGTATTTGGCGAATTCTGGCCTGGTGCAAATGCTCCGGCCAGAGTTCGCCCTCCATCAGCAGGCACAAGTCCGGCTGAAGGTGTTCCCAGACCCTTCGACTCATCGGCCAAAAATCCAGCGGGAAATACCCGAGATAGGTCAGGTTTGGGCCATATTTCCGCTCCGCCAACGCATAGCCCGTACTGGTGGTGGTGGTCATCACGATCTGGGCCGATGGGTGCTCCCGGCGCAACAAATCCAGCAACGGTCCCAGGGCCAGGAGTTCTCCGACGCTTACGGCATGAACCCAGATTCGTTGGGCCCCGGAACACTTTGCAGGCAATGTCGGCACCCATCCCAGGCGCTGGCCAAAATGCCGAAAGTACCCGCCCCGCCGGAGCATGCGTGGCAGGTACAGGGGCAAAACCGCCAGCAAAGCCAGCGGAAACAGCAGGCGATAAAGCAGAAGCATGCGCCGCGTTACCAGATGGGATGCCAGCCTGAGCCTTGATGGGGAACCGGCAACTGACTACAGTGCAATGCCGGTATTCCGCAGATCCTGGTTGAGATATTGACGCATTTTTTGGCTCACCGGTCCCGGCCGGACATCGTGAATGGGCTTCTTGTTAAAGCGCACCACGCTCAGGGCATCGATGGTCGTACCAAGAAGAATCACCTCGCGGGCCAGGTAGACATCATCCTCGGCAACCTGACGAAAAATGACCGGCATCTCGTCTTTGACCGCATCCAAGGCCCGCATCAAGGTGGTCCCCGTCAAGGCGCTGTTCAGTTCGGGAACGACCAACCGTCCTTGGGCATCCACCAGGCAGACGTTCTCCACGGCCCCTTCGGCCAGAAAGCCCTCCTCGTCAAAACACAGGGAATAGTCGCAGCCGGACTGCACGGCTTCCCGTTTCATCAGCACATTGGGCAGATAATTAACGCTCTTGATCTTGGCCATCAGACCGCGTTTGGCGGGCATGGAACAACGAGAGGCCGTTACCCCCTGCTCATAAACGGATTCAGGTCGAGGATGCAGGGCATAGGCCACGATATACAAGCTGGCCTTGGGGCACTCCCGGGCATCAATGCCGAACCCCCCTGGCCCGCGCCCCAACAAAAGACGCACCATGCCCTGATCGTTGTTCGCAGCCCTGGCCACATCCAGAATCATGGTCTTCATGTCCTCCCAGGGACACGGTGGGTCCAGGTGAATCGAGCGAGCCGAAAACTTCAGCCGCTCCAGGTGCGGTTCAAGCTGGTAGAGCTTGCGCTCCACGAACTTCATGGTCTCGAACACGCCGTCTCCCCGGTGCACCATATGGTCGTCCAGGGGCAGCAGCATCAATCGCGGGTCCGTGCCAATTATGCCGACCCGATGGTCGTAAAAGGCCATGACTTCGCTTATTCCGGGCCTGGGCGCCTGAAGCATTTGCTCCACATACGCATTTGGATCATTGACAACAGCAAGCATTCTTCGCACCTCGAATTCTTCTCAATCAACCATTCCGCGGCCCAGGAACCAGCCCGCGCAAACCGGATTTCCGGCTACACCCGAACCAGATCCCGATCCACCAGCACTTCGGCGATCTGCACCGTGTTCAAGGCCGCCCCCTTTCGCAAATTATCCGCCACAATCCAAAGGTTGAGTCCGTTGGCGATGGACTCGTCTTCGCGGATTCGCCCGACAAAAGTCAGGTCCTCCCCGGCGGCAAGAATGGGCATGGGGTAGATTTTATCCCCAGGGTTGTCCAAAACCTGTACGCCAGGCGCCTGACTGAGGATGCCCCGGGCCGTAGCCGCGGTGATCTTCTTCTCCGTCTCGACATTGACGGACTCGCTGTGACCGTAGAAGACCGGCACCCGGACCGTGGTGGCCGTCAACCGCATGTCCGCATCACCCATGATCTTCCGGGTTTCCAGGACCATTTTCATCTCTTCCTTGGTATAGTCATTATCCAGAAACACATCGATATGCGGCAGGCAGTTGAAGGCAATCTGGTGCGGATAAACCTTTGCCTCGGGTTCCTGCATGTTGAACATCTGGCGTACCTGGACCTCCAGTTCCTCGATGGCCTTCTGTCCGGTCCCGGAAACAGCCTGATAGGTGGAGACCACCACGCGCTTGATCTTTCCAGCGTCGTGCAAGGGCTTGAGCACCACGACCATCTGGATTGTCGAGCAGTTGGGATTGGCGATGATTCCCTTGTGCCACTCCAGGTCATCCGGGTTCACCTCCGGAACCACCAGGGGCACTTCGGGATCCATGCGCCAGGCGCTGGAGTTATCCACAACCACGCAACCGGACCGGGCAGCGATGGGGGCGTACTGCTCGGAAATGCTCCCGCCGGCGGAGAACAAGGCCAGGTCAAGGTCATGAAATGAATCCTCCCCAAGCTCTTCCACTGTCAGTTGTCCTCCCATAAAAGGGATTTCCCGGCCGGCAGACCGGGATGACGCCAGGGCGCGGATACTCGCGGCCGGGAACGTACGCTGCTCTAGGATCTTCAGCATTTCCCGGCCTACCGCTCCGGTAGCGCCCACCACTGCGACTCGCAACTGCTTGGCATGCATATCTGTCTACTCCTTAGATGTCTCACATTCCGCTTTGCGCTCAACCGACCATGAGTGCGTGTTGAAAAAGTCCTTATCCGGCAGTCCGTTCAAAAACCCCAAGAGCACGAAGCAAAAAAAGCGACCCGGAGACACGTCCTGTGTCCGCCCCCTGCGGGCTGTGGCGTTGCCACATTTTCGATTGCCGTCCTGGCAATCGAATCAAGGTCGAAGCGTCGTTATTCATACGTGCGAGTTTGCATGTTTTGCGGCGACGCAGTCATTGGGAGTTTTTCAACGGATAAGCAGCCGGGAGCGAATCAAAAGCGCCGGCGATACGGCCATGACTCACACGATGTACTTGCTGTTCTCAATTTCGATGAGGAGTCCGCACCTGTTCACGGCAAAGAACGGGTTCCGACCAATGCCTCCTCAGCACCGCACCTGCTCCAGGATCCGCAAACATCCGTCGGACCGGTTCATGGTGTACAGGTGCACAGCCGGAGCACCATTGTCCAAGAGATCCTGGATTTGGGCGGCGGCATGGGCCATCCCCACCTCCTGAACCGCCGCGTCTCCGCCTTTGGCGTCAGCTTCCTCCAGATCCCGCATAAATCCAGATGGCAGACTCGATCCGCACATGGAGGTAATTCGCTGAATGAACTTCAAACTGAATATCGGCATGATTCCAGGCAAAATGGGCTTGTCCACTCCAACGGCACGTGCGCGACGCTCAAAGTCCCAGTAGACCGTATTGTCGAAAAAAAGTTGGGTTACCGCGAAGTCACCTCCGAGTCCCAGTTTCATTCGCAAAAAATCCAAGTCCTCTTTCAGTCCAACAGCTTCGGGATGCCCCTCTGGATAGCCAGCCACGCCGATGCCGATATCCGGATAGTGCGTGGCGATGAATTGCACCAGATCCGATGCGTACTGAAACCCATCGTCCGAGGGAGTGAACTTGCTCTCTCCCTGGGGTGGATCTCCGCGTAGCGCCATGACATTGCGCACTTCGGCCCGGGTCAGATCATCCAAAAACGACCGCAAAGCCTGGCTGGAGGCCCCAACGCAGGTCAGGTGCGCCATTGGCTCCATGCCAAAGTCTCGCTTCAGGGTGGTCACGATTTCCAGGGTTGCGGCCTGTGTACTGCCACCTGCACCATAGGTTACGGAAACGAACAGTGGGTCAACGGCTTGCAGTTTCTGTACGGTATTGAAAAACTTCGGCCAGTTGGCACGGTCCTTGGGAGGAAAAAATTCCAGGGAAATTTTTGACCGCACCGGCTCCTTCAGTAAATCTCTAATCTTCACGCTCACACTCCAATTCGTTTCAACTGGCTGGTCAGAAACGTCCTTCCGCCATGCAAACGGTTGCGCCTACATGATGGTCTCACCGATCTGAAAGATCGGCAGATACATGCTCACCACCAGACCCCCCACCACGACTCCGAGAAAGACGATCATTATGGGCTCCAACAGCGAGGTCAATGTCTCCACGGCCACATCCACTTCGTTGTCGTAGAAGTCGGCGATCTTGGCCAGCATGTGGTCCAAATTCCCGGTCGTTTCGCCAATGGAAATCATCTGGACGACCATGGGCGGAAAAACACCGGTTGCCTCCAAGGGGTCGGCCAGCGTCTGCCCCTCGGCAATACTTTTTTTGGATTCCAGTACGCCGCGCTCCACTGTCTTGTTGCCGGAAGTTCGGGCTACGATGTCCAGGGCACCCAGAATCGGCACCCCGCTGGAAACCATCGTACTCAGGGTGCGCCCAAATCGGGCCACGGCGACTTTGCGCAACAACGGGCCGAAAACAGGAAGAGTCAGCACCCAGAAGTCCACCATGATCTTGAACCGTTCGATCCGGTACAATCTTTTGGCGATGATCGCAAAGGCGACGGCGCCCAGAATCATATACAAAATATTGTCCTGGGTGAACCGGCTCATGTTGATCACGATCTGGGTCGGTAACGGTAGGGCAGCGCCAAAATCCGCGAACATGGTTTCGAATGTGGGGATAACGAACATCAGGATGATGGCGATAACCGCAACAGCCACCGTGACCACAACAGCCGGGTAGACCATGGCGGATTTGACCTTGGCTTTGAGCCTGGCTGCTTTTTCCAGGTAGTCCGCCAGACGCAACAGGATCACGTCCAGCACGCCGCCGGCTTCCCCGGCGTTGACCATATTGGCGTACAGGTCTGTGAACACCTTGGGATGCTTGCGCATGGCGTCAAAAAGGGAGCTGCCCCCCTCGATGTCGTTCCGCACGGAATAGAGAACCCGACGCAAGAGCTTGTTTTCCGTCTGCTCGCACATGATCTGCAGGGACTGGAGAATGGGTACCCCGGCGTTGATCATTGTGGAAAACTGTCGGCTGAAAACAACCATGTCCCGGTCAGTAATCCTCCCCTCAAGAAACGTGCCCTCCAGCAGATCCTTGGGCTTTGGCTTGACCTTGAGCTGGGTAAATCCGCGACGGCGCAGAGCGTTCTCAGCCATTTCCAGGGTTGGGGCGTCAAAATCCCCTTTGACCCGGCGACCTACCTTGTTGCGACCTTTGTAGAGAAATATGGCCATAAGCATTGCTCCCGGTCAGATTCGCGACACTGAAACTTTTGCCAATTCCGCGACAATCTCCAGATCGGCTTGCAGAAAAGAGGGCAACTCTCCCTCTGGGTCAACCCACAGCATGGACTGTTTCTCCAACGGGAAGGGCTTCCCGTGAAAGGATGTAACCCAGAAAAAATGCAAAAAAACATCCATGTCCGGATATGAATGCGGGACTTGCCGCCATAGAAAAAAGTCCTCAACGGTTATGGCCAGCTCTTCACTCAACTCCCGAACCAAGGCCTGCTCCAGGGTTTCGCCCTGCTCCACCTTGCCACCGGGAAATTCCCAGTATCCGGCCATAGGCTTTCCCTCAGGACGCTGAACGGCCAGATACCGGCCATCACGCCAGATCACCGCGGCCACCACATGCAATGGTGATTCGGTTTTCATCCTGTCTCCGAAAAAAAAACGAAAAGTTAGCCTAAACAGCCGCGATTGACCAGAACGAAGCCGCACCGATCCAAGGCATTTTTGTTCTCACCAATTTTTTCTTGCAAAGACGGCTGGCTTGCCCTGTTTGGAACGGTTCGAAACTCCTTCACCGGCCTCGTAACATCAAGCCGTTGCGCCATGAAAACAGGAAGTTGTGCGTTGAGCACCCGGCAACGGCTTGATGAACGATTCCTGGTTCTGTCAAACAGGCGAAGCCGGTCGATCCGTCCCACCAAACCGGGCAAGCCAGTCTCAAAAGTTCATATCGTTACGTCAGAAGCAAAATGCCCTGCCCACCGATCCAGGGCATTTTGCTGGAAGTCATTGCGAAACAACGGGTGTTGCCGGCTTCATGAAAAAGCCCAGCCACAATCAACGCATCGTCAAAATGCCAGCAACAGGCTGCCCCCGAGAAGAACGGCCAGGAGGATCAAGGCCCGGCCGGCTGTGGGCCATTGCTGAAGCCGGTGTTCAAAGTGCAGGGCAGCGGACTCCTGTCGTCGCCACCAGCGACGCAGGCCTCGTTCCCGTTGATGCCGTTGGATACGCAGCTCCTTGAGAAGTGCCGTTCCGAATGTCGTGGCCCATGGCCAAGGCCGGGAGAGGGCCATGATCACGATCACCCCTCCCAACAGTAATGGTCCTCCCCCCTTGCGCAGCGTCTCAAGAGACCAGACTGCGCCAGCCCAGGCGGCAGCCTCGTCAGGGGTCTGGCCAATCAGCCAGAGCCATGGCAGCGTCGTGCTCAGTCCCAGCAGAAGAAGCCACGGCAACCAAAGACCGGGAACCATCGCCCTCTTTGCCTTGGAATCTGGACCAGAAGACCTAACGGTCAGCAGAAACCGCCCCATCAGCAGCGTGGTGCCCAAGGTGGCCAGAAAAAACAGTGACGTCAGAGGCATATGCCCCGCCAAAGGGCCGACCACCGCCTCCAGGGCATGCTTGGCCAGCATGCCGCTGGTTGCCGGAAACCCGGCCAGGGCCGCTGCCGGCAGCAACAACAGCCACCAGGCGAGCCGACGAAATGCTCCTGCACTGCGTTGCAATATCCCAACACCAAGGAACAACGCACCCTTGGCCAGGGCGTGATGCAGAATAAACAGCATCAGGGCGGCCTGGCCCAGATCGCTGTTGCCAAGATACGCCGGATACACCGGGTGCGCCGGATACGTCGGATACGTCGGATACGTCGGATACGCCAGATACGCACCCAGCAGCAGGGTCAACCACCCCATCTGGCTGACACTGGAATAGGCCAGAATCGTCTTCGGAGTCTTCTGCCACAGTCCGACTACGGCGGCATACACGGCAGCAGTCGCGCCCAGGAGCATCATCACCCCAAAAAACGCTTCCGACCATGCCGCCGTCCATCCCGTCTCCAGGGGGGTCAATCTCAACCATCCAAACAATCCGGCCTTGATCATCACCCCGCTGAGTACGGCGCTGGCCGGTATCGGAGCGGCCGGATGGGCAAGGGGCAGCCAGCCATGGCCTCCCAGCATGCCCGCCTTGATGCCCAAACCCAGGGCAAAGAGCAGCACCGCGGCAAAACCTGGAACCCAGGCACCACCAAGCCCAGGAAGCAGCATTGCGGTCGACTGTGTCGCCGCCAGGGCCACCCCGCCAAAGAGCCCCAGCTCGCCGACCATGAGCATGAACAGATACAATCGGCCGGCCCGACGGGAGGACCAGGTCTGGTCATGAACAATCAGCCCGTAGCTGGAAAAACCCATCAGGGCGAAGCAGAGATAGAAGGTGGGAATATCCTGGGCCAGGATCAGGCCGAAATGGCCGGCCATGGCTGCCAGAAAAAAGGCCATGAACAAGTGATCCCGTCGGCGGTCCGCGTGCTCCCCACCAAACCAGGCCGTGGCGAAAATTCCGGACAACAGCCAGAGCAGCGCAGTAACCACCAGAAAAAAACGGCCCACGTCGTCCAGGATCAGACCGGCCTGCCACCATGTTCCCGGCAGGTCGAGCTGGGCGCCCACGGGCAGCATCAGCCCCAGCAGCAGGGCCGGCAGCGCGGACCAGGGAGCGATCGTGACCAGTTTTTGCCTGGAACTGGGTCGGGCCATGGCCAGCAGCGTGATCAGGGGCGCGAGCGGCGCAAGCAACAATAGCAGGTTCGAACCGTGGCCCCAAAAAAGATCCCCAAACATGACCGTCAACCACCTGTTCCCGGCAACGAATCAAACGTCGGCCCCAAAAAGGCCTCCATTGGAAACGCCAGAAAGCCAAGAGCCACGGCTCCCAGCGCGCAAACCATGGTCACGACCACCAGCATTCCCGGCACGGTCTGCACCGCCTCCTCCGAATCCACCGGGAAACCCGTCGAGAAACCCACCGGACGCCAGGCTGCCTCCAGACTCCGGTACATGTAGGCTCCGGTCAGAAGCGCGCCGAGGACCATGGCCACGGCCCAGAACCAGACCTCTCCGAGCAGGGCCGCCTGGAGCAGCCACCACTTGCCGACAAAGCCGCCGGTGGGAGGCAACCCGACAATGCTGGCCCCTGCCAGGGCAAACGCCAGCCAGACCCAGCCCAATCGCCCCCTCCCTCCGGAAAGATCACGCAACTGGTCGTGTCCATGGGCCAGCTGAAAACAGCCGGCGGCAAAAAAAAGGGCGGCCTTGGCCAGGCCGTGGGCCAAAACCAGCATGGCCATTCCATGCCATGCCAGGACCAGTTGGCCACTGGAGGCGAACACCGGAAATAGCAGCATCACATACCCGAACTGGGCAATGGTGGAATAGGCCACAATCATCTTCAGGCGTTGCTGCCGCAAGGCCTGCACCCCCCCCAAAGCATCGACGCCAGCCCGATACCACCCAGAACCATGGCTGGTTGTTCCTGGAGAAAAACGAAAAAAAGGCCGGTCCAAAAGCGGTACAGGACCGTGAAGCAGACCGCCACGACCACGGCCGACAACAGGGCGCTGACCGGCGCGGGAGCCTTGCCGTGCGCCGAAGGCAGCCAGAAGTGAAGGGGAAAGAGCGCTGTTTTGATCAACAGCCCGAGAGTCATCAAGACAGCGGCGGACCCGCTTGCCGGCCCGGGTGCCAGGACCGCGGCCAAGGCCGCCTGATCCAGCAACCCATACTGCCCATACAGGAGCGCCACCCCAAGCAGATAGAGCATGGAGCCGAACAACGTCACCAGAAAATAGCGCATGGCCGCCCGCAGGGCTTCAGCCTCCCGGGAAAGGGAGATCAGCCCCACGGCGGCCAGGGCCATGAATTCCAGACCGACATAGATGTTGAAGAGATCCGCGGCCATCAGCAGGCTGTTCATGGACGCCCAGCCAAAGAGCCAAAGGGTCCAGAAATGCCGCTGGGCCGATGGCAGCACCGCGGGCAGGAAACCAAGACTGAACAGCCCCCCGCTCACGGCCACCACATTCGTCATGGCCAGCATGGCCACGGTGAAACTGTCGGCTTGCCAGCGCAGTCCCAGAGGCACAGGCCATCCGCCGAGCTGCCAGGTTATCCAAGGACCCAGCCTGAATACGTCGGCTCCCAGGGCAACGACCCCAATCAGCACGAACACGCCGGCAGTCACAGTGGCCAGCGACCCCCGCATGCCTTGCGTAAACACGAGTACGGCCGCCAGCAACGGCGCGAAAATGATCACCACCGGAATCCATTCAGCCATGCTGAACCCGGATTTTAATCATCATTGCTGCTGTCAAGCGTGAGGGAACCGCTGCGACGATATAGACGGACCAAAAGCGCCAGGCCCACTGCCGTGGTGCTCACGGTGACCACGATGCCGGTCAGCACCATGGCATGGGGTATTGGATCAAGGGGCTCGGCCATGCGGGCCAGGGTGACGAGAAACAGAAAAACCGCGCTGGTAAAGATGTTCAAGGCCATGAGCTTGCGCAAAAGATTGGCCCTGACCATCAGGCCATGAAAGGCCATGGCCAGGATCACCACGGCCAGGATCAGATAGTAGCCGGTCATTGAGGCCTCGATACGGGATTATTAGGCTGGGACGGGGCCATATCGGGCTCACCGCCGACATACAGGGCCAGCAGCATGGCTCCTATGGAAACCCCGGCACTTGCCTCAATGAGGAGGATCAGGTTTCCGGCCCATTGCTCAGGGTAGACCAGAAAGCCGAACCCGGCAGCCATCAGGCTGACTCCAGCCAGGACGAAAACCAGCAGCCCCGCGGACAGCACCCAACGCAGCCACGACATGCCCCGCGGGCTGATCTGCACGGTCATCCCGGACAACAGCAGCAGGATGCCCGATGCCGCCAGGACCGCACCTCCGGGAAAGGCCCCGCCAGGGGCATGGCTGCCGCGCCAGAGCAGGGAAAAGGCCACCAGCAAGAATACCGGGGTCAACAGCCGCACCACCCCAGGCAACAGCGGTGACGGAATTGTCTGCCGCGCGGGCCAGTCCACGTAGCCCATGGACCAGGCCACCACCACGGCGGCGAGCAGCACGGCGATTTCCATCAGGGTATCCAGGGAGCGAAAATTGAGCAGCACCGCAGTGACCGGATTGAGCACCCCGGATTCGGCAAGCCTCTCCTGGAGAGGACCGCCCAGTCCTGGTGTTTGCAGCTCCTGAAAGGAAAAAACAAAGGTGGCGATCAGCACCATGGCCGCGGCCCACCAGAATCCCGTGACCAGCCAGTATCCGGGTCCGCTGCCACTCCCCCTGGGAACCAAAGGCTGCCTGGTTTCAGAGTGCGGCAGGCGGCCGAGCGTGGAAAACAGCAAGGCACCGGTCAGGCCGGAGCCGATGGCCGCCTCGGCCAAGGCAATATCCGGCGCTTCCAACCGGACCCAGGCCACGGCCATCAGCAACCCGAACGCCATGAAACTGATCACCGCGCCGAACATATCCGTGATGCTCAGGCACTTGCGGACCAGGATCACCAGCAGCAGGCCAAGAATCAGGTCAAACACGGCCATGAATCATTCCTGCCGCGTCCACGGTGGGATGCCCCGTCCATGGGCAGTCTGGGCGATCAGGCTGGCCCCGGTGGCCGCGGCCACCAGAACCAGAATCCAGATCAGCAGCAGCTTCAGGGCCGTCATGAGGCTTCCTGACTGCACCGCGGCGCCAAGACAGATCAGACCAAGGCCGAGGTTGTCGGCCTTGGTCAGAGCATGAATTCGCGTATAGATGTCCGGAAAGCGCAGCAGACCAAGCGTTCCGGCCAGAAAGAACAGCACGCCGACCACTGCCAGGGCCGCGCCAAACATGTCAGTCGCGCTGCTCATCCTGGTCCTTTGCGTCCGGGTGGGGCCAGCTGCGGGTGACAAAGGCCACCACCGCCAGGACCGAAAGGAGGGCAAAAACCAGGGCCACGTCGAAATAAATGGGTTTTTCCAGAATAATGGCCAGAAGAAGCAGGATCGCCACGGTGACCGTCCCAAAGAGCTGCCCGGCCTGGATGCGGTCCGCGGCCGTGGGGCCCCGCAGAATGCGAAGCAATCCCACGGCAATATTGCCCATCAATACGCCCACCAGCACGAGATACAAGGTGGTCATTGCGGCCTCTCAAGCAGGGCTGTCTGAAAGAGATCGCCCACCATCTCCTCCAGCACCTGAACGGATGACACGTTGGCCTGGGCATTGTGCAGAAAATGAATCGTTAGGGCTTCTTCCCGGATTTGCATGCTCAGGGTTCCCGGTACAAGATTGATGATACTCGCCAAAAAGAGCCGGGCCGGCCCCGGCGGCAATCGCCACGCATACGTCATCACTTCCGGTGTCAGCAAGCGATGCCGGAGCAGCGCCAGATAGGCAATCTGCACTCCGCTGCGCATGGAGAACCAGAGAAAGACGGGCAAAATGCGCAGCAACGCCGAAAAACTCCACTTCCAGGGCCTGCTTTTGCCCAGGTAGGGAGGTGTCAGGGCCGCGAGAATGACCACCGGCAGGCCGGGCAACATATCCGCCCCACTGCCGTCCATGAGAATCCACCAGATCAGCATCGCCAGGGCCAAACGCAGAGGCAGGCCGACGCCGTTCCTCTGTGTTTGCCAGAATCGCGCGAGATGGTTTCCTGCAAAAGATGCATCGCGCATCCCGTCCCTCCAGCCTTTTGCCTGCCGTTGTGATGATCCGACTTCGCCGGATGGCCCGAATTGCTGCCCGACGCATACAGATTCCTTTGCCCAGGCACTATCGATGCTGGGCAACATTTCGTCAACCCTCGCATCAGGCTCCCAAACACGATGAAGCGGATTGCCTCACGCTTCATTTGATCCCACGACCATCTCGCAATGCCTCCAAGGTTCGCGTCGCCGAAATATTTTTTACTTGACGTTCCCCCAAAAAACACTGCAAGATACCCTGCATGCGCCCGTAGCTCAGCCGGATAGAGCGTCGGACTTCGAATCCGCAGGCCGGGAGTTCGAATCTCTCCGGGCGCACCAAGGGATACCAGGGCTTACGGTGAAAATCGTAAGCCCTTTTTTTGTCACGACTCACCAAACTCAGGGCGGCGCTTCCTATGGAACCGCAGGCATCCTGCCCGCCCAGCAACCATCCCAGCATCAAAAGTGAAAAAATGATGGACCGCTTTCACCTCCTCCCTCACGACCGACTTCTGGCCTCCCTGCTGGAGGAACTCGAGCAGGGCCAGATCCTGGCCATTCCCAAGGCCTGCTTCTATCGGCCGGCCCCGGACGCCCCCTTTACCATGACCCGCTATGGGCAGCATCTGGAAACGCCCATCGGCGCGGCTGCCGGACCGCATACGCAGCTGGCCCGCAACCTGGTGGCCGCCTGGCTGTGCGGGGGGCGGTATCTGGAGTTGAAGACCGTTCAGATTCTGGATGAGCTGACTTTAGCCAGGCCGTGCATTGACATGCGCGACGAGGGCTACAACTGCGAGTGGTCCCAGGAACTCAAGCTGGACCAGTCTTTTGACGAGTACCTGCATGGCCTGCTGCTGATCCTGGCCCTGCGCCGCAAGATGGGTTTTCCCAACAGCGAGATCGGCCGCGACCCTGGTTTCATCCTGAACATGAGCGCCGGGTACGACCTGGCCGGGATCACCAGCCCGGCCATGGCCCGCTTCCTGGACCGCATGGCCCATTGTCCCGATGACATGGCCGAGGCGGCGGCACGTTTGTCCAGGGTCTGTCCGGAGCTGGCTGATGTCAATCTGCCTGATGGAATCAGCAACAGCCTGACCATTTCCACCATGCACGGCTGTCCTCCGGGGGAGATCCAGCGCATTGCCCTGCATTTCATCGAGGACCGGGGGCTGCACACCACCCTGAAGCTCAACCCCACCCTACTCGGGCCGGAACGGGTCCGCGCCCTGCTTTGGGGCCTGGGCTGGGACTTGGAGGTCCCGGATGCGGTTTTCGCCAATGATCTGTCCCTGGCTCAGGCCCTGCCCATCATCCGCACCCTGTCCGCCGCGGCCCGCAAACGGGGCGTGACCTTCAACCTGAAGCTGACCAACACCCTGCCCTGCGTGAACCGCTCGGCCCTGCCCGAAGCGGAGTCCCAGGTCTATTGCAGCGGCCGTCCTTTGCACCCCCTGGCGGTCCATGTCGCCCTGCTGTTGCGGGAGCACCTGGGGGAACATCAAAATTCTGGGGCAAAGATGACCGGAGCAAACGTCGAGGGCTGTCCGCCCATGTCCTTCTGTGCCGGGGCCGATGCCTTCAACATCCCGGATCTGTTGGCCGCCGGGCTGGGACCGGTGACCACCTGCAGCGACCTGCTCAAACCCGGCGGCTACGCCCGTCTGCGCCAATACCTGGAGGTCCTCGGGGAACGGATGGCCGCGGCTGGTGCCTCCAGTCTGGACACATGGCAGGCCCAGGGGCCCGGCCTGGCCGCTTATGCCGTGTCCACGGCAACGGCCAGACGCTATGCCAAAACGGCCAAGACCAGTGTCGACGTAAAAATCCCTCGCCCACTGCCTCGCCTGGACTGCTTCATCGCCCCCTGCACCTCGGCCTGCGCCGCCGGCCAGGACATTCCGGCCTATCTGGGCCATTTTGCGCAAAAGAATCCCGCAAACGCCCTGGCCACCATCCGGGCCACCAACCCCACGGCCCACCACCTGGGTCTGGCCTGCGACGCCCTCTGCCGCAAGCGCTGCACCCGGGGCAACCTGGACACGCCCTTGCGTATCCGGGAGGCCAAGGCCGTGGCGGCCCGCCAGGGAAGCACCGGTCCAGCCGGCCACCAGATCAATGCATTGGACCGGCCTCAAACAATTGAGAGCGCAGAAGCCGCTGTATCCGTGGTTGTGCATGGCCTGGACACCCGGAGCGTAAGCTGTGCCGGAACCTTGATCCAGGCCGGGGTGAACGTGGCCCTGCTGGTACCGGAAAACGCCAACCAGGCGGACATCGCCTCGCCGGCCCAGCGCGCCCTGCTTGCGGACCTCGCGGATCTGAGCGCTTTGAGCCGACAAGACCCTGCTCCGGTCGGAACACGAACCGGAACGCTCACTGTCCTTGAGGGCGCGGCCCAGGACCAGCCGAAGAACGCCCACGTCATCACCTTTGACGCCCCCCTGCCCACCGGCCCCGCCAGCCTGCCCAAGGCCGTGACCCTGGGCCGCGAAGCCGCGCAGGCGTATTTGCAAGCCAACGGCTTCTGTTCTGGCTCTACGCAGCGCCCCGAAGCCGATATCACGGCCCTGCACCTGGCCCGCCATGTCCGCGATTTCGGCCCGTACGCCGGGCCTGAGTCCGGGGCTCTGAAAGTCACCGACAACGAAGCCATGTCCCAGGAAGCCGCCCGCTGTCTGCGCTGCGACAGCCTGTGTGAAATCTGCGTCACGGTCTGCCCCAACCGAGCCATCATGGCCCTGCCGTCCTTCATCGGCCCCATTCCCCTGGGGGATGTTTACCGCAGTCCGGACGGCACTCCCGCCATCCGCATCAGGGAAAACCGTCTCGTGGCAGACTGCACCCAGATCGTGATCCTGGCCGACGTCTGCAATACCTGCGGCAACTGCGCCACCTTTTGCCCGTCCTCCGGAGCGCCCTTCAGGGACAAGCCGCGCATTCACCTGACTAGGTCCAGCTTTGAAGACGAACAAAACGGCTATTTCCCAGCCACGCCGGACCGCATGGAAATCCTGCACAACGGCACCCCGGCAACCCTGACCCGCACTGCCCAGGGCCTGCGCTATGAAAGCAAATCTTTGACCCTCACCCTCAACCCGGATACCCTGGCACTCACCAGCGCCGACCTGCCTCCGCACACGGATCAGGCCGACCTTGCACCAGCCATGGAGGCGGGATTGCTGTTCATCATGATCATGGGGTCTCCGTTGGGGGTACTTTTAGATTGAAAAAATCGTGCGAGAGTGGTGCAAAACGCATCAGGTTGAGTTGTTAATCAATTGGGAGCGAGCGCAAAATTTTGAGCCCTTGGAAAAGATTTCAGGAGCTGACTTTGATGACTAGATGCATGACACATGTCATGAAGTGATAGCAGCCTGGTCGATTTCCAGACGGAATGTAGCGGATTATTGCATTACCATGATCAGCCCCTCTTGCCCAACCATCCTCATCCGCGGAGCCGGCGACCTGGCCACCGGTGTTGCCCTTGAGCTGTACGAGGCCGGTTTTCGGCACCTGGTATTGCTGGAGCGGGAGCAGCCCTTGGCCGTGCGGCGGCTGGTGGTGTTTTCCGAGGCGGTTCACGAGGTTCGGGTTGATGTGGAAGGGGTTCAGGCTGTACGGATTCACGCCTTGGAGGAGGCGACGTCGGCCTGGGCCAAGGGAGAAATCCCGGTTCTTGTCGACCCGGACACGACCTGCCTGAAGCAGCCCCTGTCCCATTTTCACCCGCATGTCTTGGTCGATGCCCTGCTGGCCAAGCGCAATACCGGGGTGCACTTGGGGCTGGCGCCTCTGGTCATCGGGTTGGGACCGGGCTTCAGCGCCGGGAAGCACGTGCACTGCGTGGTGGAGACCCACCGCGGTCACGGCCTTGGCGAGATCCGCACCTCTGGCACGGCCTTTCCGAACACCGGCATTCCCGGCCCGGTTCTGGGCAAGACAGTGGAGCGGCTTTTGCGCGCGCCCATGGACGGCCTCTTCACCGCCCGGCGGGCCATTGAGGACGTTGTCCAACAGGGCGAGGTTGTCGGCCAGGTGGCCACCAACGACGATGCCGCTCCGGTGACGGCACGGACCTCCGGGGTGATCCGCGGCCTGCTGCGTTCCGGCGTCATGGTCCGAAAAGGCTTGAAACTGGGGGATATTGACCCCAGGAGCGAGACGTGGCGCTGTCGCCGCGTCTCGGACAAGGCCCGGTCCGTGGGCCGGGGCGTGGTCAGGGCTGTCCGCGCCCACCTGCACGGCCTCCGGTCCGCGACGGTATCCGGGCGTGAGCCGGACATTGACCCGTCCCAGCCGAAATCTGTTTCCAAACCAGTAACCTTACCCATCCACCTGGGGAGAACCGGATGAGCATCGCATGAGCATCGGGCAACCCGTCACCCGTCTGGACGCCGAAGCCAAGGTCACGGGCCGGGCCCGGTATACCGAGGACCTGCTCCCCGCTGGCGTGCTCTCGGCTGTGTACATCCGCGGCTCCGTGGCCCACGGTCGGGTCCTGGATATGGACCTGTCCGCGGCCTTGGCCCTCCCTGGAGTGGAAGCCGTTTTCACCCATGCCGACGTGCCCAGGCTGCTCTACGCTCCGGCCGGCCATCCCTTCTCCCTCGATCCGGACCATGCCGACGTGGCCGACCGATTACTGCTCACCGGGCATGTCCGCTTCCACGGTGACGAAATCGGGGTGGTGGTGGCCCGGGACGAACTCACGGCCCAACGCGCCGCAAGCCTGGTCGCGGTGTCCTACGAGGAATTGCCGGTGCTCACCGATCCCCGGGAGGCCATGGCTGAAGAAGCATTCGCCATCCATCCCGGCGGAAATATCGTCAAGCAGGACGGGTTCAGCGTGGGCGGAGACGTGGACGCGCTCCTGGCCCAGGCTGACGTGGTGGTGGAGGGCGAGTACCAGACCCCGGTGACCCAGCACTGCCACATGGAGCCCGTGGTGGCCCACGCCTACATGGAGGACATGGAGCGGATCACCGTGGTCACCTCCACCCAGATCCCGCACATCTGCCGCCGGGTGGTGGGCCAGGCCCTGGGCCTGGACTGGAGCCGGGTGCGGATCGTCAAACCGTACGTTGGCGGCGGTTTCGGGGCCAAGCAGGACGTGCTCCTGGAGCCCATGGTTGCCTTCCTGGCCTGGAAGCTGGGCCGCCCGGTGCGCATGGCCCTGACCCGGGAGGAAAGCATGATCACCCGCACCCGCCATGCCATGCGCATCCGGGGCAGGGCGGGCTTTGCCCGGGACGGACGGCTGCTGGCCATGAACATGGACGCCGTGTCCAACACCGGGGCCTACGCCTCCCACGGCCACTCCGTGGTCTCCGCCGGCGGAGGCAAGCTGTGCAGCATGTACCCCCATGCCGCGGTACGCTTCCACGCGGCCACGGTCTATACCAACCTGCCCATTGCCGGGGCCATGCGCGGCTACGGCTCACCCCAGATCATCTTTGCCTGCGAATGCCTCCTGGACGAGGCGGCCAAGGCCCTGGACATGGACCCGCTTGATCTGCGCCGGATCAATGCCGGCCGGCCCGGCGACGTCAACCCCCGCTCGGGCAAACCCATCGAAACCCATGGCCTGGCCGACTGCCTGCGCCTGGGCCGGGAGCGGTTTGGCTGGGACGAGCGCCGGGCTGCGGCCCAAATCACGCAGGCTGCCCCGGAAATACGCCGCGGCGTGGGTGTGGCCTGCTTCAGCTTCAATTCCGGGGTCTATCCCGTGGGTGTGGAAATTTCCGGGATCCGCCTGACCCTGAACCAGGACGGCTGTGTGACGCTTCAGGCCGGAGCCACGGAAATCGGCCAGGGAGCGGACACGGTCTTTGCCCAGATGGCCGCCGCGGTTCTGGACCTGCCAGTGACTTCGCTGCGCGTGGTCTCCACCCAGGACACGGACGTGACCCCTTTTGACCCCGGGGCCTTCGCCTCCCGCCAGACCTACGTGGTCGGCCCGGCGGTCAAGGCCGCGTCCCTGGAGCTGCGCGCAAGGATCCTGAACCATGCGGCGCTGATGACCGGCTATCCGGCATCAGCCTTGGACCTGAAAGCCGGCTCCCTTGTCGCGACCCGCCAGCCTGCGCGGGTCTTCATGAGTCTGAAGGAACTGGCCCTGGATGCCTACTACCACAAGAACCGGGGCGGACAGCTCACGGCGGAGCGCTCGGTCAAGACCAGGTCCAACGCACCGTCCTTCGGCTGCACGTTCGTTGAAGTGGAGGTGGATATTCCACTGTGCCGGGTCCGGGTCACGGATATGCTCAATGTCCATGACTGCGGCGTGGTCATCAACCCGATCACGGCCAAGGGGCAGGCCCAGGGCGGCATGGCCATGGCCATCGGCTGGGCCCTGTACGAGGAGCTGCTGGTGGATCCGCGCTCCGGCCGGGTGCGCAACAACAACCTGCTGGACTACAAGATGCCCACCTTCCTGGACCTGCCCGACCTGGACGTGGCCTTTGTCCAGACCGCCGAGCCCTCTGGCGGCTTTGGCAACAAATCCCTGGGCGAACCTCCCCTGCTCTCTCCGGCCCCGGCCATTCGCAGTGCCGTCTGGAACGCCACCGGAGTCAAGGCCGACTTCATCCCCCTCACCCCCAAGGCCCTGTTCCCGCTGTTCCGGGATGCCGGGTTGCTGGAAGGCGCGCGATGAACATGATCTATTGGAAATCCGAAAAGTTCTGGCTAGATAGGCCGCTCGATAATCCCGAGATCATGACCCAGGGCCAAACCCCTCGAGGAGTTGCGAGAGAACTCGCAAGAAGCCTCGCAACTCATGACCTTGATGGATGTGGCCGAGCAAAACGATTGTCAGGCTGAGGAATAAATCATGTACGCCTTTGAATCCTACCATCGCCCCCAAAGCCTGACCGATGCCGTGGCATTGCTGGCCGCGAATCCGTTTGCCCGGCCCATGGCCGGGGGCACGGACATCCTGGTCCGGTTGCGGGAGGGACACAAGGACTATGCCGACATCGTGGACATCCACGGCCTGCCGGAGCTGGAGGGCATGAGCGCGGATCGCGGCGAACTGCGCATCGGTTCGGGCACGACCTTTGCCGCGCTGATGACCTCGTCCCTGGCCACTCGCCTGGCCCCGATGCTTATCGAGGCCGCGGGCTGGGTGGCCGGACCGCAAATTCGCAACACGGCCACCATCGGCGGGAACATCTGCAACGGCTCGGCCTGTGCCGACTCCGCGGCCCCGCTGCTGGTCCTCAACGCCCATTTGGACCTGATCGGCCCGGAAGGCCAACGGCTGATCCCCTTGCGTGGATTTCACCTCGGCCCGGGCCGGGTGGAACGGCGGCCTGGGGAAATCCTGCGTTCGGTCCGGATCAAGTCTGAACAAGATCAGGGTCTGGGCACGGCCTATGTCAAGTATTCCATGCGCCAGGCCATGGACATCGCCACCATCGGCTGCGGCGCGGGCGTCCGCCTGCGGGACGACCAGTCCAATGGCATCGTGGACGAACTGCGCCTGGCCTTCACCGTGGCCGCGCCCACCCCGGTGCGCTGCCCCACCGCGGAAGCCGCGGCCCGGGGATTGCCCCTGAGCCAGGCCGTCAAGGCCGTGGCTGAAGCCCTGGACCAGGACGTCTCCCCCCGCACCTCCTGGCGGGCGGCCGGGGATTTCCGGATGCACATCATCCGCACCCTGGCCGAAAGAATGATCCGCACCGCCGCGAAACGCTTCGCGTCATCCGCCGCCAACCACCAGGAGGCCCGGACATGCTGACCCTCTCCTGCACCATCAACGACCGCCCCCATGAGCTGACCATCGATCCCCGATCCTCCCTCCTGGACCTGCTCCGAAACCAGGGCCTGACCAGCGTGAAGCAGGGCTGCGGCGTGGGTGAGTGCGGGGCCTGTACCGTGCTGGTGGACGACACGGCCGTGAACGCCTGCCTCTATCTGGCGGCCTGGGTGCACGGCAAACGCATCCGCACCGTGGAGGGTGAGGTCAGGGACGGTTGCCTCTCCCCGGTCCAACAGGCCTACGTGGACGCCGGAGCCGTGCAGTGCGGCTTCTGCACCCCGGGACTGATCATGACCACCACGGCCTTTGTGCAGTCCTGCCGTGAGCAGGGCCGCGATCCGGAAGACATCACCCCGGAGGACATCCGCCGGGCCCATGCCGGTAACCTCTGCCGTTGCACAGGCTACGAAACCATTGTCCAGGCCGTGCGCCAGGCCCTCGAACAGCCCGATCCCTCGAAGATGGATACCGAATCCACAGCGCCTTGATCCGCAACACACCGGACGAACTCTATCTGCCGGACGCAACGGTCGTCGCCCTGGTGGGCGCCGGAGGCAAGACCAGCCTGATGGCCGCCATGGCCGCCCATGCCGTGCGCCGGGGCGAGACAGTAATCCGGACCACCACGACGAAACTGGCATCTGACACCCGAATTTTTGGCCCGGACAACCCGGTTTTCTGGGATGAACACGGGAGTTCTCTGCCCAAGATCCAGGCCCGACTCGCCCGCGATCGATCCCTGACCCTGATCCGGGATCGGGAGTCCTCCACGGGCAAGCTCCTTGGTTTTGCTCCCGAAAGCATCGAACTTCTGGCCAGCTCCGGACTGGCGGACCGGGTTTTCGTGGAAGCCGACGGCGCACGCGGCAAAGCAATCAAGGCCCCGGCGGACCATGAACCCGTGATTCCCCACTCAACGGATTTGATAATCGGGATTGTTGGCGCGGATGCCCTGGGAGTGTCCATGGATAATGAGCATATCTTCCGACCCGAACGGCTGGCCGCGCTTTGTGACGCGCTTCCCATCGAAGCCGTGGATGCCGACGTCCTGGCCCGCCTGGTCGCGCATCCCCAAGGATTATTCAAGAACACCCCGGCTTCTCCATGCCGGCGGCTTCTCTTCGTGAACAAGATGGACACTGCTGGTGAGGCTGCATGGGCTTTGCTGCGTCATGCCCGGCAACTCGTCAAAGCCGCTCAGCCGGACGGGCCGACATCCGCGACGCTGTGGATTGCCGGGTCAGTCCACGAGGGATGGGTGCGATCCGTGGATGGGAACTGATTTCCTGGTTCGCAAAAGTGCGTGGTAGTCTTCCAGCGTGTCCACATCCCGATGCACCCCGGAATCCATCACGTCCACCAGGCGGAGAAACGCATCCGGATGATCCAGAAGTGGCCGGGCCCCAGCATCCCCCTCCAGAGCCATGACCCGCGCGAACCATGCCCGGGGAATACAGACCGGGTTGCCCCGCTTGCCGCGATATCGAGGGGCGACGAAATCTCGCGGGTGATCGCGAAAAACCGCTGCCAGCGCCTCCAACGTCTCCAGACGCACCAGGGGCTGATCGCCCAGAAGGACCAAGGCTCCGGCAATATCTTCGGCCATTTCGAGCGCAAGCGCCTCCAATCCGGCCCGCAGCGAACGGGCCTGGCCTTCACGCCAATCCGGCGCATGGGCAATGCGTAACCCGACAGAGGTCGTCTCCCGCAGAGCCAGGGCCACGGCTTCAGCGTTGCATCCCGTCACGGCCACCACCAGATCGCAGACCGCCAGGGCCTTGCGCGCCACATGGACAACCAGCGGCGCGCTGCGGTACGGTAACAACAACTTGCCCCCGAGCCCACCACCCATCCGGCGACCGGCCCCGGCAGCCAGGACAATGCCCGCCATCTTGATTCTTGTCGTATCCATGCGCATGGTTTACTGATATTCCTGACCTCAACCGACTCTCGTCAACAAGGAGATCGCATGCAGCTCGTGATCCGGGGCGCCACGGTGGTCAATGCCGATCACTCCGCCAGGGCGGATATCACCGTTTCCCAAGGCCGCATCCACGCCGTTGGTCCAGACCTGGACATCCCTTCCGGTGCCCGGGTCGTGGACGCCGGCGGTTTGCTGGCCCTGCCCGGAGGCATTGACCCGCATACCCACCTGGACATGCCCGTTGCCGGCACCCGCACGGTTGACAACTTTGAACAGGGTGGCCGGGCCGCCCTGGCCGGAGGGACCACGACAATCATCGACTTCGCCATCCCCGGCCAGGGCCAGTCCCTGCTCCAGGCCTTTGATGCATGCATGGACCGGGCCCGTACCGCCACCTGCGACTACTCCTTTCATGTGGCCGTGACCTGGTTCAACGCAAGCGTCGCCCGGGAGATGGGCGTGCTGGCCAGGGAGCGCGGAGTCAATTCCTTCAAGCACTACATGGCCTACAAGGGCACGATCATGCTCGACCCTGAGCAGATGCCGCACAGTTTCGCCCGGGCCAGGGAACTGGGCTGTCTGTGCACGGTGCACGCCGAGAATGCCGAGATCATCCCCTTTCTGCAACAAAGGCTCCTGGCCCAGGGTGTGACCCACCCTCGGGGACACCCGCTCACCCACCCCCAGTCCGGCGAGGCCGACGCCACCTGGCGGGCCATCACCGTGGCCGAAGCCACGGGCGCACCGCTCTATGTTGTCCACATATCCTGCGCCCAGGCCCTGGAAGCGGTCATCGCGGCTCAGGCTCGCGGCCTGCCCGTATTTGGCGAATGTCTCGGCGGTCACCTCGTCGTGGACGCCGCGGTCTACGAGCAGAAGGACGCGCAATCCGCGGCCCGCTTCGTGATGAGCCCGCCGTTTCGGCCCGGACAGGACCGCGAGGCCCTCTGGAGCGGCCTGGAACATGGAGCCATCCAGGTCACGGCCAGCGACAACTGCGCCTTTACCGACGCCCAACGCCAGGCCGGGCTGCGCGACTTTTCCAGGCTGCCCAGCGGCACGCCGGGGCTGGAGGACCGGATGCGGGTGGTCTGGGACGGCGGCGTGGCCCAGGGTCGCCTGACTCCGGAACAGTTCGTGGCCGTGACCTCCACCAACGCGGCCCGGCTGTTCAATATCTACCCGCGCAAAGGCTGCATCCGCCCCGACGCGGACGCGGACATCGTGCTCTGGGATCCCAACGCCGAACACACGGTCAGCGCCGCAACCCACCACCACGCCACAGACTTCAGCGTGTTCGAAGGCATGACCTTCCGTGGCTCACCCGTGGCCACCTTTTTGGCTGGAAAGGAAGTCTTCCGGAACGGCCGCGTCACCGCCGAACCGGGCATTGGCCAATACATCCCCCGCCCTGCCTTTGACCCGGAATTGACCATGCTCCGGAAGCTGGTGTCGTCCCAGGCACCGTGCAGGGCAACATAACGGTCAGGGGTGTCAGCTTTGAGCTGAAGCGCGGGGAGTGCCTGGGGCTCATCGGGTGCAACCGGGTCTGCAAGACCACCCTGCTACGCATGCTTAACGGGCTGATCAAGCCGGATACGGGTGGATCGATATGCGGGACCGTGTCGGGGTCTTGATTGCTTTGGAGGCAGGGTTTAATCCGATTCTGACCGGGCGGGAGAATATTTATGAAGAGCATTACGCGTTTCTGACACAATTCTGCGTTCGCTGAGACAGATCGCCGTTACAGAGCTCTTCCTGTTTTCCCATCGTTGTCCCAGGACGTTGTCTGGGCTCGAACATGTCGCCCCTTTGGGGCTGAAACCAGGTCCTTGAAGGGGCGAAACAAATACAGCCCAGGGCAACACCCTGGGATATCAATAAGATTTTTATCCAGCCCTGAAGGGGCGGCCTAAAAGGGTGAGGCTCAGCAAAAAATG
>REDL01000104.1 GCA_007693505.1 Desulfovibrionales bacterium | reverse complement strand
TCTGGATCAAAACGAAGTGTGTCGCCTTGGCTTGAAAATTCATTCCTCGGGACTGGCCAAAAGGCGAAGAATGTCCTTCTTGCCCACAACCCCGACGAGTTTGTTGTCCTCGAGCACGGGAATGGTATGAAATTTGTTGTCAACCATAAGGTCGGCCAGTTTGTTCACCGGAGTGTCCGGTGTGACGCTGATCGGATCAGTGGTCATGGCCTGGCTGACCTTGGTCGCGGCCATCTTGTCCACGGCCCGCTGGAGCTGGCTCAGGGAAGTCAGGGCGACAAACCCGCCCAGCAAGGTGAAAAAGGAGGGCAGGGGGAATTCCCGTTGCTGGACCACGAGATCGCTCTGGCACAGCACGCCCACAAGCCTGCCCTGTTCATCCAGCACGGGCAGTCCGTTAAAGTCTTTTTCCAACAGGATCTTGGCCGCCGCGTTGACGTCCGTATCCGGAGTGACGGTGACCACATCCCGGGTCATGATGTCCTTGGCTGTTCGCATCGTATGCGTCTCCTCGAGAGCTCCTTAAGTTCAGTGCAGCACATGGGGTAACATATCCGCGATCTCCCTGGCCAGATTGCCTCTTCGAGGAAACCGCTCCTGTAACGCCGTTCCGGCCCGGCCGTGCCAATATACGGCGACGTTCGCGGCCGTCAACGGATCAAGACCGACGGCAAGCAAAGCGCCCAGTATGCCGCAAAGCACGTCGCCGGAACCACCAACCGCCAGGTTCTGGCAGGCAAACGGTGATACATACACGGCCCCTTCGCGGGAGGCAATAATCGTTCCCGCCCCCTTGAGCACCAGGACAACATTTTTTTCGCGGGCAAATTTCCTGGCTATTCCGATTCGATCGGCCTGAATGTCCGCAGTGGTCTGTCCGCACAACATCGCCATTTCACCAGGATGCGGGGTTAATATGGTATCTTTGGGCAACAGGTCAAAAAGGTCGGGATACTGGGCCAAGGTAAACAAAAAATCCGCATCACCAACCACGGAAGGCAATTTTTGCTCCAAAAGAGTCCGGCAGAACTCCACCTGGTTTTTTGTGCGGCCAAGGCCAGGACCGAGAACCAGGGCATTGAAGCGGGGCAGTACTTCGGCAAGATCCTCGGCGCACTCCTGGCTCCAGGTCGTCCCTTCGCCAAGCGGCACAAGCATGACCTCAGGCCATCCAGCCTTGACGTCGGCGGAGAGCTTGGCTGGACAGGCAACAGAGGCGAGCCCCGCTCCGCAGCGCAACGCGGCCAAAGCCGTGAGGAGGGGGGCACCGGTCAGACCGGGGGATCCGCCGGCAACGAGTACATGGCCGGCAGTACCCTTGTGCAGCAGATTGTCCCCTGGGGGAATGCGCTCCAGAATGCCATGTTCCAGAAGATGCTGCCCAGGTGGCTGGTCCTGAATGACCCTGAACGGGATGCCGATGTCCCGGGCCTGTTCCCGACCGATATACAGTGCGGCTTCGGGTGCTGCCAAGCCAAGCTTGGTGGCTTGGAAACTGACCGTCACCGTGGCCTTGACGGCAATGGGCAAAGGCCGACCCGTCAGTCCGTTCAGACCGGTGGGGATGTCCAAGGCCAGGACGAAGACCCGCTCTGGAAGCCGATTGATGTATTCAATCCACAGGCGATAGTCCTCTCGCAATTCTCCTTGGAATCCCGTGCCCAGCAAACCGTCCACCAGAATGTCCGGTGGCGGGAGATGATCGATGTGCGTTTCCGTCAACGGCACGAGAGGGAGCCGCAACCTGTTCAGGAGTTGCAGATGGTAGGCAGCCGCCCCGGTGTAGGCCTCCGGCGGCTTGACATGGAACGTGCTGGCCATAGCGCCGTGGTCAGCCAGAAGGCGGGCCAGGGCAAAGGCATCACCTCCATTGTTCCCGGGGCCGGCCAAAAGGACGACCTGTTTTCCGGCTACAGGCCCGTATTCCTGAAGTACCGCCGCCAAAGCGGCTCGGGCGGCGTTCTCCATGAGCAGTTCCTGAAGCAGGCCGTACTCCTGCTGGGCCGAAACATCCCAGCGGGTCATTTCTTCCGGTGTGGGCAGCGCACGGTACATGGTGGGCATCTCCTGAGCGTTGGATGATTGGACATGGCGACAAAGGGATGAGTGGGGCGGAAAAGGAAAACATGGAACAATCTGGATATGCTGTTCAGTTATCTCTTGTGCCGCAAGGAAAGCGATTTCGAACACCGCTGCGGTTTACTGTGCCGAAAAATATCTGGGTGAACAAGGTGGGTGCGCACTCGGGAATTTTCCCTTTGTCGGACATGGCTTGCCATGTCCTGGGCAAATCAGTCATACCAAAGGGCAGCTTGCTCTGTTTCCAAATTATGTCAGGTTGCTGCAAAGAAGGCTGGACAGAGCCCTGCGCTCCAATGCACGTCATTGGACATGATACCGCTATGGACTGAACATGGAACCAGATGAATGCTGGACGCAATGTGTTGATCCAGACAATGAAGGAGAAG
This sequence comes from Desulfovibrionales bacterium, assembly GCA_007693505.1. Taxonomy (GTDB): domain Bacteria; phylum Desulfobacterota; class Desulfovibrionia; order Desulfovibrionales; family Desulfonatronaceae; genus Desulfonatronum. Next base: position 8,152 of record REDL01000104.1, on the reverse strand, counting down.
CCCATGATTTCCGAGGATATCCGTCATCAGGCTGCCCAATGCCGACATTATGCCATGTGCAAGATCGACTACCTGGGCACCGGGCTTTGCGCTTCCGGTGCGGAGCACCAGTATGTTAGCCATTTTCCCCAGGGCCGGATGGACCTCTGCGACGCTCTGGCCCGGAATGTGGTTCCCATCACTGAAGGACTGGTGGAAATCGCCGAAACCTGTAATCTATGCGGCATATGCGACCGGCAATGTCATTTTATCACCGGGATGCGTCCGGTGGAGGTGATGAAAGCCCTGAAAAAGCATGTTCGCGAGTGGCTGGAACAGGGAAACGTCCCTGTTGCGCCACCTGCGGATGCGGACCTGGAACGCCTGCGGGAGATCGTCGGTGGACAATGGGCCACGAACGACCCGGCAATCCTGATGACCTACGCCAACGACCCCTTTCCCCTTGCGGGGCCGAGGATGCCCCGTTTCGTGGTCCTGCCAGGAAACCGGGACGAGATCGCGGCCGTGGTCCGCTATGCCAATGATCACGGGATTGCCTATGCGGTGCGGGGCAACGGCGGGAGTGTCTTCGGTTTCGTGTTTACCGACGGTCTGGTCCTGGACATGCACCGGATGAAGGGCATTACCATTGATGCCGAGAACTGGACCGCATTGGTCGAGCCGGGAGTAACCTCCTTTGAGCTGCAACAGGCAGCGGTGAAGCAAGGATTCCGGGTGAATACCGCCGAACCCGCGGCCACGGTCTGCGGGAACATCGTCTGTACCGGGCTGTTTTCCACCTGGTCCAACGCCTACGGGGTGAATGCGGACACATTTGTGGACATGGAGTTCCTGAGCCGTGATGGCGAGGTTTTTCGACTGAGCGATCCCACGGCCCCCAATGTATTTTGTTACGAGCATCAACCCACGTCGTCACCAGGCATTTGCACCCGGGCTTTCGTCCGGCTGCATCCGATGACGGACGACGAGGCGGGGATGCTCGTGCCTTTCACTGCATTCGACGAGGCGGTATCGTTTGTTCAGGATCTCAGTCGGCGACGGATCGGACTGGCGCTGGGAGTCCTGGGCGGGCACTACCTGTCCACGTTCATGGCCCCGACCGCGTCCTTGGCCCTGCAACTGCAATCCACATTGAGCGAAACCCTGGGGATGCGCTACGCGGTGTTCCTGGTCGGGGATCGGTTTGCCCGCGAAGCCGTGCGCTCCATGCGCCCGGCGGTCATCGATGCTGAGCTGTTCCGGATGCTCCTGCTGGGCCTACCGAATTTGGCCGAGGGGGCTTGGCAGGATCTGGTTTCCGGCATGGACGGTGATGAACCGGCCTATGAACTGCTGCTGCGGCCGGAAATACGCCCCGTGCTGGAGGCGATCCTGCGCCCGGCTCCGGAAACCCTGGCCAGTGCCGTGGACGAGGATCTGCGCGACTTCTACACCCAACTGTACACCCGACCCGAGATGACGGACATGGTCTGGCTGAACATGTTTCGGATACTCAGCTCCCGGATGTCCCGGCACAAGCACATGTTCGCCTTTCTGGTCTATGTGCCCATGGACCGTCCGGCCCTGATCCGGTCCATCTGCGATCGGCTGCGGCAAATCGCCGACGCCCAGGGACTGGAAAACGATTTTGGCTTTCTGACCCCGCTGGATTTGGGCAAGCGGGGCATCTTGGAATACGACTACTACATTGACCACCAAAATCCGGATGATGCGGAGCGGATCCGCCGGGCTGCCGCGGACTTTGAGCCGTATCTGGAAGAGATCAGCGTTACGATCAAGGGGGTGAAGTGGCTGAAAAACATTTTTTCTCAGGGCTGTGCCCGCAAAGAGGCTTTTTTGTATACATAGACGGTGCCCGATCTGAGGACCAAACCATGCGTGGTCATGATGGGCCGTGAATCGAAAGAAACCACGCTGATCACCGGCGGTACGGGATTTCTGGGCAGCCACCTTGTCGCGCGATTTTTGGCCGAAGGACGACGCGTGGTGGCCCTGGCTCGAAACCGTGAGGGAATGTCGGCGGCACAACGCATGGTCCGGCTGCTGGATTGGCTTAAGGTGCCCCAGAACCTGCGGCGGCGACTGGAAATTCTGGAGGCTGATCTGGAAGTTCCGCGGGGCGGTTTGGATCCCGATACAATCATGGACCTGCAAAACAAGGTTGACGAATGCGTGCACTGCGCCTCGGATACCTCGTTTGCTGTCGGCAAGCGCGAGCAGGTTCAACGGGTCAATGTCCAGGGTCTGGAAAACCTTCTGGACCTCCTGGCCGGGAGTCGCTGCCGTCGGCTGCACCTGATCAGCACGGCCTATGTGGCCGGAAAGCAGGTCGGGAAGTGCTCGGAGGATCTTCCACCCGAGGATGGCATAGGGGATGTCTTCAAGGATGCCCTGGACACTACACGGTTCCACAACGTTTACGAACAAAGTAAACATCGTGCCGAACACGTTGCGATGCAACGCTGTGCTGTCATCGGCATGGGGCTTACGATCTACCGTCCCTCCATTGTCTACGGGGACTCCCGGACAGGGCGCACCCTGGCCTTCAACGCCCTGTACCACCCAGTTCGTGCCGTACACTATTTCCGCAAACTGTATACCGAGGACATCCTGCGGCACGGCGGTCGCAAGGCCGGGGCTTTGGGCATTCATCTGGACGCAGATGGTACGCTGCACCTGCCGATCCGTGTTCTCGGTGGTGACGGTTGTGGAGTGAATCTGATACCGGTTGATTTTTTTCTGCGGGCCTTCCAGGCCATCCGGGACACAGCCGATCCGAACGGTGTGTACCATATCGTCAACCCGCGCAACACCTTTATCAGTGAGATCGTGACGTTTACCAACCGTTTTTTTCAACTCACCGGCCTGCGGTCTTTGCCTGGCGGGGAGGATCTGCCACGCAATGGCCTGGAACTGCTCTTTGATCGGCACGTCCAGGCCTACGGGGCCTACATGCGCGACGCCAGGGTCTTTGATCGCACTCGGGCCGAGGCCGTGCTCAATCCGGTCGGCGTCGTCTGTCCCGCCTTTACCTATAAGGTGTTTGCCGCGTGCATGCGCTTTGCCGTGGACGTAGACTGGGGACGCCGGCTCTGGAGCGACACCACCACGCCCGTAACGGCTTCGAAGCAGAAAACATCCAGTTGCTGACAAGTCTTTGCCGCGAAGGACGCCGTTCAGCCAATTCAACCATTTTTTGAAAGGATTTATCCATGTTCGGCCACGTTCCCTATGGGTACCGTTTCGTTGCTCCGGGGGAAAAACGAAACCTGGTCCTTGGCCATTTCGAGGCCATCGCCCAACGCTACGACCTCGCGGACACCCTGCTCAGCGGTGGATTGCATCACCTATGGCGTCGCCGGGCCATGCGCCGGCTGCATCTGCGACCCGGCGATCGAGTCCTGGACCTTTGCGGTGGTACCGGAGACTTTGCCGTGCTTGCGGCGCGCGTCGCAGGTCCGGCCGGGGCCGTGGTGGTGTGTGACTTCAGCAGGGCGATGATGCATGTTGGCCGAGGCAGGGCTAAACGGGCCGGGATGATGGAGCGCATCCACTGGATGCAGGGCGACGCGGAGCAGATGGGGTTTGCCGATCACTGTTTTGATGCAGTTATCGTCGGTTATGGCGTGCGCAATTTTGTCTCACTGGAAAACGGAATGCGAGAGATTTCTCGGGTGATGCGGCCGGGCGGAAAATTTTTGGCCATGGAATTTTCCATTCCCACATCCCCCTTGTTGCGTCGGCTGTACCACCAGTACTCGTTTCACCTCATGCCCTGGGCCGGACGGTTGATCACTGGAACCGACGCACCGTTTCGGTACCTGGCCGAATCCATCCGAGTCTTTCCCGAGCCGAAACAATTTCAGGCCCTTCTTCTGGAGTACGGCTTTCAAAATGCAGCGTACGAGCCCTTGTCCAACGGCTTGGCCGTGCTGTACTCAGCCGTAACGCCCCAATGATTTGGCTTGTTTTTTCCAGCCACGCTGGTGTGGCTGGAAAAAACAAGCCAGGACACCCCCACCAATTGCCTGTATGGAAGATCAGATGCCCGAAAAGACATCACCAGTCATCACCGCCTGCATCCTGGACTGCCCGGATGCCTGTTCCTTTCTGGTCGAGCCGGAAAACCGGACTATCCGAGCCAATCCGGACCATCCCTTCACCAGGGGGTTCATCTGCCGGAAAGGGGCCCGAATATTCGAGCGCTTGGATGCTCCGGAGCGGATTACCAGGCCGCTGGTGCGCAGAAAAGCAAAAAAAGGCCTGCAGCGTGGGCAACAGATCGGTCCCGCTCCCGAGGGTTTTGAGCCGATTTCCTGGGACAATGCCCTGGAGCTTATCGCCGAAAAGCTGAATAGCCTGACAAACCAGCCCGAGGCTGTACTGCACGTGCGCGGCCACGGCTATCGAGGGGTCTTGGCCCAGGCCAGCCTGAATTTTTTCGAGGCGTTGGGCGCGTCCACCACCCACGGCTCGCTGTGCGACGACGCAGGCATTGAAGCCTGTATCCGGGACTTTGGCGCCCTGGATCACAACGATCCGCTGGACCTGCTCAATGCCGGCCGGATCGTGAATTGGGGCAAGGATTTGAAGCGTTCCTCACCGCATACCGGCTTGCTGGTCCACGAGGCCCGCAGGCAGGGTACGCCGGTGCTGACCATCTCGCCAGGCGGAGACGGCAGCGATGGATGGTCCGACCAGGTCCTGCGTATCCGTCCGGGCACGGATCGCTTTTTGGCGGCCTGGGTGATGCATCAGTTGGTGGCAAGAAATTGCGTAGCACGGGAGGTTGCCCAGGCTGTCGCCGGCTGGGAGTTTTTTCAGGAACTTCTGCAGAATCTGGACGCGAAGAGCCTGCTCCGGACGTGTGATGTGGATATCCGCCGAGCCGAGGAACTTCTGGAATGGTACACGCCGGGCAAGGCACCTGCCAATCCCACTGCCACGCTCATCGGTTGGGGGCTGCAACGGTATCGCTTCGGCGGACAAAACGTCCGATTTATCAATGCTCTGGCCATGATTTCCGGGAATATCGGCCGTACTGGCGGCGGTGCGTATTTCAACATTGCTTCCGGTCGGAACCTGGGGCGGTGGCGGGCTGCTTCACCAGGGCGGAGTGGTGTGCCCTCCAGGCGATCTTTTCTCCTGCCGACACTGGCTTGGGACCTGGAGTGGGCCGACCCGCCTTTGGAATTCATCTGGGTCGACGGCCACAACGTGGTCAACCAAGTCCCGGACAGTCCGGCCATGGCCAAGGCCTTGCAAAGGCCCTTCGTGGTCTGCGTGGACGGTTTTTTCAACGACACGGCTCGGTGTGCAGACGTGATCCTGCCGCCGACGCTGATGCTGGAGCGTGAGGAGATCGTCGGTTCCTGTCTGCATCATTTCGTGAACCATGCCGCGCAAGCCGTCCTGCCCAGAGACGAATGCCGTGCGGATTACGACATCCTGCGTGACCTGGGTGCACGACTGACTCCTCCGGTGTCTTTTCCGGAGCCGGGAAAGTGCCTTCAAACCGGCCTGTCTTTGCTGCAAACGGACCTGGAATCTTTCCGGGCCAGGGGATTTGCTGAAGCCCCGCATCCTCCCGTGGCCTTTGCCGGGCTGCGCTTCGCCCATCCTGACGGGCTGTACCGTGTTCCTGTTTCCCTGGACCCAGAGCCGGACGATGATCCCGAGTACCCTCTCCGTTTGTTGTCCCTGGTTCGTGGCAGCTTCATGCATTCCCAAATACCGGAGAATGAACAACAGGGCTTGCCCAGGGTCATGGTCTCTCCGGGTAGCCCGGAACTCAGTGAGCTGGACCTGACAGGCCCGATCTACTTGGCCACTCCCTTGGGTCGTATGGCTGTGCACGTCCAACTGGACGAAACCCTGCATCCCCAGATCGTCCTGATTCGTCGTGATGGGTGGGTCAGCCTCGGCCACGGCCCCAATGCGATCATCGAACCCCATGTCACGGACATGGGCGACTGTGCTGCGCTGTACAGCCAGTGCTGTCGGCTGGAAAACAGGTAAGAATGCGTTGGAGAGTCCGCGGTCTCTGGGTCACTGCATGGTTCCGCCGGTAACCCGGATGACTTCATCCATCGTAGTCAGTCCGGACCGGACCTTGGTCATCCCGCTCTGGAACAGGTCGGCCACCCCTTTGGCCCGGACCAGACGACGCAAGGCCGTCAGATTGGTGTCCCGGCGGAGGGCGTCCTGGATCTCTTCGTCAAAAGGCAGAATTTCGTGGATGCCGGTACGACCGAGGTAGCCGGTATTCCGGCAGAATTCACAGCCCGGTCCGGACCAGACCGTTTCCGGGGCGTCCAGCCCGCTGCCGCGCCACAACGCGACCTGCTCTTTCGGGGTGTGCACCCGCACCTTGCAGTGCAGACAGAGGGTGCGCACCAACCGCTGGGCCACGATCCCAGCCAAAGCCGCATTGATCAGAAAGGCATCCAATCCCAGGTCCAGCAGCCGGGTGATGGAGGACGCCGCATCATTGGTGTGCAGGGTGGAGAGCACCAGATGGCCGGTCAGGGCGGCCTGAACCGCCTCCTGGGCCGTATTCAGGTCGCGCATTTCCCCGATCATCACAATGTCCGGGTCCTGACGCAGGATGTGCCGGAGCACGTGGCCAAAATCCACGCCGATTTTGGGCTGGACCCCGATCTGGTTGAATTCGTCCACAACCATCTCGATGGGATCCTCCAATGTAAGCACGTTCACACCCGAGTGGGCCAGGTTTTTCATGGCTGAGTAAAGGGTGGTGGACTTGCCGCTGCCCGTGGGGCCGGTGACCAGCACCAGACTGTTGGAGCGGGCCAGAAAGGACCGGAACAAAGCGAGCTGATCCGGCTCCATGCCCAACTCATCCAGTTTTTTCAAAGTGGTGTCGCTGGAGAGCAGACGCAGGACCATTTTTTCACCAAAGGCCACGGGGATCGTAGAAACCCGCACATCTGTCCGGGTTTCCTCCAGCACCAGCTGAACCCGCCCGTCCTGGGGCCGGCGTTTTTCGGAGATATCCAGTCGGCTGAGGCCTTTGAGCCGGCTGATCATGGCCTGGTGCACGGTCATCGGGAGGCGGTAGAGGGGGTGGAGAACACCGTCGATCCGAAACCGGACCAGAGAGACATCACGCTTGGGTTCCAGGTGAATGTCACTGGCCCGTTCCCGCAGGGCCGTGTGCAGCAGATAGTCCACGGCCTTGCTGACATGCTTCTGGGAACCGGCATCCCTGCGCTCTCCGACCTGGACCCGTTGCTCCTGGTTGGCCAGGGAGTCGGAAGCGCTGAGAAACTCCATTTCCGCAGCTTTAACAGCCTGCCGGAATTGATAGAAATCGTCGATCAGCCGGGTGATTTCAGCTCGGGTACCCAGAAAAAGGCGTAGCGGCAGGGTCGTGACCCGGCACATATCCTCCCAGAGTTCGGGTCGAAATGGGTTGTGCGCCAATATTTCCAGGTGCCCGTCCACGATGCGCAGCGGGACCAGCAGGTTGGTCCGCGCAAAGCCCTCGGAAATGGTCCGGGTGCTGACCTCCAGATCAAGTTCCAACACGTCAAGTCGCTTGAACTCCAAACCAAACCGTGCAGCGACAGCCCGAAGCACGCTTTCCTCGGTCAACCGCTCCCGAGGCGCATTGGCCCGGGTCAGTTTCAGGCCTAATAGCAGTGCCAGTCCGGCCATCGGAGCGTCGAGCGGGATCTCTCGTTGCCGGGCCTGATCCAGAACAACCTGTTTTCGGGACGGATCCAGTTCACCAGCCTGTTCCAGAATCGGCAGCAAACCGGCCAGGCTGTACTCCAGGCGGACGAGGGGGTGAAAGGCGCAATGGTCGGTGGGAAGCATGAATGGTCCTGGGCAAGGGATATGAAACGTGCCGGAGCTGAAGGAAGGTCAGAAAAAACCTGCATTGAACTTTCCTTCCCGCAAGGCAAAGCATATCGGGTAGAGCAAGGCAAGGGAAGGCCGGGCAAATCTCTCCATCACCTGAGCCTAATGAGTTTTGTCGCTTTTCCCCTCAGGTCTCCCGAATGTCAAAAAACTAAAAAAAAGACGAGGCCGGACAAACTGTCCAGCCTCGTCTTTGATTTTTTGACCTATTTTACTGATCCGGTCGTGCTCGGATTGTCTTCTGGTGCCGAAGGGGGGACTCGAA
>REDL01000093.1 GCA_007693505.1 Desulfovibrionales bacterium | reverse complement strand
CTTTTTGATGAGAAAACAGCCCGCATCGCCAAGGCGGTGATGACCACCTGCGGCATGTACGACGGGTCAGGAGATTTTGCCGTGGATGTCGGACTGCCGGGCAAAAGCGGGGTCGGCGGCGGCATCATGGCCGTTTCCCCCCGGCACCTGGGCATCGCCGTATTTGGGCCGGCCCTTGATCAAAAAGGAAACAGCCTGGCCGGCTGGAAGCTCCTGAAGTGCCTGTCCAGTGAGCAGGATTTGAGCATTTTTTCGTCACGGAAAATGTCATGACCATAGGGGCGGGTTTCAAACCCGCCCCTACATTGGATCATCCCTATATTTTATAATCATTCACTTTTTCACATGGAGAAAAATGATCATGTCGGAAACAAGAGATGCGTATGTTCAGAAACTAAAGGCCCAAATTGACGAATGGAACGCGGACATCGACAAGTTGACGGCCAAGGCGGACCAGGCCGAAGCGGACGCAAAAATCAAATACCAGCAGGAACTTGAAGAGTTGCGGGCTAAGCGCCAGGAGTTGGAGAAGAAAATCGCGGATCTGCAAAACGCTGGCGAATCCGCCTGGGAAGAACTCAAGCACGGCGTTGAATCTTCCTGGGAAGTGTGGAAGGCGAGTTTTGCCAAGGCGAAAACGGCGTTCGAAAAGGGGTATCAGGAAGGACGGGAAGAAGGGCAGAGCAGGAAGCATGAAGAGTAGCCGTTGGTGCAACTCTGCACTTCGTGTTTTTGCCTCACAACATCTAACAATATCAGGAGTTTTGCATGCCCAGCGTCGGAGAAAGCTACAAGTGTGAATTGTGCGGCAATGTCGTGGAAGTGAAAGAGGCCGGCGGCGGAGAGTTGGTCTGCTGCGGCGAACCAATGAAAAAGGCGATTTTCAAGGAGAATGTCTGGATGAGCGTCGGCACCGGGGAATCGAAAGACGAATAGCGGAATGCGTGTGACAGCTTTAAGGCGTCACAGAGCCAGCTGAATCCAGCGGACAGCAGAGTGGATAGGGAATATGTCGCCACTCTGCTGTTTTTTTATCATCTTATCTCCCGGCATACATCCAGCCTGATCAGGAGGATTCACGTGTCCTACGCTTCCCTCGAAGCCGTGCTCATTCTTGTCCTTATTCTCGTCAACGGCTTTTTCGCCATGTCCGAGATGGCCCTGGTGGCGGCACGCAAGGCGCGGCTCAAGGCCCAGGCCGACGAGGGCAACCGCAGGGCCCGCGTGGCGTTGCTGTTGAAGAACAAGATGGACAAGTTTTTGTCCACGGCCCAGATCGGGATCACCATGGTGGCCATTTTGACCGGGGCCGTGAGCGGAACGACTATTGCCTCCAGGGTCCAGGATTTCCTGGCCGGGTTTCCGACTCTGGGACCCTATAGCGGCCCCCTGGGTCTGCTCCTGGTGGTCGTGCCCATCACCTACCTGACCTTGATCGTGGGCGAGCTTGTTCCCAAGAAGTTGGCCGTGAGTTATCCGGAAAAGATGTCCGGCTTCACGGCCCCCGTGATGTATCTGCTGATGCGTCTGGCCATGCCCGCGGTGTTCGTGTTGACCGCCTCCACCAAGGCCGTGGTCCGTGTGCTGAGGATTTCGCCGCCCAAGGAACCCAAGGTGACCGAGGACGACATCCGGGCCCTGATCCGGGAGGCCGTGGTCTACGGGGAGGTGGAGCATACCGAGCGGGAGATTCTGGAGCGGGTGTTCCGCCTGGACGACCTCCAGGTGGGGGCACTGATGACGCACCACTCCAAGATCGTCTGGCTCGATCCGGACGAGTCGGAGCAGGCAAATCTGGAAATAATCCTCACCCATCCCCATTCCCGTTTTCCCGTGGCCCGCAAGGAGCCGTTTGAGGTGCTGGGTGTGATCAAGGCCAAGGAGTACCTGGGCGCCCGCGTCCAGGGGCGGGAAACCGGCCTGGAGGCGTATTTGCACAAGCTGGAATCCGTGCCCGCGACCATGCGCGTGCTGCGCCTGCTGGAAATGTTCCGCAAGAAGGAACAGATGCATTTTGTCCTGGTGGTGGACGAATACAATGCCCCCCGGGGCGTGGTGACCTTCAACGACATCCTGGAAGCCATGGTCGGGGCCATTCCCACGGTCCAGGCGGAACCGGAACCCGCCGCGGTGCGTCGAGAAGACGGGTCCTGGCTCCTGGACGGATTCATGTCCCTGGACGAGGTTCAGACCCAGCTGGGCATCAAGCGGCCGATGCGCGAAGAGGGGCAGACCTTCGACAACCTGGCTGGCTTCGTCCTGGTTCACGGTGGCGACGAGCCCATGATGGGCAAGCATTTTGACTGGGAGGGGCATCGCTTTGAAATCGTGGATATGGACGGCAGGCGCGTTGACAGGATACTGGTTGTTCCGCTTGGCAATGAGAACAGGCGCTGAATCAGGGCCATTTTGTTCTCTGTAAAATATCAATAATTTCAGAGCAGTATTGCAGCATGTTCAAGGGGCCTCCAGGGTGGGGCCAGCAGTCATCGAAATCGAAATCGCTACCGAAATCGGAAAGTTACCAGAAATCGATTTCGATCACGATTTCGATTTCGATATTGATTCAGAGCGCCCGTAGTGCGAGAACAAATCTGCCCTGGGCGGTGAGTCGTATTATTTATAACTATCTCGAAATAATGTTGCAGAATCAACTTCACTGGATACAAGTCGTGAGCAAGAGTTATCCCCTTGAAACGCAAAAAAATACACATCGGACCCGCAGGCGCTGGCCGGCTGGGAATTTGTTCCGTTGGGCGATTATTCCCCACCGACGTTTGAGGGTCTGAGCAGGGTGGTCAGGAAGTGGACCGCCCTGAAGGCGCTTTTGCGCAGCCATCGGGAAGAGAGCCTGGCGCCGGCCAGGACAGAGGCGGATTTGCGGGCTTTACCGCGAGTTCGATTGGAAAACCTGGCTCCACCCATTGACTGGGAAAGTGCCGCAACGGCTCTGGACGTCGCGCTCTCTGATTGGCTGGAGGTGGATGATCCGGAACCCCGGTCATCCCCTCGTGGGAGGAAATCACCCCGGACGACACGGTGGTGGCCATCCCCCATCAGAAGATCTGGACCGAGTCGGTCTTCAACGCCAACAACGGCGGCCCGCACCTGCAATGCGTCACGGATTTCTACCTGCATCCCCGCCACGATGCGGCCCAGGTTCGGCAGGTCCTCCAGGACGTGGCCCTGACCAGCCCCTACCTGCAACTCGAGAAGCCTGTGGCGGTCATTGTCGGGAAAAAGCCCTGGGGCACGCATTACCGGGTTCGGGCGTATCCGGTGGACCCCCGCCACCAGTTCCGCTTCACTACGGACCTGACCGTCCGGGGCAAGGCGGCCCTGACCAGGCTCAACGTCGATTTTTGTACCCTGCCGCCGGGTATGGGGAGTGGATCGTGAGTCAGCTGATATGGCCTTGACTGTGCAAACCCGAACTGTTCAGCTTGGACTGGCTTGCCCGTCTTGCTCCTAAAGTTGAGAAAGTTCTTATCCGGCAGTCCGTCATGACGGATTTTCCATGGAGCTAGCCGGGACTTTTTGAGCAGTTACCAATCATTTTACTGGTCGCGTCAGATCACGAAATCGCAAGGGAGCATGTATGCGGAAATCTGATGCAAAAAATCGATGTTTTCTTGCGGTGGACGAACTGTCCCGTTACGCGGAAAATTATGCGAATTTCAAAGATTTTTTGGAAAACTACTACGAAGCGCTCGACACCATGGCAGAGTTGGAAACCGCGTACCGTAGCGGTCGCTCCTTGAGTTCCGCGGAAATCCAATCTGTATTGGGAGGATTGTTACAGTCGGTCAAGTCCATGGTAGCGGCCATGCAATCCCTGGGCGGGGAACAATATGCTGCCCTGGAGCACGTGGTGACAAGGATCGCTGTTGAAGCGCTGGCCGAACTGCGCCCCATGGCTGAATCCCGGAAAGAACTGGTACTGCCGTTGACGGAGATCACTCCGGAAATGGTCACATTTGTCGGTGCCAAAGCCTCCAATCTGGCCACCCTGACCAACCAGCTGGGCATTCCGGTTCCACCCGGCTTTGTGGTCACGGCCGAAGGATTTCGGAACTTCTTGCAAGTGACCAACCTTCAGGAAGTGATCAACCAAGAGTTGGCCGGATTACGCCCCGATTCAGAGAAAGAAGTGGACGCCGTCGGCAGAAAGCTTCAACAGGCTGTTCTTCAGACGGAGATTTCAGGGGCGTTGCAGGAGGCGATTTTCGCCGCTCATGCCAAGTTGGAAGAACGGGTTGGAAGCAATTTTTCAGCAGCAGTGCGCAGCAGCTCGGTGGGCGAAGACGGTGAGGTGTCCTTTGCAGGACAGTACACCTCGGTGCTGGGCGTGGACAAAGCCGGTCTGTTGCGCGCCTATCAACGGGTCGTGGCGAGCAAATACAGTCCTCGTGTTTTATCATATCGCATGCAGTATGGTCTGACGGACGAGGAAACGCCTATGGCCGTGCTTGTGCTGCCCATGGTGGATGCCATGGCCAGCGGCGTTCTGTACAGCATGGACCCTTCCGGCACGAACCCTGATGAACTGACCATCTCCGCAGTCTGGGGGCTGGGTGAAGCCCTGGTGGGAGGGGAGCAGAGTCCGGATGTCTATCGCTTTCAAAAAGAAACACATGCTATTTTAGATCGGGACATTGCACACAAGCAGAGCATGTTGGTTCTGGATGAGCAGGGAGGCGCCAGAACAAAAGACGTTCCCGCCGCTCGGCAGGATGCACCGGTCCTGCATGATCGCCAAATCCTCAAGCTGGCCCGGTATGGTTTGCAATTGGAAGAGTATTACCAAAACCACCAGGATATTGAATGGGCGATAGATCAGCAGGGCCGCATCCGGATTCTCCAGTCTCGCCCACTGAAGGTGGTTGCTCAATCCACGAGGAAACGCGCGGAGATCGACGCATCCAGGCATCCAAAGTTGCTTCACGCCGGCAAGACCGCTTCCCCAGGTTTGGCTGCTGGAAAGGCCTTCGTGGCCACTTCTCAAGATCCGACGGATGTCCCTGAAGGGGCCATTTTGGTAGCACGGACGACGTCTCCAAAATTTGCCCGCTCTATGTCCAAAGTCCAAGGGTTGATCACGGACATGGGTGCCGTGGGCAGCCATCTGGCTTCAGTGGCCAGAGAGTTCGGCATCCCTGCTATCGTTGACGCCAAGGAAGCCACCGCACGGATCGACCAGGGCACCGAGATCACCATGGATGCCGGCAAAACGACGGTTTACAGGGGGCGCATCCAGGAGTGGCTGGGCCAAAGCCCGGCTCACTCCCGTCAGACTATGCCGGGACCGATGTATCGCCGATTGGGAGCAATCATCGAAAAAATATTGCCGCTGAACCTGACGGACCCAGCCTCTGCAACGTTTACTCCGAAGCATTGCCGGACCATCCACGACGTGATCCGCTACCTGCACGATCAACGCATCACGGAGCTGTTTTCCCTGTCCGGAGATACGCACCATGAGCAACACCCTTCCGCGGAACTGGCCACGGACATCCCCTTGCGCATCCGGCTCATTGACCTGGGCGGAGGTCTGGATTCCGACGTTACAAACTGCGATACCGTCTCGCCGGAACAGATCCAGTCCATCCCCTTGCAAGCCCTTTGGCGCGGATTGACCCATCCGGGACTGAACTGGTCCAGCTCCGTGGACCTGGATCAGCACAATCTGGGTGGCCTGAAGGCCGATGGCGGCCTGGGAGAAATGGAGCGCGGTGGGAAGCAGCACAGCTACGCCCTGATCGCCCGGGATTATCTAAACCTCAATGCCAAATTTGACTTCCACTACGCCAACCTGGACGTCCTCTGCACCGAAGAAGGGACGGACAATCACGTTACCTTCCAGTATTCCGGGGGGGCAGGAGGATATTACGGCAAAACCTTGCGAACTCTGCTTTTGGCGAACATTCTCCACAAACTTGAGTTTCAGACCGAGGCCAAGGGAGAATTTCTTTCTGCCTCCCTGCACGGTTTCGATGGCCCCCTTGTCCTGGAAAAGCTGGACCAACTGGGTCGCCTGCTGGCCTGCAGTCGATTCATGGACGTGACCTTGAAAGACGAAAATGACGTGGATCGGTTGACCAAAATGTTTATCAATGGAAACTATGAGCCATTGACTGAAATTAGCCTCAACAAGGTTCCCGGCTTCTCTTTTCTTGAAGGGCACTGGAACGAAAAGGAAGAGGATGGAAAACGCATCCTTTACCAGAACAGCGCAACGCTTTCGGCCCCAGCGACATCTGGTCCGCTTTGTCTGCTGCGCAAGGACCTTGGATCAAGCCATCATTCTCTCTTGGAATCCATCAAAATCAATGCCTACTATCCATTGGCCGTTGCCAAGAAGAGCCAGTTTGCAGTTGAAAGTCTCTCGGTCAAGGCCAGGTGTGAGTCTGAATGCATCAACATGGCTGCCGGGCTCGTTTTCGGTCTGACCAATGCCGAGAATTATTTTGTTTTTCATATCGATGCCCTGAAAGGTCATGCCGCATTGTGCCGCTTCGTGAGAGGCAGATGGCATGAAATGGCCAAAACAGAATTGGTTCTGGAAGCAGGACAATGGTACAAACTGACCGTTGCCGTCCAGGAAAGCAGCCTTCAGGCCAGTACGGATGGCAGGGTGGTGCTGGAAACCCAGATCAACGATCCTTTTCGGGGTCTCTGCGGCCTCTGGTCCAAGGCCGACTCCGTGGTTTCCTTCAAGCAAATGGTCTTATGCGATGAGCATGGGGAACGCCATCTGCTTCTGTAACCCGCTTTCCATGGGGTATATGTGTTCCCCCTTCCCACCCGGCACTGCGAAACGCCAGGCCGCCAAGCCTCATGGTGCACTGTTTCCTCCATCGAAATACAGACTTTCCCGTATATCCTCCGACAGCGCAATACCCGCATAATGGTATTTTCCGAGAGCCAATGCTCATGAGTCGACGGACGCAGAGTCGTCACCAAGAGGTATTGGTGGAATAGTAACAACGGAGGCTCCCATGCAGGACATGAATTCCGAAACCGGATATATCAGCTGGTTTGAAAATCTGAGCTCGAAGGACGTCGACCAGGTCGGAGGCAAGAACGCCTCGCTGGGTGAGATGATCAGGGAATTGAAAAGAAAGGACATCCAGGTTCCGGACGGATTTGCCACGACCATCCAGGCCTATTGGGCATTTCTGAAAGAAAACGATCTCAGCGAACAGATTGAAGATCTGCTCGAAGCCTACAAACAGGAGGACACTTCCCTGGGCAAGACCGGGGAGGCCATCCGCAAGCTTTTCCTCAACGGAAAAATGCCTCCGGACGTGGCCCAGTCCATCCGGGAGGCCTACCAGGAGCTCTGCCGGCGGTACGACAAGACCGACGTGGACGTGGCCGCCCGTTCCAGTGCCACGGCCGAGGACATGCCCGAGGCCAGTTTTGCCGGCCAGCAGGAATCCTTTCTGAACGTGACCGGGGAGGACGACCTTCTGAGGGTCTGCCAGCAATGTTTCGCATCGCTCTTCACGGACCGGGCCATTGCCTACCGGGAGGAGAAGGGGTTCGAACACATGAAGGTTGCCCTTTCTGTGGGCATCCAGAAAATGGTCCGTTCCGACCTGGCCGGGTCCGGGGTGCTTTTTACCCTGGATACGGATTCCGGTTTTCCGAATGTGGTACTGATCAACGCGGCCTGGGGGCTTGGCGAAAACGTGGTCCAGGGCGCTGTCAACCCGGATCAGTACACGGTGTTCAAGCCCTTTCTGGGCAACGAGGACCTGCATCCGATCATTGAGAAGACCATGGGATCCAAGGAAAAGAAAATGGTCTACGCCAAAAAAGAGGGGAAAGAACCGACCAAAAACGTGCAGACCCCGAAAAAGGAACGCGAGGCATTTGTCCTTACAGATGAGGAAATCCTGCGCCTGGCCCGCTGGAGCAGGCTCATTGAAGAACATTATCAGCATCCCATGGACATCGAATGGGCCAAGGATGGTGAATTGGATTCGATCTTTATCGTCCAGGCCCGCCCCGAAACCGTGCATTCCCAAAAATCAACGGCCACCATGAAGACCTACACCCTCCAGGAGGACGGCGAACGGCTGGTGACCGGGTTGAGCATCGGCCAGGCCATCGCCGTGGGCCAGGTCAACGTCATCGCAAGCGCCTCGGAAATCGAAAAGTTCAAGGAAGGTTCGGTACTGGTGACCACCATGACCGATCCGGACTGGGTCCCGATCATGAAGCGGGCCGCGGCCATCGTGACCGAACAGGGCGGGCGGACCTCGCATGCGGCCATTGTCAGCCGCGAGCTGGGCATTCCGGCAATAGTCGGCGCTGACAAGGCCATGAAAGAGCTCAAGGACGGACAAGAGGTAACCGTGTCCTGTGCCGAGGGGGACCAGGGCCATGTCTATGCCGGACATCTCGAATACGAGGAGAAAGCCATGGACCTGGACAACGTGCCGGAAACCCGAACCAGGATCATGCTGAACATCGGCGCGCCCCATGCGGCGATGCGCTGGTGGAAGCTGCCCTGCAAAGGGGTTGGGCTGGCCCGCATGGAGTATCTGATCAACAATGTAATCAAGATCCATCCCCTGGCCTTGACCCGCTTCGACCAGGTCGATGACGCGGGAGCCAAGGCGCGGATCAAGGAAATGACCAAGGGCCATGAAAGCAGGGAGGACTACTTCATTGAACTGTTGGCCCGCGGTATCGCCACCATCGCGGCCTCCCGCCATCCGTATCCGGTCATCGTGCGCATGAGCGATTTCAAGACCAACGAATACGCCGACCTGATCGGCGGCTCCCAGTTCGAGCCCAAGGAGGAGAACCCGATGCTCGGCTGGCGCGGCGCGTCCCGCTACTACAGCGAGGACTATGCCGACGGCTTTGCCCTGGAGTGCCGGGCCATTCGCCGGGTTCGGGAGCAGATGGGCTTTACCAACGTGCGGATCATGATTCCCTTTTGCCGGACTCCGGCAGAGGCGGACAAGGTGTTGGACGTCCTGGCCCAAAATGGTCTGATTCGTGGTCAGAACGCTCTCGAAGTCTACGTCATGGCCGAAATTCCGACCAATATCCTGGAGGCGGAGGCCTTCGCGAAACGGTTCGACGGCTTTTCCATCGGGTCCAACGACCTGACCCAGCTGGTGCTGGGGATCAGCCGGGACGCGGAGCAGCTGGCCGAGCTGTTCGATGAAAGCGAGGAATCGATCAAGCGATTGATCCGGATGCTCATTACGACAGCACACCAGGAAGGACGTCCGGTGGGCATTTGTGGCGAGGCCCCCAGCAACGATCCCGAATTCGCCGCCTTCCTGGTCCGGTCCGGCATTGATTCCATCTCTCTCCAGCCCGACAGCGTATTGCAGGTCATTCGCCGCGTGGCGGAGATTGAAAACGAGAAGAAAGACCTCGAATCTGCGTGAAAACGCGATGGAAAGAGCTTGAGATGGCATCGTTCCGGCTCACACTCCCTGTGGCCGTCCACATTCACATTCACGTTCTCGGAACCACCCCGTTGTCCGTCCCCGTCCCCGTCCCCGTTCACGTTCTCGGAATCGATTAAATTCCTGATCATCAAAGAAGCGTTTTATCGTGGACGGGGACGTGGATGGGGACGGGGGCGGGGGGTGGCATATTCTTGGAAGCTGTCGCATTCCGAAACATCAAAAGGAGGCAGACATGATACAACAAGATCCATTGTACAGACACCGGAAGGTGACAATTATCGGCACGGGCCTGGTGGGTATGTCCTATGCTTATGCCCTGTGCATCAAGGGCTTGGTCCGGGAGGTCGGCTTGGTAAATCGTACCGCGGCCAGGGCCGAGGGTGAAGCCATGGATCTGAGCCATGGCTTGCCGTTTACCAAACCCATCGACATCCGCGCCGGCGGTTACGAGATGTGCAAGGATGCCCAAATTGTGGTCATCGCAGCGGGTGCAAACCAGGAAGAAGGGGAGACCCGCCTGGATCTGGCCAAGCGCAACGTGAAGATTGTCGAAGAAATCGTCCCCAGGGTCGTAGAGCAGAACCCGAAGGCGATCTTGTTGATGGTCAGCAATCCAGTGGACATTTTGACTCACGTGGCCCAGCAGGTTTCCGGTCTGCCGCCGGGACAGGTGATTAGTTCGGGAACGGTCCTGGATACCATGCGCTTCCGGCATCTTTTGTCCGACTTTTACGATGTGGATCCCCGCAATGTGCATGGCTACGTAATTGGCGAGCATGGTGACAGTGAGGTACTGGTCTGGAGCCGGGTGAACATAGCGGGCATACCGCTGATGGATTACTGCAAGGCCTGCGGAAAATCTCTCGAGGGGAAAAAGGCGGAAATCGACGAGGACGTGCGTAATGCAGCCTACCACGTGATCAAACGCAAACAGGCCACCTACTACGCCATTGGCTTGGCCATGGTCCGAATCACTGAGGCGGTGTTGATGAATCAGAACAGCGTACTCACTGTTGGCACCCTGATGCAGGGTGAGTACGGTTTGCAGAATGTCAGTCTGTCTCTGCCGTGTGTTGTGGGTGCAAGAGGTATCGAACAGGTGCTGACCAACACCCTGGCCGACGAAGAGAAGGAAGGATTGCAGAAATCAGCGCGGGTTCTCAGGGAGGGTCTGACTTCTGTTGGCTATTGAAGGCCAGACATCCCGAGCCTTGCGTTTGCAGTATTTCATCTCAAAAGTCCGGTGGCGTGCCATGCGGAATACAGGGTTTATATTTTAAAAATACGTAAATCGCTTTATTGGAATCGTGACGTGAGTGGGAGTAGATACCGGGTTGCGTTGTGGAGGAATGACTCGCGAAAGGAACATGAAAAAACAGGAGGTTTATTATGCCCAGTATTGGAGAAATCTACAAATGTGAATTATGCGGCAACGTTGTCGAAGTCAAGGAGGCCGGTGGCGGGGAACTGGTTTGTTGTGACCAGCCGATGATCAAGCAATAGCAGATTAGCAATCGATCACCCTCTGTCCTAAATACTGGCGAACTATCGTGCCCGGCATGCTGTTTTCCTGCCGGGCACCTTTGTTTTTTTGGGCAAGACCGAAGACGTGAAGAGCAATCACAAGCTGTAATTGTAATCTCTTGTGAAACCGCGTTTGCAATGCGGTCCTGGGGATCGAGGGAAATATTGTTTTTTGGGGGTTGTCTGTATCTGGATTTCGGGCTCTCCATACCCGAAGTTTTTAACAACCACCATTCGTTTACCAAAAAAGGAGTCAACCATGTCCGATGTCCCTGCAAAAAGTCAGCACCAATTATGCGGCCAGTCCCCAGAGTTGCCC
>REDL01000035.1 GCA_007693505.1 Desulfovibrionales bacterium | reverse complement strand
GACAACATCAAACCCAAGGTTTTCTGTGTAGAAGGATTTTGCTGCATCAAGATCTCTAACGATAAACACGGGAAACGAGCTTTTGGGTTCTATCATTTTTTGATACCTCCATTCATCTTACGGCTAACAGATGTATTATGCGGAATTCGTAAAAAAACGACCCTCAAATTCCAGATCTTGCCACCTACTGACTTGGCTGGCATTTCAGCAACAAACAAGCCGCCATTAACTCCACTTTTTCAAGATATTAAGACTACCAAGCCTACTCTATCCTGACGCCGAAGTCAGCATCATGCCTTGGTCTGAAGTCAGCTTTGTACAGTAACACCGGTTCACCTGAAAAAAATGGGCATAAAGCTGACTTTAGAGAAAACCATGCTCCGCATCGGCACTCATTTTCCGGGATATGGACATTGGCCTGGACTCCTGCCCGGCGAAACATGCCAAGGGCTCCTTGTGACGCTGGGTTCGCTGGGCCTCTTTATAACGAGCACAAAAAAACGCCCGCCCTCGCCAGAAAAGGCGAAAGCGGGCGTAACATTTCGGAATATATCACCGCACGAAACCGACAAGGAATTCCATGTCAGGGGCTTAAACCAGCCGGATGAGCATTGGACCGATCCAGGCGGGGGGAGATCATAAGGGTTTGAGAGCATGCTGACGCGAGATTTTTCTAATGATCGGCCTCATTTGGAAAAAGATGAGCATGCTTATCCTGCTCAAATGGAAAACGTCAAGATTGATGAATGGGTTTTCCTCGGAGTCCTCGGCACCTTGAGCAAAGCGGGCGGTTCTCAGCTCCAGAAACCTTGGCTTTGACAGCCCGGCCCTCAATTGTCCTTGAACACCTCGTCAACATTCTTGGCGTCCAGGATTCGTTCGGCCCAGAGGTCAAGCTGCTCAGGCGTGGCTTTGCGGAGGCGCTCCTGGATGTCCATGTCCGTGATGCTTTTGCCGAAGCGTTTGGCGATTTGGCGCTGGATAATGGCTTGGCGACCTTCAATACGACCATCTTGTTTCCACTGCTCAGCTATCGTCATAATCTTTCCCTCCATGTTCAGGGGAACGTTTTCTTTAACCAGATCATGCACGACGCCACGTTCAATGTCCATGACCTGGGAGAGGTAGCGAAATATTTTTTGAATCCAGTGCATGGAGGTGGCGTCTTCGGGGAGTTGGGCCAGGAGCAGCAGGATATGGATCAGAATTTCTCGTGATTTCGGGATGTTCTTGGCTCTGAGGCAGTGCAGGATCAGTTGGATGTAAATGTCGCCTTTGATTTCCTCGTCGGCTCCGGGGGAGAAGTCGTAGAAGGCGGTGTCGAAGGTTGGGACGTAGCAGGCCAGATCGGGGTGGGGCAGATCGATGAGGTCAGCCAGGCGAACGGCTTTGCCCTTGGGTTTGCCGTGGTAGACGATGATCGGGATGATCAAGGGCAGCTTCTTGGCTTTTGGGAACTGCTTGCGGACAAGTTGCCAGTTTTCCGAGAGGTAGCCCAGCAGCTGAAGGTCCGTGAATCTGTCCGGAAAACTTTTGTGTTCGAACAGAAAGTAGATGAGGCCAAGCCGGTTGCCGGTGAATGTAACGTGGTAGAGCAGGTCAGAATAATATTCGTCCAGCTTTTCGTCCACGAAGCTGTCTTTGGTAATGGTCAGCGTATCCAGGCGGATATGCTTTAAGACCTTGGCCGGAAGGTAGTTGGCCAGGAAGTCGGCGGCGACCTCCTTGTGGCTCATGGTTTCCCGGAAGAACGTGTCGTGGATGTTGTTGACTTCGGTCATGGGGCGGGGACCATTCATAACGCAAACAACAAAAACGCCCGCCATCGCCATAAAGGGCGAAAGCGGGCGCAACATTTCGGAATAAATGACCGCTTGAGATCGACAAGGTCTTCCATGTCAGGGGATTGCATCAGCCGAATGGGCATTGGACCGATCCGGGCGGGGGGAGGTGGTTAGGGCTTGCGAGCACACTTACAAGAAGTGTTCTCATACAAACGTCCTCATTTGAATAAGTTGATCATGCGTATCCTGATCAAATGGAAACCGTCAAGATTGATGAACGGGCTTCATAGCCACGATTCACGAAATTATAGTTCCGGCTATTATAGCTCCAGCTGTAATAGCCGGAACTATAAAACTTAGCAGTATATCTCGCAAAAATGCGGATTGGTTGACAATTTAATATTTTGCTTCGCCCTTCTCTGTTCCTGAAATCCTGGCTTTCAACAGTCCGACCTTCAATAGTCCTTGCACACCTCGTCAGCAATCTTCAAAAAAAACGCCTCCAGCTTTCCATGAATAGAAAGCCTGGAGGCGGTTTTCCAATAGGACTTGCAGCGAGAAAGACCATCTACTCGGTCTTTTTGGCCCGTGTTGTTTTCTTGGCCGCGGGCTTTTTTGTCGTGGTTTTCTTGGTCGTGGTGCGCTTCGGAGTCGGTTTGGTTGAATTCGAGGGCGTTTTTGAAGCAGCTTTTGAGGCGGTTTTGTCAGTTTTTTTGGGTGTGGCCTTCTTGGGCGTGGGTTCGGAGAAGTCCGGAAGTGGGCCTTCGGTTTCCTCGAAGTCCTCGGCCACCGGGATGAAGTGGCGGCACTCCTTGACCGGGCAGGACAGGTAGTTGCCGCGCTTTTCCGTGTGGCGGCGGAGCATGATCGGGAAGTCGCACTTGGGGCAGGGCTGGGCCACCGGGGGGGCGGGCAGGGCCGTGGTGCAGTCCGGGTAGCGGCTGCAGGAGAAGAACATCTTGCCGAAGCGCGAGCTGCGCTCCACCAGGTCGCCGGTGCAGCCTTCCGCCGGACAGGGTACGCCCGTGGAGTAGGACTTGGTGTACTTGCATTTGGGGTAGGTGGCGCAGGCGTAGAAGCGGCTGCCGGTGCGGGCCTTTTTTAAGACCACGTCCCCGCCGCAGTCCGGGCAGGTACCGACCTTGACCGCCTCTTCCCTGGGCAGCTTTTCAATGGTCTTGATCTTTCCGGACTCGTCCCGGGTGAAGTTGCCGGTGAACGAGCAGTCCGGATACCCGGAGCAGGCCAGGAAAGCTCCGGCCTTGCCGAACTTGATCACCAGGTGTTTGGCGCATTCCGGGCAGGGCATGCCCGCGTCGATCCCGCCCTTCACCGCGGCCATGTCCTTCTTGGCCTTGTCCAGGACGGGATAAAAATCGCCCGTGAACCGGCGCATCAGCTCCACCCAGTCCTGGCCGCCCTCGGCCACCTGGTCCAGGGATTCCTCCATCTGGGCCGTGAAATCCACGTCCATCAGCCGGGTGAAATGCGCGGCCAGCTGGTCCGTGACCACGTAGCCCAGCTCCAGGGGCACGAAGTGACGCTCTTCCTGGGTGACGTACTCCCGGTCCAGCAGGGTGGAGATGATCTGGGCGTAGGTGGAGGGCCGGCCGATGCCCTTTTCTTCCAGCTCCCGGATCAGCGAGGCCTCGCTGTAGCGCGGCGGCGGCTGGGTGAACTTCTGTTCCTTGAGCAGTTCCTGAAGCCGCAGCTCCTGCTTCGGGGTCAGAGTAGGCAACTCCTGGTTCTTCTCCGCCTCCCCGCCGCCGTAGACCTTGAGATAGCCGGGAAAGATCAGCCGTTCGCCCTTGGCCCGCCACTGGGTGTGGACCGCGGCCACGGTGATGGTGGTGTCCCAAAACCGGGCCGGGCTCATCTGCGAGGCCACGAAGCGGGTCCAGATCAGCTTGTAGAGCTGGTACATATCCCGGGGCAGATAGGCCTGGAGCATTTCCGGGGTCAGGGTCACGTCCACGGGCCGGATGGCTTCGTGGGCTTCCTGGGCGGATTTGCGGGACTTGAAATACCGTTCCTTTTCCGGGCAATAGTCCGGTCCGTAGGACTCCAGGATCAGCTTGCGCACGTCCTTGATCGCATCCGGCGAGACGCGCACCGAGTCGGTTCGCATGTAGGTGATCAGGGCCTGGATGCCCCTATCCCCCAGCTCCACACCCTCGTACAGGCGCTGGGCCAGGGACATGGTTCGTTTGGCCGGATAGGAAAAGCGGCGGCTGGCTTCCTGTTGCAGGGTGGAGGTGATGAACGGCGGGCCGGACTGCCGCTGCCGTTCCTTTTCGTCCACGGCTTCCACCACGAAGGGCGCCTTGGATACCGCGGCCTCCAGCTCGCCGGCCTGGTCCGCGGAGCCGATATCCGGCTTCTTGCCGTCCACCTTCCACAGGTCGGCCTCGATCACCGCGGTGCTCTTGACCGCCAGCTTGACCTTGAAGACCCAATATTCCTTGGGCTCGAAAACCTGCCGCTCCCGCTCCCGGTCCACGATCAGCCGCAGAGCCACGGATTGGACCCGACCCGCGGAAATGCCACGCTTGACCTTCTGCCAAAGCAGGGGGGAAAGCTTGTAGCCCACCAGCCGGTCCAGGACCCGCCTGGCCTGCTGGGCGTTGAACAGATCCAGATTCAGGGTCCTGGGGTGCTCCAGGGCCTCGCGCACGGCCCTGGCCGTGATCTCGTTGAACTGGATCCGTTTGATCCGCGGATTGGCGTCCTTGATCAGCTCGGCCACGTGCCAGGCAATGGCCTCGCCTTCCCGGTCCGGGTCCGGGGCGAGATAGATCTGGTCCGCCTGGGCCGCCAGTTTCTTGAGCTGCCCCACGACCTTCAGCTTGCCGGGAATCACCTCGTATTCCGGGGCGAAATCCCCCGCTTCATCCACTCCAAGCACCTTTTTCGGCAGGTCGCGAACGTGACCCACCGAGGCGCTGACCTCATAATCCGGTCCAAGAAACTTTTTGATGGTTTTGACCTTGGCCGGCGACTCAACGATGATCAAATCTTTACTCATAATGCGCAGGACAAATACCCATCCCTCGGCCCCATGGCAAGTCCCCCGCCAGCCCCTTTCCCGGGCGGACTTGTACTCGCTCCCCACCCGTTGTCTGAATCGGCATCGAAATCGAAATCGTGATCGAAATCGAAAACATTTCCAGGAAAATGAGGTTATCACGGGATGATGCGCGACATTCTCCGATTTCGATTGCGATTGCGATTTCGATGAAAACGGATTCGCCCGCCATCCCCTTTCCTCGGGGGATGACAGCGAACCCGAGAGCGGATAGGTTCACACGGCTGTCTTGCCCCATCTCAACGAATCCCTGGAGAATACTCATGAAAATACTGATCACCGGCGCCGCCGGGTTTATCGGCTTTCATACCGTTCTGCGCCTGCTGGAGCAGGGCCATGAGGTGGTGGGCCTGGACAATGTCAACGATTACTACAACGTCCGGGTCAAATATGGCCGACTCGCCCATTCGGGCATCACGGAAGCCGACGTTGCCGGGAACCGGATGATCCAGAGCACGATCCACCCTGGTTACCGCTTTGTGCGCATGGATCTGGAGGACGGAAAAAGAGTGATGGATCTGTTCGCCCGGGAGAAATTCGAACAGGTGATGCACTACGCAGCCCAGGCCGGGGTACGCTACAGCCTGACCAACCCCCACGCCTACATGCAAAGCAACTTCGTGGCCTTTTTGAACCTGCTGGAAGCCTGTCGCCACCACCCCGTCAACCATTTTGCCTACGCATCCAGTTCCTCGGTCTACGGCCTGAACGAGGACATGCCCTTTTCCGTGCGCCACAATGTGGACCATCCCATCAGCCTCTATGCCGCGAGCAAAAAATCCAACGAGCTGATGGCCCACACCTACAGCTACCTGTACAACATCCCTACCACTGGCCTGCGATTCTTCACCGTGTACGGCCCCTGGGGCAGACCGGACATGGCCCTGTTCCTCTTTACCAAGGCCATTCTTGAGGATCGCCCCATCGCCGTCTTCAACCACGGCAAAATGCAGCGCGACTTCACCTACGTGGACGACATCGTGGAGGGCGTGTTGCGGGTCATTGACCATGCTCCGGCGGGCAACCCCGCATGGAACGGCAGGTCCCCGGATCCGTCCTCGTCCCCGGCCCCCTGGAAGGTCTACAACATTGGCAACTCCGACAAGGTCGAGCTGATTCAGTTTATTGAAGCGTTGGAGGATGCGCTAGGCAAAAAAGCGCAAAAGAATTTCCTGCCCCTCCAGCCCGGCGACGTCCCGGCCACCTGGGCGGACACCACGGACCTGGAGCACGACCTGGGCTATCGGCCGAACACCCCGGTGCAGGTGGGAATTCAGCGCTTCGTGGAGTGGTATCGTGACTTTTTTCAGGTGTGAGCCGACCACGAAAACGTGGAGATTTGCATGACACAGTCCTATGAGATTCTGGTAATCGGCGGGGGGCCCGCAGGCTACGCCGCGGCCCTGGAGGCCGCGGCCCTGGGCAAGTCCACCGCGCTGGTGGAAAAAAACCTGCTGGGAGGAACCTGCCTGAACTGGGGCTGCATTCCCACCAAACTCTTTCTCGGTGCAACGGCCCCGCTCATCGCCATGGCGGCCCAGTCCCGTCTGCGCTTGGGCCAAGGCAACTTTACCGTGGACATGGCCGCCCTGCAAAAGCGCAAGTCGTCTTTGCTGACCGCCACGCGACAGTCCATGGCCAAGACTCTTGGGGCCGCCAGGGTCCGCCTGATTGCCGGCGTGGCCGAACTTTGCGGACCGACCCAAGTGCTCATCCATACCACGGACGCATCCGAGCTGCGCATCGACTTCCAGCGCCTGATCCTGGCCCTGGGTTCCTCCCCGGCTTGGCCAAAGCACCTGGCTCCGGACGGCGAGGGCGTACTCAACTCTGACCACGCTCTGGACATGGCGACCATTCCGGAGTCATTGGCCGTTATCGGAGCCGGAGCCATTGGCGTGGAAATGGCCCAGTTCTACCAACGCATGGGCGCTTCCGTCACCTTGATCGAGGCCGCGGATCGAATTGCCCCTTCCGAGGATCCGGAGATCTGCGCCCAGCTGGCATCCATTCTCAAACGCCAAGGTGTACGCACCCGAACCGAGGTGGCGGTTACCGCCCTGGAGCGAATGAACGGGCAGATGCAGGTCCACCTGGACAATGCACCGGATGACGAGTTGATCGTGGACAAGGTGCTGGTGGCTGTCGGCCGCAGACCGAACAATCACCTTTCCGGCCTGGAACTGGCCGGAATATCTCCTGAGGACGGTACACTGCGCACCGATGCCAACCTGATGCTTGGCGACCGCATTGCTGCTGTAGGCGACTGCAACGGCCGGACTCTGCTGGCCCATGCCGCCGAAGATCAAGGCCGGTTCGCGGCCCGGCATGCGGCCGGGGTGGTTTCCGGCCCGTATATCCCCGGAGCCGTTCCATTTTGTATCTACGGCGATCCGGAGGTTTTCCGGGTCGGACCGACAATCCAGGAAGCACGCAGCCAGGGCATGGACTGCAGGGAATCAAAAGCCCAACTGGCCGCCAACCCGGTGGCCCAGGCCGCGGCAGCCCCTCACGGCCTGGTCAAGGTGCTCTGGAGCGGAAGTACGGTGATCGGCATCAGCGCCGTGGGGCACGGCGTGCTGCACCTGGTCACAACGGCCACGATCATGGTCAACCAGGGCTGGACCAGGGAGCAGGCCGAAAGCCTGATCTTCGCCCACCCGACACTGGATGAATCCTTACGACAGGCCCTGCTGGCTGATGCCACATAGCTCCTGTCGCTACAGTGCCCAACAACAGGCCATGTTCCACAATCTGGCCCCACTGGTCCTGGCTTCCGGGTCACCGCGACGGCGAGAGTTGCTGGCCGGGCTGGGGTTGACGTTTCGCGTGCACCCGGCCGTGACCCCGGAGCCGACGTATCTCACTGGAACCGACCCGGCGCAGTTCGCGCTCACCGCAGCCCGGGCCAAGGCATGGGAAGTGGCTGCCTTGCATCCAGAGGCCGTTGTGCTGGCCGCGGACACCATTGTTGCCTTGGACGGGGACGTGCTGGGCAAGCCGGTGGATCAGGCCATGGCCCTGACCATGCTGGAACGGCTGGCCGGGCGGGAACATGCGGTCATCACAGGGTGCACCTTGCGGTTTCCCAGGGAGCAGCACCAGGAATTCGCCGTGACAACCCGGGTGTGGATGCGCCGGTTCGGGCCGGATGTCCTGGCCGCGTATGTGGCCACAGAAGAGCCCATGGACAAAGCCGGGGCTTACGGCATCCAGGAACGGGCCGCCCTTTTGGTGGAGCGGATTGAGGGTTCCTATACCAATGTGGTCGGGCTTCCGCTGGCCGAGGTCATGGAACGTCTGCTGCATTGCTCGGCCATTGCCCCGCTCTGCCCACATTGACAGTGGAAACACGCCCCGGTCACCCCCTTCACTCTTCACCCCTCCCACTTTTCTTCCCCACCGGAGCGAGGTAGACAGCGAATTCCTCCACGCCATCCACGCCCAGCAGCTTGTCCACTTCCGACTGATCATAGGCGGCGACAGCACAGGTTCCAGCATCCACGGCCTCACAGGCCAGATAAAGGTTCTGACAGACATGCCCGGCGTCCAGCAGAATCACCCGATGGGCGGTCAGGCCATAACGCCATTCCATACGCTCTGGAACGCAGGCCCAGACAAACGTTACCGCTGAGCGCCCCACGAATTTCTGACCATATGCGGCATGAGTCAACGCCGCTTCCATGTCCGGCATGTCCCGGACATGAACCAGTTCGTGCTCCAGAGGCAGATAACGGTACAGCCCAGGAGCCAGGTTCGTTACGGTGCGGATGAACAGGTAGGTTTCAAAACTGTGCCGGGCTCCGGCAGAGGGGACGGTACGCAGGGCTGTTCCCCGACCGAGCATCCGCCGCATGCCCTGGCTGGCCCAAAGCAAAAATGACAGCTCAGCCAGAGCCAGTTCACTTTCGGAGAACCGGCGTCGACTTTCCCTGCGGGCAATAGCATCAACCAGGGGCGTTTGCCCAATGGAATCCGGCCATTGCGAGGAGCCGGGCAGTTCAACCCTGCGGGCATCCGGCGGAATCGGCTTCTGCACTGGTGGCGGGGGGAGTCCCCGGTTTTGATCTGTTCGAGAAAAATCCGTCTGTTTGCGAAGATGGTCGGTCAGAAACAAGCGATGGGCCCGGAGTCGATCATCAATCATTGTCATCCTCCTTTTCAGGGGTGGCATTATCTCGTTGTGCCGCAGCCAACAGAAACCAAAGCCGACGCTCCAGCTCCTCCAAACCGGTTCCCTCCAAAGCGGAGACCATCAGCAGGTCGGAGTGATCCTGCATCGCCCGGTCCCGCAGCCACGCCACGAGCTCCGGAGGCCAGAGGTCAATCTTGTTCACCACCAGCAGCTGTTTTTTCCGGCCCAGGGCCGGATCAAATCCGGCCAGCTCCTCGTTGAGCAGGGCAAAACCACCCCAGAGATCTCCCTCCTGGCCATCTTCAAGAGATTCAGGGCCAGGGATTTCCTCAACGCTGAGCACATGGAGCAAAAACCGGGTCCGCTCCACGTGCTTCAAGAATTTATGCCCCAGACCGCGGCCTTCATGGGCGCCACTGACCAGGCCGGGAATATCAGCCAGGACCAGACGCTCGCCGTGTTCTCCCTGCATCACGCCCAGGTTGGGCGACAAGGTGGTGAACGGGTATGGGGCTATTTTCGGCCGGGCCGCGGAAAGGACGGAGATCAGCGTGGATTTGCCGGCATTGGGCAATCCGATAATCCCGACATCGGCCAGGATCTTCAATTCCAGTCGGATCCGCCTCTCCTCGCCCTCCTCTCCGGGCTGAGCGAACCGGGGAGTGCGCATCGTTGCGGACTTGAAATGGGTGTTGCCCTTTCCGCCCCGGCCGCCCTTGGCCAAAACAACGGATTGCCCAGGGACGGCAAGGTCCACGATCAATTCACGCTCGCCATCAGCAGTCAGTTCGAAGAGTTGGGTGCCCACCGGCACATGCACGATCAGATCATCTGCATCCGCACCTGTTCGTTCTCGGCCCGAACCAGGTTGGCCATTGCGCGCCTCGTAGACGCGCTTGAGCCGAAAGTCATACAAGGAAAGCAGCTTGGGTTCAGCCTCGAAAACGACATCTCCACCACGTCCACCGTCTCCCCCATCAGGTCCGCCCTTGGGGATGTACTTCTCCCGACGAAAAGACACGCAGCCGTGTCCGCCGTGTCCGGAGCGTACGGTTATTTCCGCCTCATCGACAAATCGCATGATCCACCCTATTTGATGGTTTATAGGCTCTTTTGTGCACTGGAATTCGGTCGTCGGGCCATGATCTCCTGGATATCCAAGGGATCGCCACGATGCGCGGCACGGTCCAACGTCAGAGCGTTTTGCGGGCATGCCGTAATGCAGACACCGCAACCCAGACAATCCGGCTCGCTGACTCCCCACCCATCCTTGTACCTGCGAATAGCCTGAAATTGACATTTTTTGGCGCACTGTCCGCACTCGAGGCAGAAATCCTTTTCCATCCTACAGACATACCCAGACGAGGCCAGCATGGGCGTCCCGCCCCGATGGGCCTGCATGGCGCCACAGCAGCAGGAGCAGCAGTTGCAGATGGCGTAGAATCGGCCGAGCATTACGTCCTTGAAAAAAGCATGGTGCACATGGCCCCGTTGGTGTTCCGCCCTGAGAATCTCCTGGGCTTCGTCCTGGGTGATCCACCGCGACTTGTCCGGGTGATGCTCGGCGATGAAGCCGGCAAAGGGTTCGCCCACAATCAGGCAGACGCCCACCGGAGTGCAGGGGTTGGGCCGGGAGGCCCGGCAAGGGCAATCCAGGGCCAGAATGTGATCCGGCTGTTGAAGAACGATCTCCCGGGCAGCGGCATACGGAATAACCTGCTCCAGGTCACCCAGATCAAGGTCTCGGTTGATCGTGACCAGCTTGCGGGCGTGCTCCAGGCGCAACACCTTGCCGTGATAGCCATCGGCAAAAGCCGTGCGCCCTGGCTTGGACCGTTCACCAGGGACAAGAGGTTTGTGACGCAGGGAAGTCAGCGGGCGAAAGAACCGGACCAGAGGGTGCCTTCCCGTCCCCAGGGCAATGTACAGTTGCGGCCAGCGACCGTAAACATATCCATGAAGCCACTTCCAGAATGAATAGTCAGGCCTGGAAACAAACTGCGCGTAATAGGCCCGTGTGGCGGGCTTGCGAATAAATCGTGAGAGCATATCGGAGAGTCGACAGCGGGTTATGGCTTCAGGTCGTGTCTTTTGTTCCGGTATGCAGGAACGCCTCCGGATACATCTTGTAGAAACGGCCCATGTCCGAGGCTATCTCTCGGCCGCAGGGGCAGAGCAACATCCCATTCCGCTCCAAGACCTCGAAGCGCTTGCTGATCCTCGTCTTATGGCAGCGCAAGACCTTGCCTGGACCAATTTTTTTGTATTTCCACAGCTTGGTTTTGCAACCCGAGCACTTGATGGTCAGCACAGTGGATGGACCGAAAAATTCTGGTTGCTCAGAGCTGATAGCGGAATCGAAGAACGCGGATGCGGAATTCAAAGGGAGCCAATCTCGGAGGAATCGAAGGAGACCTCAACGACCAACGCACCTTCGTTGGTCGTAAACGGGATGGCCAGGATCGGAGATGTGGTGATATGACTGATCTGGTGCCCTTTACCGATAATCACCGTCGGGGTGGAGGATGTGAGGGGCATGCCCTGCTTGGCCAGGTCCTGCCGGGCTTGCCCGGCAATCATGTTCGTCAGTTCGCCCACGGCATCAGCGATTTCATCGTTGATCTCCGTGTAGCTCTCAGCCAGCATGTTGTTGACGATCCGCAGGATGACCGCCTCGTCCAATGTCAGGGACATGACACCCTCAGCCGTCCCGGAAATACCGATGGTTCCGGTGACATCGCCCACAGCGGAACGCTTGCGGTTTATGTATGGCTTGCCTGGCGTGACCTCAACCGCAGCCATCATTCCCAAGACCCCGACAACCGCATCCAAAAACGGGTTGATGAAAGTAACATCGTAGCGCAGAGCCATGAATCACCGCACACGATCACATCACCTACAGTAACGCGGCCGTGATCTCCTCAAAGTGGGCATCGTGAAGATCCATCAACCTGGAAAGATGTTGTTGGTCCAAGCCCAAAAGTCGCCAGTCATCCTGGGTCATCCCAGGAAGCGCGTACAACCCTCCAGCGGAGATCTCGGCAACGTTAGCCATGATATCAGCGAGTTGAATGACCACAGCCTCCTTTCTGGATGCCGCATGTTCCGGTGCATGGTGGTTGGCGATGAGGTCTTTCAACGCCGGTGGGAACCCCCATTCCGCCAGGAGGAGGTCTCCAACATCGGCATGGTTATACTCCAAAATCGTGGTTTCGGCTTCAACCTGGGGAATCATGTCGGCACGGGCGAGCAGCAGGGCTTCCACCGAAGCGTACGCCATGTTCTTGAAAATAATCAGCCGTCCGACATCGTGCAACAATCCGGCTGTGAAATGTCGCTCAGACGGGAAATGTAACGTCGTGGCAATCAGCTTGGCGAAAACGGCACAGCGCAGGGAATGACGCCAAAACGTCCGCATATCCATCAATTCTGGAGGGATATTCTTAAAATAGTTAATTGTTGAAATCCCCAAGGCCAGAGTTGAAATTTCCTGGACCCCGACCAGCGAGACTGCCCGGGCGACGGAATCAATGGTGGCGGTAAAGCCAAAGAACGGGCTGTTTACCAGCTTAAGCAGCTTGGCCGAAAACCCAACGTCGGTGTTCACCACTTCTGCAATATCCCGCGCCGAACTTTTGGGATTATCCAAAACCTCACGAATCTTGAAATAGATATCCGGGAAAGAGGCCAGGCCGACTTCATGCCGGACGAGCTGTTCAGCAGTTCCCACGTCCTTGATGAACACGTCGGACAGGTGCTCAACATTTTTTGCCCGCAAAGCACTTTCGCAGGGCATCTCCCAGTCCCCACGCAGAGCCTGCGCCGTTCGCGTCACGGCAATGGAAAACAGCTCTCGGAATGCCTCATGGTCGGGATCAACATACATAAAAAAATTCCGGACATGGCGCTCCGCTTGACGAACCGTCTCGGTCTCGATGTCCATCTCCACCGGCAAACGAACAAACACTGCGATAGGCCCGAATTCCTTGAGCAGGTCGATCTGTTTCTCGCCGAGTTGAACTCCGGATTCCAGAAAGGTGCCACCGTCCACACCGGGAATCTTTTTGGCCAAAATCATGCCAGGAAGGAGATATTCCGTGCAGACTCTGATCACATCCAACCTCCGTTACGGTAAGAACTCCAGACGACACGCATTACGCTTCCTTTCTATAGACGATCCCCCCCGGCTTGATCAGGGGCTTGAAGGCGAGAGAATGTTTGTGAATGGTTTCGGAGTGTCCAAGCACAAGATATCCCCCAGGCAAGAGATTGTCGTAAAACCCTGCGATGACTTTCTGCTTCATGGCATCGTCGAAATAGATGATCACGTTGCGGCAAAAAATGATGTGCGACCGCGGAACGCGCTTCATGGCCAGCTTGTCATTTAAGTTGATCAACCCAAGGGAAACCAGTTTCTTGACTTTGGGATGAATCCTGTAACCACCGGTTTCCTTCAAAAAATAGCGATTGACGATATCTTTGGGCGTGGTGCGCAAGGCATGATCCCCGTACAATCCTTCCCGAGCTTTGGCGATCATGTCCGGTGAAAGATCGTTGGCCGTGATACGCGCCTTCCAGCCGATAATGGACATGCGCAGAGCCTCATGCAACATGATGCCCAGGGTGTAGGGTTCCTCGCCGGAGGAACACCCGGCGGACCAGATATGCAGGTTCTTGTCATCCAGCTTTCCTCGTTCCGCCAATACATCTTGAAGCACGTGTTTTTCAAAGACGTCAAGTTGTTTGAGGTCCCGAAAAAAACTTGTCTCATTGGTGGTAATTTTGGAAAAGAAAAATTTCAGCTCCTCGTCCTTTTTCGGACCGCGTCGCAGAAGCATCGTATACTCACCGTACGTACGCAGCCCCAATTCCAAAAGGCGGGGGCCAAGACGATTTTCAAGCAGGTATTTGCGCCGCTCCGGGATATCGATCCCGGAAAGGTCATAGATGAACTGACGCAGTTCAGTGAATTCCTTGGCGCTGATAGGCGGAGATTGGCGCAGGTTCAAGGTGCTCTGTGTGCTCGCTGCCATTTTCCTTTTCTCAAGGATTGAAGATGAGCGGACAATGATTGAAAAGAAAAGACGAAATCATGGGGATATTGTTTGCTGTCAAGCCTAACGAATACCCCGACAAAAGAAAAGAATTAAAAAAAAAAGCGCGGATCAGAATGTCCGCGCCTTTTCGGTCCCTGTTCGCGTGAGCGCCGTTCATCTTGTGGTCGCTTTCAACTGTGGCTCCTCATCCTGCTGGGGCAGTGCGAAAACGCACGACCAAGCGAAGCAAAAGAAGTCCCGAGCCTTTGCCCAATGAGCTTCCCCGGTAGCGTCTCTTGTAAAAGACAAGCGGAACAGCAACGCGGGACCTGGAGCCCGGCAAGGTGTGGCTAGCCAGCAGGGACGATATTGATCCTGGTCTTGACCTTACGCTGACGAAGATATCGCTCAAACTCGACCACACCGTCCGTTAGCGCAAAGAGGGTGTAATCACGTCCCATGCCAACATTCTTTCCGGGGTGGAATTTGGTTCCCAGCTGACGAACAAGGATATTCCCGGCCAAAACTCGCTGTCCACCGAAGCGTTTTACACCGCGGCGTTGCCCGGCGCTGTCGCGTCCGTTTCTGGAGCTTCCTCCAGCTTTTTTATGTGCCATTGTGATCCTCCGTGGCTATGCCTGAATCGACTTGACCTTGATTCGAGTGAACTCCTGCCGATGCCCCTGCTTCTTCCTGGAATCCTTGCGCCGCCAGAACCGAAACACGACGATTTTCTTGTCACGACCGTGCTCCATGACCTCACAGGCCACCTTGGCATCAGACACGTACGGCTGTCCCGCGGTGGCTCCTTCACTGTTCCCAACAAGCAGAACCTTGTCCAGAAAGACATCCGTGCCGGGTTCGGCATGAATCCTGTCGACCTTGAGGTTCGCCCCCTCTTCCATGCGGTATTGTTTTCCGCCTGATTCCACGATCGCATATTTCATTATCAGCCTCCCAAGTGCAGAAACGGTCCTCATATGCGAAACACGTTCCCAGCGTCAAGCTTTTTGGAGCACATCGCCTTGCCGCCACCCTGACCCATCTCGTCGATCCATCAGTCCGGAACAATTTGTGCGCTCTGACCAGACCCAGGGCCAGCCCCAGGGACAGGTCCAGGCCCAAGCTGCCACCAGCCAGACCAGGCCAGAGAGTTGGTCATGCCCTGGCCAGAACGAGCAGACTGACCCGTGTTGCCCCTGCTTGCAGAAGGGCCTGGGATGCAGCCTGGACCGTGGCCCCGGTGGTCAAGATATCGTCCACCAGCAACACGGAACGGCCCTGGACATGTGCGGGGTCGGCGAGAAACGCATCGGCCAGGTTGTCCAGGCGCTTGGCCCTGGGCAGGGTGTGTTGCGCCGGGGTATCCCGGACCCGGGTCACGGCATTGGGCTCCAACTTCCGGGAATCTTCGCCACTGACGCCCCGAGCCAGTTCCAGGCTCTGGTTGAATCCTCGATGCCGCAACCTGCGGGGATGCAAGGGCACCGGGATGACCAGATCGTGATCCGGTGCAGAACCGCATGCCAAGGCCTGGTGAAGCAGTACGTGCAGCACCTCTCCCAGCCCAAGTTGGGCCTGAAACTTGAACCGCAACACCAATGACTTGAGACGTCCCTCATAGGGCCCGTAAAAATACGTATTTTCCCAGGGCGGCGGAGATACGCGGCACTGCAGACACAGGGTCGCCGGGTCGGTGGAAGCACCGAATACCAGGGCACATCGCGGACAATATCCCCCGGTCCTCTGCGCCAAGTCTGCACGGCAGGCCGTGCAAACCTGTGACCCCTCGGACACGCCCTCTGGCTTTTCTCCGCAACCTGAATCGCAATCCATGACGGCCGCTCTGGCGAGAACCCCACAGACCGGACACCGTTGTCTCAAAGCGGGAAAACCATTGAGCAGGAACCAATCCGCAGCCCCTCGGCACCTGCTCCCAAGTTGGCGAAAAATCCTCAGGGGGATATGGCGACCCTCCTTGGCCGGATCAACAGCCATGCAGGACAATCAACATAGCCAGTCTTCCGGAGCACCAGGCGTTTGCATAAGCATTGCCTCATGTTTTCAGGATGCTTGGCGCACGGTGACAAGTCGCCCAGGCCTCCCTGCCCGCGGCTATCAATTCCTCACGGGCCTCGGGATGCATGCGTAAATCCTCAGAGGCGTCAATGCCCCGAAAAGCGTGGTGCTCCTCAATGGTGAAATTGAACGTGACCAGAAAAAACTTCAGTGTCAACAAAGCCCCTTCAAAGAGCTTTTCACCACGTCGCCGGCCGGCGACAAGATTGACGATTGCCGGGCGTGGTGGAAGCTTTCGAAGCCGAGGGTCCCCCTTTTCCCAGCGATGATAGTAGGACTGGCTACGATCGATCCAGGCCTTGAATTGAGCCGGTAGGTGATAGAAGTAGATGGGGGCGGCGATGAAGAGCATCGGGGCGGCCAGCAGGGTCTGGAAAAGCGGGCCGCTTTGATCCCGTGCCCCCAGAAAGCAGTCCCCCAGGGGGGCCAGCTCGCATCGCATGCATCCCAGGCAGGGATGTATGGCATAATCCCGCAGGTAAAAGACCTGCGCGCGCCCTCCGGCCTGGCAAACTCCCTCCCGAAAAAACTCCGCAGCGCTGTCGCTGTTGCCCCCGCTGCGCGGACTGCAGGAGAATATCGCGGGCGCGGAGAAATCGCCCTGGGAGTAGGGCGCGATCTCTTCCATGGGGCGGCCTGGAGGCATGTTCTATCCGTCTCCTGCGTATTGGTGTGTGGTTATGTTTCAAAAAAAGGGTTGTTTTGCTGCTCTTCCTGAATGGTCGTTGCCGGACCATGGCCGGGATAGACCACTGTTGCCGGCGGCAGGGTGAACAGCTGGGTGCGGACCGAGTGCAGCAGCGTTTCCAAATCACCACCGAAAAAATCGGTTCGTCCAATGGACCCGGCAAAGAGCACATCGCCCACGAATACCGCACCGAGATCAGGGAAGTAAAAGGACAGGCTGCCCGGGCTATGCCCCGGAGTGAACAGTGCTTTGCACTGCAGACCGATCAGGGTCAGTTCGCCCTCGCTGATCGGTTCGTACGCAAAGCTGTCCACCTTGGGCATGCCCATGTAGTTCCCGCTGCCAAGACCGCTGGACAGCAGCGGGATGTCTTTTTCCGGCACAAGGACAGGGGCATTGGTGGACTGGTGGAGCGCCTGATTGCCGTAGAGGTGATCAAAATGCAGGTGCGTGTTCAGAATATGCTGAACCCTAAGGCCATACGTGGCGGCATGACTGAGCAATTGACTCGGTTCACCACCCGGATCAATCACCAGGGCCTCCGGGCCGTGAGCGACCAGGTAGCTGTTGGTTTGCAACGGTCCGAGGGGAAAGGTGTGAACGGACGACATTATAACGCCTCCACAAGCAGTTCTTCCAAAGGACGCCGCGCACTCCCGTCCGCTCGAGCCTCGAACGGATGGAGCGGATGACCCAAAGCGATAACGGCCATCAGCCGAAAATTCTCGGATCCAAGGTGCAAAGCCTCCAGAACGTCCTTTTCCTGATTAATGATTTCACCAATCCAAACTCCACCCAGCCCCAGAGCATGGATGGCCAGAAGCATGTTCTGAATGCACGCACCGGCGGCTTGGTGGTCCTTGCCTTCGTGATACATGGTCGGCTTGTGGAGCAGGACCACGACCAATGCCTGGGCATTGCGCACAATGTGTCCATACTTGGTCAACCCGGCCATGGTCTCCTGGCGGGCATCCCCGGGACGCACCACGAGGAACCGCCAAGGCTGGTTGTTCAGCCCACTCGGCGCCCACCGTCCTGCTTCCAGAATCCGGCGCAGATCATCCATACCCACGGGTTGATCCGTAAATTTGCGAACACTGCGCCGCCCCAAAAGCACGTCAAAAACCTTTTCAACGTGTTCCGCTGCCATACGTCCCTCCGTCTTCGGCGCTGCGGTCATTTTTTGTTGCGCCGTTTTTCCTGAATGCGTTGAGCGGTATAGGCGCCCAATCCGCCGCAAATGATTCCGAGAAAAAAAGCCCGGCCCATGTCATACCCGAACCAGACTGCCATCAAACCGATGGAACCGCCGATGATTGCACCACGGATCAGGGGATGCAGACCTTTTTGAGAGTCTTGTGTCATGTCTCACCACCATTTTTTTCCATTCCCTTACAATCCCTCCTTGGAACTGGCAACCGGCGGGGTTGTCCACAGCAGGGCCGGTGCTGTTGACAGGTAACCATGTGTCAGGGAGAACGCTGGTTGCCCCTGTTTGCGCTCGGGGCGACGGCCTGGTTGACCAGGAGTCGTTCTTCCGGAATCGTTCGACCACAGCTTGACCAATGACCCATTCCTGGGAGAACATGAAATTTGAGGGTAAGAGACAGACCATACTACCATGAACCTCCATCCAGAACACGGTCCATGACCCGCATTACTTCAGCTCCCGGACAGACGTCCTCCCAGGAGGGTGCCCAGGCATCCCCTCCAAGAGATGGTCAAAAGCAACGGTTGACCCATTTTCTTTTCGAAGTCGGCATGCTCCGCAAAACCCCTCGCAGCGGGTATCAATTTTTGGGCTCCGGCCAGGAGAATGTTGCCGAACACTCCTTCCGAACCACGGTCATAGCCTATGTCCTCGCGAGGTTGACCGGCGCTGACATGGCGCGGGCCCTGGGTATGGCCCTGTTCCATGACCTGCATGAAACCCGTATTGGCGACTTCAACTACGTCAACCGGATCTACAACACTCGCAACGCCCAATTGGCCCTTGAACATGCGTTGGAGGGCACCGGGCTGGACGAGGTGCTGCAGTGGTGGCATGAAATGGAGGCCGAGCAAAGCCTGGAGGCCCTTTTGGTCCATGATGCGGATCAGCTTGACCTGATCATGAATCTGAAGCAGGAACAGGACCTGGGCAACCCCTATGCAGCCAAGTGGCTGGATTGCGCTCTGCCGCGCCTGCGAACCTCGGTTGGCCGGGACTTGGCTGAAGTGATCCTTCGCACCGACCATACGGAATGGTGGTTCAATGGCCCGGATCCATCCTGGTGGAGAAAATGAACGCGCATTTTCATGAGTCAGAAAATTGAATGAAACCGTTACGTCCCAGCCTCCTGCCCTCCAACCGCTGACTTCCGACTTCTGATCCTTGCATCTCCCCAACCTATGACACAACTCGTTTCCGCACTTGGCAGCGTTGCCTTGACCATTTCTCGCGATGCCGGACGCATAATCCTTCTTTTGATGGAGGCCTTGGGATGGCTGTTTCGCCCTCCCTGGCGCTGGAGACTCTTTTTCAAACAGTTGGAATTCATCGGCGTGAATTCCGTGTTCGTCGTCGCCCTGACCTCACTGTTCACCGGTATGGTCCTCGCTTTGCAGACGTACTATGCCTTTCGCATGTTTTCCGCCGAAACCCTGGTCGGGGCCACGGTGGCCCTGTCCATGGCCCGAGAGTTGGGTCCGGTCATCACGGCCCTGATGGTCACCGGGCGAGCCGGGTCTGCCATTGCAGCGGAGATCGGCACCATGCGCGTCACGGAACAGGTGGACGCCCTGTCCGTCATGGCCATCAATCCGGTCCAATATCTTGTTTTGCCGCGTATCGTTGCCGGAGTCATCATGGTTCCCCTGCTCTCCGCCTTGTCCGTCTTCATCGGCGTGGTCGGCGGCTACCTGGTCGGGGTGAGGCTCTTGGGCATCCACGGAGGCATATTCATGAACAAAATTTATGAATTCGTGGAGCTGAGCGACATCTACAACGGCCTGGTCAAGGCAGCCTGCTTTGGTTTGATCCTCACCCTTGTAGGCTGCTACAAGGGATTTTACACTCGGGGCGGTGCCGAAGGCGTGGGCCGGGCCACGACCCAGGCCGTTGTGCTCTCGTCCGTGCTGATCCTGACCTTTGACTATATCCTCACAGCCCTGATGATGTAGTGCGCGATTCCCCAATACACGCCATGTCAGCCAACCGCTCTCTAAGCGTTTTCATTTTTTGGCATCTCCCATGCAGAGCGATTTCACATATTTTTTTCGTAACAACATGACCCATCGCCATGTCTGCTGAACCGATCATCGAACTGCGCCACGTGCATAAAAGTTTCGGCAAGGACCATGTCCTGCGCGGACTGGACCTGGCCGTTCCCAAGGATTCGGTCAGCGTGATCATCGGCCGCAGCGGCGGGGGCAAGAGTGTCCTGCTCAAGCATGTCATCGGGCTGATGCGGCCGGATCAGGGCCAGGTGATCATTGACGGCCAGGATATCGCCCGGCTCAGCGAGCGACAGTTGGCCCCGGTGCGCCGCAAATTTGGGATGCTTTTCCAGGAGTCCGCCTTGTTTGATTCCATGACCGTGGAGGAGAACGTGGCCTTCCCGCTTCTGGAACACTCCCGTAAAAGCCGCCGGGAAGTCCTGGACATTGTCGCGGCCAAGCTGGCAGCCGTGGGACTGAAAGACAAGGGCCAAAAACTCCCTTCCGAACTTTCCGGAGGCATGCGCAAGCGCGTCGGCCTGGCCCGGGCCTTGGCTTTGGACCCAAAGATCGTGCTCTTTGATGAACCCACCTCCGGACTGGATCCCGTCATGGCCGCGGCCATCAATGAACTGATTGTGCGCACCCAGTCCGAATTCGGGGCAACCTGCGTGGTCATCAGCCACGATATCTCCGCGGCCATGAGCACAGGACACAGATTGTTCATGCTTTTTGACGGCACGATCATCGCTGAGGGCTCTCCGGAGCAGATCAGGGATTGGGACGACGAAGTGGTCCAGCAGTTCATCCATGGCCGGGCCGAAGGGCCGATTCAGGTCATATGAAAGTATTTCATCACATGCAGAGCCCTGCTCCGACGTCCGCTTGTCCTATCTTTTCATTCAATATCCTCAATATCCGGCCTTCCGGGCACATGAAATGACATCTGAACAAAAAATCATCGATCCACAATCCACATCAATGGAGCAGCGACCGTGAGATCCGGAGCAGAAATCAAAGTGGGCGTCTTTGTCCTGGTCGCCCTCGCGGCCCTGGCTTATATGACCCTCAGGGTGGGCACCGGTGTGTTCGTGCCCAGGGAAAGTTACGAGGTGGACGTCTTTTTCGACAATGTCTCGGGACTGAGAACCAACTCCCCGGTGGAAATCGCCGGCATTGAAGTCGGCCTGGTTCGAGCCATCACCCTGGATGAAAACCGGGCCCGGGTTACGCTTCAATTGTTGCCCAACGTCCAGATCCGCTCCGATGCCGTAGCCACCATCCGCACCAGAGGCGTCTTGGGCGACAAGTTTATCGAGATCGCTCCAGGCTCGGCGCCTTTTCCGCAGGTCGGCGATGGGGACCGAATCGCCAGGGGGGATACCCCGGCAGACCTGGATCAATTGTTCACCAAGGTTGGAGAAATCGCCGACGACATCCGGGTTGTGGCCCGAAGTGCGGCCAATGTATTCGGCGGCGCCCAGGGGGAGCAGGACTTGCGCCTGGCCTTCCAGAGCCTTCGCGATGCAGCCATGGGGCTGAACGAGATGGTCCAGGCCAATGCCGAAAGCGTTGACTTTATTGTGCGCAACTTTCGGGAATTTTCCACGGATCTTCGGGATATCGCCGGGACCAACAAGGACGGCATCGACCGCATCGTGGCCAACCTGGAAAGCGCTTCCGGACAGCTCAGGGACACCCTGGAACAGGCCGGCACCGTATTGTCCCGCCTTGAGACGGGAGAAGGCCCCTTGGCCAAGCTGATCAACGACCCGGAAATGGGCCAGGATCTGCGCGAGACCGTGGCCTCTCTGGAAAGCGTTTCCCGGAAAATCGACGAGGGCCAAGGCACCATCGGTAAGCTCATCAACGAGGACACCACGGTTAGGGAGCTGGACAGCGCCCTGGAAGGCCTGAACCGGATTCTCACCAAGCAGGACCAGTTCCGCACCTCCGTGGATTTCACCAGCGAATACATGGCCCGCCATGGCGAGACCCGATCCGCCTTGACCCTGCGTCTGCAACCGGCGGAAGACAAGTATTACCTGCTCTCCGTGGTGGACAACCCGCGTGGGCGCCGAGAAAAGACCGAAACCTTCACGGAGCGCTGGGTGAATGGAGAACGGACCACCATTCACGAGATCGAGGACAAGTACCGCCAAAGCAAAATCACCTTTTCCGCCCAATTGGCCAAACGTTGGGACAATCTGGTGCTGCGCGGCGGCCTGTTCGAAAATACCGGAGGCGTGGGTCTGGACTACTTCCTTTGGGACGACCGGGTACAGCTGCTTTTTGAGGCCTTTGACTTTGACCCGGACGACAATCCGCACCTCAAGGCCGGCATCCGGCTCAACTTTCTGCGCAACTTCTACGCCAGCCTGGGCATGGACGATTTCGCCCGTAGCGATCGGAGCTCGTTTTATGCCGGGCTTGGCTTTTTCTTCACGGATGAAGACCTGAAATACCTGCTCACCAGCATACCGGTTCCCGGAATGTAACTGTCATGGGGGTGGCCTCCTCCAAGAGATTCGTTCAGCATCTGCTGGCGATCCATGGCCTCGGAGGCCAACCCCAACCCAGAACGATAAGAGCACCCTCTTCACGCATTCAGAATTTTTGCCGCGTTCCCCCTCTCTCTCGAGGCATGTGGGTCCGGTCTCGCCCCTGGCTGACCAAAGGGAGGCAACGTCCCCTGATGGTCCGAAACTTGCTTTTCTTCGGCCATGGACCTGTTTGCCTTTGATCCCAGGATTTACCTCAGTTTTTTTCTGACGCTCTTCCGGATCAGCCTGATCGTCTTCATGCTGCCGTTTTTCGGCGGCGAAAACATCCCCATGCCGGCCAAAGCCGCCCTCTGTCTGGTTTTGGCACTCGGCCTGTGGCCGCACCTGGCCTTTTCCGCGGACTATTTCCCGGCCCATCCGTTCATGATCGCCCTGATGATCCTGGGAGAGCTGATCATGGGACTGGCAATGGGGCTGATCGTCCGGGTGCTGTTTGCGGCCATCCAGACCGGCGGACAGCTGGTCGGCTTTCAGATGGGCTTTGCCATGGTCAGCGTCGTGGACCCCAGTTCCGGGGTGAGCATGGCCGTGACCGCCCACTTCCTGTACATGACGTCCCTGCTGATTTTTCTCAGCCTCAACGGGCACCTGCACCTCCTCCACGCCCTGACCCACAGCTTTACCCTGGTCCCTCCCGGCGGACTGCTGCTCACCCCGGCCCTTTCAGAGCAAATGATCCGATTTTCCAGCCAGATATTCATTCTGGCGGTCAAGATCGCCAGTCCGGTGATGGTTGCCCTGTTCCTGATCGACCTGGCCCTGGCCCTGGTGGCCAAGGCCGCTCCGCAAATGAACGTGATCTTCGTCGGCTTCCCCTTGAAAATCGCCGTGGGATTTCTTTTTCTGGGAACCATGTTCATGATCATGGGCCTTTACGTCCAGGACTTCATTCTATTGCTCGGCTCCATGTTCCAGGGCGTCATGCTCAGCGGACGCTGAACATCACCACGTAATTTATGAATTCACGATAAGAGGAGCTGGAAGGCCAAGCCATGCCCCAGAGCGATCCAAGTAGAACCGAACAGGCCACCCCGAAACAACGCAACAAGGCCCGGGAAAAAGGCAACGTTCCCAAAAGCCAGGAACTGCCCAAGGTCACGGTTTTATTGGGTGGTTTTCTGGCCCTGCTGTTC
Source organism: Desulfovibrionales bacterium (assembly GCA_007693505.1). Classification (GTDB taxonomy): domain Bacteria; phylum Desulfobacterota; class Desulfovibrionia; order Desulfovibrionales; family Desulfonatronaceae; genus Desulfonatronum. Next base: position 17,006 of record REDL01000035.1, on the reverse strand, counting down.
ATGATCCAAATCATGGTCAACCAGATGCACGACCTGTTCATCTGGACGTTCAGCGACAACCTGCTTACCGAATTCACCCCGGAAACGGTCTATCAGCTCTTTCAGACGGTATCCTGGCGCATCGCGGTCATGGCCTTGCCGGTAATGCTCACCTGCGCGCTGGTGGCCTTTCTGACCGTGCGTCTACAGGTCGGGCACCTCTGGACCCTCAAGGTTTTTGAACTCTCGAATTTCTGGAAGAAACTGAATGTCGTTGCGGGCATTCAGCGCCTGTTCATCAGCACCCAGACTGTGGTCCGCCTGTTGCGCAGTCTGTTCATGGCCATTGCCGTCGGGTATGCCCCCTACCTGGTTTTGAAAATGGAATCACCCAAATTCATTCCACTTTTCTACCAGGACGCCGTGACTGTGGCTGGCTACATGCTGACCACCGGAGCAAAGATGGTCATGTTTGCCCTGGTGCCCATGCTGATCATCGCCATAGCAGACCTGATCTACACCCGCTGGGACTATGAGGAAAAACTGAAAATGACCAAGGACGAGGTCAAAGACGAACGAAAACAGGCCGAAGGTGACCAGACAATAAAAAACAAGCAAAAGCAGAAGATGATGGCCGTAATGCAAAAACGGATGATGGAAAGCGTGCCCAAGGCCGATGTGATCATCACCAACCCGACCCATCTGGCCATTGCCCTGCGCTACAACCCGTTGGAGGCCCCATCCCCTGTGGTTCTGGCCAAAGGGGCCGATTATCTGGCGGAAAAAATTCGCAGTGTTGCCCAAGAGCACAACATTCCCATCCGGGAAAACAAGCCCCTGGCACAGGCCTTGTATAAAAGCGTTGATGTGGGCCAGATGATCCCTGAAGAATTGTTCCAGGCCGTGGCGTCCATTCTGGCCCAGTTGCCAAAATTCCGACGCAGATAACCGACTTTCAGGCCTGACCAAGGGAACATTCGTCGCCAACACTTTGAAACCCCATCAGACTTCCGACCATTATCGAGGGAAGTGAGCGTCAAAACCATGGCTCAAGGCGCAATGAATCTGAGCAATATCGATTACTCCCGCTTTTCCGGGTACGGGAACATCTTCCTGGCCGGCGGCGTGGTGACCATCCTCTTTGTGATGCTCATCCCGCTGCCCACACTCATCCTGGATGCCATGCTCACCCTGAGCATCTCCTTGGGCTTCCTGGTGCTGCTGTCGGCCATGTACATGCGTTCCCCTCTGGAATTTTCCATTTTTCCCTCGCTGCTTCTGGTGACTACATTGCTGCGTTTGGCCTTGAATGTCGCCTCCACGCGTCTCATTCTGCTGCACGGGGAACAGGGGCCGGGAGCGGCCGGCAGGGTGATCGAGGCCTTCGGCCAGTTCGTGGTCGGCGGAAACTATGTCATCGGCGTGATCATCTTCCTGGTCATCTTCATCTTGAACAAGATGGTCATCACCACGGGAACCACACGCATCGCGGAGGTGGCCGCCCGGTTCACCCTTGATGCCATGCCCGGCAAACAGATGGCCATTGAAGCGGACTTGAACGCCGGCTTGATCGATGAGACCGAGGCCAAACTGGCCCGTGAAAAGATTCGCAAGGAGGCCGACTTCTATGGGGCCATGGACGGGGCGGCCAAGTTCGTTTCCGGAGATGTCAAGGCCGGAATGCTGATCACCGCGGTGAATATTGTCGGCGGATTGTTCATCGGTGTTTTCCAGCACGGCATGGGCTGGGGCGACGCCGCGGCGACCTTCACCATTTTGACCATCGGCGACGGTCTGGTGGCCCAGATTCCCTCCCTGATCATTTCCACCTCCGCCGGGATCATCGTCAGCCGCGCCGCGGCGGAAGCTGACATGGGCCAGGAGTTCATCGGGCAATTGACCCTGCACTCCAAGGCCCTGCGCCTTGTTTCCGGCATCATTCTGGTCCTGGGCTTGGTTCCCGGCATGCCCACCTTCATGTTCCTGGTATTCGCGGCACTGCTCTTGGGCATATCCCACATTGCCGGACAAGGTCAGGCCGAAGCCGAAAAAAAGGCGGAGCAGGCCGCAAAACCACAGGCTCCCAGCCTGGACACTCCGGAGGAAGTTCAGGCATTATTGCCCCTGGACACCCTGGAATTGGAAGTGGGCTACGGCTTGATTCCTCTGGTGGATGAAGACCAAAACGGCAATCTGCTGGCCCGCATCCGCTCCATCCGACGACAGTTCGCCCTGGAAATGGGAGTGATCATTCCCTCTTTGCACCTGCGCGACAACCTTCAACTCAAACCAGGTCAATATGTCGTGCTGATCAAGGGCAACCAGGTGGCCTCCGCCGAGATTCTCATCGACCACTTCCTGGCCATGGACCCCGGTGACGCAAAACATCGTATCCAGGGTGTGGAGACCCGCGAGCCGGCCTTCAACCTGCCGGCCCTGTGGATTCCGGAGAAACAAAAGGACGAAGCCATGCTCGCGGGCTATACCGTTGTGGATCCATCCACGGTCATCGCCACGCATATCACCGAAATTTTCCGACGCAACCTGCACGAATTCCTGGGTCGCCAGGAAGTCCAATCCCTGTTGGACAATTTGGCGAAACGGGCCCCCAAGGCCGTGGAAGAGTTGGTGCCGGGTATCATGTCCCTGGGTACGGTGCAGCGCGTGCTCCAAAATCTGGTTCGTGAACAGGTTTCCATCCGCGACATGCTGACCATCGTGGAAACCCTGGCCGACTTCGGTCCTTCCATCAAGGATCCGGACATGTTGACGGAATACGTTCGCGGGCGGATGGCCCGGACCATTGTCAAGCCCTACCTGGCTGGCGACGGCAATCTTGCGGTGATTATTCTGGATCAGGACTGGGAACGCATGCTTCAGGAAAACCTGCGCAAGACCGAGCAGGGAGCCTATCTGAACATAGATCCGGGCCACGGGCAGCGGCTGATCCAGGGACTGCAGTCGGCCATGGAGCAGGCCATGGTTTCCGAAGGACAGCCCGTGGTGCTGACCACACCCAGCCTGCGCTCCCACCTAGCCCAGCTCATTACCCGCTTCATTCCCACGCTGCCCATTATTTCCCAGGCCGAGATTCCCGCGGGGATCAACCTGCAATCCGCGGCAACCGTGAGGATGGCTCATGCGGGTTAAAACGTTCCGCGGCCCGGACACCCGAACCGTGCTGAAGCAGATCCGCGCCGAGCTTGGACCGGACGCGGTCATTCTCAGCACCCAGACCACCAAGGATGGCGGGAAGCCTTGCTGCGAAATCATGGCCGCCTTGGAACCAACGGCCGAGGCGTCTTCAGACCAGGCATCCTTGCGATCAGAGGCCGCGCGGGACACCGGCGGGACCTATCCGGGGTGGAGGCAGATGCACCAGGAGTGGACCTGTCTCAAGGAGCATTTGTTCAGCGTTCTGAAGCCGCAGGCCGACTACAACCTGCTCTCGCCAAGGCAGCGCCAGGCCCTGGAGTATCTGGAACGGGAGGAGGTTCTGCCCGAGGTGGCCATGCACCTTTGGCGATCCATGAAAAACACTCCGGAAAAATCTATTTTGGAGGAACTGCGCGGCATCGTGGCGGTCAAGCCGTGGACCGGGCGCTACTGGCCGGAAAGGCTGCACGCCTTCGCCGGGCCGCACGGCGCCGGCAAGACCTCTTCATTGCTGCGACTGGCCCTGAACCTGCGCCGGGAATACCCCAATCGGCGTATCGCCCTGGCCAATGCGGACCAACATCACGGCAAGGGTCGTTTGCTGCTTCAGCATTACGCAGAGCTGGGAGAATTCCCTTTCGTGGACCTGCGCACCCCGGACGATTGGCGACAGCTGCTTCACGAACCCCACGACATGGTGTTCATTGACCTCCCCGGACTTCCCACCGGCGAGTATCTGGACACTTGGCTGATTCAAAAGGAGATCCCTTTGCGCAGCAACTGCGCGGTGCACCTGGTTCTCAGCCCCCATTACTCCACGACATCGCTGCAGGGGTTTATTAAAAAATTTCAGGTCCCAGCATTGTCCAGCCTCATCTGGACCAAGCTGGACGAGGCGGAGACCTTCGGCTCCCTGGTGAATATCGGCTATTTCACCCGGCTTCCCGTATCAGCCCTCTCCTTTGGTGCCTCCCTGAGTTCCAGCCTGGCCGTGGCCGACCACCAGAACCTTTGGAAACTGGTTTTCACCCACCGCATGCCCTCGGCAAACGGAAGCAGCGCGGAAAGGCTTTTGCACTGACGACGATTATCCCGTATCCTTGAGGAAACCATGACACGCATGAACGAGAACTCCCCTCTTGTGCTTTCAGTAACGTCCGGCAAAGGCGGCGTGGGCAAGACCAACCTCTCCGTCAACCTGGCCTATACCCTCCAGCGGATGGGGAAACGGGTGTTGTTGATGGACGCGGATCTGGGGCTGGCCAACGTGGACATTCTGCTGGGGCTTGCCCCGGAGTACAATATTTTCCATCTTGTGTACGACGAAAAAAACCTGGAACAGGTTCTGGTCCGGACGGAATACGGCTTCTCCATTCTGCCCGCCGCCTCTGGTGTGCCGGAAATGCTCAAGCTCTCCACGGGACAGAAACTGGAACTGATCGAGGCCTTGGAGCCGCTGGGACAGGAACTGGACATCCTGATCGTGGATACCGGAGCCGGGATCGGCGACAACGTCATCTACTTCAACTTGGCGGTGCAGGAACGCATCCTGGTCTTGACTCCGGAGCCCACGTCCTTGACCGACGCGTACGCAGCGGTCAAGGTGCTGCATAACCAGCACGGCGTTCAGAAATTCCGGGTGGTCGTGAACATGGCCGCGGATCCCAAGCAGGCGAAGCAGACCTTCCAACGTCTGGCCGCGGCATGCGACAAGTTCTTGGACGGCGTTTCCCTGGATCTCGTCGGCTCCCTGCCCCACGACCCAGCGGTCCGGAAAGCCGTCGCCCGCCAGGTTCCCTTTTGTCACGCCCTTCCTTCTTCAACCGCGGCCCTGGCCATGAAAAAAATTGCCGAAAACATCCTGTCCTGGCCACAAACCGCAAAAACCGATGGCAATATCAAATTCTTCTGGAAAAAGCTGCTCTTCAACGCCTGATGACTGGCAACGTTTTGAGAACGGCCAGGTGGCATGGAGTTCGGCCACCCCCGAAGTCCGCGGGGCGATCGTTGCCCACTATGCCTCGAAGATAAAAATCATCGCCCTGCGCATGAAGGCCAAATTGCCGCAGCACATCGAACTGGGCGAACTGCTCAGTGCCGGCAGCCTTGGCTTGATTGAGGCTTTGGAAAAATTCCAAGTGGCCATGGGCATAAAATTCGAGACGTATGCGGAGAACAGGATCAAGGGGGCGATGCTGGATGAGCTGCGGCGAATGGATTGGTTCACCCGCGGCCTGCGCCAGCGGGTGCGACTTTTGGAAGAGCACATGCGTCAAGTGGAGCAGCACACCGGGCACATCCCCACGGCAGAAGAACTGCAAGTCCTGACCGGTCTCAGTGCCAAGGACGTCCAGGAAGGCCTGGAAGCCTTGCAAAATCAAGTCTGTATCAGCCTGGACGGCCTGGAAGACCACCTGCTCCGATCCTCAAGCACGACGAAAAACGATCCGTTCAGCCACACCCTGCATCAACAACTTATTGACAAACTCGCGGAACTTATCGATGAATTGACGCCAAGAGAGCAGATGGTCCTCTCGCTGTACTACGCCGAGGAACTGAACATGCGAGAGACAGCCATGGTGATGAACATTACGGAGGGCAGGGTATCCCAGCTGCACTCCCAAGCCCTGAGCAAACTTCGTGATAAATTCACCAAACTCCAGAACGGCCCCTTCGCTCACCACGAGACACAAAGGAGAAAAACCTGATGGGTTACGACAAAAACATGCGCGTTCTCGTCGTCGACGACTTCTCGACGATGCGCCGGATCATCAAGAACATCCTCCGCCAACTGGGCTTCACCAACATAGTGGAAGCCGACGACGGTACGACGGCGTGGGAAGTGTTGAACAAGGAACGGATTGATTTTGTCATTTCCGACTGGAACATGCCCAAAATGACCGGCATCGATCTACTGCGCAAAGTCCGGGCCAGCGAGGAATACGCTGACGTCCCGTTTTTAATGGTCACGGCGGAAGGATTGCAGGAAAACATCATTGAAGCGGTCCAGGCCAAGGTCTCCAACTATATCGTCAAGCCGTTCACCCCGGAAACCCTCGGCCAAAAGATCGACAAAATTTTCGGTTAAGGCCCATCCCGGTCTCGCTCACGACCCATGGCATCCCTGGCTTGGGCTGGAAATGCCTCCGTGAGCGGCGACCAGGGCATCGGCTGCTCCGGTCGGCGACAAGAGCAAAGAAAGATCGCCACCGGCAGCACCACCTCAAGGTTATTGTGAGCAAAGCCCATGTCCACCACCCCGGTTCCACCGCCAAGCGCAGGCGCCCCCCTGGAGCGGGATCAGGAAGTCCTGAGCAACGAACCGGAGCCATCCCCGGCGGCCCAGAAGGTCACGCTGGACCTAGACGATGCACCGTTTCTGGAGGACATCGAGGAGGAAACTCCCAAGGATGACCACAACGAGGTGCAAGACCTGGTGTCGTCGGGCGAAGAAGAAGACAGGCCCAGCAAAGTATCTCCAAAGTTGCTGATCGGTATCGGCATCACTGTCATCCTGGTGCTGGCCGGACTGACCTTCTGGCTGACCCGCTCTCCTCCTGCGGAACCCGTTACGCTCACCGAACCAGATACCTTCCAGGAAGTCCAGCCCGCTCCCATGGCCGAGCCTGAACCTGAAGAATTTACCATCAACCTCGCCCCCTTCTGGGTCGCCTTTGCCGAGGACGATGGCATCGCGTTCCTTTCCCTGCGGCTGATTCTCGTTCTGCACGATCCATCACTGTACCTGGAAACCCAACGAAAAAACATTATTCTCCGGGATGCGGTCTATTATTTCCTGAATAACCGTCCCTTGCCCCAAATCAAGCACGCGGATGCCGCGGAAAACCTGAAAACCGACCTCAAGGCGGTCATGAACCAGCACCTGAGCCGCCCCCTGACGGACATCCTGATAGAGGAATACATGGTGCGGTAAATGGTGCAGCAAATTCAGCTTCCTGTTCTCCTCTCTTTGCTGCCCAAGGTCGGCAAGATGATCCAGGCCGAACAGGATCGACCGCCCATGCAGCAGGCCCTGACTGCCGCGCTGATGCAGGACGCACTCAAAAAGGAACGGGAAAAAATCCCTGACGTGAAAAAGACCAAGGAATCCTTCCATGTCCGACCGGACGACGAACAACGGCAAGGCGATCAACAACAATACCGAAACCAGCAGCGCCATGCTGAACCGGAAGGGGAGCCATCCTCCGAAACGGACCCCCGGACCGGCCAAATCGTGAACCTGAAGATTTGAGCCGCAAGCGTATGGATATATCGTTCTGGATCATCCTCGGCCTGAGTCTGTTGGAAGTCGCCCTGCTGGCCGGGGTGATCGTCTTTTTTTTTCGCTTGCGCCGCTCAGAGCAACTGCTGGCCAAATTACAGAACAATCAGAAGGATTTTTTGATCAAGATTGAAAAAAGCGTGGACCTGGAACAACAATTCCTGACCAACTTCGCTGAGCGCCAAACCGAACTGCTGCACTTGGACGCGCAATTGGCCGAGCGGGAAAAGCAGCTCCGCAGCCTGCTCCAGCAGGCCGAGCGTCTCTCCCAATCACCGCAATTCTTGCGGCAGGTCATTCTCTCCGGTTACCGCAAAGGCCGCTCAGCCAAGGAATTGGCCCAAGCCACAGGTTTAAGCACTGACGAAGTCGAACTCATCCTGGAACAGGACAAGGGATGATGAAACATCAGTCCGGTTTCCAGGTCTTTTCCGAAGCTGCATCACCGCAGCGGATCGAACGATTCCGCGCGCGCCATCGGATCGGAGAACAAGTCAGCGGAACGCTTCTGGCGTGGCAAAGCCCTGGCCTGGGGTGGGTGGATTTCCAGGGAACCACGGTGTTGGCCAGAATGAATTCCCTGCCGGAGATCGGCTCAAGACAACACTTTTTGATCAAGCAGCTCACCCCGGACATCATTCTCCAGGAACTGTCGTTTTCAACCGCACCCGACATCTCCTCACTCCTGCAGCGTCTTTGGGCTGAACAGAACCGGTTGGACGCAGCCCTGTCCTCCCTGGGGCAGTCGACAAGCATTGATTTTACCCCAGCCATCATGAGTCGATCAGAATTGTCGACCACGGGCTCAACAGATAGCTTGGCCGACCGTTTGGAGGATTGCCTGGTCCGCTGGCGGCAGGCTTTGGAGCAACATGGCACACTACACGCCGTATACCAACACCTGCGCACCGTCCTGGAACCCATAAATGATGCGTTGTCCTCCCGAGGCCTCGGGCGCTTCTTTCCTCTGCCCTGGCTGGCCAACCGCATCCAGGGCGCCGGGCTGCTTCTTCGCGCGACCACCTACCGCCCCGAACCGATGGACACGGCCACCGGAATTCCTGGCACCCAGGCTGTTTTTACCGGCACGCATCCGGCTCTGGGCTATATGGAAATCCAAATGACCTTGCCTCCCTACCAAGCAGGATGGACCCTGCACTTGGCTCCAAAAGCCAACACGCCCAAAGCGATTGCCTCGGTCACAAGCTGGCTGCAAGCTGCCTTTCCTCAACCTGAGTCTGGAATGCTCTCCTTCCACGGTGTCCAACCATTGCCATCCGGAGAACACTCCGGGGTATTGGCCCGACTGCTGCTTTCATCGGCCCAGCCACGACCCCGATTGCACATCCAAGTATGACCAGCCCTTTCTCTTCGTCTCCCCGTTTACCCATCGGTCCGGAAGATCCATGGCTCGCTCCATTGGCCGGCTTCTCGGACCTGCCCTTTCGTCTGCTGTGCCGAGAACAAGGCTGCGCCGCAGCGTGCACGGAAATGGTCAGCGCCAAGGGATTGATTTTCTCGAACGCGGCCACACAGCGTATTTTGGCGTCCCATACCGCGGACACCCCTCTGGTGGTGCAGGTTTATGGTCCGGAAGCCGAAACCGTGGGCCAAGCCATGGAGATGTTGTGCGACCGAGGGGTACGCTTTTTCGATCTGAACGTCGGCTGTTCCGTCCCCAAGGTGACCAAAACCGGAAGCGGGGCCGCACTGCTGCGCACCCCGGAAACCCTGCTCCAAATCGTGAAGACCATGGTTGCCAAGGCCGGAACCGGACAGGTGGGTGTGAAGCTGCGCCTGGGTTGGCGGCCCGGTGAGGATGTCTTTCCGGAACTGGCCTGGCGGCTGGAAGATCTCGGTATTGCCTGGCTGACGCTGCATCCCCGCTGGGCCACCCAAGGCTATTCCGGACAGGCCGACTGGAGCCGGTTGGCCCGCTTGCGTGAGCAGATCACGCTCCCGATCATTGCCAGCGGAGATCTCTTCACTGCCGAGGACGCCCAGCGTTGCCTGGACCAGACCGGTGTCAACGGGGTGATGTTCGCCCGCGGCGCACTCTGGGACCCAGCCATTTTTCGTAAATTTCGAGCCCTGCGTTCAAAAAGTGGAGCCGATTTCGCGACTCCGGCCTTTTGTCTCGGCCTGGTCCGGCGCCATATGGAACTGGCCAGAGCCCACCAGGATGACCGCCGCGCCCTGTTGGCCATGCGCACCATCGCTCCGCGGTATCTGCGCAGTTTCACAGGGGCGAAATCCCTGCGTACGCAACTGACCCAAATCGAGTCCTGGAGTCAGCTTGAAACATTGCTTGATGCACTGCTCAAGACGCTCCCTCATCAGGTCAGCCAGCCCCGTCCAATGAAAACCCATACTTCCAAGGAAGGACCATGAAGATCATCGTCGCCGAAACCGCCGGCTTTTGCATGGGTGTGGACATGGCTCTGCGCAAACTCGACTCTCTACTTCAGGGGGCCAACCGCCAGGCCAACGTCTTCACGCTTGGGCCGATTATCCACAACCCCCAGGTGCTCCAGGACTATGCAGCCCAAGGCGTGATTCAGATCAACGATCCAGAAGCCCTGGGCCCTGGGCAGACCGTGGTCATCCGGGCCCACGGCATCCCCCGAAACATTGAATCCGCCCTGCAAGACAAAGGCATCCAGCTGATTGACGCCACCTGCCCCAAGGTCAAGAAGGCGCAGCTGCTCATCGCCAAACAGGCGGCCAAGGGCCGCTTGATGATTCTCCTGGGCGAAGCGGACCACCCGGAAGTGCGCGGGCTGCTCAGCTACGCCTCCAGCGGAGCCTGCGTCGTGGATTCAGAGGAGGAAGTCATGGAGCTGCTCCGGGACCAGCCAGGCTCCTGCTTCCTGGCGGCCCAAACCACCCAGGACCAGGAACGGTATGCTCGACTGGTCAATTTACTCCGGGAAAGGCTGGAGCCGGAAATTCCCGTTTTGGACACCATTTGTGCTGCGACCATGAATCGCCAAAGCGAAGCCCGGGTCATTGCCGGGCAGGTCCAGACCATGATCGTGGTCGGCGGCCGCGAGAGCGGCAACACCCGACGTCTGGTCCAGGTGGCCGAAATGTCCGGCATCCCTTGTTTTCATGTCGAGGTGGCCGATGAACTGCCCTTGCCCCGTTTGCGCGATCTCGATCGAATCGGCATCACCGCGGGTGCCTCCACTCCCAAAGCCGTCATCCAGGAAGTTGTCCAGCGCCTGGAAACCATGTAACGCCATATGAAACGACTGATGAAACTCCCGGAACGCTGCAAGCTCGGACCAACACTCGCTTGGATGAACCGTCCGCATGCGACTCGCTGCTGCCAGGAACTGACGCCTCTTTGTCATGAAAAACCGTAATGAGCACCGGGCTTTTCTTCAGCCGGATCGCCAACCCATCACCGGAGGACACCATGAGCCAGACCAACATCCTTTTGGAAGTCGGGACCAACGAGCTGGAGGTTGTGGAGTTCACGCTGCTGGAACAGTTGCCTGGCGAGACAGAAGTCTACCACGGCCACTATGCCGTCAATGTGGCCAAGGTTCTGGAAATCATCCGCATGCCCAAGATTACCGAAATACCGCAGCTGTCCGACCCGTCGGTGCTGGGCGCGTTCAACTTGCGCTCCAACATCATTCCATTGGTCGATCTCAGTGTTTGGCTGGGCAAGACCAAGGCTCCCAGCGAAGAAGAAGGCAAGGTGATCGTCACGGAGTTCAACAGCGTGATTACGGCCTTTTTGGTTTCCGGGGTGAACCGCATCCACCGGATCAACTGGGAGGAGGTCATGTCTCCCGGAGCGTATCTGGCCAGTTTCAGTTCCGACTGCATCACCGGAGTGATCAATCTGGAGGGCCGGATCGTTTTTGTGTTGGACCTGGAAAAAATCGTGGCTGAGCTCAATCCAGCCCTGGCCTTGCGCCTGGACCAGGATCTGGAGGTTCACAGTGGTACGACCATGAAAGCCATGATTGCCGACGATTCCTCGCTGATCCGGAACATGCTCCGGGACCTGCTGGAGAAAGCCGGTTTCGCAGTGGAAACAGCCTTTCACGGCCAGGAACTCTGGGATCGACTTCAGAAACTGAACCAGGCCGCCAAGAAGCAGGGGCAGTCCTTGACCGACTATGTCCAGGTCGTGATCTCGGACATTGAAATGCCCACCATGGATGGTCTGACGCTCTGCAAGAAAATCAAGGAAGACCCGGACCTGGGTCAGTTGCCCGTGATCCTGTTTTCATCGCTGATAACGGACAAGCTGCGGCACAAAGGGGATGCTGTTGGGGCGGATGACCAGATTTCCAAACCCGAAGTCACCCAGTTGGCTCGCCGGGCCCGCGACCTGATCGAGCTTCGCAGAAAACAAGGAGCCGTTTAGAACACTCTGTCCAGAAGCAGGTGAGAGCAGTATCCGGTGACTGCAGCGAGATAGAACGGCAAAACCGACGTCAGCGACCTCTCGTAAAAAACCATGGGCAGGATGAGAATCGGCAGGGGAACCAAAAACATGGCCCACCAGGTGTGAGTCCAGCCCCGGTGGTGTCCCACGGCCGGGAGCAGGGCACAGAACCCGAGTACCGCGGCCAATCGAAAGCGCCCTTGAATCATGAGCGTGAGATAGATCAGCAGCAAGGCTCCATAGAACAGCACACGTCCCTTGGAATCCGTATCCACATCCGGAAACAGGGCGCTGAGCAGGGCAATAACTGCCAGGAACAACACGGTCTGCTGATCCGGCTGGTAAATGCCGAGCCACAGCACCGTCGTGAGTACCAGCGCGAAAAAAAGCGCACCCCCGAAAAGATGCGCCTTGAAACCGGGCATGTCCGTTCCTGCCAGAGGGCCTAGCTGAGTGTTGAAAAATCCTTATCCTCAGTCCGTTCAAAAATCCCAAGTGCACGGAGCAATCCGGCACTTACAGGAAAGTCTCGCCCCGAAATACGAGAAAGCGGCTTTGACCAAAGTAAGTGCCGGTGCGGCGACGCAGCAATTGGGAGTTTTTCAACGGACTGCTAGAACATGTCCTTTTCCGACTCCTGAATCGTTTTATCAATCGTCTGCCGCAATTTTTCCGGCAGGCCCATGATTTCCACGTTCAGGAAGCCGCGGACAATAGTGGATGTGGCCTCGTCCTCATCCAGTCCCCGGGCCATCAAGTACTCAATCTCCTCCTGGGCAATCTTGCCCACGGCCGCCTCGTGGGACAGCTCCACCCCGGAAACCGTCCCTTCCAGTTCGGGAATGGCGTGAATGATCCCGTTGCCCAGAATCAGCCCCTTGCACTCCAGATGCCCTTTGGCCGGAACATGGCTGCCGATGATATGCCCGCGGGCGATAATCTTGCCCCCGGTGGTGATGGTTCGGGAGATGATTTCACCCCGGGTCTCCGGTGCGTTCAGGAAAATTCGATTACCGGTATCCACCAGTGAACCGGTGGGGGCCACAATCACCGAATTGAAGCGGGCCACGGCCCTGGGGCCGTTCAGATGAATGGACGGATAGGACTGGACGGACTCCACGGGCTTGAGCAGGACATAGTTGCTCTGGAATTCACCGTCCTCCTCCACAATACCCACTGTGCGCGGCCTGACCATGACCTTCTCTCCCCAGTTGTGGATCATCGTGAAGGTCAGTTTGCCGCCTTTTTTCACATAAAATTCTGAAATGCCTAGGTGTAGCGCGGATTGTTCGTTGTGCGCGGTGGCGCATCCGGTGATCACGTGCAGCTCCGCGTCCTCTTCAACGACAATGATGTTGTGCACGTTCTGGGCGACGGCCTCGCCTTTGATGAACAGACAGGACTGGACCGGCTCCGTGATCTTCATCCCGGCCTTGACCCGCATGAAGTATCCACCCTGCAAGACTTCCTGATCGGCCATCCGCGTGAAGTCGTCCTGATCGCGTTTCACCGCATTCCAGAAGTAGTCCGGTAAACCGTCATAGCGCCGCAATGCCTCGGTGATGTCCAAAATCTCCACATTGGGGTCACAGGTATCACAGTGGACGCTTTTGTCGTCCACCTGAAGATAACTCCCGCTCCGCCCGACAAGGTCCAAGTCAACGCCGGACATCAACAGGCGCTCTTTGTCCTCCGTGCTCAGGGACCGGATATCCGCTATGCCTGCTGCCTTCCCGGAAAAAGCGTACTTGGAAGCGTCGAATTTGGGCAATGCTGGTGGAGGACTTTGGGCTTTATCAGCTAATTCAGACATCGTACGCACTCCTTGTAACCAAACTTTCCAATATGTTCCAAAATCACACGGGGATTGGCCTCGCAGCAGAGTACTCCGTTATGGAGCACCTGGCCGCGATCCGCGTGAATGTAGTCCAGAATATACCCGGTATGGGTGATGATCAGTCCCGATGTCGTCCGGTCGGCCCGCAGTTCCTTCATGCTTTTGTCGGGCTTGGGCTCTTGTGAACCATTCAGCAGTTCCCGCACCGTATTGCCAATCAAGGCCATATTCTCCAGGTCAACACCGGACTCCGGTTCATCGAACAGTAAAAGGGAGGGCTTTTGCGCCATCAATTGCAACAATTCTGAGCGTTTGATCTCACCCCCGGAGAAACCGGAGTTGATATCCCGGTCCAAAAATTGGTCGAAATTGACCTTGCGAGCCATGGCCTCCACATCCACGTTCTGATCGCGGTGGTGAGCGCACATGCTCACAAGATGACGCGTCTTCAAGCCATGAATCGTCGGTGGACGCTGAAAGGACATCCCAATCCCCAGCCTCGCCCGTTCATAAATCGGGGCATGTGTGATGTCGTGCCCCCGGAAGGTAATCTTTCCGCCGGTGACGGTATAGTTGGCAAACCCCATCAACGTCATCAGTAACGACGTCTTGCCCGAACCATTGGGTCCGAACAAGATAAACGTCTCTCCTTCCTTGATTTCCAGACTGACGCCTTGAAGCACTTCCCGACCGTCGATGGAAACCCGAAGATCCTCGATCAACAACATACGCGCTCCCTTTCCTGCAAATAGGTGACAAACATTTTGTCCAGTGTATGCCCATCAGCACGGCAAGTCCAGGCTGCCACCCACCGGAAAAAAACGGATTGAAAAAAATCTTGCCAAGAATCGGTCTTTCACATAAAGATTTGGGTGGGCGGTTAACTCAGTGGTTAGAGTGCCATCTTCACACGGTGGAAGTCCGGGGTTCAAATCCCCGACCGCCCACCACCAAATACACAAAATCCCGGTCGATTAGACCGGGATTTTTTATTTCTAACCGGACCAAAATTCGTGCTGGATAGAAATTGGATAGAAATTGACGATTTTTCGGCTGCGAAGTATTTTTTTTTCATGAAAAACGAAAGATCACTTACCCCGTGCAAAGGCTTGGCTGGCATCTACACCCGGACCCTAAAAAACGGCGATATTACTTACTTAGGCCGGAATACGACACTATCCAGTAACGTATTCGCCACAGCGCGGCCTTGCACGCCGATGAGACCGGGTGGCGGCTTGCAGGCGACCATGACTGGTTATGGGCCTTCTGCACCAAGGAGTACTGCTACGACACCATCACCAAATGTCGAGGCTCACCGGTGGTGGAGCAAGTCCTCGGGACCCTCTTCAACGGCGTTTTGATCTGTGATTTTTACGGTGCCTATAATCGGATTCAGGCTCTGGCCAAGCAGCGCTGTTATTTTCACCTCTTTACCGAACTGGTGAAGGTGGACAAGACGAACACGTCCAAAAGAATGAAAGGCCTTTCGCAAAAAACTGAAAAGGCTGCTCAGGGACGCCCTGCGCTTGAGAGATCAAAAGCAAATCCTTACGTCAGCCAGCTATGAAAGCCGCAAGAAGCGACTGCATCAGCGCCTGGAAATACTCATCGAGGTCGGCGGCAAGGACAAGGATGTCAAAAAGCTCGTCAAGAGGCTCAAACGTCACGAGGACGAACTACTGGCCTTTCTGGATCATGACGTGAGTCCGTACAACAATCATGGCGAGCAGCAGATTCGGCCAGCCGTCATGAGCAGGAAAATATCCTTTCAGAATAGGTCGGATGCCGGAGCAGAAGCCCAAGCAATCCTGATGTCGCTGTTCCGTACAGCCATGCTTCAAAAACTCAACCCGGTTGAATATGTCAAAGAGCTTACCGTCAAAGCCATCGAGCAACGGCACCTCCAACATAAAGAAGCAGGACGACTTGGCAATTGCTGCCTAACGCGAGGGCCGTTGCAAAACGCTAAGCTATGAGGTCACTGCAAAAAGTCCCTTTTCCCGCGAAAACATGTGATGTGATTTTGCTCAACACCTTGGAAAGACTGGATTCCGGCTTTCGCCGGAATGACGAATTTCAAGGTTTTGCGACCTTCTGCAGTAACATCAAACTATTACATGAATATACTTTTTAAAAAATGACTTTTCTTGAAACAACCATCTTTCGCATTCATATTTTTTATATTATTTCGGATTTTTATATGACAAAAATTGCTGTTGTTGGAGATATTCATGAATGTTTTGATCTACTGAACTATTTTGTTTATCAAAACAGACCTGAAATTATCATACAGTGTGGAGATTTCGGATATTTTCCTGAAAAATATTACAATTCGCTACGAATACCAAACACTCTTCCAAATGGTCGGCGTGTTCCAATTTATTTTTGTGATGGTAATCACGAAGATTTTGCAACACTATTTTCAGATTGGCATGCTTCCGGAGGCAAACTCGAACCTTTTGAGATCGCTCCGGAAGTTTACTGGATGCCTAGAGGAAGCGTGCTGGAACTGCCTAATGGTCAAAGAGCCTGTTTCTTAGGTGGGGCAAGGTCAGTTGATAGACCCTACGGAACAGAGGGAATTAATTGGTTTAACGAAGAATTGTTGACGATGGAAACAATAAAATTGCTCCCTTTTTCGGCTGATATTGTTATATCCCACACTGCTCCTAATTTTTTTGACATAGACAAACACCACAGCCCTCATTTTGATGAAGGTTGGGATATGACAGAGGATATATCAAGAAATGTACTCGATGAAGCATTTTTACGGTTACGTCCTAAAAAATGGTATTTCGGCCATTTCCATTTACATATGGCGGGGGCATATCAACAATGCGAATGGATCGCGTTATCAGATGCCACACTCTCTGGTCGCGGTAACTGGTGGGCTTGGCTTTAGTGATCTGCCGGTACAATGAACGATGCAGAAATCGTTGGGTTTATGAGCGTCCAGGCGAACCTACGGTCGATTGTGAACCACAATGCAGAAAAGAGGAAGAAAGAGAAGATGAATTAATTGAAGAATATCAGAAGATTACTTTGTGCCCTGAGGAAGAAGAGAAGGAAAAACAGAGGAAGAAAAGGAAACTTTTTAAATCCGCCACCATCGCGGCAATTTCAGGTCACCGCTGAGAGCCCGTCATCGTGCCCATTGGTTTCTTCCTCCTTGAATATCTTCTGGCCCAGGTACTGGCCATGCATCTCTTCGATCACACTGATCAGGTCCTCCAGCAAGTCCGTGGGTTTGAGCAAAAGCGCATGGCGGCCAAAGCCCAATATCCAGGAAACCACCTCTGGACGGCTGCGGGCCGTGAACTCAAGGATGACCTTGCCGTTCTTGA
>REDL01000091.1 GCA_007693505.1 Desulfovibrionales bacterium | reverse complement strand
AACCAGGGAAGGCCACACTTTTGCGGGCTGGAATCCGTCTTTGCCGGCAAGCATGACGGCAGGCGGTGCGTCCCTGACCGCGCAATGGACGGTGAACCAGTACACCATCACCTTTGACAGCGCCGGCGGTTCGGCCGTGGCCGACATCACCCAGAACTTCGGCACGGCAGTGACGGCCCCAGGCGACCCGACCAGAGTTGGCCATAGTTTTGCCGGTTGGAGTCCCGCTGTGCCGGTGGCCATGCCTGCTGTCGATCTGACCCTGACCGCTCAGTGGATGGCTGTTTTCCATGTCTTGACCGTGACCAACGGCGCCGGTAGCGGCGAGTATCAGCAAGGGCGCGTGGCCAGCATCGCGGCCAATGCTCCCCCCGTGGATCATGTTTTTGATGTCTGGACCGGGGATGTGGCCCATGTGGCGGATGCGCAAAATCCCAATACCACCGTGACCATGCCGGAAAGCGACGTATCGGTTGCGGCGACGTACAGACAGGTGACCGCGGAAACGCATCGTTTGTCGGTGTCCAACGGCCGGGGGACGGGGGACTATGCCCCGGCGGAGTTGGTGAACATCCAGGCCGACTTCCCTGAAGAGGGAATGGTTTTTGACAGATGGACCGGCGATGTGGACCATGTGGTCAACATTTTCAACCCGTTCACTTCGGTGACCATGCCGGCCCAACCGGTATCCGTCACGGCGACCTTCAAGGCCATTGATCCTGAGCCGACGACATACGAACTTTCGGTTGTCGCTGGTGAGGGCGATGGAGAGTATGTGGCTGGACAAGTCGTCGGCATTGCGGCGGATACGCCTGAAGACAGTCATGTTTTCAAAGAATGGACCGGGGACATTGCTCATGTGGCCAATGTCCATAACCCCAACACCACCGTAACCATGCCGGAATCCTCAGTCATGGTTGCCGCGACCTACGAGGAAGTCCATCCGCAAACCTATACCCTGAGCGTTGGCTCGGGCACGGGCAGCGGGGAGTACCAGGCCGGTCGCAAGGTGGCGGTCGCGGCGGACATGCCGGCCGATGGGATGATGTTCGAGCGCTGGTCCGGAGATACGCGGTTTCTGGACAACAGCCGCTCGGCCAACACCATTGTGGCGATGCCCAATGCCAATGTGTCGGTGACGGCCCTGTACCGGGAGCGACCGGTTCAGGATTATCGCCTTGACGTAGATAACGGCGCCGGCACAGGCGTGTATCAAGCCGGCGCGGAGGTTTCCATTGCCGCGAATCCGGCAGCGCAAGGCCAGGTTTTTGACCAATGGGTGGGGCAGACCGCCCAGGTGGCCAACGTCAACCTGCCCAACACCACCGTGACCATGCCGGTCTCGGACGTGACCGTGATGGCCACATACAAGGACGCGCCCGAGCCGGTGGACAGAACCTTGACAATAAAAAGCGGCATTGGCGGCGGTTCGTACACGCCGGGCCGGGTGGTGACGATCCAGGCCGACGTCCCTGCCGAAGGCTTGATGTTCGACCGCTGGGTGGGCCAGACCGGCCATGTGGCCAACGTGAACATTCCCAACACCATGGTTTTCATGCCGGATCGCAACGTGACCATTACGGCCACGTACAAGCAGAAGCCGAATCGCCGGTTCTTCCTGACGCAGCGGGTGCTCATCCCGGCCCAGGCTCAGGAGCGAAGCAGCCAGAACAGGAACAGCCCCGCTTCTTCAGACCAGGTCAGCGAATTGCCGGCCGGTCGGGTAGTCACCCTGAATGCACCGGCAGCCCCGGCAGGGTACATCTTCGACAAATGGATCGGGCAGTCCCAATACGTGGACAACATCCATCAGGCGGAGACGTTCATGTACATGCCCGACGAGAATGTGGACGTGACGGCATCCTACAAACCCCTGCCCCCGCCGAGGACGCTGACGGTAACGGGTGGCATGGGTGACGGAGAGTACACCCCGGGAGCAAGAGTCGACATCCAGGCCGATCCTGCTCCAGATGGCCAAATGTTCGACAAGTGGGAAGGCCAGACCGCCCAGGTGGCCAATGTGAACCTGTCCAGGACCACCCTGACCATGCCGTCCACGGCTGTGAAGATCAGGGCCGTGTACCGGGATGTTCCAGTCGAAACGTTTGATCTGACCGTGACCGGGGGGCAGGGTAGTGCATCAGGCCTCAGTGCCGGGGTCACACGCGACATATCCGGCACCGAACCGCCTGGGGGGCAGAAGTTCGCCCGCTGGACCGGGCAGACCGCCACGCTGGAGAACACCAGGAAAGCCTCCAGTACGTTGTACATGCCGGCGGACAATATTGACGTGGTGGCTTCTTTCGCCAACTTCCACATCGTCACCACAGCTCCCGGCACGGGTGGCGGCATCAGCCCGCAAACCGCGGAGGTGATCGAATACGAGCGAAAAACATTCTCCATAATACCGGATACGGGATATGCGATAGAGTCTGTTTCCGGATGCAACGGCACGTTGCGCGGCGATGCCTATACAACAGGACAGATCTCGACAGCCTGCACGGTAACGGCGATTTTCCGAACCGCGCCTGGTCCTGGACCTGGCCCGATGCCTCCCGGTCCGGATCCCGTGGAAGAGACGATTGACGGCATGGTTGTGTCCTTCCAGACTCAGGAGGGTACGGATACCGGTAGGTTGGAACTGACCGTGTCCATTCCCGTTGTTCCCACAAACCGGAGTGAAGATGTCGGCGATGCCGAGCTGGCGAACATCCCCATAACCTTTGCCGATGCGTTGCGCACGACCGTGTTTGCCCAGATCGGACTGCCCGTGGGCGTGGGAGCGACGATATACGGCCCTGTTGGCGTGCTGGATCCCGAGGACTCCATGGAGGATCTGCTGCGGTTGATAGACGAAACCGCCGGCCAGGGGGAACCGGACAAACCGCTAATGCTGGCTGGCGGAACGGCATTCCTGGAAGCCCTGAATGTGCAGGATACCCTGACCGTGTCCAAGGTTGCCCTGATCAGCTCCCTGCACTCCCCCTCCGGCCACTCCGTGGTTGTGCGGGGAACGCCTGCCGGTCCGGAGACACCCTTGCAGGCCATGGTCATTGACGCCTCCGCCCTGCCCCCGGGCAGCGTGATCGAGCTGGAAGACGTAGCCTTCGCGGTGATCATCGGCCAGGACATCAGGGTGCGCGGCGGAGCCGGGCCGAGCATTCTGTTTGCCGGCAGCGGCACCCAGGACATCCTGTTTGGCATGGACGACGACCAATTGCATGGCGGCGCGGGCGATGACATGATCGGCAGTCTGGGCGGCAATGACCGGCTGTTCGGCAATGCTGGGGACGACGTGCTCTTCAGCGACCAGGGACGCAACCTGCTGCACGGCGGCCTGGATAGGGACACGACCCGCTTTGCCGGGGCCATGGACGATTACGAGATCGTGCGCGACCACGCCGTGGTCACGGTCCGCTCCCTGGCGGACCCGGACCACGTGAACACCCTGGTCAACGTGGAACGGATGGGTTTTGCCGACCAGGCCGTGGACATTGTCTACGAACCATACCTGAACATGATCGCGGCCCTGTACGTCCGGACCCTTGGCCGCCAGCCGGATCTGGAGGGCTTCCAGTACTGGGCTGACCTGTACGCCAAGGGAATGCAAGCCGGAAGCATTGTTTTGTACCTGTTGCTCTCCGACGAGGCCAAGGAACGCGGGGTAGTCATGGAGCCGGGTGACCCGGCGACGATCATCACCATGTTCTACCGGGAAATCCTGGACCGGGATGCTGACCAGGTCGGCCTGGACTACTGGCTGGCCCGACATGCCGAGGGCCGCAAGCTCTCGGAAATCGCCACGGACCTGCTGCTCTCCCAGGAGGCCCGGGACCGGGGGATTCATCTGGACGGCCAGGACCAGAACGGGCTGGACATCATCGAGATGTTCTACACCACTCTGCTGGGCCGACCCTCTGATGCGGCAGGCAAATCCTACTGGGAGGGCCTGCTGGCTCAGGGCGTCACCCTGCGCGAAATCGGCGCCCTCTTCTACGCTTCGGACGAATGCCAGGTGCAGGGCATCGACATTCAAGGCCACGGAGCCGGAGACATTGTGGAGCAGTTTTACAAATGGTTACTGGGCCGCGTATCCGATCCCGAAGGCAAGGCATGGTGGGTCCGATACTTTGAGCAAACCGGTGACTGGGCCGCGGTGGCCGAGGGATTTGTAGGATCAGAGGAGATGCAGTCCCTGTATGTCGGCCCCACGGGCTGGGAATTTTCCGTGCGGTAGACGTCGATGCAACAACCCAAGCAACAACAAAGGGCGCCGTAAGGCGCCCTTTGTCATTATTGCTTCGCAAGCTGACACTGAAGCGTCCTAATCCTTACCCCATTCCAGCATCCCTCACCCCCCCAAACCCCGATCTCTGTAAGCGTCAAAACACCTACACTTTTTCCTGCCAAGTTGGTGAGATTATGAAGAGACAGAATTTCCGGCAGTCAATTCTTCAAGTTTCTGAGGCGTGAGGCTTTGTGGAAGGAGTTTACTGATTTCAGGGTTGGTTTTGGCTTGGGCCAGTGAAGTGGGTCAAAATCTCTGGGCGTTGAGGGCTGACGCTGCCCTGGGGCTGGCGTCGTGTTTCTTCCACCAACCCCAACGGGGTTGCGTCCTCAAAGCCAAAAATCGGCCGGGAACGAACGAGGACATATCTGATGCAACCCCGTTGGGGTTGTTCTCTTTTTTCAACTCTTCCCAGGGTAGTCCAGCCTTTGGCTGTCCAACCCTGGGCTGATGGACGATGGCCCGTTGAGGCAAAAAACAGTGGGCATCGATCCCGACACCGATTACCGGAAGAAAAGCAACATAACGTGAGCTGAGTAGGGACCATTTTTTTCCTCCGCACGCCGCGCACCATGTCCCAACGTAAGGTTGCTGTTTCGTTGTCATCCAAAAAAACGGAAGATGCGTCACGCATCTCGGCAGTCCAGAGGAATTGCCCGGATTTAGTGAGCAGTTACAGAACAAGTTTGCCCTGTTTTTTCGTCAGCTGGAGTTGCGCGTGTTTTTTGTTTCCGGTAGTATCAATTCCAAACCTCCCAAATCTCTGATGCCACTGCAAAAAGTCCGTGGGCTGCCCCCACAACCTTGCGAGATTCCGACAACATTTTGATTTTACTGACCACTAACCATTGATCACTGACCACTGCTTTGTGCAAAATGACTTTTTGCACAAAGCTCAAGCTCTTACTGCTCGATGATTGAATTGCCGCTCCAGCGCGAAATACCCGGGGTGTCGCCCTGCATGCCGACGTCCTCGAGGCATGATGAACATTCCATTCTGAAGTCAGTGCAAAACGTCTCAGAAACCAACAATTTGATTTGCGGGCTTTCCTTAACACGATGTATTTACTAACCACTGGCCACTCATCACTGGCCACTGCTTGGGGCAAAAGGACATTTTGCACGAAGCTCCATTCTGGGTGATGCTGGCCTGGATCTGAAGGCGGGTCGAGCCTCGCGACCGAGGAGGGTCCATGCGTCGACTGTCTTTTTGGCTGGTTTCCGGTTTCCTGATCATGCTCGGGCTTGCTTCCGCGGAGGCCAGGGCCTCGATGATGGAGTCCCTGGGCATCACGGTGACCGAGGTGCTTTTTTTCGAGCAGCCCCGGGAAGGCGTTCCCGCGGACCAGCGCGACTTCCGAACCGTCTTTGACCAGCATTCCACCCGGTTCATCTCCTTTGAACTGCGCCTGTCCCATCCCGCCCTGGGTGCCGTGACCCAAATCCCCATCAATGCCCTCTACTATCGCCAGGACGGCAGTCTGCTCGGCGAGGCGCCCTTCACCATGACCATTCAGCCGACCTGGACCGGGACGCGGACGGCCAACGGGCTTGGCTGGCCGGAACCCGGGGCATGGACGCCGGGCACGTATACGGTCCGCTTTTCCGAGGGAGGCCGGGAGATCGCCTCTGCGTCGTTTCAGATCACAACCGGTCGGACCGCGGAGCAGGACTCCGCGGACAAGATGTGGGTGAACGCTTTTTACGTCGCGTACTGGGGCCGGGGCGCCGACCCGGCGGGGCTGGACTACTGGATGGACGTCATCCGGAACGGAATCCTGGATGCCGGCCAGGTCGCGGAAAATTTCGCCCTGTCCCAGGAAGCCAAGGACATGTTTCCCTACTTCAAGGCCCCGGAAATCGCCACTCTGGGCCAGATCTCGGCATTTTTGCAAAGCGTGTACCTCAACCTCCTGGACCGCGCCGTACCAGCCGAGGACGATGGCATCCAGTACTGGACCTCGGAGCTGCGCTCCGGCCGGGCCACTCCCGGGGCGGTGCTTGGGCACATCATCTACGCGGCCATGGTCGCCGACGGCGAGGACTGGCGGACCATCCAGCACAAACTCGCCGTGGCGGAACACTTCACCAGGGGGTTTGTGGCCAAGGGCCGGCCCTGGACCTCGGCCGACCTGCGCAGGGCCCGCTCCTTCCTGCACTGGGTCGGCGCTGAACAGGGCAGCGTGGACCTTGGCAAGCAGATCGTGGACCAACTGCTGGGCCAGGGCGCCTTGATGCTGGAACCCCGCTCCGCCACCGGGACGGTTTCCGGGGCTTACGTGAATGCCGAAGGCCTTCCCGGGGTGGCGTTCACGGTCAGCGCCGAGGGCACGGCAACCTTCCAGGGCGCGGACTGGATCGGCATCGACCTGGCCCGTTCCGAAATCACCACGGACCGGGAGGTCCGGGTCAGCGTGAACGGCCAGACCCTGGACGGCAAAGGGGCCCTCTCCGCCCAGGAGCAGCAGGCCCTGGCCGACCTCTTTTCCGACCCGGCCGGCAGGGCCATGGCCCTGGCCGCCCTGGAGGCGGGGTGCCTGCCCGAATCCGAGATCACGCCCCGGCAGCTGGCCGCCTTACTGGCCCCGCTGCAATTGGCCCTGAAGTACCTCCATCCGGACCGGGTCCAGCGGATCATGGATCTGGCCGGACAGACATCCTGCGACTATTTCAACGCCTATTCGCACCAGGTCCCGCGAACCGCCCTGCTGCTCTCCCCGGCGACCCCGGTCCCGGCGGTATTCGGCTATGTCCCCTTTGACGAACATGGCGCGGTGGAAGCCTCCTGGCGTTCGGCCCGCTGCCCGGAGACGACGAGTCGGAGCCGTTCCGGGACGGCCGGAATCACGGCGACGCCGGACGCAATGTTACCGGTGCCGGGCGACCTGGCTCCGCATCTGATGCGCACGACCCGCTCCGTCCTGGATGAACCGGGCATCCAGATCGACATTTTCGGGACCTGCGGGTCCAAGTGCCGGGGGGCCTGCGGGCCGGACTGCGAATTCACCAACTGCGGGGCTCCATTGGAGGTCTGGGACTGCATTCAGGACGAACGCGGCCGGAACACCGGCTTCAAGATGCATTATGACCTGTTCACCTGCGGGGTGCATGCCGGCTGCATTGCTCACGATGCGTGCTATGACGTGGAAAACGAGCTCTGGGGGTGCGGCAGCTGGGCCGCCTTCATCCGCCGGCATCACATCGATTGGATCATCCTGAATCAGACCCCCCGGGCGATCCGCTCCTGCGACGGCAAGGCCATCTACGACTACGGCGTGGACCAGGCCAATAAATGGGCCCTGGGCCTGGGGCCCTTCGACCGGGAATGGAAGTTTGCCTATTCCAATCCCCGGCCCGAGGAGTTCCGGGAGGACCCGGATCAACCCGGCTACCTGGACGTTGACCTCTGCCCGCTTCCCGCGGCCCTACTGGACATCGAGGTCCGCCAGCCCGGAGCAGGGCAGCCCCATGTCTTCGATTTCCTTGTCCAGGCCCAGGACGTGCGCGACCCGCGCTGGGCCGAGGACGTGGAATTCGCGGAGTTCCGCTGGGATTTCGGCGACGGCGGAGGACAGCAGTCCCGGACGGTGACGGTCACGGATCGGGCGGCCTCCCTGTCCGTGAGCAAGACGTATCCCCGGTGGGAATCCAGGACCTACGTCTTTAGCGTGGAACTCTGGGTCCGCGGGCAGAAGGTCGCCGAGGCCCAGCGCAGTGCCGTTGTCCAGACCGAGGTGGAGGTAACCATCCAGGGCAGCCGGATCATCGTGTATGAGCTGCACGGCGGCGTCGATGCGCTGGAGCATGCCTTCAGCGCCCTGGGCAATCCGGCGGAAGCGTATCGCTATGAGTGGGATTTTGGCGACGGCTCGGCCGTGGTCAGTCAGAATCCCGGGCCAGGCCAAAATTCAGCCATAACTCACAGATATCAAGGATTAACTCCAGGGCAGGAGTTCCGACCCGCGGTGCGGCTCTTGACTTTGGACGGCGAGCTTTTGGCCCAGGATGCCATCCTGATCCGGATCGATCAGGAGGAAGAGCCGCTGAATCTGTTCAATACCCTCCGCCTGGATTTCGAGGGCGACCATGTCTGGGATTGGGTCCCGGGCAGCGGATGGTCGGAAACGGAAACGGGATATCCGCCGACAGTAATTACGTTCAGGACGCATCCGGACATCTTTGTCCCCATTGTCTGGTCCGGACGCAGGTTTTCCCTGCATTACAAACCTGACCCATGGATCTGGGGTCATGAATACTCCATCAACGGCGAGGTCTCAGCTGACGGGGGGACGATCCTCTCCCTGGTGATCCATTTCCGGCGCTGGGCAGTGGATATCTTCGACCCCTCCAAGCCGTCGGGGTATTCGGAGGATCGGATCATCGAATTCGCCAACCTGAATCTTAACGAATTGGAGCGGGAAGTTCCGGGATTCGGCCCCTACTACATCAGGGGTGCGGATATCCCGAAATATCTGCGCCGAGTTGATTGGTTCCAGAACGGATACCAATATCGGACCACGAATTTCAGCCCATCGACCACAATCAGACTGAGCCTGGCCATGAACCCAAGTTTGAACTGACGGTTTCACGGAGTCCGGGCCGCATCCAGCATGGAAAGGCCACTGGACGACGATCGAAGCCTGGTCCCAAAAGACTTTTTGGACCAGGCAGTGGGCAGTGATGTGTGGCAAGCACCTGAAACCCTGTCAGAAAAAACAAGAAAGTGTGAACCGCAAAGCCGCATAAGGACGCGAAGTTTACGACACCAAGCAAGATTTCCTATCTTCCTTGGTGACCTTGGACCCCTTAGCGAAGCAGCCTGCCCCGCGTTAGACATTTTTCCGTGAGGATACGGGAAATGCCAAGGAAATATTCTTTCAGGAAGACGATCAACCGGTCCCCTGTCTCAGTGGAGGCCTGGATTGACAGCTTCAGGGGAACGGCGCCTCCCTGCCAGAACAAGTTCGTCGGCCGTTCCAGACCGCAGGCCTTCAACCTGCCGCCCCCGCCGCGGTCCCACCCTGAGGCTGCCGGGCCTGGGCTGTCTCAGCCGGATACTCCGGAGCATCCCCACTTTATCCACATCGCGCCCGCTTTGGTCATGCCTCGAGCCATGACCCCGGCGGGCGTCGATGTTTTTAAGGCCCATCCCGCCTGGGTCGGTACCCTTAAGCCGGCTGCTCCAACGGCAGGCTGGAAACAAGTATTCAGGAAAAAACATCAGTTCATGCCTCGAATCAAGGGCTTGGCACTGAACTCCTCTTTCGCCGAAAACGGACATGTTGACGCGTTGCACTGAGTTCATGAAAGCAGAAAGAACCGCCGCACCTCAACAGCTGGAGGGCCGATCCATGAAGACGCGTGCCTTGGGCATCATTTTTACGTTATTTTGGCTGATGATCATGACGTCGGCGGTTCAGGCGCAAATTGAGGTGTCCGGAACCATCGCCGCCAATACCACCTGGGGGCCGGCCGGAGCCACCTATCGCGTCACGGGAAACGTAACGGTGAACCAGGGTGTGACCCTGACCGTTCAACCTGGGGTGCGGGTGGAATTTGTCCAGCAGAGAGCGCTTTTTGTGATCGGAAAGCTGGTCGCCGTCGGGACATCCGCGCAGCCGATCCGTTTTACCGGCGCGACGGAGGGGACCCCCGGCTGGTGGGGCGGCGTTTATGTGACCGGGAGCGGATCCGCGGAACTGGAGCACTGCACCATCGCCTACGCCGGTTCCTCCACATGGGCCGACAGTGCCTACCGCTCCGCCGGGCTCTACAGGTCCGGCAGCGGCGACCTGACCCTGAAAAACAGCACTTTGGACCGTTCTTCAGGGGCCGGTCTGCAGCTTGAGGGCGCAACCGGGATTGTCACCTCTTCCGGTAACACTTTTTCCAACAACAACCAGGGGGTCCGGGTCGCGATCAATACATCCTTTGAGCACGACGACACCTCGGCGTTCAGCGGCAACACTTTCGACGTCTATCTCAACGGCGGGACGATGACCGGGGAGGTGTCCTGGTACCTGAACCCGGCCTTCAGCCTGCATCTGAGCGACACCATCACCGTGGCCGCCGGGGCCCGGCTCCGGGTGCTGCCGGGTACGGTGGTCAAGGCCGCCCAGAACAAGGCTCTTTTCATCAGCGGGACCCTGGAGGCCCGGGGCGAGGCGGCCAGGCCGATTGCCTTCACGGACTGGCGCGACGACACCATGGGCGGAGACGCCAACGGCGACGGTGATGCAACGGCTCCAGCCCCCGGCTGGTGGGGCGGCGTTTATGTGACCGGGAGCGGATCCGCGGAACTGGAGCACTGCACCATCGCCTACGCCGGTTCTTCC
This sequence comes from Desulfovibrionales bacterium, assembly GCA_007693505.1. GTDB lineage: Bacteria > Desulfobacterota > Desulfovibrionia > Desulfovibrionales > Desulfonatronaceae > Desulfonatronum. Next base: position 1,036 of record REDL01000091.1, on the reverse strand, counting down.
ACATGGGCCGACAGCTCCTACCGCTCCGCCGGGCTCTACAAGTCCGGCAGCGGCGGCCTGACCCTGAAGAACAGCACCCTGGACCATTCCTCCGGCGCGGGCCTGTTTGTCGCGGCCCTTGAAGGCAAATGGCTCAAACATGGTGTCGATGGCGATGGCGACGGCTACCTCTACAGCGCGCCCCCCACTGACGCCAGGACCAGTTATTTTATTGCTCCTGAAGCCTATCATGGGGACTGGAGAAACTACTCGGAACTGCGCCTCTCTCTGTGGAGTGCCGATGGAGAATACTATGCGCAGGATACCCACGCTTCCTGGCGAGGCGACATTTATCTGGCCAGCGGTGACAAGTTCGCCTACGCGGTGCTGCCGCGGCGGCCGGCGGAAGTCTGGGATTCCTTCACGATCAGCCTGACGGATCCGGGAACTGCATGGGTATTGGGCGGCGGAGCCGGAAGCCTGGCTGATGTCCTGGCGAATGTGACGGCATTTCACGTGCGGGCCAAGCATGGCCGTGGCACAACCTATGCCGGCATTGACCGTGTTGAATTGCGTGAAACGCCGCATGGCGCTCCGGTTGTCGCATCCAACTTTCCGGAAAACCAGTCCGAGGGCTGGGTCACTGACATCGGCACCTCGCTGAACCCTTCCGGCATCGACAGGGACGGCTCCCTCATCTCAGCTGGAAACACTTTTTCAAGCAATGCACGGGGAATCCAGATCGCCCTCAACACGTCCTTTGAGCACGACGACACCTCGACGTTCAGCGGCAACGCCTTCGATGTTTTTCTCAACGGCGGGACGATGACCGGGGAGGTGTCCTGGTACCTGAACCCGGCCTACAGCATGCATTTGAGCGACACCATCACCGTGGCCGCCGGGGCCCGGCTCCGGGTGCTGCCGGGCACGGTGGTCAAGGCCGACCGGAACAAGGCTCTTTTCATCAACGGGACCCTGGAGGCCCGGGGCGAGGCGGCCAGACCGATTGCCTTCACGGACTGGCGCGACGACACCATGGGCGGAGACGCCAACGGCG
>REDL01000039.1 GCA_007693505.1 Desulfovibrionales bacterium | reverse complement strand
CGAGCCCCGTCCTGTGATCAGGGCGGGGTTCGGCATTTCAGGCGGATTTTTCGCCAACCGTTCAATCTGATCGCAAAGTGAGCCAACCATGTTGAAAAAGAATGAATTCATGATCCTGACCGTGGTCTCCGTGCTCCTGGCCGGGCTGATCCTGGCCAGTGCATTGCTGGACCGCGCCAACCGCAATCTGCAGGCCGAACTGGTCCAGCGCCAGGCCTACATCCAGCAGAGCGTCCAGCTGGAAGGGCTGTACGTGGAGATGATCAAGGCCGTGGCCGAACTGTCCGAGCGGGCCCAGGACCCGGCCCTGCGCAAGGTGCTCACGGACCAGGGCATGACCGTGCAGACGGCCCTGCAACCCCAACCGCAACTGGCCCCCGAGGCGCAGGCCGAGGGCCTGCCCGAAGAGCTGGTTATTCCCGGAGGGCAGACCAATGAGTAGTGAATCCGAACGCAGAATCCCCGGAACCCGGTCCCCGTTTATCCCCCTGCTGGTATTGATGCTGGCCGTGCTGATCTGGTTCGGCTTCCAGCTCAGTCATGGTCTGAGTGTTCGTGCGCAGTTGCAGGAGCAACACGCCAACCAGGAAACGGTGGTTCAGAACGCCCAGCAAATGCGCACCCAACTGGACGCCATCGCCGCGGACACCGCCCGCCTGGCCCAGGCCGGCAACCCCAACGCCCAGGTGATCATCACCGAGCTGGGCAAACGGGGGATTACGGTGGCTATCGACTAGCCGCACTGTCTTCGGGTTTTTCTTCGGGTTGCACTGTTTTGTTTGACCCGGCTGTATCGAATCACCCGGCCGTGCCACGCACGACAACCATGAATGAGGAGAATCCTTCATGTCAGAGCGAGATACCCTCCACCGCAACAAGAACGTGCCCGGCGGAACAGCCTGGTGCCTGGCGGTCGTATTCCTGCTGAGCATTATTGCGGCTCAAGCCCATGCCCAAAATACGTGGTCCTGGAATTCGACGGCCACCGATCCTATCATGACAGAATGGCAAAACCTGAACTGGGTCCAGGTCGGCTCGGACCCATTCATTTTTGGTGCCCCCCAAGCCGGGGATACGGCGATCATCAGCAACACGGGCATGGTGAGCGTCTCCAATGTCGCCCCCAGTGTGGCCAATCTCTATGTGGGGGCACTCAGCGGGCCCTTGCAGGGCTCGCTTGCCACCTTCAACAATCTGGGCATCACGGTGGACAACCAGCTCGCCGTGGGCCGTTCCGGACCATCCGGAGTTTCCGCCCTGGGAACCATGGACGTTGCCGGAGGGATGAGCGCGGGCAATGTGGATGTCGGGGTTGCGGAGAGTGGCCTGCCAGCCCAGGGAGAGCTGAGGGTTGACCAGGGAATGGTTATCTCCGGGAATCTGGTTCGTGTCGGAGTGGTTGAGATACCGGGTGCGGCAGTCGCTACTGGAACACTGGTCGTTCAGGGCGAGCTTTCCCGGCCGGCATCTCCAGGGCCGGACCTGGCCCTGATCATTGGGAGCGGCTCCGGTGGGACGGGGACCGGGGCCATCAGCGTCGGTAGCGTGGGGCTGGATGGCGGTCCCGGCGGGATTCTTCTTCTTGGCGATGCCCGGCATGTCGGCATGGAGGGTGTCGGTCAGGGGACCTTCACGGTGACTGATGGGGGCGCACTGAGCTTCAACCAGGTGTACATCGGGCGGGCGGATTCTCAAGATCCGGCTTCAGCCGAGGGCACGCTTTCGGCCGGTGGAGTGGCGTTGCGTGCATTCGGTTCGGACGCGGTCCTGACCGTGGGCACGGTGTCCCAGTTTCCGGGGGCAACGCAGGGGCCGGTTGCGGCCACGGGCGTTGCTGATCTGGAGCGGATTCAGGGCTTTCAGACGATGCAGGTCGGGAGAGTCGCGGGCAGCGAGCTGATCAATGTTTCCGTGGCTGGTGCGGTGAACGTGGGGTCAGGGGGGATCGTCGGGCTCGGCCCGGGTGGCGGTTCCACGCTGGAAATCGGCGTTGTTGCCGGAGAGAGTCCCATGAGTCCGGTTGCGGGGAGCGGGACTTCAGTAACCGGAACGGTCACGGTCCAGGGCGGCGATGTGAGCGGCCTGGGACGGATCGACGTTGGCCGGGCCGATGGATTCGGGAGTGCGGCCGGGACATTGCATGTCGACGGCGGGAGCGGAGAGCGGGCCAGTCTGAGCGCGGCGGAACTGCGGGTTGGCCAGGCTGTTCGCGGGCAGCAGGGGCAAGGATCCGGCCCCCAGGCCCAGGGGGTCGTCACGTTCACCTCCGTGGATGTCGATCTTGGGTCACGTTTGGAAATTGGAACCAATTTCGGCCCCGGTACGGGCCAGGGGCTTGTCACCCTGCAGGATGTTGGTCTAACGGCGCTGCGTGGAGTTGTCGGGTCGGGGGATGTCGGTGCCTTTGGCGAACTGCGCGCTACCGGAAGCACGGCGGAGTTTGGTCAACTGACCGTGGGGTTTTCTCCCACAAGTCAGGCCAACATGGATGCTTTTGCCGCTGGCGGCACGGTGCAGGAGAGCCTGGTTTTTCTCAGTTCAGGCAGCATCCTTACGGTATCGGAACTGCCCCTGGGTGGCGGTTCATCGGCAATGTCCCAGGGCAACCTGGATATCGGCGTGTTCCATGGCCGAGGCCGGGTGGAGGCCACCCAGAGCACCATCAACGTCGCCAATACCCTGACCGTGGGCGGGGCAACCCTGACCGCGGAGAATTCAGGGAGCGGGGAACTCAATCTGATCAGCAGCGGACTGCGCACCATGGACCTGGTCATCGGCAACGCCGCCGAACACGGCACGGCCGCAACCCGCCTGCTGAGCAGCGAAGCCCAGATCACGGACACCCTGCGGGTGGAGGCCAGCGGCCTGCTGGACCTGAACAACAGCAAGGTCACGGCCCCGGAAGTGGTCATCGAGGACGGCGAGGTCCGGCTTGCGGGTGCCAGCCAGTTCAGTGGCGAGACGCTGACCATGGGCTCCGGCCTGCTCTCCCTGGAGGAAAGCATTTTGGAGTTCGACGAGGTCATGCTGGGCCCGGGGCTGTTGACATCCTTTGCCATCGGCTCCACGGGCACCGTCACCCGGATGACCAGCCAGGGCGCGATCGAACTGGATGGGGGGCGGCTGGAGGTCTCTTTCCTGCCGGGATTTTCATCGGCCTTTGACATGTTCACCTTTGACCTGATCACCGCCGGCTCCCTGCTCGGGAACTTCACGGACACCAGCCTGATGAACGTGGCCATCGCCGCACCCGTTGGGTTCCTGGCCAGCCATGGGACCATCCAGCGGGACAACCTGGCGATCTGGCAGGTGACCCTGACCGCGGCCCATGTCATCCCCGAACCTTCCACCCTGTTGCTGGTTCTGCTCGGGTTGGCCGGGCTGGGGGTGATGGCCCGGAGGCGGCGGCTGGTTTGAGCCGGGTTCGAGAGCGAGTGGCGAGGAGGTGGCAGAAACAGGACGCCCGGGCCAATGCGAAAAATAAACGACCATGCCGAACCTCGCCCGCCTGGCCCAGGCCGGCAATCCCAACGCCCAGGTGATCATCACCAAACTGGGCAAGTGGGGCATTACGGTGGCCATTGACTAGCTTGGCAACCCAATCCAGATGCGTGCATCAGAACAGCCCGCCGTGGACACACCGTGGCGGGCTGTTGTTTTTGATATCTCGAGTCCAGGCTTGTGGGCGATACTGCTCAGAAATAAAAACAGGTTTTGGCAGGAGCGTGCTTTTGTAGTAATGTTGCTACAAACGCACAGCGCAAGGAGAATGACCATGAGCAGCACAATTTCCAGCCGAGATTTCAACCAGCGCGTCAGCCAGGCGAAGAGAGCAACCCTGCAGGGACCGGTTTTCATTACAGACCGGGGAAAGCCGAGCCATGTCCTGATGAGCATTGAGGATTATCGCAACTTGGCCAGACAGGGAAAAAAAATTGCCGATATGCTGAGTATGCCCGAGTCCGAAAGTATTGACTTGGAGATCCCGTCAGGATGACGGATCTTCCTCAAGTGGTTGATTTCCAATAACGTATTTGCTGGATACCAACGTTGTCTCCGAGTTGCGAAAGATTCGCCAGGGCAAGGCTGATCCGGGCGTTACGCGCTGGGCCGAGGGAGTTGCCAGCAGTGCCCTGTATCTCTCCGTAATTACCGTTCAAGAGCTGGAAATTGGAATTCTGCAGGCGGAACGACGTGACTCGGAGAAAGGAAAAATTTTGCGTTTTTGGTATGAACAGAAAGTCTTTCCGGTTTTCAGGAATCGTATCCTGCCAATAGATACGCAAATTTCCCGGTGCAGCGCCAGGCTGCATGTACCGAACCTCCGATCTGTGCGGGATGCCTCTATCGCGGCAACTGGGATTGTTTACGGCATGACAGTCGTAACCCGTAATGTCCGTGACTTTGAACCCATGGGTATCGCCTTGATCAATCCCTGGGAAGTGTGATGCGAATCTTTCCAGCCAAACCCGGCGGCGCGAAACCGAATCTGGGTCGCCGGGTGGATATGGTTCGGTGGGGTTTTTGGTGATTCAGCCGGGCACGGCACGTTCTTGAGGTGTACTCAAGATGCCTGTTCTTGGATGGTCCAGCGGAGCCGTTCGGATTCATGGATGAGCTCGGACTGGAGGCGTCGGATTTTTTCCAGGTCGTCACTTCTGACTGCGGCCTCCATTCGGCGGGCAATTTCGGCCAAGGCCTTGCAGCCGGTGTTCAGGGCAACGCCTTTCAGCCCGTGGGCCTCGCCTTGGAGGCCTTCCAGGTTTCGCTCAGCCAGGTTTCGCTCAAACGTCACCATTTTGGCCGGCAGGGTGTCCAGGACCATCTGCAGGAGGCTTTGGGCCAGGTCGTTGTCACCCATGGTCCGCTTACGCAGATCATCCCAATCCACAGCTTGGCTGGGAAGGGAGTTGCATTGTGGGCTGCGTGCCGGGCGTTCTCGCTGACTCCGCATGTTCCGGCTCGGGCAGCCATGTCTTCAGGGCCTGGACCAGGTCTGTTGGGTGGACGGGTTTGGCCAGATAGCCATCCATTCCGGCCTCAAAACAGTGTTGGCGGTCTTCTTCCAGGGCTCCGGCGGTCATGGCCACAATGGGGATGGGCGGAAGGGACGCGGCTTTTTCTCGCCTGCGCAGCTCACGGGTTGCCTCCAATCCGTCCATGACCGGCATCATCACATCCATCAGAACCAGATCATATCTTTGCGCACTTTTCTCATATGCCGTGGGCCTGGGGCGGGCTGCGACAATAATAATGCCGTGGTGGTTCACTTTTGCCGCTGATCTTCGTACCCTGATTTCTTGCAGTTCGAAATAACCGACATTCCCTCGGGCTTTCACTCTTTCGGAGACCCTAATGTATCCAAAACGCATGACCTTGCTCCTCACAGTCTTGCTCTCTGTTTCCATTGCCGGCTTGGTTTGGGCCCAGCCACCCGGCGGACAGCGGGGCGGGCCGCCGCCGGCCGTGGTGGTCGTGGCCGCGGTTTCCTCCGGCGAGCTTGTGGAGGAGCGGGAATTCGTGGGCACGGTCTATTTTCAGGAAACCTCCATGGTGGCCGCCGAGGTCAGCGGCCGCGTCGTGGAGGTTCGTTTTGAGCGCGGCGACCGGGTTGCCAAAGGTGACAAGCTGGTGACCATGGACGGCGTGCTCAAATCCAAGGAGCTGCAGTCCCGGCGCGCCCAGCGGGAGGAGGTGCTGGCTAATCTGTCCAGAGTGAACCGTGAGCTGGGTCGGATGGAGCGTCTCTTTGAGCAGGGAACGGTCTCGGAGCAGGAATATGAGCAGGTGAAATTCCAGGGCAGCGCCCTGGAGCGGCGAGCCGAGTCCCTGGCCGCGGAAATCGAGCGCATCCGGGAGGAATTGCGGATGCTGGCGGTGTTGTCGCCATTCGACGGCATCGTCCTGACCCGGCGCAGCAACCTTGGCGAGTGGTTGTCTCCAGGCTCGCCCGTGGCCGAGGTGGCTCGGGTCGATGTGGTGGACATCATGGTCAACGTGCCGGAGGGCATTGCCCTGGAACTGGAGCCGGGCCGGCTGGTACGGGGACGGGCCGGAGGCAGGGACCTGGAGGGCCGGGTGCATGCTGTCATACCGCGGGGTGACGTGGGTACGCGGACCTTTCCGGTCAAAATTCGGTTGCGCAATGAATATGGCTTGCTGGAAGGCATGGAGGTCCGCCTGTTTTTGCCCACCGGCCAGCGCCATGAGGGGTTGCTGGTCAACCGGGACGCCGTGGTGCCCAGCCCCATGGGCCAGGTGATCTTTCTGGTCCAGGATGACCAGGCCAAGATGGTCCCGGTGACCGTGCTGGGCTTTGCCCAGGAAAACGCCGCCATCCAGGCTCAGGGCGTCCAGCCCGAAGACCAAGTGGTGGTCAAGGGCCAGGAGCGTTTGCGTGACGGTCAGCCGGTGCGCATTGCCCAATAATTCAGAACCCCCTATTTCATGAATCCGATCAGTTTTGCCATTCGCAATCCGGTCACCATCCTGGTGGGCGTGATTTTTGTCGTGATTTTCGGCCTGATTTCCCTGTTCGGCATGCCCTATCAGCTCAGCCCCACGGTGATTGAGCCGGAAATCTCGGTTGAGACCGTCTGGAGCGGGGCCACGCCCTTTGAGATCGAGCGGGATATCATCGAGGAGCAGGAAAATGTGCTCAAGGGTATCCCTGGCCTGGTGGAGATGGAAAGTGAAAGCTTCAGCTCCTTTGGCCGAATCAACCTGCGCTTCACCCTGGGCACGGATGTGGACAATGCCCTGCTTCGGGTCTCCAACAAGCTCAACGAGGTCGCCTCCTATCCGCAGGGAGCGGAACGGCCGGTGATCTCCGCAACCGGCGCGTCCGCTTCGCCGGTGATCTGGACCTCCCTGAAGACCTTGCCGGACAATCCCCGGGACATCGACACCTATCGGACGTTTTTCGAGAACGAAGTCCGCCAGGACCTGGAACGGATCGAAGGTGTGGCGGACCTGTTCGTGTTCGGCGGTACGGAGCGGGAAATGCAGGTGGTCGTGCTGCCGGAGCGTTTGGCCGCCTTTGGGATGACCCTGGGCGAGGTGATCAGCGTCCTGCAGTCCGAGAATGTGAATGTGGCCGCCGGGAGCATTGATCTGGGCCGTCGGGATTTCCGAATCCGCACCGTGGCCGAGTTCCAGGGGCCGGAGGAAATCGAGGCCCTTCCGCTGCGCTCCACCGGTCAGGAGCGGGTCTTTTTGGGAGACGTGGGCTGGGCCCAGTTCGGGTATGAACGGGCCACCGCGGCCATGCTGCACAAGGGCCGCAAAGGGATCACCGTCGGGGTTCAGGCCGAGCCGGGAACCAATGTCCTGGACCTCACGGACCGGGTGGAGGTGGTGGTGCAGCGGCTGAACGCGGATCTGCTGAACCCCAACGGGCTGGACCTGGAATGGCTGGCGGATGAGCGGGATTATATCCTGGGAGCCATCGGATTGGTGCAACAGAATATCCTCATCGGCGGCCTGCTGGCCCTGACCGTGCTCTTCATCTTCCTACGCCGGATTTCAACCACGGGCATCGCCGCCGGGGCCATCCCCATCAGCATCATTGGCACCTTCATCTTCATGAGTGCCTTTGGCCGAAACCTGAACGTGGTCAGCCTGGCCGGGATCTCCTTTGCCGTGGGCATGCTGGTGGACAGCACCATCGTGGTTTTGGAGAACATCGACCGCCACCTGAAGATGCGCAAGCCCACCTGCCAGGCCGCCCTGGACGGGACCCGGGAGGTCTGGGGGGCGATTTTGGCCTCGACCCTGACCACGGTGGCCGTCTTTCTGCCCGTGGTCTTCATCCAGGAGGAAGCCGGACAGCTCTTCAAGGACATCGCCATTGCCGTGACCTGCGCCATCAGCCTGAGCCTGTTGGTTTCGGTGATGGTCATACCCTCCATCACCTGCCAGATCTTCCGGGTGGTCAGCTCGGTCAAGCCCCGGGATCTGGGGCCCTTGCCGCGTCTGGGCGGGTTTCTGGTCAACCTGATCATGTTCTTTGTGCGCCAGGCCGTGCGCAACTGGTTCACCCGGTTGCTGACCGTGGGCAGCCTGACCGCTGCGGCCGTCCTGATCGCCTGGCTTTTCTTCCCCAAGATGGACTACCTGCCCCAGGGCAACCGCAACCTGATCCTGAACATCCTGATACCACCGCCCGGCCTGTCCTATCCGGAGCGCACCGAGATCGGGCATCACATCCACGAGCGCTTGCAGCCCCACTATGACCAGGACCTGGACGGATTTCCCGGCATTCGCCATCTGTTCTATGTCGGCGCGGAATCGTTCATGTTTTTTGGGGCCGTGAGTACCCATGAACAACGGGCCGGGGAACTGATCCCGCTGTTTCAGGAGGTGATCGGATCCATTCCGGGAATGCTCGGGGTCAGCCTGCAGGCCGGGATTTTCCAGACACGGCTGGGCCGGGGGCGGACCATTGACATCGATATCGTCGGCCCGGATCTGGAAGACCTGGTGGCCGTGGGCGGAACCATGTTCGGCATGCTCCGGGGCATGTACCCCGAAGCCCAGGTCCGGCCGATTCCCTCCCTGGAATTGACCTACCCGGAAGTCCGGTTCATCCCGGACCGGGACCGGCTGCGGGCCGCCGGGTTGACCTCAGCGGAGCTGGGGCTGACCCTGGACGTGCTGACCCATGGCCGACGGATCGGGGATTTCAAGGAGGAGGGCCAGAAGACCATTGATCTGGTGTTGCTTTCCTCCGAGGAGGCCCGGGCTGATCCCGAGTCGCTTTATGCCGCCCTGGTGGCCACGCCCCAGGGCATTCCCGTGCCCGTATCCTCCCTGGCTGCCCTGGAACGAACGACTGGAATCACCCAGATCCGTCATCTGGAGCGCCAGCGGACCGTGACCCTGCAGTTGACCCCACCGGAGGAGGTGACATTGCAGGAGGCCATGGAGGCCGTGCAGAGCCGGATTGTCCCAGCCCTGGAGGAGCAGGGGCTTTTGACCACAACCCGGGTGCAGATGAGCGGCGTGGCGGACAAGCTCAGTGAGACCCGCGAGGCCTTGCAATGGAACTTTGTTCTGGCCGTGGTGATCATTTATCTGCTGATGTCCGCCTTGTTCGGCAATTTTCTCTATCCGCTGATCATCCTGTTCACGGTGCCCCTGGCTACGGCAGGCGGGTTCGTCGGACTGAAACTGGTCAATGTCCTGGTCGCGCCACAGCCCCTGGACATCCTGACCATGCTGGGGTTTGTCATTCTGGTGGGGGTGGTGGTGAACAACGCCATTCTCCTGGTCAACCAGTCGCTGATCAATGTCCGGCAACTGGGCATGGCCCATTTGGAGGGCGTGCTGGAGGCCACCCGAGTCCGGCTGCGACCGATCTACATGAGCACCACGACGAGTATCTTCGGGATGCTGCCCCTGGTGCTCGCGCCGGGGCCGGGGTCCGAGCTCTATCGTGGCCTGGGCAGCGTGGTTTTGGGCGGCCTGGCCCTGTCCACGGTGTTCACCATTTTCGTGATCCCCTCGCTGCTGGCATTTCTTATCCGCATGGAAACCCCGGGTTCGGAAAAAGAGGCTCAGGACCCCCTGGACGAGACGGATCGTTGCGGGTTGGCGGTGCCGGAGAAGGCCCATGAAACGTAATGGGAAGGTTCCCGGTGAATGCCGAACCAATTCTCGGCAGGGGCGGCCCTTGCAGCCGTCTCTGCACGTGGCCGTCCTGATTTCAATAACGATCCAGCGTCGTTGTCACGACGAGGAGGAGAACAGTGCAAAGCTATCGCAAGGAACTCTGGTTCGAGGTGCCCAGACGGCGAGCCTTTATCAACATCACGCCCCAGGTGGAGCAATGCCTGCGGGAAAGCGGCATTCAGGAGGGGCTGCTGTTGTGCAACGCCATGCACATCACGGCCAGTGTGTTCATCAATGACGACGAGTCCGGGCTGCATCAGGACTATGACGACTGGCTGGAACGCCTGGCCCCGCATGCCCCCATCAGCCAGTACCGGCACAACCGGACGGGCGAGGACAACGGCGACGCTCACCTCAAGCGCCAGGTCATGGGCCGGGAGGTGGTGGTGGCCGTGACCAAGGGCCGTCTGGATTTCGGCACCTGGGAACGGATCTTCTACGGCGAGTTCGACGGCAACCGCCGCAAGCGGGTGCTGGTGAAGATCATCGGGGAATAGGGTAAATCGCGATTCGCTCCGCAGCTGACGCCTCCACCACGGAGGTCACTGTTCTGCGCATCCCTGCCGCATGTCAGGGAATGCGTTTGGACAAAGCCCTTGTCTGGCTGGTGCCCGGACTTGGTCGACGCAGTGTCCGCAGATTTCTGCAAGACAGGGAGGTGCGCGTCGACGGGCAGCACCGCCCCGTGGGATTTCGCGTTACCGCAGGGCAGTGCATTGTTTTCAGGAACCCTGCGGCTAGAGATGAATGCGAGTCCTTACGTAGTGATCTGCTGCATAAGATTCAGGTGGCAGCGCAAAATGAGGATTTTGCCGCCCTGATCAAGCCGGCCGGGGTGCATAGCGAGAGCCTGGGGCATTCTTGCGTACTGAGTGTCGAAAGCATTCTGCCCATCCTGTTCCCCGAAGCAGTCCCGGTATTATTGAACCGTCTGGATCAGCCGGTTTCGGGCCTGGTCCTCGCGGCCTTGCATGAAAAGGCGGCCCGGGAGTATGCCGGGTTGCAGGATCAGGGCCGGGTGCGCAAAGGGTATCTGGCCGTGGTTCGCGGAGACCTTACGGGAGAGCGTCTGGTCAGGGCGGCCCTGGATACAGCCAAACGTCGCAAGGTACGTGTTGTGGGTGACGCGGACCCGGATGCATTGCGCTGGACGCGGGTTTTCCCAATAGGACGAGATGTTGCGACAGACGCAACACTGGTCCGAGTGGAGATTCGCAAGGGTCGTCGACACCAGATTCGGGCGCACCTGGCGTCCATTGGTCATCCGGTGCTGTATGACCCAGTGTATGGAGCCGGTCCGGATCGGGGCTGGATTGCCCTGCATCACGAACGGGTCGAGCTGCCCGGTTTCGAGGTTTGTGCCAAACCAGACTGGAGAGAACTTGTTGGGGAAAACTTGCCATGCATGTCGGCATCAGTGGGACCTGTACGGGGTGAGGTTTGATTGGGTCAGGGGCAAATTGGTGGAAAAAGAATTTCAAAAAAAAGGATGGCCACCCCTTGCGTTTTTTTACAACCCCATGTAAATGCCTCTCTCTTTGTGGCTGGCGTAGCTCAACGGTAGAGCAGCTGACTTGTAATCAGCAGGTTGCGGGTTCAAATCCCATCGCCAGCTCCATGATGTCGACCTGATGGTTGATTGGAGGGGTTCCCGAGTGGCCAAAGGGAACAGACTGTAAATCTGTCAGCGTAAGCTTTCGGAGGTTCAAATCCTCCCCCCTCCACCATTTTTTGAAATCGCTGTAGGAGACAGGACAAATTGCGGGCCTGTTGCTGGACTACACAATCATAATGAGTCGGCGCCTGTGCGGGAATAGCTCAATTGGCTAGAGCATCAGCCTTCCAAGCTGAGGGTTGCGGGTTCAAGTCCCGTTTCCCGCTCCACATCGGCCTCCCCATTTTGCTCCATGCAGCATATCCGGCCCACATAGCTCAGTCGGTAGAGCACTTCCTTGGTAAGGAAGAGGTCACCGGTTCAAATCCGGTTGTGGGCTCCATCACGTTTTGGCGGTGAAAGCGAAAGAAGGCATCTTTTGGTGCACCGTCGCCGTTTGTCGGCACCATCATCAATCAAAATTTACGTAGGGGGATCGTATGGCCAAGGCAAAATTTGAGCGGAACAAGCCGCACGTAAACGTTGGCACCATCG
>REDL01000050.1 GCA_007693505.1 Desulfovibrionales bacterium | reverse complement strand
GCTTGCAAAGAGTTCTTTCAATAGATGTACCAAAAAAAGATAGCAACTTGATTGCTTTCCACATACATCCTGCTATTTTTATCAATACTATATGTTATAAAAATATTATATTTAATTCAGAATATAAAATAGTTTCTGATAAAATACTTATGATCGATATGTTTAGATATCGTTTTTCTTTCAAAAAAATAGACACTGTACTCTCAACAATGCGAAGTGGTGGCGCAAGCAGCAAGGCATTTAATGAATTATTTTATTTTGTTTATAAATATTTTGGAATATTCAAGTCATTTATAACAATTATTACATTATACTCTAGACATATTTTATCACATACAATAACTTATTTTCCAATATTTGTTAGAAAAAAGATCAAGACTATGCTTGGATATGTCAAAAGTGACAACATGCATAATGTGATAAAATAATTATATTTTCAAAAAAATACCATTAATATGGAACATTCATCACGCAAAAAAATCCTTTACATACAAAGCACTTTACAACAAACTGGTGTCACTAACCAACTATACAATATAATTAAATACTTGGATCATAAAATTTTCCAATCGACGATTGTCACGCTCTCGCCAGAACCAAAGGACAGTCGCTGGTATGATTTCCTGAAAATTGAAGCATCTTTAACTTCGTTGAATATGGGCAGATTTGAGGGCGTTTTTCGTGCGAAGTCCAGCCTCCTGAATGCAATTGACAAAATAAGACCTGATGTCATTCATACCCAGGGAATTCGAGCGGATACCTGTTCAGCATTATTCCTGGGCCAGTGTCAGCGAGTAGCAACAATCCAGAACTACCCTTGTGCTGATTATCCTATGGCCTATGGTTTCATAGGAAGGTTAATGGCAGCCTGGCACTATAAAATGCTCCGCGGAATTAATCCTGTCGTCGCCGTTTCACAAGGTGTAGCTGAAGATTTAAGAATTCACCAAATTTCACCACTCTACATATTCAATGGCGTAGACACCACACATTTTAAACCAGTGACTTTGGAAGAAAAAAAAATAATTAGAAAAAAACTTAATTTGCCTGCTGATGCTTATATTTTTATTAGTATTGGCCAACTTTCAGTACGCAAAGATCCAGAAACAATTTTGCAAGCATTTAATATTGCAAATAGTCATTCTATATTAATTATAATTGGAACTGGTGAATTAAAAAATAAATTACGCAACAAATACAATAATAACTCAGACATTATTTTTTCAGGTTACCATAAAAATGTCTTACCTTTTTTGCAAGCAGCTGATGTTTTCATTTCTGCTTCCAAAGCAGAAGGTTTACCTAACTCTGTTCTTGAAGCATTGGCCTGCGGATTGCCATGCATACTATCTGACATCCCTCCGCACAGGGAAATAATCAGACACGACAAAAATTCTGGAGCTTTTTTTTCTGTCGGAAAATGCAAACAACTATCCAGAATTATTCAGGATATGTGTTTCACAGACGATAATAAAAATGCAGCTCTGAATGTTGCAAGAAATCATCTCGATGCAAAAAAAATGTCTCAAAAATATCAAGAATTATATCTCAACATGTTAATAGGCTAGTCAACTATGCAACCTGTTGCCGTTTTAATTTCTATTTACAAAAATGATGATGCTGCAATTTTTATTGATGCAATTCAGAGCATAAAACATCAAAAAATTGGGCTCCAGAACATTCGAACCTATCTTTGCATCGATGGAGAACTGCCTAGCTCACTTTCTTCCCTCATAGCATCCGAAGCAGATTTTTTCTACAAGATAATTCGTAACCAAAGTAATGCCGGCTTGGCCTTTTCCCTGAACAAGTTGATAGATAATTTGGATGATGAAGAATTCATTTTCCGGATGGATGCCGATGATATTTGTCTCGAGGATCGTTTTTCCAGGCAGATTAATTATCTCAAAAAGCATCCGGAAATCATGGTGCTCGGCGGAAGTATTGAGGAGTTCAGTTCAGAAAATCCAGAGACATTTATTCGTGTCTACCCTAGTTCCTTCGAGGAGATAAAGAAATTCATACCAAGAGGATGTCCTTTTGCGCACCCAACTGTTTGTTTCCGCAGGGGTTTGTTTGACCTTGGATACAGATATTCCGCTCCTCTCGGAAAAGAAGCGGCCGACAACAGCAACAGCGATATTCAACTGTGGTATCGACTGGTCACCGACAATATCCCCATGGCCAATATTCCAGAGGTGGTCCTCAAGTTCCGGAAAAGCCCGAAATTATATACTCGACGGAGCAAAGCAAAAGCGATTGATGAATTCAATATTTATATCCACGGAATCCGAAAACTTTACGGTTTTCATCCATATATGATCTACCCATGCCTGCGTTTGCTTTTCCGATTGATGCCGCAAAACATGATCAGGTATACTTACGGTTCACATTTTAGGGCAAATTTCTTGAACAAATGACCTTGTACTTTCACATTCGATAGCCGCCCTGCATCTTTTTTCTAGAGCTTTTCCGTTTTTCTGAAGCGATAGTTGGCAAGACGTTTCCAAATCCGCTTCCAGAATCAGCCTTGGCCAGTTCGCTACTCATGAATGTTGGAATAATGCCCTTGCAAAAATATTGCCTACAATTTTAAGCAAATTTGACATTTTTTTTTAAATGCATAAAATACTATGCATGAACAGAAAAGAACTGGGCAAAATTATCGCTTCTCTTCGTAAGCAAAGAGGGTGGGATCAGGCCGAGGCAGGCAGGAGGGCTGGGGTCTCGCGCGCCTTTGTTTGCAATCTGGAACGGGGTACAGGTGGAGATCCTGGCCTACAGAAGGTTCTCAATATCCTGGCCTTGTTTTCCCGAACATTGGAAATCCGGGAAATCGGCGAGGCGCCGACTCTGGATGACCTGCTTGCGGAGCAGGATTCGTGATCCGCGTTTACGCTGACGGCCTTCAGGCTGGAGCCCTGGAAAAAACATCCGGAAAACCGCACTATGTCTTCACCTATTTTCCTGAAGTGCTCCAGGAGCAGTCTGTCTCCCTGACCATGCCTGTTCGTCTGCAAAGCTATACTTCCGCCCCCGGCTGGCTGCACCCGATATTTGACATGAACCTGCCCGAGGGGTTTCTGCGCAATTACCTCGTGAAGGCCATTCCGGATTGTGACGACCTCAGGCTTTTGGAAGCCACTGGGCCGTCCCAGGTGGGCCGCTTGGAATACCAGAGCGCTACGCAGACCAGCGGCAAAACCATTCCTGATTACAGTGTTCAGGATATCCTGACCTTCGACGGAGCCGAAGATCTGTTCCAGGAACTCCTGAACATGTATGCTGCTTCTTCCGGCGTATCCGGAGTGCAGCCCAAGGTTTTGGTTCGAGACGCCTGGCATACGAAAATGAGTCCGGACCACATGCTTGCGGTGCGAGGGACAACCCATCTGGTCAAGACCTGGGACGCCACGTATCCGCATTTGGCCTATAACGAGCATTTTTGCTTGCTGGCGGCGCAAAATGCGGGCCTGGCGACTCCAGACTGGGAGGTCTCTGAAAACGGAAAATTCCTTGTAGTGGAGCGGTTCGATCTCACGGAAAACAACAGATACCTGGGGTTTGAGGATTTTTGCGTTCTGGCCGGCCTGCCCAGCGCGAAGAAGTACCATGGGAGTTACGAGCAGTTTGCCAAGGTCCTCAGGAACTATTGCCATCAGGACTATCTTGGAGATTGCCTTGCCGGCCTTTTCAAAATGATTGCCGTCAGCGTCGTCCTGCGCAACGGGGACGCCCATCGGAAGAATTTTTGCCTCATCTACGACAGCCCAAAGGCAAGACGAGGAAGACTTGCCCCCACCTTTGACGTCGTGACCACCACGGCTTACCTCCCCCATGATGCCCTGGCCATGACCCTGGCCGGCTCAAAAAAGTGGCCGGACCGAAAAAGATTGCTCACCTTTGCCGCGGATCAGTGCGGACTCCAGTCCAAGCAGGCAACCAGGATACTGGAAGAGGTCGCACTGGGGACCAGGCAGGCCCTGAATGAACTCCAATACGGGATCACGCACCTCCCTGGTTTCGCCTCTGTGGGAAAAGCCATGTACAAGGAGTGGGAAAAGGGCCTGGGATGTGTCGAAAGAAATTTTTGAACCACGAAGTCACAAAGATCACGAAGGTAAGAATCAAGACATTCTTTCTTTGTGCCCTTCGTGTCTTTGTGGTCCGGTTCATATTCTTGGGTTGCTGGCAAAGCCCAATTAGGACAGTCTTCATCGCGAGGAGAACATTTTTTTGGCTCAGCCACCGACTATTCCGCACCACATTGCGGTTTCGCCTTGACTTTTTCGCAAAGTCATGCAGAAAAGTCGAGTTTGAGGGCGCACTGCCATGAACCGTTTGTATGAAAAACATATTGTCAGCGACCTGAAGAAAAAGATGGTCTTTTTGACTGGTCCGCGACAGGTGGGCAAGACATGGTTGGCAAAGCGCATTGCCGGGGATGTTCCGGACAGCGTGTACCTGAACTACGACAGCGCGGGGGACAGGGAAATCATCCGGAATGAGGCATGGCTGGGCAAGACCAGGCTGTTGATCCTGGATGAACTGCACAAGATGAAGGGCTGGAAAAATTATCTCAAAGGCGTCTACGACACAAAACCCGAACAGATGATGATCCTGGTCACCGGCAGTGCCAGGCTCGAAGCCTTGCGCCAGGCCGGCGACTCCCTGGCCGGAAGATTTTTCAGGCATCGGATGATGCCCTTTACCCCAGCGGAGCTGACCAGGGTTGACGCCCCATTGGATTTCCCCAAAATGCTCCTGCAGGGGGGCTTTCCTGAGCCGTACCTGGCCTCGGACGGGGCCGATGCCGACCGCTGGAGAATGCAGTATATTGATGGCCTGATCCGGACCGATATTCTGGATTTTGAAAAAATTCACGACTTCAAGGCCATACAGCTTGTCCTGGACCTCTTGCGTTCCAGGACAGGATCGCCGATTTCCTACTCCTCCATAGCTGAAGATGTCCAGATTTCGCCGAACACCGTCAAAAAATACATCCACATTCTGGAATCTCTGTACATCGTCTTTCGCGTGACGCCGTTTTCCAACAACATTGCCCGGTCCATTCTCAAGGAGCCCAAAATCTATTTCTACGATACCGGGCTCGTCCAGGGGGATGAAGGAACCCGGTTTGAAAACATGGCCGCGGTTTGCCTCTTGAAGCATGTTCATGGGTTGGTTGACATTCTTGGTCAGCCCTGGGCGTTGCATTACCTGCGCACCAAGGATGGCGCGGAGGTGGACTTCTGCCTGGTCAGGGACAAGACGCCGGAATTGATGATCGAAGTGAAGCGCTCTGACGCGAAACCAGCCCGAAATCTCGTCAATTTTTACAGGAAATACGCCATCCCCGGGATACAGCTCGTGCTGCACTTGAAACGGGAAAAGCAGGAGCAAGGCATCGATATCCGTGAAGCCCGGGACTACCTTTGTTCCTTGTTCATCTAAGGCTGGCTTCGCCTGTAACCCAAACAGAAGATATTTGAATCCCTCGCTTTGCTCAAGGCTGACTTGAAAGCTGCTACCCAGGATTTGTTCCGGCCCCCTGCCTTTTCCGCGAAAACCCGTCTTGACATAAAGAAAATTTTAAGCAAAAATTTCTTTATGAAAAAGAAAGAAATCTTCAAACAGATATTCCGAACCTTTCACCTGCAGCCCAGGTTCGACGTCAAGCCCAGGGATCTGGTGCTACCCTTGGACTTGGGGAAAATTATCACCGTGATGGGGGTGCGGCGGTGCGGGAAGACGTCCATCTTGCTGGACGCCGTCAACAGGCTTGCCGATCAAAAGGACAAGACTTCCATCCTCTTCCTCAACTTTGAGGACGAACGTCTGGATCTGGCCACAGACGAACTGGATCTGATCATTCAGGCCTACCAGGAATTGTATCCGCACCAACCACTGGCAGATTGCCACTTCTTTTTCGATGAAATCCAGAACGTGGACGGCTGGGAACGTTTTGTGCGCAGAATTTACGATACGATCACCCGCAACATCATCCTTACTGGCTCAAATTCCAGACTGCTCGGCTCGGAGATCGCCACTGGTCTGCGTGGACGGACTTTGGGCATGGAAGTTTTTCCTCTGTCGTTTGCGGAGTATTTGCGTTTCCGGGATATCACGGTGGACATGTATTCCACCAGTCACTTGGCCGCCGTCAGGAATGCCCAGGTTGCCTACCTCAAACAGGGTGGTTTTCCGGAGCTGCTGTTTCTTGATCACGGATACCATACCCAAACCCTGCAGGAATACTTCCATGTTCTCCTGTACCGGGACATAGTGGAAAGGTACAAGGTCCAAAATGTGACTGCTCTGAAGTATTTTCTGAAAAGGCTGCTCTCCTCCACCACGAAGCAGCTTTCCATTCACAAGATTTTCAACGAACTCAAGTCGGCCCACATCAAGATTGGCAAGAATACCTTGTATGATTTTCTCGAGCACGCGGAAAGCACGTATCTTGCGCAGACCTTGTATCGGTATGACAGATCCCTTGTCGCACGCGAACTCGGCGAGAAGAAAGTCTATGCCATTGACACGGGCCTTTGCAATGCCGTGGAATACAAGTTTTCGGAGGACAGGGGCAAGGCATTGGAGAATGCGGTATTCCTTGAATTGAAGCGATCCGGCAGGGAACTTTTTTACTTTCGTGACCAGGCCAATGAATGCGACTTTCTGTGTGTCGACAGAGGACATGTTGTCGATGCTGTTCAGGTCTGCCACGACATGGGCGACAAGGATACGAAGCTCCGTGAGCTCAAGGGGTTGGCAGCGGCCTGCCGGCAATTCAACCTTGAGAAAGGAACCATTGTCACGTCAGATGAAGCCGATGCATGGGTGCAGGAGGGGTTGCACATCGACGTGGTTCCGTTTTACCGGTTCGCTCTGCCTGGAACCTGAACCATTCGGACTGGCCGGGCCTGATATTTTTGGTGTTAAAAATGCATGTGTTGCCTCAGGACCTGGAAGTTCCGGCCACCTTCCTGTTGGTCCCCTTGCAATCTGAGTTCGAGCGACGACGACACAACCATATGCCCTCAGATACCCCTCACCACGCATCCGAAGACACATTTGACTACGCTGCGGCGCGGCGTTTTCTGGATCAAAAGCAGGCCCGGATCGCCCGGACTCGACATGCTCTCTGGGAGAGGGCCAAGGCGGATGCGGACCGCATTGTCCAGATGATTCACGAGCGCTATCGCCCCCGACGGATCATCCAGTGGGGCTCGGTGCTGCATCCGGAGCAGTTCACCGCGGTTTCAGACATTGATCTGGCCGTGGAGGGGATCGATGCCGTATCCTTCATGCGACTCTGCGCGGATGCCGAGGAATTGACCGGTTTCCCTCTGGATCTCGTCCATCTGGACGTGATCGATCCTCATTTCAAAAACATCCTGGAACGCAAGGGGGTCGAAAGGTGATCCGAGCGGATATCGCCCTGCTTGTCGGGGAGATTGAAGAAAGCCTGATGGTCCTGCGCAAGATTGAAGATTTTTTACCTGAAATACCAGCTGATTAGCCGCCACTCCCATGACCACCATCCTGGCCACCTTCCTCCTTGCCCTGCTCCTGGGGCTGGTCCTGACTCCGCTGGCCGGCCGGTTCGGGCGGGCCGTCGGGGCGGTGGATCGGCCGTAAGGACGCCGGGTGCATGACGGGGTGATTCCCAGCACCGGGAGGTTGGCCATCTTTGCCGCTGTTGGCTTCGCGCTGACCATCGCCATCACTCCGGTAGCACCGCAAAATCGGCAACTATGCGGAAGATCGCCCGCCTTCGGCCCGCTGTTTTCGGTTCCCGGACCAAGGTTGCAAGGGAGATTAGCGCAACCGCCCAAAGATGGTGAACCTTGATCATCCATGCTTTTTGATTTTTTTCTCAACCGGCGACGTCTCTCGCCAAGACAGTGCTGCGCCTTCCCCTTGCGCGTCTTTTGCCTTAGGGTCATGGTCAGCAGCCTCTATCGATTGTTGGCCGCTCAAGTGGCCAAAGGTTATGAGACTGCCAAATCCAAACACCTGTTTCAAGACTTCATCAATGCCACCGGATATGTGACGATTGCCGAAAAATTGATCTCGGTACGGCTGCAAAAGAGAGCACACAATCCGTACCTGATCGCCGCCGGGTGCGACCAGGTTGAGACTCCGGTACCGTGGCTTGGAAATAAATTATTCCGCCTCAATCTGGGCTGAAACGCTCCGTGGTGTTAACTCAAAAAACTAACGTGGAAATCCAGGCTAGCTGTAAGCTGTAGGTTTTATCTCAGCGGACTGAAAGTTCAGCTCAAGGCAGTCCGGCATGGCGGTACACTTCAGTGTAAATTTTCTTTCTGATCGCAGCCAGGTTTCCGGTACAGGCCACCACCTTTCTTACCTTTATTCCAAAAAAAACATAATCTCATTCGAATGAAATCGAAGCATTTTATATTCCGAGAAATGGAAGAACGCATCCAGAAGCGCTTGTTTCTGGGCAAAGCCATCATCGTGCTTGGTCCCAGGCAGTCCGGCAAAACGACTCTGATCAAGAAGGTGCTTGAGAATTCTGGCAAGTCGTTTCTGCTCCTCAATGCCGACGAGCCGGATGTGCGCGAACTGTTGGACAGTCCGACGTCCACCAGGCTGCGCACCATTATCGGCCGGCATGAAATCTTTTGCGTCGACGAGGCCCAGCGTGTTCCTAACATCGGTCTGACCCTGAAGCTGATTACGGACCAGATTCCCGAAACTCAGGTCATTGCAACCGGCTCATCCTCACTGGAACTGCATTCCAGCATCAATGAACCACTGACCGGTCGGAAATACGAATTCACGCTTTTCCCACTTTCGTTTGCTGAGCTGGCGCAGAACCACGGTTTGCTCGAAGAACGGCGCTACTTGGAACATCGCCTTATTTTCGGGTCCTACCCCGAAGTCGTCACCAACCCGGATCAGGCCCAGGAATTGATCAAGCTGCTGGCTGGAAGCTACCTGTACAAAGATCTGCTGATGATGGAGGGTCTCAAAAAACCGGTCCTGTTGGAAAAAATCGTCAAGGCTTTGGCGTTGCAACTCGGTTCTGAGGTCGCTTTCCACGAAATCGGGCAACTGACCGGAGCGGACGGCCACACCGTCGAACGGTATGTCGATCTGCTGGAAAAGGCTTTTGTCCTGTTCAGGCTCCCGGCCTTTAGCCGAAATGTCCGCAATGAGATCAAGAAAGGCAAGAAAATCTATTTTCTGGACAATGGCATTCGTAATGCGCTGATTGGAAATTTTCTGCCCTTGACGAGCCGCACCGACGCCGGTGCGTTGTGGGAAAACTATATGGTTTCGGAACGGCGAAAACTGCTTTGCAACAAGGGAGTCGATGTCTCTGGATATTTCTGGCGTACCACTCAGCAGCAGGAAATCGACTACATCGAAGAGAGGGCGGATAGGCTTTTGGCTGTTGAATTCAAGTGGAATCCTGGCCGCAAGGCCTCCTTCCCCAAAACCTTCACCAACGCCTACCCCGGGGTATCGACCATGGCCGTGTCCCCCGCGGACTATGATCTGTTTTTGACCCAACCGGATAGCTGACCCTCCCCCCCCATGACCACCATCCTGGCCACCTTCCTCCTTGCCCTGCTCCTGGGGCTGGTCCTGACTCCGCTGGCCGGCCGGTTCGGGCGGGCCGTCGGGGCGGTGGATCATCCAGGCGGTCGCCGGGTGCATGACGGGGTCATTCCCCGGACGGGCGGATTGGCCATCTTTGCCGCCGCGGGGTTCGCGCTGACCATCGCCTGGCTTTGGGGCACGGATGTGTCCCGGTTGATTGTCCCGGACCGCTCCCTGCTCGGGCTGCTGGCCGGAGCCCTGATGGCCCTGGGGCTGGGGCTCTATGATGACCTTTTCCGGCTGAATGCCTGGAAAAAGCTCCCGATCCAGATCCTGGCCGCTTCGGCGGCCTTTGCCGGGGGCATCGCCCTGGACAAGTTCGCCCTGTTCGGCGTGGTTGTCTTCTTTGATCCGGTTACGTCGTATCTTTTGACCGTGTTCTGGTTCCTGCTGTTCATGAACGCCCTGAACCTGATGGACGGCCTGGACGGGCTGGCTGGGGGGATCGTTTTCTTTGCGGCCCTGGTGATGATCGTGCTGGCCCTTTTGCGGGAGGATTATCTCACGGCCCTGTTTTTCGCGGCTCTGGCCGGAGCGGTGCTGGGTTTTCTGCGCTCCAATTTCCACCCGGCCACAATCTTCCTGGGGGATGCCGGCACCTATTTCCTGGGCTACGCCATTGCCGGATTCGGGCTGATCACCTCGGTCAAGACCCATGTGGGCGCGGCGATCCTCATCCCGGTCCTGGCCATGGGTCTGCCGCTCCTGGACACTCTGCTGGCCGCGGCGCGTCGCTTCGCCCAGGGACGGGGCATTTTCCAGCCGGACAGCGACCATATCCATCATCGCTTGCTGCGCCTGGGTCTGGACACGCGCAGGGCCGTGCTGCTGCTCTACGGCCTGACCGCGACGCTGTGCGTCCTGGCCATTGTGCTGGTCAATCTCCGGGACGAGCGCAGCGGTCTGCTTCTGGTCCTGATCGGAGCCGGGGCATTTCTGTTTGCCGGCCGGCTGGGATACATGGAAACCTTGCGGCTACGCTGCATTCCCGGCTGGAACGAAACGCTTCTGCGCCGTGCCGGCGACCTGGCTCCAGGCCAAAGTCCGGAACTGATAACTGTACTGGCAAAAATGGAAAACGCCCAGGATCTGGAGACCCTGTACCGACAGACTGGTGCGGCGCTCCAGGTATTTGGCTTTGCGGGCTGCCTGGAAATGACAGATGATACAGTATGTTGCGGTAAAGCTCCGACGCTCCCCAGCACCGACAACGTCATGCTTTTGCGCATCCCCCTGCCTGATGATCAGGGTGGCATCATGGGTACCCTGGTCTTGCGCAGGCAGCCGGAGATGCTCTCCATGACCGGCTCGGCACTTGCCGACGCTGAACTGCTGCGGCGATCAGCGACAACAGCCCTCAAGCGCCTCATGGCCGCCCCTCCGGCTCAGCGAACCCGATAAACCCGAACCCATGGATAGTTATCCAGGACCAGCTCAAAATCCGCCGCGAATTCCGTTGGATCCGCCAGCAGCATGCGGACCAGCATGGAGTGGAAGAGTCTGTGATCCATGAGCAGGAACTGGCCCAGAAAGTCGTTGTACACCCCGTACCAGCCGCTTTGGGACGCATACGTCCGCTCCGGTAGCGGCTCCGGAGCGACATGCAGAATGCCGTCCAGTTGGACCGCGTTCTGCTCTCCCCATTGGAGTGTGCCGTTTTCCACATCCACGGAAATTTCTCCGGCCATGCGCTGCATCCGCCCGCCTTGTCCCTGGCCTTCGCGCAAATCCCAATTGCCGAATGTCGTAATCCATGGGGACAGCCCGAGATTGTCCCAGGCAACGAGAAAATACTGGTCCGGCAATTTCACCGGCCACGCCACGCGCTCCATCGCCAGGGCTCCGACAATGTCATGCACCTCGTCCGGGCCAAGATTTCGAAAATCCCGCAGCGGCGACTGCAGATAAAGAGGCCAGGGAATTTGGTCCGGATCAGGAAGGGGCCGTTCCGATGCAGCCCATTGTTTTACCTGACCGGCCGTGACCAGCTTGATCATCTGCGCGGCCTGCTGCGAGGAGTGCGTGGCATGGACCAGGGCCATGGCATACAGATAGGTTTCCGAGTTCAAGGCACCGTCTCCGAAACTGGCCCGCTGGGCGTAGTATTGGGTGGCGTAGCCATAGTCCCACCATGTCCAGATCCGCGCGTCCGGCGGGGTCAGTTCGCGCAGTTCCTGCAACGCCATGGCATAGGACGTGGAGAAAATCGGCCGGGGCTGGAACGACTCCACCTGGACCCAGAGCAGCAGTCCGGCCACAAGCCCCACCATTGTCACGATCACGGCACCCACCCGTCGACGCAGCCCCAGACGGTCCAGCAGCATGGTCAGCCCCAGGCCCAGACCCAGGCCGGCCAGCACGCCGCCGTACATGGTAAACCGCGCCCCCAGCTTGATCGCGCCGAGGGACAAGGCCAGGAAAGGCAGAAAAATCAGATACAGCGGTCGTCGCCAACACAGATAGCCGTAACCCACCACGCCGACGGCAAACAGCCACCAGGTCACCCCGGAGCGCTCGGCCATGAAAAACGGAGAGAGCAGCCGGGCCTCGCGCACGCTCTGCATCACCGACGGCCAGATCAACTCCTGGCCCGCCTGGGCGCCCTCCGGAGCAAAACCGGCGTATTTCCCGAGCTGACGCAGCACATCCGCAACCAAACCGCCCAGATCCCCCCCAACCAGCACCCCGAGCAGGGTGATCCCGGCCAGGCCCCAGACAGCCCTGGGCAGGCGCAGCCAGGCGGAGAACGGTCCAAGTGCCAGCGCGAGAAGACCCAGCAGGGCCACCCCCCCCCACCAGTTCACCGCCAGCAGGTAGATCGCTCCAATTCCGGTCAGGACCAGGCCGCGTTCTCCACCTGACCGGGCCAGCACCAACCCGACAAAGGCGGCCACAGCCAGCATGGCGGTCAGGAACGGCCGGCCCGATGCATAAAAACTCAGATAGCCGAAGCCCACCCCCCCCAGGGCCAGACATGCCGTCAGGATCAATCCAGGAGCAAGCATCTTGCCTGGATCAGAGTCTCGTGCCGGGCCACCCGGCCTGAGCCAGTTGTCCAGGAGAATAACCAGACCCGTTGCCAGCAACACCGGCAGGAATAAGCTGAGCATGTCATGGTCGTAATAGCCCAGCCGGGTCCGGACAAAAAAGCCCAGGGTTCCCCCGGCCAGGATGCCCATGGGCAGAACAGCCTCGGGCATCCGCTCCCGCCAGGCCAGCAGGGCCAGCGGGAAAACCACCAGCGGGGCCAGAAAGACCGGGGCCCAGAATCCCAGCTGATTCAAGGACAATCCGGTCACCACCTGGAACAAGCGGGTCACTCCGAAAAAGGCCTCGTGCTCCGGATGCGGCCGCCCCGTCTCCTGGGCCCCGGCGAGAAAATAGTAGGCGTCATGGGTGGCCATCAGCGGCTCTCCATGAACCTGCAGCGAGGCATGGTTCCAGGCCGGAGCTTCCAGCAGCCGCAGGTTCAGGCACACGGCAAAGGTCAGGATTGCGGCCAAAATCGTGAGGAGCAGCAGGGTGCGCGGGGAAGGGTGCGGGACAGGTTCGGAGGGTATTTCGGTCGCAGGGCCGTCGGTCATTTCAACTCCTGAAATTTCAGGTTACTCGACGTTGGATGTGGAATGGACCTCAAAACCATGCAGCAAGCGGAGACTCGTTTCGCTGCCTTTGAGCGATAGGTCGAAAAATCGGCAAAAATCAAACCAGGATGATTGTATCGGCATATTTAGCGACAATACGATCATGAGTCAGCAGCCGCATCGGCTCACGGAGGGATTGGGCCACAAGCATGCGGTCAAAAGGGTCGGCGTGGTGCAAAGGCAGGGATTCGACCGCCAAGGCATGTTCCCAGGTCATGGGCAACCTGAAATACCCTGCTCTGGCAAAGCAGTCCGCGGCCTTTGCGCCCGAAATGGGCATGCTCCCCCGTCCAAGAGCAAACTTTATGGAGATCTCCCAGATTGTGGCAGCACTGATGAACACCTCGTTGGCCGGGGTCAGGATCAGTTCGCGGGCCAGAGCGGAGAGCATCGGGCTGTCCACGACCGCCCACAAGGCTACATGGGTGTCCAGAAGCAGTCTCACGCTTTACGTTCCTGAAACAGGGCGGCAATCCGGTCGTTGTCAGCGTCAATATCATCCGGCACCGCGAACTCACCTTTGGCTATTCCAATTCTGTTGGCGATGGGCTGCCTGGGAATCGGGGCCAGCCTGGCCACCGGGGTGCCGTGACGGGCAATGACCACCTCGGTTTCCCTGCCGCTCTCGATGGCTTCCACCAGTTTTGAAAGCGTCGTCTTGGCCTCGAACATATTCACGACGAGCATCCTGATTCTCCTTGACTCAATATTAGCTAGTACTAGCTAGATAACGCTCGATTGTAAAGATGTGCCGGGAATCTTTCTGGTTCTCATTCTGATTTGCATTCAACACCGCGCATTGTGCCAACGCACAATCGAAATTGCTGCCATACAAAAAGCCATTTCATTATCGATACCGATTGCGATCGCAAGTCACACTCCCATTCGATGCCCAAGAAAACCCTATACCAGCCCAAATCCACCACGATGGCCAACAGGATGGTGGCCAATACGTACTCGACATCAGCGTGGCTTCATCAGTGTGACGATGAACACGGGAGCATTAGGTGTTTGTCCCCGCAGGGTCGTTGACCCACTAGCATTTGAAATACAGGAATTTTTTAGCCACCCGCTTCGCTAGACCATGCAGGACGAACAAGGCAGACGAAAGAACGTTTCAGCCCATTAACAAAACAATGGGCTGAAACAGCTGCCTGCGCCTGCGGCGCGAAGTGTTTTTCTCCAGCCAAGTCGGCTGGAGAAAAGTCCTTCTTTGTCTGCCTTTCTCGTCTGTGGCAAAAAACTCTGGAAAGAGGATAAACTCCTAATGCTCCCATGAACACCGCTCAAGGAATGCGGACAAAATCGTGCCTGGCCAGCTTTTCATCGAAGGAAAAGGTCGCCTCGCAGCCTGCCCGGCGATGAAGGCGGATGAGGATGTAATCCGCAAAATCAGCGGAACCTCTGCGAAAGGCCGACAGCGCGGATCTGACAACCTGCTCGTTTTCGACCTGCAGCTCGCTGGTCGTCAGGATCTGCTCCAAGACCTTGACCACCAGGCTCTTTTCGTAGCCGTATGCCCCACGTAACACCCAGATCAGTTCACACAGCACGATCGCTGTTACCAACCCAGGCATGTCTTTTGTGCAGTGCGCATCGATGAACCGGTTGGCCCGCACGGACTGTTCCGGATCGTCCTGCGTCAGATAGCGGACCAGGACGTACGTGTCCAAACCGATCATCTGTCGGAGCCTCCCTCTTGAACGGCCCGGTCCATCTCTGCAAGGGACACGGGTTGGCGGGGGCCAGGGAGCATCCCCTTCAACCTGGATATCGGGACGTGCTTGACCACAAGCCGCGCCCCGTGCTCGTCGTCAACGATAAATTCCACACGATCTCCCTCCGAAAGGCTGAGTTTTTCCCGCAAGGCCTTGGGGAGCGTGACCTGCCCTTTGCTGGTCAAAGTCGCCTGCATGATCGCCTCCTGAAGAAATATTTCCTGAACTATTCAGTTCATCCGGCGGATGGTCATTCACCTGCACTGGATTCCAGCTTTCGCCGGAATGACTTATCGAGGCAAGCTGCATCTACATCAGTCATGCCGGCGAACGCCGGTATCCAGATCTTTTTGGCGGATTTGCTGAATAGATACAAAAATATTTGACCTGAGCAATTCCCATTTTCTTACCATTCGGGAAGGAATGAGGTGTGGCTTGTCAAGTTGACCAGGAAATTCCAGGGGTACAGGCAAACCGGATCGACAGAGATCATGCCGGCTCAATGGTGTTCACGAAAAAAACGCGAATCGCAATGGCTTTTCCGTAACTGACCGATGACCACAGCAGGTTTTGGTCGAAAACACGGATACCGGTGAAAATCGCCAGGAGAACGCAAAGGGGGGGGGAAATCAGCTATCCAGAGGGTAAGGAAAAATTTGCGATGGAACGCCAGTTCCTGGTGGGCACGGAAGATCATCGGATTATAAATCGATTAGCAACCCAAAGAGATAGATATCCGGGAGGAAACCAGCCGATGCACTGGTCCAGCAGGAATGGGCTTGAGCAAGACCAAGGCATGACACCTGATCTGAGGCATGTACCTTACGGGCGCAGGATGTTGGCGGGGCTGGCGCTTTCCCTGAGGTTACACCCAGATTCGCATCTTGCGATGGACACCCTTGCCGTCCGGCTAACAGCTCTCCCCTGTCGGGTCCGTAGAGGACTTTCACCTCCAAGTGGATGCGCCCTGCCGGGCAAGCGCACCAAAAAAATAGCTACCTGGCAAATGCCAGGTAGCTATTTTAACGAAATATTATTGCTAATTAGCTGACTTCGCAGTTAATGCTTGTTGCATTTGTACCAGTACAATCCACACTAATGTTTCCAACTGTGAAAGGCCCATCACAATCGACAGTCATTTCCCCTTGAGTATCAAAAGTAACAGTACATTCAGGTACTTGTCCACCACAATTAACCGTTTCGGTTGCATTGAGATCACCGACAGTCCACTCAGCAGCCTTTTCACTAAAGCATGTTCTCAAGTCAGCTTCAATTGCAGAAACCGCCGCATTCGCCCGATACTTCCCAAACTGCGGAATCGCGATTGCCGCCAGAATCCCGATAATCGCCACGACGATCAACAATTCGATCAACGTAAAGCCTTTCTCCCCTTTCCTCGGCATCGACATGGACATAACGCCCTCCTTGAAATGTAGTGAAGATTTTGCCTGATTTCGTTCCAACAATGAACAGAACGCCGCCACAACGAGTTACCAACACTGAATGATTGTCCGTTTTGGCGCAGGCTCGTCAGAGGGCGGATGACAGGGGGAGGAAGCGTGGAGGCAGGTTTCAGGGTTCAGGATGGTGTGCCTGAACGGGTTTTCCTGAAAGGCCGCAGTGACCCTGGATAGCGTCACTGAGAGAATCCCTGTCAATTTTGCATTGGGCCAGGAAGTTTCCTGGGCTTATGCCCTTGATGTCCGGTAGCCCTGCCACCGTATTTCTCCCGTCAACGATCCAACAGGAGAAACGTAGGCCATCGGCTTTGCGTCCCACCTTTTCAGATGGTTTGCCCTTGGCAGACGTCGTCATTCAGTTGGGTCAACAATAGGCGTTGTCGAAAAAAAATGTCAAGAAGAAAATATATGAAAAAAAACTTGCCATGGCACTCGGGTTGCAAACCAGTAGAACCCTATCCTCACAAGCGGTATAATCTTTATCGGGCAAAGTTAAATTTTCATTAGAGCCAGGGGAGCAAATCGGTCAATTCGTGTGCTACCTATCTTGGTCACTTTCATTTGTCATTGACAAGCGTCCACTTGCCCTTGCTTGCTGTTCACCCCTTCCCTATACTTGAGAACATGCACGAAGTGGTTCAGGACTCGGTGATCCACGTATCAGCTTGGGGCATCGACCAACGCCACGGACCTGCTCCGCAAGGAACCGCCACCCAGGAAACCGCCTGTCATCCCAACCTTTAACAGGAACTCCATGATTACCAATACGAATCTGACCAAGATCGGCATTTTTTATGACGGCAATTTCTTTTTTCACGTCAGCAACTACTACCTCTACGACCATTCCCGCCAATCCCGGATCAGCATTACCGGGCTCCATCAGTTCATCATCCACGAGGTCGCGGCCCGGGAGGAACAGCCGGTCAAGAACTGCAAGATCGTGGACATGCACTATTTCCGGGGCCGGTTGCCGGCCTATGACGCCCAGGCCCGGGACCTGCTGCTCAAGGAGCGGATCTTCGACG
The DNA here is from genome assembly GCA_007693505.1 of Desulfovibrionales bacterium. Lineage (GTDB taxonomy): Bacteria > Desulfobacterota > Desulfovibrionia > Desulfovibrionales > Desulfonatronaceae > Desulfonatronum. Next base: position 88,894 of record REDL01000050.1, on the reverse strand, counting down.
ACATCCTGATGAAGGAGGGGGTGATCACCCATTACCTGCCCATGTCCCCGGAGGGGGAAAAGGGCATTGACGTCTGGCTGGCCCTGGAGGCCTTTGAACTGGCCATCTTCAAGAAGTACGACGTGATCGTGCTCATTGCCTCGGATGGGGACTACCTGCCCCTGACCCGGAAGTTGAACACCATCGGCGCGCGGGTGATGGTCCTGGGGTGCGACTTCGACTATGTGGACCAGTACGGGAACCAGCGGATGACCAAGACTTCCCAGGCCCTGCTGGACAACGCCACCTACCCGATCCTGCTCAACGAGGTCATCGACGACCCCGGACGCCATGATGACCAGATCGTTCGCGATCTGTTCGTGAAGGAAAAGTACCGTCCCCAGGATTCCGTCAAGTCGGACTCAGAGGATCTTCGCACCGGCACCGTGGTTTCCATCCAGGGCGGGTACGGCTTCATCCGTCCGGATGCCGGGGAGGACGACCTGTTTTTTCATTACGGCGATCTGATGGACATGGAGATCAACAGGCTGTCCGTGGGTGACCGGGTCTCCTTCCTGGAGAGCAGCAACAAGAAGGGCCCTTGCGCGGTACGGGTCGCGGTTACATCCGCCCTGCCACGAGCGGACCGGGGCCAGGTTCGAGCACAGGACTAACCGCCACTGCTTTGCCCCGCCGCCACACCTGTCACGGCTCGACGAATAGCGGCACGAACGAAAACGTCGTGCCGTCAAACAAGCCCTTGTCGCTGAGTTTCAGGGCCGGAATAACCAGCAGGGCCATGAAGGCCAGGGTCATGAACGGTGCGGCCAGCGGGGATCCCAGGCGTTTGGCCGCGTTGTCCAGGCGCTGGTAGGCCGCGGCCACGGTCTCGACCCCGTCCCCACTCATTAAGCCGCCGAAGGGCAGGGGCAACACGTCGGCCACTCCACCCTGGGCCACGCTGATTCCGCCCCGATGCTCCACCAGGAGGTTCACGGCCCGGACCATGTCCGCGTCGCACGCGCCCACGGCGATGATGTTGTGGCTGTCATGGGCAATGGTCGAGGCCAGGGCCCCGGCCCGCAGGCCAAAGCCCTGGATGAAGGCCAGGGCCGGCGGAGCCGGATGGTAGCGCTGCAGGACCATGATTTTCAGGATGTCCCGATCCGGGTCGCTGACGGCCATCCCGCCCTCGGTCCGAACCCGGGCCGTGGTCGCCTCAGTAACCAGCTGGCCGTCCAGGGCCCGGATCACCCGGATGGTTTCCGACCGGGCCGGGATGCCCAGGTCCTGCACGGAAACCGGCCGGGCCCGGAAAACATTCACCGGCTCCTCGGCCACCGGCTCCAGCAGGCTTTGCCCGTTTCGAGCCACAAGGCGGCCGTCGATATACGTTTCCAGGATCGTGAAGCGTTCCAGATCGTCCACGACGATCAGGTCCGCCGGATCGCCCTCCTGGAGCAGCCCGGCATTCAGCCCGTAATGGCGGATCGGGTTCAGGGTCGCGGCCCGGAGCACGTCGAACAGATCGTACCCCTGGGCCAGGGCCCGGCGCACTAGGCGGTCAATGTGCCCTTCCAGCAGATTGTCCGGGTGCAGGTCGTCCGAACAGAACATGACCATGTCCGGATGATGGCGCATGAGCGGCAGCAACGCATCAAAATTGCGGGCCGCGCTGCCCTCGCGGATCAGGATCTTCATCCCGTAGCCCACCTTTTCCAGGGCCTCCTCCAGGCTGAAGCACTCGTGGTCCGTGGAGATCCCGGCCATGGCATAGCGCCGGACATCCTCGCCGCGCAGACCCGGGGCGTGGCCGTCCACGGGCTTGCCGTGCCGCCTGGCCGCGGCCAGCTTGCGCATCACGTTCTCGTCCTGGGCCAGCACTCCGGGAAAATTCATCATCTCCGAAAGATATTTGATCTCGGGCATGGCCAGCAGGGTGTCCACGTCCGCCGCGTCCAGCACGGCCCCGGAAGTCTCGAAATCCGTGGCCGGAACGCAGGATGGCGCGCCAAAGGCGAACTTGAAGGGCGAGGTGTTCCCGTTGGCCACCATGAACCGCACCCCCTCGATGCCCAGGACATTGGCCAGCTCATGGGGATCGGACACGCTGCCCACGGTCCCGTGGACCACAGCTGCCCGGGCAAACTCGCTGGGGATGAGCAGCGAACTCTCGATGTGCACATGGCTGTCAATCAGCCCGGGCAGGATGAACCGCCCGCCCGCATCGGCATCCCGACTACCCTCCGGAACGGCAACGGTGTGGTCCATCTCCACGATCCGGGATATTCGGCCTTCCGCAATTTCCACCCGGCCGAAAAAAATCCGCCGGGAAAGAATGTCCACGATTTTGCCTTGAATAATGCCTGATCCCACCATAAGATTGTCCTCACTGTGCATGCATGCCATGCATTTGCCCCGTTTCGTCACTTGCGGGTGCGGAGTATCCGCATTCGCGACAAAACAAATCATCGAGCTGTGCCCAATGGCTGCACCCGAACAAACACATAACCCTTCCCGGCTTCACATGAAAAACATCTCCCTTCTCGTCACCGCGACCCTTTCCCTCATCCTGATCGGGGTGCTCCTGGCCGGGTGTTCCGTGCGCAAGCCGCAGGCAGTGCCGCGGTTTGCTCCGGCTCATGCTCCGGCTCCGGCCATGCCCGCGCCCCCGGCCCAGCACCGCGCGGTTGCTCCGCAGGTGATTGCCGGCGTGGACGTTCTCCTGGACCGGGACTGGCTGATTCCGGTGCGCGGGAAGGATGGCGGCCAGGTGATGATCTCGTTTTTCGACCTGCTGCTCCAAGGCCGCACCGTGGGCCTGCTGACCAACCCCACCGGGGTGGATGCCCAGCTGCGCTCGACCATTGATCTGCTCCATGAGCACCCGGAAGTCCACCTGGGGGCGCTGTTCGCCCCGGAGCATGGCATCCGTGGCGACCTCTACGCCGGAGAGGCCGTAACCGATGATGTGGAGCCCCTGACCGGCGTGAACGTCTACAGCATCTACCGTCGCAAACCCACGCCGGCCATGCTTGCCGGGCTGGACGCGGTACTCTACGACATCCAGGATATCGGGGCCAGTTCGTATACCTACATCTACGCCATGGCGGACATGATGGCCGCCTGCGCCGAGGCCGGAATCCCCTTCATCGTCCTGGACCGGCCCAACCCCATTGGCGCGGATTTCGTGGACGGCCCGGTGCTGGACACCAGCCGATTTTTCAGCGGCATCGGCCAGTATGACATCGCCGCCCTCTACGGGATGACCCCTGGCGAACTGGCCTGGATGCTCAACCAGGAATTCCTGGCCAAACCCTGCAAGCTGTCCATCGTGCCCATGGCCAACTACCGGCGGACCATGCGCTACCCGGATACCGGCCTGCCCTGGGTGCCCACATCCACGCATATCCCCTGGCCCATCTCCGCCGTGCACTACAGCCTGACCGGCGTTTTGGGGGAAACGCGCGGCGGCCTGAACATCGGCGTGGGCTACACCCTGCCCTTCGAGTGCCTAGCCGCGCCCTGGATGGATCGCCATAAACTGGTAACGGCCATCAATGCCCGGAACATCCCCGGCCTGCGCGCCCGGCCCATCTCCTACGTTCCCGGCTATGGCGGCCACGCCGGCCGAACCGTGCACGGCGCGCACCTGGTGGTCACCGATCCCCTGGCCCTGCGCCCGATGCGTGCCCAGATCACCTTGATGACCATCCTCCAGGAACTCTATCCGGAGCGCACCCTCTTCGACAACCCGGCCATCCGGGAAAGTCTCTTTGATCGCGCTTTGGGCACGGACCAGATCCGGCTGATGGTCGCCCGGGGCGAGAGCGCCGAGGCCATCGAACAGGCCATTGCTCCCGGCCGGGAACGGTTCAAGGAGATGCGCGGCAAGTACCTCCTCTACGAGCCAAAATGAGGGAAAACAAAATGAAGTTCAGTTGACGAAATCGAAATCGAAATCGCGATCGAAATCGAAAAGACAGACGTTTCATGGAACCTTGAAGATACCGATTTCGATTTCGATCCCGTTTTTGCCTGCCCCCACTATCTATTTAGAATTTTACGAAATATTCACCATGAAACCGTTAACCACCAAACAGAAGGAGGCTGACATGGAAGAAGTCCTGTTCAAAAGCGAGGAGCCCAAAAGCCGTACGGATGTAGCCGCATTTTTGCGCCAGCTGGCGGACAAGATCGAGGCCGGGGAGGTGACGCTGCGCCAAGGCGACCAGGAGCAGCAGGTCCAGATCCCCCAAAACCTGATTCTAGAGACCAAACTGGAGCGGGAGACCAAGCGGGACGGCGAGAAGCTGAGCCTGGAAGTGGAGTTGGAATGGCGGCCCGGCGGCGGCTCGGCCAAGAGCGGCGTTGAACTGGCATGAAAACGGGAAACAGCCTGGGGCAAAAGTCGATGCCACGTCCATGGAATCGCCTGATACTGGTGATTCTCCTTCTTGGCCTGCTCATGTGGGGTTTTGCCTGCCATGCTGACCAGCAACCCGGAGGTGAGACCATGATGTCACAACAAGCCATCGAGCTGCCCGCACCATCACGCTCCAGCTCCGTCTCCCTGGAAGAAACCCTGGCCCAGCGCCGGTCCGTGCGCAGCTTCAGCGACACCCCGCTGACCCTGGCGGAGATCGGACAATTGCTCTGGGCTGCCCAGGGCATCAGTGAACCTCGGCGCGGTCTGCGTACCGCCCCCTCGGCCGGGGCGACCTATCCGCTGGAAATCGACGTGGTCATCGGCATCGCGGAAGGCATCGCCGCCGGAGTGTACCGCTATACACCCGGGGAGCATGCCCTTCGCCCCCTGGATCAGGAAAGACTTCAGGACGACCAGCGCCACGCCCTGGCCCAGGCCGGATTGAATCAGTCGCCTCTGCACAGCGCACCGGTCACCTTTGCCATCAGCGCGGTCCACGCCCGCACCGCGGCCCGCTATGGCGACCGCGCCACGCGCTATGTGGACATGGAAGTCGGCCACGCCGCCCAGAATCTGTCCCTGCAGGCCGTGGCCCTGGGCCTTGGCAGCGTGGTCATCGGCGCGTTCAACGACCGGGAGGTGGCAAGCGTATTGGGTCTTTCCTCCGGGGAATCACCATTGTACCTGATCCCCGTGGGTACCCCCCGGTAGGGGCGGACCTGCGTGTCCGTCCTGGAATTGGACCTCTGTGTCCGCCCTGGTGCTGGACCGCTGCAAGCACGACAATACCGCGTCTCAGCCAGACACAAAACAAACGGACCGGATCACCTCCGCGGTGATCCGGTCCGTTCAGAATATTCAACTCGACCAGAACGAACTGCGTGTTGCAAAAGTCCTGATCCACAGTCCGTTCAAAAATCCCAAGTGCAAGGAGCAATCCGGCACTTGCTGGAAAGTCTCGTGGAGAAATACGAGAAAACGTCTTTTGCAAACGTAAGTGCCGGAGCAGCGACGCAGCAATTGGGAGTTTTTCAAGGGACTGCTAGCTTGGACGTACCGCCACCACCGGGCAGGGCGCCTGGCGGAGGACCTTCTCGGCAACGGAGCCGAACAGCAGTCGATCCACGCCTTTGCGGCCATGGGTGCCGACAATGATCATGTCCGCCTGCTCTTCCTTGGCGCAGTTGAGAATTTCCTCGGAAAAGTCGCCGCAGGTGACCTTGGCCCGATACGGCATGCCACTGAAATGCTGTTCCGCGAATTCCGCCAAGGTCTTTTCCCCTTCGGCAATCATGGTCGTGCAGAAGGTTTCCATGGAATTGATCGGGATGCCGAAGTCGGCATACACGGTGCCCGAAGGGACGACATGGAGGCAGACCAACTCCGCGCCCAGTGGCTCGGCCAAGGATCGCGCATACTCCGCCACCTTTTTGCTGACAGGTGAAAAATCCACCGCACACAAAACCTTCTTAATGTTCGACAAGAGACACCTCCTTAGAATTTGCAACCGCTTTTTTGCGGATGCATGAAGCCCCAATTCCGCCCCGCATCATGTGCACACCGAACCTGCCTGGGACTTGGGAACAGCAGGATAACGATTATCGGTGATCATGCCCGAACCTTTGTGTTTTCCAGACACCTTCAGTATGAACTTCCGAACCGGGAAAATCAAGACTGTTCCCAATTTCTTCCAGGGCATTTGCGGAGCTTGGCGCAGGATTTCGCCATAGAGGACCATCCAGCGACGCTGTTACTGAACACCCAGCAGGTACGGGAGACCATTCATGGAAAATCCGTTCGTTCTCGTCGAGACCAATTTGGGCGATCTGCTCATTGAGCTGTACCCGGAGAAAGCCCCGCGCACCGTGGCCAACTTCCTGGAGTACGTCGGCGCCAAACATTACGATGGAACCATCTTTCACCGGGTGGTCAGAGGATTCGTCGTGCAGGGCGGCGGGTATGACCGGAGTCTGAACAAAAAACCCGCCTTGCCGCCCATCCCCAACGAGGCCAAGGGCGGCCTTTCCAACGTCAAGGACAGCGTGGCCATGGCCCGTGCACCGGAAAAAGACTCCGCCACGGACGAATTCTTCATCAATGCCGCGGACAACGGCCCGGACCTGGACCACCAGGACGATTCCGACGAAGGTTACGGCTACGCGGTCTTCGGGCACGTGGTGGAGGGCTCGGACGTGGTCAAGAAAATCAACTGGAAGGTGGTCAAGCCCACGGATGACTTTCCGGAACTGCCCAAGGACGAAGTCTACATCGTTTCCGCGCGGCGCTTCGAGTAGGCGCGGCGCAGGGACGAGAACTTCGCCGAACATATCGCCCGAAAATACCACAAACCCGGAGGAGAGAGATGAAGAGGCTTATTGCTGGTTTGCTGTTGACCGCCCTGGTGTTGGGCAACGGACTCGGAGTCGGCGGCAAGGCCGCTGCGGCCCAGAAGATGAACATCCGTCTGGCCCACGTGGTCAATGAGCAGGACGGATTTCATATCGCGGCCCTGAAATTCAAGGAGCTTGTGCAAGAACGCACCAACGGCGACGTCACCGTAACCCTGTTCCCCAACGCCCAGCTCGGGGACGAACGGACCTTGTTGGAAGGAATGCAGATGGGGACCGTGGACATGGGCGTCATCACCAATGGGCCGGTGGCCAACTTCGTTGAGGAAATCGCGGTTTTCGAGCTGCCCTTTCTGTTTTCCACTCCTGAGGCGGCCTATGGGGTTCTGGACGGTCCCATCGGTCGGGAATTGCTGGACAAGCTGGAACGGGTCAACCTGAAGGGCCTGGCCTATGCCGAGCGTGGTTTCCGCAACCTGACCAACTCCGTGCGCCCGGTAAACACCCCTGAAGACCTGGCCGGCCTGAAGATCCGGGTCATGGAGAATCCCGTCTACATCGACACATTCACCACCCTGGGGGCCAACGCCGTGCCCATGGCCTGGACCGAGGCCCTGACCGCAATGCGCCAGCGAACCATCGACGGCCAGGAAAACCCGGTCAACGTGATCCATTCCTTCAAGCTCAACGAGCAACAGGCCCACCTGTCCATGACCCGCCACACCTACGCCCCGGCGATTTTCGTCATGGGCTTGGCCAAGTGGCGCGGCCTGACCCCTGAAGTGCAGGCTATCTTCCTTGAGGCCGCCCAGGCCGCGGCGGAACACGGACGCATGGTGAACGCGGAGATGGAGGCCGGGCAGCTTCAGGAACTGGCCGACGCGGGCATGCAGATCGTCATGGAGCCGGACACCGCGGCCTTCCAGGCCAAGGTGGAACCGGTCCACGCCAAGTACGGCGAACGATTCGGCGCGTATCTGCAGCGCATTTTGGATGCCATCCAATAACCATTCCGGACGGATATCTCCGTCCTCGATTCAAGAAAAGCTGATCCACGGCGTCGGCGCGGCCTCCGGCCTCGTTGACGCCGTGGTCGGCGTTCTGGCCTTTTGCGCCCTGACCGGGATGTTGGTGATCATCACCCTGCAGATCGTCTTCCGGGTCTTTTTCCAGGCCCTGCCCTGGTCCGAGGAATTGTCCCGCTACCTGCTGGTCTGGACAACCTTTCTCGGAGCTACCATGGCCTACCGCCGGGGCATACACATCGCCGTGACCTTCCTGGTGGATTCCCTGCCCGCACTTCTGCGCCGCCTGGTGCGTATCATCGCCGTTTTGGCCTCCCTGATATTTTTCGGAACAGCCATGTTCTATGCGGTACGCTACATGCAGCTGCAATCCTTTCAGGTCACGGCCTCACTGCGCCTGCCCATGCCCTATGTCTACGCCGTGATGCCCGTGGCCTTTGGGGTAATGATTCTCCACGGCCTGCACGCCCTGCTCCTGGAACTCTTCCCGGAGCATCGTCCGTCTGCCGTGGACGTGACCATCCGTCACCAACCAAACCCGGTGCATCCCCCGGCTGATCCCTCCGCGCCGGTTGTCAATCGGACTTCCGGCTCCTGCCGCGGGTGCGGCGACTGACCATGGCCCTGTTGCTCTTCGGCTCGTTTCTGGCCCTGATGTTTCTCGGGGTGCCCGTGGCCATCGCCATCGCCCTGGCCTCGATGTTCATCCTGATCCAGGACGGCATCCCCCTGATGCTCATTGTCCAGCGGATGTTCGCCGGGACGGACAGCTTCCCGCTGGTGGCCGTGCCGTTCTTCATTCTGGCCGGGGACATCATGGCCAAGGGCCAGGTCTCGGCCCGGCTGGTGGATTTTGCCGATGCTTTGCTGGGATTTGTCCGCGGTGGATTGTCCATTGTCGCGGTGCTGGCCGGGATGTTCTTCGCGGCCATCTCCGGATCCGGAGCCGCCACCACCGCGGCCATCGGCTCCACCCTGGTCCCGGAACTCAAGCGCAAGGGCTACGACACGGCCTGCTCCGCCTCGCTCATCGCCGCCGCCGGAACCATCGGCGTGGTCATTCCGCCCTCCGTGCCCATGATCCTCTACGCGGTCATGGCCCAGGAATCCGTGAGCCGCCTGTTCCTGAACGGATTCCTGCCGGGAATGCTCATGGGCGGAGTCCTCGTCGTCATTGCCCTGCGCCAGGCCTGCACCCGCTCCTACCCTCACGGAGCGGTCTTTTCCGCACGCAATATCCTGCGAACCTTTTGGCGCGCCGTGTGGGGGCTGATCACCCCGGTAATCATTCTCGGCGGGATATTTTCCGGAGTGTTCACCCCGTCCGAGGCCGCCGTGGTTGCCGTGAACTACGCCCTGTTCGCTTCCCTGGTGATCTATCGGGACATGTCCCTGAAGGATATCTACCGGATCATGTGCCGCTCGATCATGACCACCGGTGTCATCATGTTTCTCATCGCCACATCCGCGATCATGAGCTGGGTTCTGGCCAACTATGGCATTCCGGCCCTGATCGCCGAGACCGTGCTGAGCCTGTCCACGAACCTCTACGTGATCCTCTTCCTGGTCACGCTGGTCATCCTCTTGACCGGAATTTTCGTGGAAACCGCTTCGGCCCTGATCATCCTGACCCCGGTTTTCCTGCCCCTGATCCGCCAACTGGAAGTCAGCCTGATCCATTTCGGCCTGATCATGGTCATGGGACTGGCCATCGGGATGATCACCCCGCCCGTGGCCATCAACCTCTACGTGGCCTCGTCCATCTCCGGCCTGTCCATTGAGCGGATCACCCGCTCCATCATCCCCTACATGCTCGGCCTGCTCCTGGTGTTCTGGCTGGTGGTCTACCTGCCGTTGTTTGTTCCGGTGCTGTTCTGACCAGAACCGGACAAGGCTCACACCAGCCTACGCATTGCTCGACCCCTTGCTGCCCAGCGAAGGGAAAACCTCCAGCAGGTGGCGTTTGCGCCTGAACGTTGACCCCGAAGGTTACCCAGGACGTTTCGGGTTGCAAGTGGATGGGTGTATTTTGTCGGGGGAGGAGAATGCTGAAAACACTTACGGGTTGATTTCGCAATGCAAGCGCATTACCATAGAGCAAAACATACGGAGAATGCCATGCCGACATCTACCTTGTTCGAGTCAACCTTGACTGACCGCTATCAGACCACCATTCCCAAAGTCGTTCGGGAAGCCCTCGGACTGGGAAAAGGGGACAGGCTCAAGTACAGCATAGATGCGGGTAAAGTGTCCATTGTCCGCGCTGACATGGAGGAGGAAAACGATCCGGTCCTGGAGGAATTTCTTGATTTCCTCGCCCGGGACATGAAGGAGCATCCAAAACGGATTCAAGCGATTGACAGCCATTTTGCCCGGCGGATCACGTCCCTGGTGCAAGACGTACAGGCAGATTTGGATCAGCCGCTGGAACATGATCAATGAATGCATCCCCGCAGCCGCTTGTTGTCCACGGATGGTCAATCTACGCGCACCCTTTGTTCCTGGATCAATTGGAGGCGCTCGCCGCACTGGTGGAGATCCTGCGAAACAAGCATCCCCTGGAATACCATAAAATGGCGGCAACCAAGCGCCTTGCCGCCATTTCAAAACTGGCCTTCGAAATCATCCCCCAGGATCCGCAACGTCCGGAATACCGCCAGGGAGGCACGCTGGGCAGCCACCGCAAACACTGGCTCCGCGCCAAATTTTACCAGCAGTATCGCCTTTTCTTCCGCTATCATCACCAAAAGCGAATCATCGTCTATGCCTGGGTCAATGATGAGCAGACAAAGAGGGCGTACGACAGCGAAAACGATGCCTACAGGATCTTCCAGAAAATGCTCGACAAAGGAAGCCCGCCTGAAGATTGGGAAATCCTTCTGGCCCAATCAAAGGCGCAATCGGGAAAATTGTAAGCCCGTTTGAGCAGCATGATCACAGGTCCGCCATTGCCGTGGAGAGCGGATCATGGAACAGACGGCAAAGTTGGCTCGTTTCCCGGAATGCGGCCGACCGGGCCGGGTCGAAGGCACACGCGAACTGGTCATATGTATCCCATATTCCCTCACTTAGAGAACGTGGAGCGCACCCTATGCAGGCAACCCTGGTATATTGGGAAGATAACGGCTGGCTGGTCGGCAAGATCAAGGAGATTCCCGGCGTATTCAGCCAGGGTGAAACTCTGGACGAGCTGAAGGAGAATATCCGTGACGCTTATCTGCTCATGATGGAGGATGACGTCTTCGAGGAGCGGGATGGCCAGCGGGAAATGGTTGTCGCGTTGTGAAACGCAAGCGCTTTAATCGATATTGTAGCCCAGACGGATCAGGCAATCCATCAATTTTCGCTGGGAGAACTGGCCCAGCTTGCCATGCATCAATTCTGAAATCTTGGGTTGGGTCAGCCCCATCTTTTCGGCAGCCTGCCGTTGCGTCAACCCCATCCGGCGGGTGGCAAGGGTTATCTCAATGGCCAGGTCCGTCTTGATTTTTCGCTGTTCGGCGTCTGACAAGCCAAGGTCGTCATATTGGGAGTTGCGACCCTTTTTTTGCTCTTCTTCTGGAAACAATGCAGCACAAACACAGCCTCTGGAAAAATGACGGCGTAAACCGTACGGTAGATACCGCCTTTGTCGCCGGCAACAACCTCAAGCACACCCGCCCCGCCAAACCCCTTGAGCGGTTTTGCGGCATCGTGCTTTTCTCCACGTTGCGCACGTCCCAAGGCAAACCCGAATATATCGATTATCTCGTCCGGCAAGGCCATCAATTCCTTGTAGCTGTTACCATCCCCAAATAAGGGTCTTTGCTGAATGTCCATACGCCATCTATAACCAAATAATTGGATACTTCCTCAAGAATAATCGAGAGCGGACGAAATATCTCTCCAGTCGAACGAACCGCCCTGGAGCATGCCTCCCTGGTTTTGCACTTGTGATCCATCAGCATCGGCCTGCAAGGGTGCAGTCTTTCCCCAGAATTCCAGTGCGTTCATGGCCAGGGCGTCTGAAGTGGTGGGCAGAAAGAGGTTACGCATTCCGTGGGAGAGATGGACAAGGTGGCCTCAGGTACGGATGTTTGGCAGTGATCCGCTCTTCCTGCCCGCGGTGGTCGTCCAGGGGGTTCTGGCTCTCTGGGATATCAGTCCTTGCTCCTGGCTGAACCAAATGGTATTCTCTTCCCATGACCTGTTTTCCAAAGTCGGGTTTGCCCTGAATTGCCACGTCAGGCCGCTGCGGGATGTCGCCCCGAAGCAAACAACTCACAACGGCTGACGGCTGATACCTGGGCGCCACGCCCAACGTCATCATGAATACCATTCAAGGAGTAATATCATGAGCTTGATGCACCTGAACCGATCCCGCGGTCGCTTTGAGATCGACCAGCGCACTGATCCTGAATTGTTTCGGGACATCTACCCCTACAAGAACGTCTGCCGGATCAGCTTTGACGATTCCTTTTCCATGCCCCGTCCGGCCGATCCGATGTACATCACCGACACCACATTTCGCGACGGCCAGCAGGCCAGACCTCCCTATACCCTGGAACAGATCAGCCACATCTTCGACCTGCTGCACAAGCTGGGCGGGCACAGTGGGTTGATTCGCCAGAGCGAATTCTTCTTGTACTCGGAAAAGGACCGCAAGGCCGTAGAGCAGTGCCTGGCCAAGGGGTATCGCTACCCGGAAATCACCGGATGGATCCGGGCTTCCGAGGACGACCTGAAGCTGGTCAGGGACATGGGGCTCAAGGAAACCGGCATGCTCACCTCGGTTTCCGACTACCATATTTTTCTCAAACTGGGCAAAGACCGGGAAAAAACGGCCGAGGGCTACCTGCGGGTCGTGGAAAAGGCCCTGGAGTGGGGCATCATTCCCCGCTGCCACTTCGAGGACATCACCCGTGCGGACATCTACGGCTTCTGCATCCCCCTGGCCCAGCGGTTGATGGCCCTGTCCAAGGAGAGCGGTCTGCCGGTGAAGATCCGACTCTGCGACACCATGGGCTATGCCGTACCCTATCCGGGTGCATCCCTGCCGCGCTGCACGGCCAAGATCGTCCGGGCCTTTACCGACGATGCCGAAGTCCCGGGTCACTGGCTGGAGTGGCACGGACATAACGATTTTCATAAGGCCCTGGTGAACACGGTCACGGCCTGGCTCTACGGCTGCTCCGGGGCCAATGCCACGCTGCTCGGCTTCGGAGAGCGAACCGGCAACGCCCCGGTGGAAGCCCTGGCCATCGAGTACATCTCCCTGACCGGAGAGGACGACGCCGCGGCCACCCAGACCATCGCCGAGATCGCGGACTACTTCGAGAACGTCCTGGGCTACGCCATTCCGGACAACTACCCCTTTGTGGGCAAGGACTTCAACGCCACCAAGGCCGGGGTGCACGTGGACGGCCTGCTGAAAAACGAAGAGATCTACAACATCTTCGACACCCGCCAGATTTTGGGCAAACCGGTCTCCATCATCATCACGGACAAGTCCGGCCGGGCCGGGGTGGCCTACTGGATCAACAACCGCTTCGGCCTGGCCGGATCACAGCAGGTGGACAAGCGCCACCCGGCCGTGGGCAAGATCCACAACCGGATCATCAAGGAATACGAAGATGGCCGGACCACATCCTTCTCCAACCAGGAGATGTGGAATTTGGTCAAGCGCCACTTGCCGCAGCTCTTCTCCTCCGAGTTCGACCAGCTGAAGAAGACCGCCCACACGTTGGCCTCCAGAATCATGCGCAAGCTTGCCGAAAACAAGGACATCCATTCTTTGGAGCCCACGCGCGTTCTTGCGGCCATCGAGACCGTCCTGGAAAAATACCCCTTTATCCAGTATCTTTATATGGTGGATACCAAGGGCAAGCTGGTCACCGGCAGCATCGCCCACATGGAAGACAAGGCCAAGTACAAGGCCTACGATCCAGGCAAGGATCTTTCGGACCGGGAATGGTTCGTCGCCCCGATGCAGACCGGCAAGCTGAACATCACGGACTTTTACCGCTCGTTCATTACCGGCAAGCTCTGCCTGACCGTCTCCATGCCGGTTTTTGACGCCAACGACGATATCCAGGCCATCCTCGGTGCGGACATTCGCTTTGAGGAACTGCTCAAACGCCGTTCCGAACTGGAAGAGGAAGAAGGGGATGCGTCGCTCTGATGCCACCAACGCGGTCGGGCCAGCCAGACCGGCAGGTCCGACCGCACGATTTTGGAAGCAGGTTTCCGTCTGTGGTCCACCTCGTGCCTTCTCGCTGCTCTCTCTCCTGCTGGGCACACTGCTCCTGCTGAGCTGCGCCGCCACGCCGGAGCCCCGGCGCCTCCCCCCGCCATCGGAGCCGCCTCGTCCAACGGTCAGCCGCCCCCAGCCGCCTCCGGAACCGCAAGCGCCGCTGCCACCCACGGCAAGGCCGTATACCGTCCTTGGGCAGACCTATCACCCGCTGACAACGGCAGACGGCTTCTCCGAGGTTGGCATCGCGTCCTGGTATGGACCGAAATTCCACGCCAGGCGCACCGCCAGCGGGGAGGTGTACAACATGTACGACCTGACCGCGGCGCACCGCATTCTGCCCATGCAGACCAAAATCCGGGTGACCAACCTGGAAAACGACAAATCCGTCATTCTGCGGGTCAACGACCGTGGTCCTTTTGTCGGCGACCGGGTTGTGGACCTTTCCTACAGGGCGGCCCAGGAACTGGATGTAATTCGGCCGGGAACGGCCAAGGTTCGGGTGGAAGCGTTGGGCAGGTGGCCAGGCGGAATCCCCGGCAGATTCTTCATCCAGGTCGGCTCCTTCACCCAGCGGGAAAACGCGGAACGGCTGATGCGGGAACTGCGCGGCAGGGGGTACCCGGAAAGCCGGGTGGTCCGGACCGAGATTGACGGCCAGACGTTCTGGCGGGTTCAGGCGGGCGAATTCGGCAACCTGGACACGGCCAAGGACGCCCGCGGCCGAATCGCCCGTCAGTCTCCGGGAGCCTTTGTTATTGCGGATTGATCTCGTTGCGAAACTTCTTGGAGAGCCGGAAAACGACTACCTTCCGGGGATCCAGGGTAATGGTCTCGCTGGTTTGCGGATTGCGTCCCTTGCGGGCCTTTTTCGGATAGGCCTCGAACTTGCCGAATCCGCTGACCAGCAACGCATGGTCCCGCTTCACGGCGGACTTCATGATCGAGAGCAGGGACTCCACCAGGTTTTTCACCTCCCCCCGACTTCGATCCACCTGTTCGTAAATGGTGTCGACGATTTCCGCTTTGGTCAGTGTTCTGCTCATGGTTGCTCTCCGATCGTGTCCGTGAGGTAAAAGGTTAATAACGTTTTCAGCAGGCAATCAGGCCAAAGCAGCCCGAATGGCCGCTGCGGTGGATTGCATTGCCTCGGGGCTGGGATAGGCCCCCTGCGGCCAGAGATGCAGGCCGTCGCCTTCATGCCGGGGGATGAGGTGGAAATGGGCGTGATCCACCAACTGTCCAGCCGCCCGGTAATTGTTCATCATCACGTTCAGACCATCGGCCTGCGTGGCCTTGCGGATGGCCTGGGCCACGTTTTGCAGCGCTTCCAGCAACTCATTGCCGAGTTCCGGAGGCACATCCCACAGCGTGGGATGGTGCGCCTTGGGGATGACCAGGGCGTGTCCGGGCCGAACCGGAGCGATATCCAAGAACGAGAGGGTATTTGCGGTGGAGTGGATCGCCGCGGCGGGAATCGTTCCCTGGACGATGTCGCAAAAAATACAATTGGACATGAATGCGCCTCGCTGATTCAGTGTCGAAAAGTTCAAAAATACGGGTCAAGTCCTGACCCCCAAATTCCACAGGTCCCCCAGTTCCCCGATGCCTCCCGAGACCCCGCGACTTGACTGCAACGGTCATATCGCTGGGGAAGCGACCAAAGACTGGCCCTGATCTACCTGAGACCGTTCACATTTTCAACTCCCTTTCCCATATTTATCTTTTCCCGCGATGACCAGTCTGCGCTTTGCCCACCCCGAGCCCATCCACCCTCGCCCCCGGATCATTCCGGTCTTCCTGCCCTTTCATGGCTGTCCCCACCGATGCCTCTACTGCGCGCAGCATGCGCAAACAGGCAGTGGGCTCAGCGGGCAGCATATTGCGGACGATCCGCCACATGCCAGCCAGAACCTGTCTGCCCTGGAGACCATCCACGCCGAGATGGTCCAGAACCTCACGGAACTCGCCGCAACAGGTGCGAAAAATCGCGGCATAGCCTTTTACGGCGGAACCTTTACGGCCCTGCCCACGCAGTGGCAGCAGCGATTCCTGGATACGGCGCGCACGTTCCGCGAGGACGGCACGATCTCCCACATCCGTTGCTCCACGCGACCGGACAAGGCCGCCAAGGCCCACCTGCGACAACTCCGGGAGAACGGTCTGGACATGGTCGAACTGGGTATCCAAAGCTTTGAGCCGGATGTTCTGGAGCAGACCAGGCGGGGCTACACCCCAGCTAGCGCTGTGCAGGCCTGCCGCGAGGTACGGGCCTCCGGTCTGGAACTGGGCATCCAGCTCATGCCCGGACTGCCGGGGTCAGGGCTTGCGGGCTGGCTGCGGGACGTCGACCAAACCCGCAGCCTCAATCCGAATGTCGTGCGCATCTACCCTTGCATGGTCCTGGACGGCACTGAGCTTGGCCGCGCCTACCTTGCAGGTACCTACCGCCCCTGGTCCCTGGCCCGGACGCTCTGGGCGGTGAGCCACGCGCTGGTCCTGCTTTGGCGCCGAGCCATTCCGGTAATCCGCATCGGCCTTGCGCCGGAACAGTCACTCTTCCCAGCCATCCTGGCCGGGCCCTGGCACCCGGCCCTGGGACACATGGCCAAATCCCATGCTCTGCGGGATACTATCGTCCAGGCCATGGCCGGTGTGTACCAACTCCACCACGGGCTGTCGCTTGATCCGCCCCCTGGCCGGTCACGGGAACAGCCTCTGCGAGCCTGGATTCCAAGACGCTTTGCTTCTGAATTCTGGGGGCACGGGCGGGAACACACCCGCACCTGGCACCGCCTGGGCCTGTCCAAAGCCAACGTCCACCATTGGCAGCGCCCGTACTTCATGATCGATCTCCAAGGACGCTCACCGAAACCGCGTCAACAGAACCTGTGTCAACGCCTTGACTCCGCGGAGGGCTCTTTGTAAGGAGTCGAATTCGACTGTTGACAAAGAGCGACGTATTTCGGCACTGAGGAACGCACCCCACGTGGAAGCCCGACCGAGATGGCGTAAGCGGGAAGGCCCAACCTGTGAATCTGTAAATTCCAATTGATTCAGTCTGTCGACCTGACGGCCCGAAAAGCCCATCTTCCGGAATCACGCCGCGTAGCCAAGACCATTGTTCCACCCCATGCACGACGAAGGAGATTATCATGAAACGGACATATCAGCCGAGCAACACTCGGCGCAAGCGCACACACGGTTTCCTGACCCGGATGAAAACCAAAAGCGGCCGGGCCGTTATCCGTCGCCGCCGCGCCAAGGGCCGCAAACGCCTGGGCGTCTAACGCTCAAGCCCGAAGAAAAGGTCCGGGTCCGGGCGGAGTTCACCGAATGCTACACCAAAGGCAGGAAATACCATTCCCGGTATTTCCTCCTTTTTTTTCTGCCCAGATCCTTGGACAGGCCCCTGGCCGGCCCCTCGGCCAAACCCGTGACAAATCCCTGCAGAGGACCGCGGCAGGGCATTGCGGCGAGCCGTAAAGTGGGCACGGCGGTACAGCGCAACAGGATTAAGCGTCTGCTTCGGGAGGCCTTTCGTCTCGGACGCGACCAGTACCCGGACAACGGTGATGTCGTCGTGGTCGTGAAACGCGGCCAGGACTTCCGGCGACTCAAACTGGCCGATGTCCAAAAGGATCTCTATAACGCTTTGCGCCGCATTCGCCGGGAGGCCGCGATGGCAAACCTGGACACCCCCCCCTCGGAACCGCAGCATTTCGGCGAAAACCTTCCGGACGAGTTCCCAACCATGATCCCGCATCCATCACCATGCGTCGTGCGTTGATCCTGCTGATCCGCGGCTACCAGCTCCTCATTTCGCCGCTGTTTCCTCCCAGCTGCCGCTTCATCCCCTCCTGTTCGGAGTACGCCAAACAGGCTTTGGAGGTGCATGGCCTTGTGAAGGGATCCGGCCTCAGCGCCTGGCGTCTGTTGCGCTGTCACCCCTTTTGCTCCGGGGGGCTCGACCCGGTACCGGAGCCACTGACCGCCGGAGCCCCTGTCTCCAGCCCCGAACACCGTCTCGGGCCCAGGCCGCTTCAAAAGGCCGATGCCAACCTCAACCCCCCCAATCCCTGAATCATGGATCACAAAAGAGCTTTCCTGGCGATCACCGTTTCCCTGGTATTTCTGGTCATATGGAGCTGGCTGTTTTCTCCGCCGCCCCAGCAGCCAACCCCACAGCCAGAGACTCCCACCGCGGAAACCCGTCCCGAGACGCGTCCAGACCCGGACATTCAGCCCATTGATCCGGCCTTGGCCCCGCCCCTGGCCTCGCCTCAGGCCATTCCGACCGAGGACCGTCCTTCGCTTGAACAGCTTGGCGACGAGCCCATCATTGGCGAGGAGCCAACCCTTGATCCGGGTTTCATTGCCGCCCCGCTGGTGCGCGGCCAGCGGATCACCGTGCGCAACCCATTGTTCGAGGCGGTTTTCAATTCCGAGGGCGGCGTTTTGGAGCAGTTCAAGCTGCTCCAATTCCGGGAAACCATCGAACCGGGTTCGCCCTTTGTCGACCTGGTGGGTTCGCCGGAACCGAGAAAGCGCCCCCTGGGACTGCTCTGGAACGACCAGCCCACCTGGATGCAGGGAGAATGGTCGGTTGAAGGCCAAAATCTGGACCTTGCCCAGGGCGAACAGGGCTCGCTGACCTTTACCGGGCGCTTTGGCCAGCTGGAACTGGTCCGCACGTTCAGTTTCACCGGGGATACCTACCTGATCGAGGAGCAGTTGCAGGTCCGCAACCACTCCCCCAGCCAGATCGGGGCCACCCTTGGCTTTACCATGGCCAGCGAGGCCCTGAGCGCCATTCGGGATCGCTACACCCCGACGCAGATCATGTTTTTTGACGTCGACGGCCTGCAAAAGGAACGCAAGGACAGGAATCTGTTGCCCGGCATCCGAGCCGACGCAGCGGTCCGCTGGGGCGCGGTGCAAAGCAATTACTTCCTGGCTGCCGTGATCCCCGGCTTTTCCGACCCGGTCTTCAAGGCGCGACTGGAAGACGGTGTGCACCGGGTCATCATGGAAAGCCGCAGTTTTGTCCTGGATTCGCAGCTGGAAATGCAGTTTCGGACAACCTACTACCTCGGTCCACGGGAGCGGGGAGCGCTCACCGTTGCCCCGGGCAACCTGCTGGAAGCCTTGCACTACGGCTGGTTCAACCTGATTGCCAGCCCCTTGATCCAGGTCCTCAACTATTTCTACGGCTATGTGCACAACTACGGCTTGGCGATCATTTTACTGACCTTCGTCATCAAGCTGATCTTCTTTCCGTTGTCCCAGAAGAGCTACAAGTCCATGCAGCAGATGAAAAAGCTGCAGCCGATGATGCTCAAGCTGCGCGAGAAGTACAAGGACGACCGTCAGAAGATGAACGAAGAGATGATGCAGCTCTACAAGACCTACAAGGTCAACCCGTTGGGAGGCTGCCTACCCATTGCCGTGCAAATTCCGGTGTTCATCGCCCTGTATCAGGCCCTGATGGGGGCCATTGAATTGCGGCACGCTCCGTTTATTACCCACGTGCCGTTCACGGACATCATCTGGCTGGCCGACCTGTCTGCCCGGGATCCCTATTATGTCACCCCCATCATCATGGGCGCGACCATGTTTCTGCAGCAAAAGCTGACCCCGGCCCCCGGCGATCCGATGCAGGCCAAAATCATGCTCTTCCTGCCAATCATTTTCACCTTTCTGTTTTTAACCTTTCCATCGGGATTAGTGCTCTACTGGCTGGTCAACAACGTTCTCTCCATCGCCCAGCAGTGGTGGGTGATGCGCGAACCCGCCAAATCGTGAGCCGCAAGCCCGTCAGTTCACCCAGCGCGGGGCGTTGCATCGCCCTGCGCTGGTGAAGGAGACCACTGTCACCATGAGTGAACCTCGAGAATTTCAGAGTAAAAGCGTCGATGACGCTATTGAGGAGGCCTGTGCGTACTTTTCCCAAACCCGGGACGAACTGGAAATAACCATCCTGGAAGGTGGTTCCTCCGGCATTTTTGGCCTGGTGGGGGTGAAGAAAGCCCGGATCAAGGCCCAACCTCGGGTACGGCTGGCGGAACTGGAAACCATGATCCGCACGGTCACGGAGCGGATCGCCTCTGCCATCGTCGACGCGCCCAGGGTGCATGTGGAGCACCAGTCAGACCTGATCAAGGCCACCATCGAGACGTCGGACGTCATGGAACGGCTTCTTGGCCGCGACGGCCAGGTACTTGGTGCTGTGGAGTATATTGTCAATCGAATCATCACTCGCCGTTGGCCCAACGCCGTGCGGATCATGCTGGACGCCGACGGCTTTCGAGAGCGCCAGGACGAGGAATTGGGCGCACTTGCGGTTTCCCTGGCGGAAAAGGCCAAGTCTTTGCAGACGCCTCAAAGCACCAAGCCCCTGCCCTCCTATCAACGACGGATCGTTCATCTGGCTCTGCAGGCCATTTCGGACATTCAAACCAAGAGCAAAGGCGACGGGCCACTGAAACGGGTCCTGATCATCCCCAAGGCCCCACCGGGGGAAGCCGAACCATCCACCGAAGAAGACCTGTCGCGGCAAGAACCCTGAACGCCGTGACCCAGGAATATTCCTCAACCATCGCCGCCGTGGCCACTGCTCCGGGACACGGCGCAGTGGGCATCATCCGCGTCAGCGGCTCCCGGGCCAATCCGGTGGTTCGTTCCTGCTTTGCCCCATCGCGGCCTGGCCTCCAGGAATTTTGCCCCTACCGGATGCATCACGGTCACTTCCTGGGGCCGGGCCAGCGCATCCTGGACGAGGTCCTGGTCGTCTTCATGCCCGGCCCTGGTTCCTTTACCGGTGAGGATGTGGTGGAAATCCACTGCCACGGTTCTCCGGTGGTCCTCCGGGACATCCTGGAGTCGATTCTGGCCCAGGGGGTCGATCCGGCCGGCCCAGGAGAATTCACCCAACGGGCCTTTCTGAACGGGCGGATGGACCTGACCCAGGCCGAGGCCGTGGCCGAGATCATCGCCGCAACATCCCCGGCTGCCTCACTTTTGGCGCAGACCAAACTCAGCGGGGCTATGCGCACCTGGGTGAAGTCGTTGCGGACCGCTTTGGAAGAACTCCGGGCCCATCTGTGTCTGGCCGTGGATTTTCCGGAAGAGGACATTGAGTGCCTTGCACCGGAGGATTTTCTCGCCGCCGTCGAAGGCATCCAGGTGCAAATCCGGGCCGTGCAGGAGAACTTCCGTCGCAACCGGATCTGGAACGACGGGGCCTTGTGTGTGCTTTCCGGAGCCGTGAACGCGGGCAAGTCCAGCCTGCTCAACCTGCTGCTGGGCCGGGAGCGGGCCATTGTCAGCCCCGCTCCGGGAACAACCAGGGACTATCTCGAGGAACGCGTCTTCCTACAGGGACTGGGAGTCCGCCTTGTGGACACAGCAGGCGTTCGTCACGATGCGGACGATGTGGAGCGAGCCGGCTTGTCCCTGGCCCGTCAACTGCAGGACGAGGCTGACGCGATTCTGCTGGTCGTGGACAATGCCGCACCGGCTGCTCTCGCCGTGAGCCTTGACACCCCTTCCCCCTCTCCGACCTCATCACCCGGTGCCCCCACCCAGGCGGAACAGTTGCTGGAACGGTTTCCAGTCGCCAAAACCCTGGTTGTGGCCAACAAGGCGGATCTCCCCGCGGCGGATCCGGAGCCTGTTGCGGCCTACTCCGGACTCGGCTACCCTGTGATCCGGATTTCTGCCAAGACCGGTCACGGGGTGGATGGCCTGCAGCGGGCCGTTCATGCCCTGCTCACCCGGCAAGCCCCAGAGCCCCGCCCGGATACCGTGTCGCCCAACCTGCGGCAGTCTCGGGATCTGGAGCGGGCCGACCAGGAACTGACGGCACTGCGCGCGGATATTTTCAGCGGACTACCTTACGATCTGCTCGGTGTCCGCCTGGAAGCCGTCAGCGCTATTCTCGCCGAAATAACCGGAGAAATCACATCCACGGATGTCCTTGAATCCATTTTCAGCACCTTCTGCATCGGAAAATGACCAGCCGAACACCGAGGCGGTCCATTCCTGTTCCAATCATATCGGAACCGTTCTCTCGCGTCGCGGTCAAATGGCCCGGGTTCAGATTCACGTTCCCTGGCAGTGCGCGACATGCACCTGCAGCTCTTCTCGTTCAAGTTCAGGCCCGACACGGGCCCGATATCTGACCGTGGTTAATGCCGTTGACGCCCAGAGCGGCCAGCGTGTGCGCATCAGCAAGTCGCGAAACGCATCCCTGGCAGCACCGGCCGTGCTCTTCGGTGTTCCCTTGATCGGCCTGCTGGGCGGCGCCCTTGGTGCCAACCGGCTTGCTCCCTTTTCAGCCAATGACCTGAACACACTCATCGGAGCCGGAGTGGGCTTGGCTGCCGGATTTCTCGCCGCCAAACTGATAGCCCTGTTCCGTTTTTCCGGTCCCGAATCCCTGCCCAAAGCCATCGCCATCCTTCCCGAACCTGCCACGGAAGGCCCGTGTGATCGGCCATCAAATTGACTGACAGCCTTCCTCTCGCCTTTTGGCTTTCCCCCCGATGATCCTCCCACGGTCGATGCCCCTGCGGCCCACCCCTTGCCGGACCAGGAATCAAATTGATACAAAAAATCAAATAGATACTTGCGCACTTTTAATGCTCTTTTTTTCACAAAATAAGCAATCACCTTGACAAGATGCCCTGGCTCATCTAGCAAAGCGTGTAAAAAACCCGCCTTTTGGAGCGGCTTTTTCGTGACCGTGGCCGCGACATTCCCCGGTTATGTCCCGCTCTCGTGGAATATCCCTCATAAAGAGTAGGGTATTTCGATACCATTCTCGAGGGTTGGTTCTTTTTTCGTATCGCATCCACCATGGAACGTAACGAAAAGCACTTACAAGGAGCATGAATGTGAAACAGTGAACATAACAACCTGGGAACATCCGGCAAATGGCAAGGGCGATTTGAACCACTGCAAGCAACACCGCTCGAGATAATGAGAAAAAGGGAGCGATTTTCATGGCATACAGGAAACTAGTACTCGGCTTATCCGGATGCCTGTTCGTATTGGTTTGCGTGCTTTTTCTTCAGGCTGACGTGATGAGCATGATCAGCTCTTCCGGAAAGGATTCCGGCAGAGCCGACCTGATCATGATCCAGGCCATAGCCAAGCAAACAACGAAACAGGCCCCCGCAGTCCAATTTTTCCATGACGCGCACACCGAAGCCCTCGCAGAACAGGGCAAGGATTGCGCGGCATGTCACATCAAGGACGACCGCGGCATCATTTCCTACAAGTACATGCGTTTGGAAGATCCAAGCGCGAACCAACTGAAAGACCTCTACCACGACAACTGTACGGCCTGTCATGCCGAGAACGCCAGAGCCCGCATGGCCAACCCAGGGCCGCAGGTTGGGGAGTGCCGCGCCTGCCACTCGGAGCCGAGAGACTACACCCAGGCCTGGGTTTCCGGCGGCATGGACAACATGCTGCACTATATTCACTGGGATTCGGACCTGATCCCCAAGGATGAGGGCAAGGAAACCAATTGCGGCCAGTGTCACCACGAATTCGACGAAGAGACCGAAGAACTCGTCTATGTCCAGTTCGAGGAAGAAGGCTGCCGCTCCTGCCACAGCGCCTCGCCCAAGGATCCTGTCAAGTCCAACCTGGCCGAGGCCTTCCACGGTCAATGCGTAACCTGCCACCTGGACAACAAGGAAGCCGAAGCCGAGCGCAACGGTCCTCTGGACTGCGCCTCCTGCCATGGCGCTCCCCAACGTCTGGAAGCCCAGGTCAGGATGGCTGAAAAGCTGGAAGAGATGGGTGGGGTTTTGCCGCGTTTGCCGCGCAATCAACCTGATGCCGTCCTGATTGCAGCCAAGCTGCCCGACCTTCCCGAGGACGCCACACGGCCGACCTTGATGTATCCTGTCCCCTTCAACCACGAGTTGCATGAACACGCCACGGATGCGTGCCGGGACTGCCACCACGAAACCCTGAAACAATCCTGCACGGATTGCCATACCCTGAAAGGCTCCGAGCAGGGTGGCTTCATCAGTCTGGAACGGGCCATGCACGCTCCGGACAGCAAGCATAGTTGCGTCGGTTGCCACAACGAATTGAAGACGGATCCCTCCTGCGCCGGCTGCCATGCCGCCATGCCCCAGGGTACCGAACCGCCGGCATCCAGCTGCGCCGTGTGCCACGTCAACCCGAATATTCTGACACAAAGCCCGGCGGAGCGGCAGGTGAGCTACACGGACTTCACGGAAATGCTCATCCCGGCCCAGGTTGACGGCAGACAGCCCGCCAGTGAACCCATCGAGATCCCCGAGGATAAAGAAGGCCGTATGGCCCTGGCCCACGAGCTCATCATCAACCAGCGGCAGGAACCCTTGCTGATCGCCGAGGAAGACATCCCCGACATCGTGATCATCGATGTCCTGGCCAATGAGTACCAGCCAGCGGAACTGCCGCACCGCAAGATCGTCATGAGCATGATGGAGGGCATGAAGGACAACACCCTGGCCACCGCCTTCCACGCCACGCCGGTAACCATGTGTCAGGGTTGCCACCACAACAGCCCGCTCTCCAAGGAGCCACCCAGTTGCCAGACATGCCACGATCAGCGCTCCCAGGAAGGGCGTCTTGGCCGACCCGGGCTCTTGGCCGCCTACCACATCCAGTGCATGTCCTGCCACGCGGAGATGGGCCTGGAAGAGCCGGCGGCAACGGACTGCTACTCCTGCCACAAACAGAAAGAGAACTGACAGCTCGCAAGGAGAACGAACATATGAAACGCAGATCATTCCTAGGACTGATGGGCGCGGCCGGGGCCGGACTGGCGGTTCCCGCCCCAGCGCGGGCCGGGGTCAAAGATTTCCGAGGTTTTCTCGAGACTCCGGGTGTGCTTTTTGACGGGACCCGCTGTATCGGTTGCCGGAAATGTGAACTGGCCTGCAACCAGGTCAATAACCTCCCTGAACCCGAAGTGCCGTTTGACAATCTGGAAATCCTGGATTCCCGCCGCCGCACCGACGCGTCGACCTTCACCGTGGTCAACAAGTTCGAGACCCCGAACGGCCCGGTGTACCGGAAGAACCAGTGCAATCACTGCCTGGAACCGGCATGCGCCTCCTCATGCTTTGTCGCGGCGTTCCGGAAAAATACCGACAGCGCTGTGGACTACGACGACTCCGTCTGTGTCGGCTGCCGGTACTGCATGATCGCCTGTCCCTTTGAAATTCCCACGTACGAATACCATAAGGTGCTTACTCCCCGGGTGATGAAATGCACCCTGTGCGGCCCGCAGATGCGAGCCGGCGAACTGCGGCTGCCGGGGTGTGTGGACATCTGCCCCGTGGAAGCCATGATTTACGGGCCGCGCAACGAGCTGATCAACCTGGCCAACCGTCGATTCAAGCAGTTCCCCGGTCGGTACGTTGAGCAAATCTATGGGGAACATGAAATGGGCGGCACAAGCTGGATGTACATCTCCGGCACCCCCTTTCGTCAGGTCGGCCTGCGCGAGGATCTGGGCACCAAATCCGCTCCGGAACTCACTGCCGGTGCCCTGGCCGCCGTGCCCGTGGTCGTGGCCGTGTGGCCAGTCCTGTTGGGCGGCATCTATGCCATCAACAAGCGCAAGGAAAAGATTGCGGCTCAGGAGCAGAAACAGGCCGTGGCTGCCGCTGTAGCCAAAAGCAAGGAGGAGGCCGAGGAAAAGCTCGCCACCTCTCTGAGCAAGGCCGAGGAAGCCGCCAATCGCCGCGTGGACAATGAGGTCAAGAAGGCTGTCAAGGAAGCTTTGGCCAAGAAAGAGGAAGAACTCAAAGCGGCTGACGCGAGCAAACCGGACGAGGAGGAAGGCAAATGAGCACCGAGACCAGCACCGACTTCAAGTCGTACTTGACGCCATTCAACATCATTACCGGCCTGATCATCATCGCCGGTCTGATCGTCACCGTGATCCGCTTCACCGGGGGGCTCGCGGCCGTAACCAACCTGGACGACAACTACCCCTGGGGCATCTGGATCAGCTTTGACCTGCTCTGCGGCGTCGCCCTGGCAGCCGGAGGCTACACCACCGCCGCGGCCTGCTACGTGTTCGGCTTCAAGAAATACCAATCCGCAGTTCGTCCCGCGGTGCTGACCGCATTCCTGGGCTATGTCCTGGTGGTCCTGGCTCTGCACTACGACGTTGGCCGACCCTGGCGGTTGCCCTATCCGATCTTTGTCCAGCAGGGCACGACATCCCTGCTGTTCGAAGTAGGTCTGTGCGTCTTCTTGTACCTGACCGTCCTCTTCCTGGAATTCCTGCCCGCCCTGTTCGAATGGAAAGGGTGGAAAAAACTACGGGAAGTGCTGGTCAAGATGACCCTGGTACTGGTCATCTTCGGCGTGGTCCTCTCCACGTTGCACCAGTCCTCCCTGGGAGCGCTGTACACCATCGCCCCGTCCAAACTGCACCCCTTATGGTATTCAGCCTACCTCCCGGTCTTCTTCTTTGTCTCCAGTATCGCGGCCGGGTTGTCCATGGTCATTTTTGAGGGCACATTATCCCATAAGTACCTGCACCGGATGATGGACAGCGAATACAACAGGAACCACAACGACGTGATCCTCGGTTTTGCCAAGGGATGCTCCTGGGTGTTGTTCGGCTACTTTGCCCTGAAGATGATCGGCCTGACCTATGACAACAACTGGCACTACCTGGCGACTGGATTTGGCGTGTGGTTCCTGGTGGAACTGCTCGGATTCGTGGCCCTGCCGGCCTTCCTCTTTGCCGTGGGCGCTCGGGACAACAACTTCCCCTTGATCAAGTGGACGGCGATCCTGACCGTGCTGGGCATTGTCCTGAACCGGTTCAACGTCTCGCTGATCGCCTTCAACTACCACCTGCCTTCTGAAGACAGGTACTTCCCCCATATCATGGAAATCATCATTTCCGTGTTCATCGTCACTGTGGGCATCGTCGCATTCCGGTTCATCTCCACCAGAATGCCCGTTTTTTTCGAACATCCTGACTACAAAGGCCAACACTGAGCAGAAGGGAGGCTACATCAATGGAATTCAGTTCATTGCATGAGTTTTTTATGCATACAAAGACCATGACCTACCTGCTCATGGGCGGCATCCTGGTGGGCGCCGTACTCTGGTGGCAGTTTCTCATGGGTGAAAAACGGCAAATCGAGAATCCTCACCAGACCGACGAGGAAAATGGTCAGGGCCATGGCCACTAGCAGGCTCGATTGTCGGGGCGGCACGGACAGTACGGCCGCCCCGACGATACCGACGCGGCCTGCTCCAAACCAAGCGCACGGATCAACCACATCGACGGACGCATCTCGTCCGCGCTGCAACAACATGAATGATGCTTGAGGAGACGAACATGTATAATTTCTTGACTGGACCAATGGTCTGGATCACGTTCCTTGTCGTGGTCGTTGGGTTGACGTATCACGTGGTAACGTACATCCGCGGCCTGGACTGGCGGTTGGACCGGGTAGGTTACCGGCCGAACATGCAGTTCGGCTTGAAAGGCGCCGCAAGGTCCATCTTCTTCTGGCTCCTGCCGTGGGGTTCCCACGGATGGCGGGCAAAACCCCTGTTCACCCTGCTTTTTTTCAGTTTCCATATCGGCCTCTTGTTCACACCGATTTTTCTGGAAGCGCATAACATCATGCTCAGAGACAGCTGGGGCATCCGGCTTCCGGGTATTTCCACCGGCCTGGCCGACTTTTTGTCCTGGGTCGTGGTGATCGGCGGCATCTTTCTCATTCTGCGCCGCATCGCCTTTCCCGAGGTGCGCATCCTGACCTCGGCCTACGACTATCTCCTGATCGTCATCGCCGTGTCCCCTTTTCTGACCGGGCTGATTGCCAGGTACAACGTCGGTGATTATAACTTCTGGTTAATCGTGCACATTATCACCGGCCACGTCTGGTTGCTCAGCCTGGTGTTCACCAAGCTGAACCACGCGGTCTTCTTTTTCCTGTCCCGCGCCCAGCTGGGTATGGACTACGGCATCAAGCGCGGCGGGATGAAGGGCAGCCAGATGTCCTGGTAGACATTCCGGCTGACCTTTGGATAACTCAAGCTTAACGAGAGGGAAACGACAATGCCCGAAGGTACTCTATGCAACAGGCAGCCCATCACCACCGACGAGCAACTCAAGCTGACGCTCTCGGACAAGGGCGGCAAGCAATACTACGCGGAAATGGAGCAACTGGAGGTGGACACGGACAAACTGTGGTCCGCCATCCAGAATACCATGAAATCCCGATTGAAAACCTGGCTGAATGTCTGCGCCAAATGCGGGTTGTGCGCGGACAGCTGCTTTCTCTACGAATGCAACGGCAGGGACCCCCGCCAGGTCCCTTCCGCCAAAATCCACGCCACCCTGGGTGAGATCGTCAAGCGCAAGGGCAAGGTGGACAACGCCTTTATGCGCAATTGCATGGACATCGCCTGGAGCTGGTGCACCTGCTGCAACCGCTGCGGCCAGTTTTGCCCCCACGGCATCGACATGGGCGTGATGTTCTCCTACCTGCGGGGCCTGCTTTTCTCCCAGGGATTTGTCCCCTGGGAATTGAAGATTGGTTCCGGAATGCACCGGGTGTACAAGGCCCAGATGGACGTGACCACCGAGGACTGGGTGGACACCTGCGAATGGATGGCCGACGAGAACTGTGAAGAGTGGCCTGGCCTGGAAATTCCTGTGGACAAGGAAGACGCGGACATCATGTACACCCTCAATGCCCGCGAGGCCAAACACTATCCCGAAGACATTGCCGAGGCGGCGATCCTCTTCCATGTGGCCGGCGAAAACTGGACCGTGCCCTCCGAAGGTTGGGAACAGACCTCGTTGACTCTGTTCGCCGGCGACTGGGAAGGCTGCAAGCAAAACGTCCTGCATGTCTATGACGCCATCGAACGGTTACGGCCCAAGCGGGTCGTGGGTACGGAATGCGGCCACGCGCACCGGGCCACGGTGATCGAAGGGCCCTACTGGGCCGGCCGGGAAGACGGCCAACCGCCGAGGCCCTTTCTCCATTATGTGGAGTGGCTGGCGGAGATGCTGCGCACCGGGCGGATCAAGATCGACCCGGCCAAGCGGATCAAGGAGCTGGTTACATTGCAGGATTCCTGCAATTATGTCCGCAACCAGGGCCTGAAGAACATCACCCGGGAAATCATGAGCTATCTGGTGGAACCGGGCTACTTCGTGGAAATGGCTCCGAACAAGGAATACAACTACTGCTGCGGCGGTGGCGGTGGGTTCAACGGGATCGGCAAGTACCGGCCGCAACGCAACATCGCCCTGCTCAAGAAGCGGCAGCAGATCATGGATACCGGTGCCAAACTCGTGGTCGCCCCCTGCCATAATTGCTGGGATGCCATCCGCGATCTTGAGGAGGAATACCCCATGGGCATCCGCTGGTCCTTCCTCAAGCCGTTGGTGATCAAGATGATGATCGTCCCGGATCACCTCAAGCCCCAGGACGAGGAAGGCGAAGAGTAAGAGACTCCGCATTGTCGCACCAACAGTCAGCACATACGAGGTAACTCATGAAGAAAAAGATTCTATTGGCGACAACAGGCTCCCCGGCCAGTTTCGGGGCCGCGCGGGTAGCCTTTGAGATGGCCAAGCGGTATGATGCGGAACTGCTGCTCTTTCACGTCGCCGGCGTGCCTAAAAAAGGCTTTTCCTATCAGGAAGTCAGTGACGTTCGTTCCCAGGAGGCCGTGTCGGTAGACGAAGACTACATGGCCTGGGTTGAGGAGGAGCTGAAGACCACCTACGCCAAGCAACTCGAAGAATGCAAAAATTCCCGCATACTTTTGGCCACGGGTCTGCCGCACCGGGAAATACTCCGAGCCGCCCGCAGCGAAGATGTGGACATGATCATCATGGGTGCGCATTCCGGCGACTCCAGCGCGGTCTATTCCAAAGGCTACCCCGGAAGCACCCTGCAACGAGTGGCCAAGGCGGCCAAATGCCCCGTTATGACCGTACACCGCGAATCTGCGTCGTATATGGGCGGCTTCTCCCATATTGTCTTTGCCACGGACTTTTCCAAGCAATCGGAAAGCGCTTTCAAGTACGCCTTGTCCATGGCCAAGGAATTCGATTGCGAAATGACCCTGTTCCACGCCCTGGATATCACCAGCAAGGTTTTGGCCCAGAGCGACATCGAAGACAAACTCATCTCGCTTCGCAAACGACTTCGGGACGTGTATGGTCCCAAGATGGGCGAGTTCAAGAACTTTGAAGTCGACGTATGGGAAGGCAATCCATACGTGGAAATCGTCAAGATTGCCCGTGAGCGCATGGCTGACCTGATCGTCCTGGCCCACAACACCCGAGACCTGGACCCGGAACAGGCCAGCATGGGGTCGACTCTGGAACAAGTGATCCTCCGCGCCAACTGCCCGGTGGTCAGCGTGAACAGACCGGACAAGGTCTAGAAATATTGCGAGCATTTCGTCCACCGCCCGGTGTCTCCGAACCCGGGCGGTGGAATTGTAGAGCGTCGCATGCAAGACGGAAAGCTTTGGCATGCACTCCAGGCTCTTGTAGATTTCGGCAACCTCAAGGATTGGAAGTTCATTCCGAATCTCACCAGGAGGTGTACTGTGGCGAAGAAAATCATGGTCGTCGACGACGACAAGGAAATCACCTCGTACCTGACCCAGCTGTTCAAGGACAACGGCTATGAAACCGTGGAAGCCAACGACGGCTCCGAGGCGCACGACATTGTGGCCAAGGAAAAGCCGGACCTGATCACCCTTGACCTGGAAATGCCCAATGAATGGGGTCCACGCTTTTATCGCAAACTGACCCAGAATCCGGAACTGAAAAAAATCCCGATCATTGTAATCAGCGGCCTGCCTTCCAACCAGTATGCGATCCAAAAAGCCGTCGCCAGCCTGACCAAGCCCTTCGACCGCGACGAGCTGATGAAGATCGTCAAACAGACTATCGGCTGACCCCAGCTCCACCTGCTGCCCACCTTGCCGCATCCGCTCCTGCCATACCTGATCAGGGGCGGGCGCGGCACCCTCCCGCTCTCTATACCTCTGTCTCTGGCCGCCGCTGAGCCATTTGGCGGCAATTTCCACTCTGGTACTGTTTGCCTTTTCTGCTCTTCCCCTTTAATTCTTGAACATTCGCTCGGTTGTTCAAAGAACGACGGAATCGCCGATCTGCATGGCATGACGGTTATCCAGCCACACCGGTAAGATAAAATCCGCAAGGCACCCTCCCAGGCGCCTGTTCAGTAAATGCGATATTTGGCTGCTTTCCTTCGCTGGGGTCCGACTTGCGAAACAACAGTCTCTCGGAGCACTCTGCTCCTCGGCTGTTGTTGTTGAGATATGCGTATCCGGTTTGGCAACACATTGCCGCGAGTCATGATTCATTTACTCCGCCATGGCCTCGCTTCTCCGCGATTTTGCTAGGCAAAGCGGATTTTGGTAGAAATCTGTAAACATAGACAACGCATTTCTATTTTCTTTTGGAGTCACCATGAACACGGATAGAAAACTGCTGCTCGTCGATGACGAAGAGGGGATCAGGCGGTTTCTCGGTCTGACCCTGGAAGACATGGGCTACGAGATCAAGACTGCTGAGAATGGACAGGTCGCTCTGCAGATTCTCGAAGATTTTCAGCCTTCGATCGTGCTTACGGACATCAAGATGCCTGTCATGGACGGCATTGAACTGATGCGTCGGCTCAAGATGGACCATCCCGACATAGAGGTGGTGATTATCACCGGTCATGGGGATTTGGAACTCGCCATTGAGGCTTTGAAGAATGAAGCAGCGGACTTCATCACCAAGCCGATCAACGACGATGTAATGGAAATCTCCCTGAACCGGGTTCGAGAAAAAATTGTGATGAAGCGCCAGCTTCGAGACTACACAGAGAATCTCGAACGGCTTGTGGAAGAAAAAACCCAACGTATTGTCGAACTGGAACGACAGACCGCTGCCGGCCAGATGGTGGAAAAATTCAGTGACTTTCTTTCGCGTATTTCCAACGAAGTTGAAGACCGAACCGGACTTTTCAACGAGCTCCCCTGCCTCGTATCCCTGCACAACCAGGATCTGCAGGTCGTCGCCTGCAACAGCCTCTTCAGGGAGCGCATTGGCGACTGCAACGGCATGCATACCCAGGAGATGTACACTCCGGAGTCTTTCACCGAATCCACCTGTCCGGTCCAGGAGACCTTCAGAACGGGTGGTGGTCAACGCCGCAAAATCACCCTGGCCGGGAAAGAAAAAGCCTCGATTCCGGTCACGGCCCATACGTCACCGATTCAGGACAAAAGCGGCGAGGTTGGCCTGGTTTTGTGCATCGCCGTGGACATGACGGAACTCAGTCGCCTCCGGGATGAGCTCTTGGCCACCCAGCAAAAATACCAGCGCCTTTTCGATGAGGTTCCCTGCTACATTACCGTGCAAAACCCGGATTTTACCGTGGCGGAAACCAACCGGCGCTTCAAGGAAAAGTTTAACGAAGCCGAAGGGCTGTTATGCTACCACGAAAAGAAGGGTCGGGAAGCTCCCTGCCCGGACTGCTTAATGCTTCAGACGCTCCAGGACGGAGAATCCCACCAGATGGAGACCGTGGTTACCACCCGCGAAGGCGAGCAGCTCAATGTACTGGCGATCTCCTCGCCGATTCGCAATGTCCAGGGTGAAATCCATCAGGTCATTGAGATGTACACCGACATCACCGAAATTCGCCGTCTCCAGGACCATTTGACCTCACTGGGGATCATGCTCGGCTCCATGTCCCACGGAGTCAAGGGCTTGCTCACAGCTTTGGACGGGGGCATGTACCGCCTGGAATCAGGACTGAAGAACAATCACCCCGACCAGGTCACGGACGCTCTGGATACCTTGAAGAACATCATTGGCAAGGTCCGCAAGCTGGTGTTGGATATTCTGTATTACGCCAAGTCACGGGATCTGGATATTCAAGATTTGGACGTGATGAAATTCCTGAGCGATACAGCAGAACTGATCCGCCCGCGAGCGGACAAGGCAGACGTCCAATTAACCTTTCATACCGAAGACAATCTCGGCTCCTTTGAAATCGACGCCGCGGCCCTGTCAGCGGCCTTGGTCAATTTGCTGGAGAATGCAATAGATGCCTGCGAGGGAGTTGAAGACACGCATCGCCACGTCGAATTTTCAGCATCGGCAACCCCGGATAACGTCGTCATTATGGTCAAGGACCAGGGCCAGGGCATGGACAAGGAAACCCGAGACAAAATTTTCACCCTGTTTTTTTCTTCCAAAGGCAGCAAAGGCACTGGCCTGGGTCTGTTCATCTCCAACAAGACCATCGAAAAACACGGCGGTTCCATCGCGGTGGAATCCGAACCCGGCAGGGGCAGCACCTTCACCATCACCCTGCCTCGAAAGCAGCCGACAACCTGTCCCTGATGAAGTCCCCACTTTGCGATACCCAGGAAGTGCTCCTCGTTAATCAGTCAAGTAAGCCAAGCTCCCTGCCAGGAGCACGCCTTGCCCAGACGTCACCCAACCTACCTATCACTACAACGACATTTTTGGGCATCAGCCGATCTTGCTGAAGATTTAACCACTGGGCATACGGGGAACACAGGGAAAATATTTTCAAAAATATTGGTGTTCTTTCCCCGTGCTCCCCGTGTGCCCAGTGGTTGAACATCCTGGTCAGACGATAAAAAATGGAAGTGCCGCTGTGGTGCTATTGGCTATTCGACTTTTGAAAGCATTTGTCCTGACTATCGAACAGATTTCTTCGCAAGCCAACCGCAACAATGAAGCAAAATAAGCCCAACCGCACCTCAAGGGCGCAAAAAAAGCCCGGACAATGTTCAGCGCACCGTCTTCTCACGCTATCACTCTGAATATGCCAATATCTTTGCTTGGCATGGTTTGTGATAAACCTCAGTATGGGTCATTGACTCCAAGCAAAGAACAGCACACAGGAGGTTGTCATGCCAAGAGGTGATGGAACCGGCCCCATGGAACAGGGCGCGATCAGTGGCTGGGGCAGTGGGAATAGCCGTCAGGGGCAAGGCCGAGTCCGGGGGCGAGGCCGGGGTGGTTGCCGCGGTCAAGGCGGCCAAGGCATGGGACAAGGGGGGCAAGTACGGGAACAAAACGGAAGACGCGCTCAGGAAGACGGCGGGGCTGTTCCGGCGTCGCCATCCGTTCCGACCGACACTGGTGCATGGATAGGTCCAAATGGCATGCCCGGCACCCGTCCCAGGCAA
This sequence comes from Desulfovibrionales bacterium, assembly GCA_007693505.1. Lineage (GTDB taxonomy): Bacteria > Desulfobacterota > Desulfovibrionia > Desulfovibrionales > Desulfonatronaceae > Desulfonatronum. Next base: position 54,613 of record REDL01000050.1, on the reverse strand, counting down.
CGACACTTACGTCTACATCGATACAAGAACATGACATAGCTCACGGCAAATATTGAGCAGGAAACGCTTAGCAGTGCTCCAATCAACTCGTCCTGCCTCTCCTCGCTCAAACCAGGCCGCATCGGGCGGCCTGGCTTTTTTAAGCGTCTTGCCGGCTTCAGTCGGACCGCAAACCCGCGATGGTGACTCGCAGAACCTGAAGAATGCTCCAGTCGGGTCCTTTCTCAGGTTCTGGATCATGAACCGACAGTTACGCGCGATAACCTTCCATAAACCACTGTATCCGTCGAGCCAGGTCTTCTCCGTCCGCGAAGCTGGGCTCCACGGGTAATTGCGCGAAAATGCCCAGGCCTTCTCCGGCCTCGTGGAAGGATTCCTTGTCCAGGTCGGTGACTACGATACAGTTCACCGCCGGGTTCACCGACAACAATTGCCGGATCAACTCGAAAGGTTCGCCTTCGGGCAGGCCCTGGTCCAGGATCAGGAATCCCGTCGGCATGGCCTTCACCGCGGCCAGACCATTGGACCAATTGTTGGTGAACAACAATTCCACGTTTTCCACCCCATTTTGCAATGCATCGCAAAAACTGGCAAATTTTTTCTCTGAACGATTTGTGGCTATCAGTATCTGCATGCGCCTCCTCCCTTGATTTCGACACCTTGCGACACAACGACGCAAATGGGCAGAGTGTGAACCCCAGGGATCGTGGGAAAGAAATCTTGCTTTTCCAGGATATCCTCCCCGTCCCCCCTGCACCCCCTGTGGTTGAACCTCCAGCTGCACTGGCTTTTCCGCATAAGATGTCGCTGATGTGCAGCAATAGTCCGGCCAGCTCTATGCCCCTCCGCCGCAGGTGTACTCGGTGCTGAACGTCGGCAGGGAGTCCATCAGGAAGGCCTGGATCGCATGACCTACGGAAGGCGCTCCGGCTCCATGAACAACACGCACACCGGCTTGCTGGAAGCCCATCAACGGACGCAACCCCATGCCTCCGGCAATAAGCACCTTGACGCCGTTGCCGGCCAGGTGGTTGACCGGGGCCATGCATCCACCCTGCTGATGGGGGACGTTGGGCAGTGTTCGCACGTCCACGATCTCTCCACCATTGGCTTCCACGATAGTGTACAGATCGCAGTGGCCAAAGTGCATCCCCAAGGCGGCATCCAGACCACCAGGCGTTTCGGATGGAACGGCGATAATCAACGTGTCCATGGTGACTTCTCCTTTGAACATATCGTTTGGTTAAATGGTTCATTATGCATGACACTTCGGGGAAAACGGATACAATACCTCTCCAACTTCTCAGAGAGGCAAATATCCGACGTGATGAGCCATGATTTTTTTCCAAATCTCACGCAGATCGTTGCCAAATGTTGAGGTCGGGCACTCGGTGATGCATTTGGCCTGGACCATGGCCCTGGTCACCTCTTCGTCATAGGGCAGCATGCCCAGTGCGGCATGCCCGTTTTCGAGGCAATACGCTTCGATGGCCCGGCTGTTATCAGGATTCAGATCGAATTTGTTCACGATCACGGCCACGGGAATGCGGAAATGTCGACACAGATCGGCCACGCGCTCCAGATCATGCCGTCCGGACGGTGTCGGCTCGGTGACCACCACGGCCAGATTGGCGCCGGAAAGCGAGCTGATGACCGGACACCCGATACCCGGCGTTCCGTCACACAGAATCAGGGACAACCCCAGGGCCTTGGCTCGCAGGCGCGCCTCCTTCTTCAGCAGGGCCACCAGCCGCCCGGAAGTTTCCTCGCCAGGAAACAGCCGGGCATGGATCATCGGCCCGAAGCGCATGATGGAGGCAAACCACAGCCCGCAGTGCTTTTCCACGAAATCCACGGCCTGTTCGGGACAGAAGTGAACACAGACCTTGCAACCCTCGCACCGCAACGAGTCGATGGCATACTTCCCCTGGTCTTCGCGCACAGCCCCAAAGCGACAGAGCTCCGCGCATACGCCGCATTTCGTGCATCGCTCTTGATTGATCACCGCTTCGTGCCCGGAGCGAAACGCATGCTCTTCCTCGACAACCGGAGCCAACAGCATGTGCAGATCCGGCGCATCCACATCCAGGTCGCAGACCATGGCATTGTCGGCCAAATGCGCGAAGGCCGCGGTGATACAGGTCTTGCCCGTGCCGCCCTTGCCGCTGATCATCACGATCTCACGCACGTTCCACCTCCCGGGACACGGTGACGGCGGCACGCATCCGCTTTTTCAACTCCTGAAAAATCCCGTTCAGTTCCGGCAGCTTTCTGGCGACGATCTCTCCCCGTGAGTAAGCCTGGGCCACAGCCAGGCTGTTCGGGATACGGGCCCAGATCGGAATGCCGGATTCCCGGCAGTACTCTTCCACGCCCTGGTCCCCGATCCCGTCGCGGTTGACCACCGCGCCCATGGGTTTGTGCATGATGGAAAAGGCCTCCACGGCCAGGCGAAAGTCGTACAAGCCAAAGGGTGTGGGCTCGGTGACCAGTACGATGGCGTCCGCGTCCATCACGGCATGCATCGCCGGACAACTCACCCCTGGAGGAGCGTCAATCAACACATCGTCCGGAACGCACCCCTCTATGCCTCCAGGCATCTCGGCATGACTCCCCTGCGCCACTACCCGTTGTTTGACCTGCTGCATCAGCGGCGGACTCATGGCTTCTCCGACCCGCAACCGGCCCATAAAAAAACGTCCGAACTCCGTCTGGCCTTCGGCGATCCGTCCAATCTCTCGTCCGCCCGGACTGAGAGCGCCCTCGGGGCAGATTTTCAGACACCCGCCGCAACCGGGGCACATTTCCGGATAGAACAACATGGTTTTGCCCATGATTGCCAAGGCCTTGTATTGGCAAAACATGGCGCACTCCCCGCACAGGTTGCACTTGTCCGAATCGTGAACCGGAACCTCCAGCATAGCCGCTGTCTCCCGCATCACCTTGGGCTTCAGAAACAGATGCAGATTGGGCTCTTCCACGTCCAGATCAACGAGGGTTACCGGTCCCTCCCAAATGGCAGCCAGAGAGGTGATGACCGTGGTTTTCCCCGTCCCCCCTTTGCCGCTGGCAACAGCAAAGATCACCGCCGCGCTCCCTGGCCACGTCCTTGGCCGTTCCTGTGTCCATGTCCTCGACCTGTTCCCTCATGCGCCTGGGAATTGGGTGCATCGGCCACAGTCAGTTCGCCGCGCTTGAACCGTTCCACGGCCTGCTCCACGGTCACGCCCTCTACATATTGGATGATCTGGATTCCCGCGGCGGACAGAGCTTGAAAAGCCTTGGGGCCGACAAACCCGCTGATCACCAACTCAACACCGGCACCGGCAAGGTTTTGTGCCGCTTGGATTCCCGCACCTTGGGCCATGACCTGAGATGCGCCATTATCGATGTAGCTGGAGGCGTCTCCAGCCGGGTCCACGATGACGAAGCCCGCCACCCTGCCGAACCGTGGATCCACCATGTCGTCCAGGCGTGGGCCTTCACTGGAAACAGCAATCCGTTTCATTTTCATTTTACAAGCTCCTTTTGTTGTTCGTCGTCGTTCTCGCCCTGCAGCACAGTCACGTCTTCCAAGGCCGGGCATTTTGAAAGACCGAATACGTCCAGCAAACCAGGCTTGCGCCACCTCATCCGTCCTGCCGCAAATCCACGGTTCCACCTGGATCCCGGCAAAAACAAGGATTTCCCTGTCCGGGCAGGCCAAGCCACCGCAGAGCAACCATGCAACTTCCAGTTGCACCAAGGTCCGAGCAAAACCGATCATTCCAAGGTCTCGCACCGTACTTGGGAACACGTGGATTTTCGGCTCCCGGTTCGGCACCGAATGGATCTGTTCTGGAGTGCCGTGCAGCACCGATTCAGGCTGTTCCTGATACAGGTAAAGCGATGTGGCCGTATCCAGCAATGTTGCGATACGGTTTCCGTAGCAGGCCAAACACACTCGCATTGCCGATTCTCCGAAATGCTTCAAGGGGAAGAAAATCACCCCGTTTCGCTTTTCTCTTCGCATATTGCATGCCAAGCAAAAATAATCATTCGTTCCAGCCGTTAATCAGAAATCAACGAACCTGGAGCAAAGCAATGGACGTAAAATTCGTCCGAATCAATGCATGGGGAGTGAAGAGAAACGCAGGGCGCAAGCTTCTGAACCGGCACTGCGATAAACGAGGAGAAGTGAGGATATAAAGGGAGAGGAAAGGACGAGACGACCCTCCAGATATGACGGATAAAAACCTGGATCCCCTCCTTCGTGGGAATCCAGGCCATGGTTACCTCAAGTTTATTTGAACAGTTACGAAATACAATCGTCACCGACGCAGCAACCGCCGCAGCGTGTCCTTGGACACATCCAACTCGCGGCATGCGGCCATGACCCGGCCATTGTTGCGGGCCAGGGCCTGGGCCGCGGCCTGACGCTTGATTTCATCCATGGTGCCGCACATGGTCCCGGTCGGCGTGGCCGGAGTATCGGGGCACAGGCCTTCGGGCAAATGTTCCAGCTTGATCAATCCACCAGGGCAAAGGATGAAGGCGTATTCTATGATGTTTTCCAACTCCCGGACATTACCCGGGAACGGGTGCCGCACCAGCAGGCGCATCACCTCCTCGGTCACCCCCTGAATGTCCTTGCCGGTCAGGGCGTTCTGGCGCTTGACCACATGCCGGGCCAACAGCGGGACGTCCTCCGGACGCTCCCTCAAAGGCGGCAGAACCAGACGAACCACGTTCAACCGATAATAAAGATCCCCTCGGAACTCCTGGCGGGTGACCATCTCTTCCAGGTTCTTGTTGGTTGCCGCAACCACCCGGACGTTCACCGGCACTCCTTGCACCGCGCCCAAAGGTTCAATCACCTTCTCCTGCAGGGCGCGCAGGATTTTAACCTGCAACGTCAAGGGCATATCGCCGATTTCGTCAAGAAACAGGGTCCCGCCGTCCGCGGCCTGGAACCGACCTGGCTTGTCCCGCTTGGCGTCCGTAAACGCTCCGGCCTTGTGGCCGAACAGTTCGCTTTCCAGTAATTGTTCCGGCAGAGCCCCGCAGTTCACGGCCACGAACGGCTTGCCACTGCGACCGCTCAGGTTGTGGATTGCCCGGGCCACCAGTTCCTTGCCCGTGCCCGACTCCCCCAGCAGCAACACCGTGGAACCGCTGGTCGCGATCTGGGGCAGAATGCTCAAGGTTCGCTGAAACACTGGGCTCCTGCTGATGATATCTTCCACCCGGTACAACCCGTCCAGTTTCTTTTGGATCTGACGCAGGGCCGAAAGGTCGCGGAACGTCTCCACTCCGCCCACAATCTTGCCCCGCCGGTCCCGCAGCGGAGCGGCGTTGATGCTGATAGGCACCCTGGTTCCATCACTGCGCACGAAATACAGCGACCGGTTGGCCCGGCTTTCCCCGGTTTCCACAGAGGACTTCAGGGCACACGCACCGTCGCAGATGCTGGATCGGAAGACTTCCCAACACTTACGTCCCAGGGCCTCGTCTTTCTTTACGCCGGTTATGGCGCAGGCTGCGCGGTTGAAGAAGGTAATGTTCCAGTCCTTGTCCACGGTGAACACGCCGTCGGCCAGACTGTCCATGATATGTTCGCAGGATATGTCATGTAAAAAATGCATCATCGTCCCCGCTTGATAAGGAGCCTCCCCCATCGGGAGAATATTACGTCCGGCAAAACAACACGGGCAAATTTTACGCCCAGACTGTTTCTATGGAAAAACTCCCACGTGTCAACCCACCAAAAATACAGGCAAGTCCCGTGCGGCATGAAAGCTGCTTAGAGAATGCGGATGGCAACGACTCGTTTCCAAATATGAGCAGTTCACCGAAGGAGCAAAATGTTCAAGCTGGTTTTCCTGGCCCTGGCCGACAAGGCCGACGGCACGGCCGCCGTTCGTATGGCGGTGGCGATCGCCGCCCGTCACAAGTCGGGCTTCATGGTCCAGCATGTCAGCACGCCCCATGAGCGGGAAAAAAGCTGTGTGCTGCAGCTTTCCGACGAACGGGAACTCGCGGCCCGGCAGGTCGAAATCGAAGCATTCTGCCAGGCGAACATGCCCGAGGGGCTGACGGCGGACGTGATGCTCGGCTCCGGATTTGTCCATGTCGAAACGCTCAAGACCATCCGCCTCATGGAGCCGGACCTCGTGGTCATCGGCGACCAGGGCGACGCCGAAATCTGTCGGCGGGAGCTTTCCGCCTCGACCACGGACACCGCTCTGCTCATCGCCCGGGAAGCCGCCTGTCCGGTACTCGTCGTTCCGCCGGGCATGTCGGCGACATTGAACAGATCCCTTTCAGGAGCATTTCGGCACATCGTCGCGGCCATCGACCTCCAGGAAGGAACGGAAAATGTTCTGAACATGGCGAGGCGGATCGCTGAAGCGGACGGAGCCCCCCTGGCCGTATTTCATGCCCTGCCGCAGGCCCATGCGGAGCTTGAAGGAGCAGCCCTGGGCCGGGCACTGGAACAAGCCGAAAACCGCCTTTCGCACTTCGGACGAAAACTGATCCTGCCCGCCGCGACGAAATTCGTGGTTCGCGAAGGTGATCCGTCCGTGGAAATCCTGAAATACGCCCGGAACGGCGAGGCGGACCTCATCGTGCTGAGTCCGGACTATTGCACTGATACCCGAGGGCTTTCAAAAATGGAGCCGCGTATCTCCTCCCAAGTCATTGCCGGGGCGCGTTGCCCGGTAATGCTCGTCGGTCCGGACGCTCCGGCCGATCGCTTTCAGGAACCACGTCAGCCAGAGAGGAAGGCGTAAGTCATGTCGCAACACATCGTCATCATCGGGGCCGTGGCCTTGGGCTCCAAAGCGGCCGCCCGCTTCAAGCGCCTGGAACCGGAAAGCCGGGTCACCCTCGTGGATCGGGACAAACACATCGCTTACAGCGGCTGCGGCATCCCGTTCTACGTATCCGGCGAAGTCAGCGACGTCCCGGAACTGCAAAGCACATCCTTCCACGTCCTTCGCGACGCCGAATACTTTCGGAAAAGCAAAGGCGTGGAAGTCCGCACCAAAACCGAGGCTGTGGCCATAGACCGCGAGGCCAGGACCGTGACCCTTGCCCACGTCCCCACGGGACGCCGCGAGGCGCTGATCTATGATCAGCTGGTGCTGGCCACGGGAAGCAACCCCGTGATACCGCCCTTCCCGGGAAAAGAACTGGCCGGCGTGCATACCGTGCACAACCTGGACTCCGCCGAAAGCATCCAATCTCTCGTTTCCAGTGGAAGCGTGAAGCGGGCCGTGGTGGTGGGTGCGGGCTTCATCGGCCTGGAAATGGCCGTGGCCCTGGTCGACCTCTGGGGAGTGGAGACCACGGTCGTCGAACTCCGGGAACAGATCCTGCCCGGCGTGATCGGAGGCAACCTGTCCCTGACGGCTCTGCGACACATGCGGGAAAAGGGCGTACGTTTCCAATTGGGAAACCAGGTGCTCAGCCTGGAGGGCGACGATCGCGGACGGGTTGCCCGGGTGCGCACCAGGCAGGGTGAAATCCCAGCGGATCTGGTCATCGTCGCCGTGGGTGTGCGGCCCAATACGGAACTGGCCCGGGCCTCCGGTTTGGCCGTGTCTGAGCGGGGCGGCATCACGGTGGACGAATACCTGCGGACGTCCGATCCCCACATCTACGCCGGGGGCGACTGCGTGGAACTGCGCCACCTGCTGACCAACGCCAACGTCTTCCTGCCCATGGGTTCATTGGCCAATCGCCAGGGCCGGATCATCGGGGACAATCTGGCCGGTGGCGCGACCCGCTTCTCCGGTGTCGTCGGCTCCTGGTGCGTCAAACTGTTCGACATTGCCGCCGCCGGAACCGGCCTGACGTTGCAGGCTGCGCTGTCCGCCGGTTTCGACGCGCTGAGCGTCCACGTCAGTCAATTGGACCGGGCCCATTTTCATCCGGACAAGGGCGTGATGAACCTGGACCTCGTCGTGGAACGCGCAACCGGCCGTGTCCTGGGAATGCAGGGAACCGCGGAACGGGGCGATGCCCTGGTGGGCAAGGTGAACGTTATTGCCGGACTCCTGCCGGCCGGTTTGAAGGTGGGCGCCCTGAGCAGTCTGGAAACGGCTTACTCTCCGCCTTTTTCCGCCGCACTGGATATTCTGAACGTCCTGGGCAATGCGGCCGAAAACATCCTCGCGGGGCGAAACAGGGCCATTCAGACGGATGAATTCGCCGCCCTCTGGAAACAACGAGAACAGAACACGCATTTCTTTCTGGACTGCCGTGAGCCATCCGATGCGAAGAAAGAAGCCCTGGCCTATCCCGAATACTGGATCAATATTCCCCAAGGCGACCTGATCGAAAACCTGGACAAACTGCCCCAAGATAAGCGCATCGTCGTCATCTGCGGCACCGGGGCGCGCTCCTATGAAACTTTGATAACCCTAGGCCACATCGGCTTTCAGGATGTGACCAGCGTCGCGGGCGGTATCAGCGCCGTCAGCGCTTCGGGACTTGACCTGTGTTGACCGCCATCCGCGGACATCATGTTGTGACATCGCGACATCCTCAAGTGCCTTCATCGCGGTAGGCGAGAGCGGGTCACCCTCCTCCTTGTCGTTCCCATGCCTTTCCATCAGTGAGCCAATCACCCTGCCGTTCTTCCAATGGGTCTTCTTTCTATGTCATGAAACGAAGACCCCAGCTTAAAATCCGCGTACCCCCTTATTGGCCACGTTATCCAGTCTACTGACAAAGCGCAAAGAAATTACGTACACCAAAAATATCCCTTTTCTTTTTTCTCAATCCAGCCCTTGCATTGCTTTACCAATTAATTGTAGATTGTAAAAAAAATAGATAAACTTGACTGCAAAAATACACGATTAACAGAGTCAGGAATGGTCATGTCGCAATGGCTCATCGTTTTTCTAAACTCTACTGGATGCAACGACATACCAATGATGACACAATCATAACGTATTACGTACCAACCCCCCGCATTACCTTGAAGATGTGTCATTATCCACGAACACGCTAGGTAGGGTATACTTGCCAAGAATCAAGGAAAGTCCATGAAAATCAAAAACATGGTTCAGAACTTGACGTTCAAAATGCTGTTGTCTGGTGGTGTGACCTTCTTCATCTGTGCCGGACTCTGGGCCGCATTTAATGTCGTCTATCTTCAGGAATTCATTTTACGAAGTATCAAGTCAGACATCATCACCCTTTCAGACACCGTCCTGATCGGACTCGACTGCGCCACCCTTCACGACTTTGAAGAAGACATCCAGCAGATCATCGCCTTCAGCCCCCACAAGAACATCAAGGCCATTCGGTTGGTGGACAAGAAAGGCCGAATTGCATACTCCAGCAATCGGGAAGAAGTCGGTAATATTGTGCCCAACTCCGAACAATCCTGTCGAGCATGCCATGATCAGCATACTCCTCCAGCAATTCTGAGCCAGGAAGACCGCAGTCGGGTTCTGCAAGTCAACGATGCCATCATCGTTGGTACGGTCACGCCCATTCCCAACAGGCCGGGCTGTAGCGGACAATCCTGCCACGCTCACTCCGAGGAGGAGCAGCTCCTTGGTATCCTGGACATGGAAGTAACAACGGAAATCAAGGACACGGTCCTGCGCGAGTTTGAGCGGGCCAACATGTTGATTTCTTTTCTAGTCTTTCTGGCCACATTCCTGGTTCTCTTCCTGAACTATCACATCCTGATCTTCAAACCCATCCGTCGCTTGATCCAGGCGACAAAGGAAATCTGCGAGGGTGGGAGCTATTCAGACATCTCCGTCCGCCAGGCTGACGAAATCGGCGTCCTCGCAGGATCCTACAACGACATGTGCCGCAAGGTAGCTGAAAAAGAATCACTTTTGGTCGCCCAGCGAGAGGAGTATCGCAATCTCTTTCAGAACGTTCCCTGTCTCCTCAGCGTCGTGGACACGAACTACAAGGTTATCCGCCATAACATGAAGTACGAGGACCACTTCGGCAGTAATATCAGAGGCCGGCATTGTTTTGAAATCAACAAGGGCCGCAAAGATCGATGCACGGTCTGTCCGGTGGAAAAGACGTTTTTATACGATTCTCCCCATGTCAGCGAGGAGGTCGGATTATCCAAGGAAGGAAAAACGATCTATTGGATCGTCTATACGGCTCCGGTCAAGGATGCCGAGGGCAATACAGTGGCGGCCATGGAAATGATGCTGGACATTACAGCCCGTAAGGAACTTGAATTCAAGCTGGCGGCATCGGAGCTGTTCTACCACTCTATTTTCGAAGCCATTCCCGGAGCGCTCTTCGTGCTCAACGCAAACAACCTGTCCATCATGAACTGCAATGACGCCGTGCTCAAAATTTACGGCTACAAGCCTGAAGAATTGCTGAGCAAACCCTTCACTTCGCTGTTCAAAAAGGAAGAACGTGAATATTGGACACGAAACCTGCGAACCACTCACGAGATCAACCAAGCGTCGCAACTCACCAAAGACGGTCGTAGCATTTTCGTTTCCATGCGGATCTCCTTGTCCACATTCGAAAAATATGAAGTCCTGATCGTCTCGTGCAGCGACATCACCAAACGCCTGGAGGCGGAACAACAATTCATCCATGCCAGCAAAATGACTACTTTGGGCGAAATGGCCACTGGAGTCGCTCATGAACTCAACCAACCGTTGACGATTCTCAAGTCGATTAGTGGTTTTTTAGCTCGAAAGGTCGGGAAAGGGCATGAAATCGACATGAACATGCTGGAGGAAATTTCCCAAAGCATCAGTACCCATGTGGATCGAGCCGGAAAAATCATCTCACACATGCGGGAGTTTGGGCGAAAATCCGAACTGAAAACCATGCCGGTCCAGTTCAATGAAGTTCTCAAGCGCGGATTTGAATTCTTCAGTCAACAACTCACTGTCCGGAATATTTCCGTCGATTGGCAACTCCAGGAGGATTTGCCCTTAATCATTGCCGAACCCAATCGTCTGGAACAGGTGGTCATTAATCTTCTGGTCAACGCGCGGGACGCCATCGAAGAACGCTGGAACGGCAAAAACCCAAAAAATGGGATAAAAGCCATCACACTGCAAACCAAATCCACGGAAAGCGTCGTGATCATCAAGGTCTGCGACACCGGCTCAGGGGTGCCGGAAAACATGACCAAAAAAATTTTCGAGCCTTTTTTTACCACCAAAGATGTGGGTAAAGGCACGGGACTTGGTCTTTCCATCACCTACGGTATCATTCAAGACTACAACGGCACCATTGTTGTCGAGAACCAGGAAACCGGCGGTGCTTGTTTCACCATTACGTTTCCCATCGCCGACGTCGAGAATTGCCTGTGGCTGGACGACCGGTGCATCTGCTCCCGAGCGGAATTCAATGACAAAGGGAGCTCATGCCAAGAGAACGGATCAGAAAAAACAACAAGGAGGGGCACACCAGAAGACGACACGAGTCAAGCATCATGAGGGCCATCCCGCAACAACCCTCTTTGAGCAGGGAACGTGCACCGATGAAACAGTGCAGGTGGACGGCATCACCCACATTGAACGCTCCAACCGAATCAACGGAGGAATGCATGCAAAGCAGAGTTCTTTTCGTCTGTTGCCTTGTGCTGATCGTCTTTATCGCCGGGACCATCGTGGCCCAGGAAGACCGGATCTTCATCGAAAGCAAGGCTTTTGAGGACCGGCAACGGCCCGGCGTGGAATTCAACCATTTATTGCACTACGAGATCATCGACTGCATGGATTGTCACCATGATTACGTCAATGGAGAGAACGTCTGGGACATGTTTTCCGGGAAAAACTATTGCTCCGATTGTCATACGGTGAGTGGAGACGACGAGACGGGCTTAGGCCTGATGCAGGCCTTTCACGAGCAGTGCATCGGATGTCACCAGGAATTCCATCGTCGTGGCCAGCCAACCGGTTACATCATGTGCGGGGAATGTCATGTTCGGCGGTGACCGCGACCCATGGCGTCCTGGCCTGATGGCCATCTTCTCAATGAAGTTATTTTCGGACGCCTTTCCGGTGGTTCAGCGTTCCAACAGCAAAAAATGAGGAGTGATTATGCAAGATGCTGCATCGTCCTGGGATTGGCAGCCGGGTGAAAGGGTCATCCTTGATTCAGTCACCTGTGGAAAAACGCATCAATGGCAGGAGGAGCCTTACGTTGCTTCGGACGGCGAGCGCCTTGCCGCCATTGTCCGGCTTGAGGATGAGACCTTCTCCATGTGCGTCAACGGCAAAACTTGGGAATCCAGTTTCGAAAAACTGTGGAAGCCCTGCTTCTCTCCTGATGGGCGCCTTGTGGTCATCGCGCAGCAAGACGGCGAATGGAGCCTGGCTGTCGACGGTGCTACCTGGGAAGAATTCTACGCCTATCTCTGGCACCCTTGTTTTTCCGCGGACGGCTCGGTCATCGCCGCCGCGATCCAGAACGACGGACAATACGGTATGAGTGTCGATGGCACGACTTGGTCGAACCTGTTCGACAACGCCAACGAATATGCCATCAGCGACAATGGACAAAGCACGGCTGCAGTTGTTCAGACCGAAGCCATGGCCGCCGCGGACTTGGCCGCCTTCCGCCGCGGTGTCTACACCGTGGCCGTGAACGGTGAGGCCTGGAAAAACACGTTCATGAACGCGTGGACCCCGACTTTCGATGCACACGGCCGGAAGGTGGCCACCCAGGTCCGCCTCAATCTCTATGAATACTCCATCGCCGTGGATGACGCGGTTTGGGGCCAGACCTACAATTGTGTCTGGGAGCCCCGCTTCAATCCGGGCACCGGCGAGGTGGTCGCCCCCGTGCGCATCGCTGGAGCCTGGGGTATGGCCCAGGACGGCAAGACCATATGGGATCCGGTTTTTTTTCAGTGCTGGCACCAGCAGTTCAGCACCGATGGCAAGGTTCTGGCCGCCATCGTGGCCCCCACTTTCGGCGAATTCACGGTAGCCGTGAATGCCAAACCCTGGTCAACGACTTTTCCGGTGGTCACGGAACTGACCCTGTCCACGGACGGCAAGCGCGCCGCGGCCCTGGCCTGCAACAACAACGTGGATTGGCAAGTGGTCGTAGACGGCACTCCCTGGAGGGGTAAATATGACATGGCCTGGAAGCCCGTCTTCAGCGCCGACGGAACCCATGTCGCCGCCAAGGTGGAAAAGGCTGGCCGACATGCCGTACTCATGGACGGCAAGGCCTACAAGCGGGACTTTGAACACGCATGGGATCCTGTTTTCAGCCCTGATGGCTCCAAGGTGCTCATCCGGGCCGTGGACAAGGGCACGTTCGTGCGCATCGTCGCCACACTTTCGGACTTCTCGTCAAGGGGGTAGCCATGTACGATATCTATAACTTTGTGACCGGCCCCTTGGTTTGGGTGTCTTTTGCCATCCTCATCTTTGGGTCCATCTATCGCCTGGGGTCCATGTACGCTTTGGCAAAAAAAAAGGATGCCGTTTCCCTGGCCTACATGGACTGGAAGTTCTCTTTTCGCTCCATCTTCAACTGGCTGATCCCCTTCAAGGCCCTGGGCTGGAAAAAGAATCCGGTCCTGACCGTGGTCACCTACGTGTTCCACATCTGTCTGCTGGCCACACCCATCCTGCTCTCGGCCCACATCATCATGATTGAGGAGTCCTGGGGCGTCAGCTGGTGGAACCTGCCCGATGCCACCGCGGACATCATGACCATCCTGGTCATTGCCTGTTGCGCCTTTTTTGCCGGGCGGCGGCTGCTGCAGAAGGACGTCCGCTTTCTGACCACCGGACAGGACTGGCTGATCCTGGCCATCGCGGCCCTGCCCTTCATTACCGGCTTCCTGGCCTATCACCAGCTCTTCAACTACCAGGTGATGGTCATTGCCCACGTTTTGGCCGGCAACATCATGATCGCCGCGATTCCGTTCACCCGTATCAGTCACATGCTCTTCGCCGTATTCACCCGCGCCTATATCGGCTCCGAGTTCGGCGGAATCCGCAGGGCCAAAGACTGGTAGGACCACAAGGAGAAATATATGGGCATTCAAGAGAGACTGATCGAGGACGTGGGACTCCGTGAGGGGGTTTCCCGTTTGAACGAGGACAGTATCCAGAAAACCGTCAATGCGGTTTTTCAGGGAGAGACCGGGGCTCGGCTCAAGGCGTATGCCGAAATTTGCCTGCGTTGCGGAATGTGTACCGAGGCCTGCCACTTCTACCTCTCCCACGACAAAGATCCCACCTATGCTCCGGCAGCCAAGGTCAAGCAGACCATCGGCACGCTCCTGGCGAATGGCGGGAGGGTCAGCCCGGACCAGATCTACAGCATGGCCCAGATCGCTTATTCAGAGTGCAACCTGTGCCGACGTTGCGTCCATTACTGTCCGGTGGGCATCGACACGGCTTACATGATGATCACCATGCGCCGAATCTGTCACAAGCTGGGGGTCACCCCACAATATATCCAAGACACGGCCCACAGCCATTCCGCCACCTTTAACCAGATGTGGGTCAAGGACGACGAATGGACCGACACCTTGCAGTGGCAAGAGGAAGAGGCCCGGGATGAATTCCCGGATCTGCGTATTCCCTTGGACAAGGAAGGCGCGGACGTCTACTACTCGGTCATCGCCCCGGAGCCGAAGTTCCGGACCCAGTTGATCTATCAGGCAGCGGCCATCCTGCACACAGCCAAGATCGATTGGACCATGCCCGCGGAGCCGGGTTGGGACAACTCGGACATGTGCATGTTCACCGGGGACTTTGAGATGATGGGCCGGTTGAAACGCAAGCACTTCGAGTCCGCCCAGAAACTCAAGGTCAAGCGGATCGTCATGGGCGAGTGCGGCCATGCCTTTCGATCAGTCTACGATGTGGGCAACCGCTGGGCCGGCTGGAAACACTACCCTGTCCCTGTGGTCCACTCCGTGGAATTTTTCTGGGAACTGCTGACCCAGGGCAAGATAAAACTGGTTTCCAAGTACCCTGGGCCGGTCACGCTCCAGGACCCCTGCAACATCGTCCGCGGAAGAGGTTTGGGCGACAAACTGCGCGATGTCATCCGTATTCTGGTGGACGGAGACATCGTGGAAACGACCTCCAACCGGGAGCATAATCTGTGCTGCTCTGCCGGAGGTGGGGTGATCAACTGCGGGCCGCCATTCAAAAACGCCCGGGTTGAAGCCTGCAAAGCCAAAGCCGACCAGCTCCGAGCCACTGGTGTCAAGACCATCATCGCTCCATGTCACAACTGCCACGGCGGCCTGGACGACACGGTGCACAAGTACGAGCTGGGCATGGACATCAAATTCCTGGGGGACATCATCTACCAGTGCATGGAACGCCCGGAGGCCTAAGAAAGCAAATTTGTAACATCTCGGTTCGTCTCATAAATCGGACTGGATACCCGCCTTCGCGGGTATGACTGATTGGGACACGGCATGACAAAACAAGTCGCTCCCGCGAAGGCGGGATTCCAGAGTCGGAAATGGGTTCAACTCAGGATGTGCTGAATAGTTACCAAGTCTTTATACCAGATTGTCCCGTAAAGATCATCAACCAGGCAACGGTTGATCTCTTTCACATCCATTTTTACCCGTCCGCTCCTTCTCCATTCTTTTGAATAAGGGGCGGACGGCCTTCCTCTTTCGTAACTGTATCGATCTGTATCCCCTCTGGAGTACGCATCCAGATCCAAGCTGAACGTACTCTTCGCCCGCCAATGAGTCCTCCATATGTCCTGTTTGCAAAAACACGACTTGGTCGGCTATTCACATTCCACCGAAGTCCATTGCTGGTCCACACACTGTAATTGCTCAAAAAGGTCGGGCAAACCTGAAATTGCCTCTGCCCCTGGATTCCCGCCTGTATGCCACAGGCAGGCCTGCGCGGGGATGGTTGAAATGGCACGTTCTCTCAAGCTCGTCATGCCGGCGAAGCCTGTCCGCATGCAGACGGGGAGCGGGCATCCAGGTCATGCTTGCCACAAGTTTTTGAGAAGCTCCCACACAATTAGAAATCCTGTGGAATGGTAGAGGACGGGCTGGTCGCCGCCAACAACCATGCGCTTTCCATTAGGACTCATATGCGCGCAGCCTGACAGGAAACATCTCTCGACGACACCAAATTCCAGAGGAGTTGTATGCAACAAATTATCCCTTATCCTTCAATCTTTGTCATAAAGTCGCTTCTTTTCGGATTGCTCCTACTAACCGGGTGCGAGCGGGGGGAGGAGGTCCGAGCCGTCGATTTCAGCAAGACCGTCACTGTTTCTGATCCGGTGACCAATGCCCGCGGGCGCCCTGTGCTTCGGGCCGCCGTGGGGGCCATGATTTCACCCAAGGAGACTCACGGTATCTATCTCCAGCTACTGGCCTTCGTCAGTCGCAAAGTGGAGATGGACCTGGAATTCGTGCAGCGCAAGACCTATGCCGAGGTGAACGAGATGCTGGGTCAAGGAGAGATCGACTTGGCCTTCATTTGTTCCGGCCCCTACGCCCTGGGCAGTAAGGATCACGGATTCGAACTGCTGGTCGCGCCCGAGGTCCAGGGCTCACCGGTCTACTACTCCTATCTGATCGTCAACCGGGACGGTCCGCACCAGACTCTGGAAGACCTGCGCGGGGCCGTCTTCGCCTTTACCGACCCGCACTCCAACACCGGCAGGCTGGTGCCGGAATACTGGCTGGCCGTGATGGGTGAACGGCCTGAAACATTTTTCCGGGACGTGATCTACACCTACAGTCACGACAACTCCATCCAGGCCGTGGCCCAGGGTTTGGTGGACGGCGCGGCCGTGGACAACCTGATCTGGGATTACTTTGCACGGGAAAACCCTGTGCATACGGCCCGCACCAGGGTCATTAAACGTTCGGCGCCGTACGGCATCCCGCCCATCGTAGTCGGTGCGGACATGCCTCGGGAGCGGGTAGATCTGATCCGGGGGCTGCTTTTGGACATGCATACGGACCCCGAAGGAGCGGTCATTCTTGGCGAACTGATGATCGACCGCTTTGTTCCCGCTGATCCGGCCTGGTACGCCTCGATCTTGGAACTGCAGGAAACCGTGCGTTCCCTTGGGGAGCACGACACCCCATGAAGCCTCGCTCCCTCAAGGGGACGCTCTTGGCCGCGGTGGCTGGACTCGTGGCACTGAGCACCCTGCTGGCGACCCTACTGGCCTCGCATCGCTACGCCCAGAGCCTGGAACAGACCCTGGCGGCCCAGGCGGAAAACGTAGGTCAGGCCCTGGCCGCTGAAGCGGCCGACCTAGTCCTGGTCAACGATCTGGTCGGCCTGCGGAACATGCTGGAGCGGCATCGCACGGCCCATCCTTTCTTGAGTTATCTGTTCATCGTCCGCGAAGGTCGGGTCCTGGCGAGCACCTTTGGCGTGGAAATGCCCTTGGACCTGCTGACCTTTAACCTGCCCGAACATTTTCCGAGCGACCAAGCGGTGACCCAACGCATCGTGACCGAAACCGGCGACCAGCATTTGGACATCGCCTTGCCCATTTTCGAGGGCCATGCCGGGATACTTCGGCTGGGCGTTTCCGAAGAACACCTTCGTCGGGAAGTCCGAGACCTTTGGTTTTCCATTGGCCTCCTGGCCTTGGCGATCCTTGTTCCCGCCCTGGCCGGAGGCCTGATGTTCCTGAACCGGGTCACCCGGCCTTTTCTGGCCCTGGTCCAGGCTGTCCAGGAGTACACCCCGGGCAAGAGCAGGTTGCCCATTCCGGTTCAGGGGCAGAAGGAGATCGCGGTTCTGGCCGAGGCCTTCAACGCCATGACTGAACGCATCCATGGGTATACTCGCAGGCTGGAGGAACAGACCGCTGAGCTGGCCCAGACCCAGAGTCAACTCCGGGCGTCCTGCGAGATCGTTCGCAATGTCTCGGCCCTTGGCACCATGCCGGAAATCGCCGCTTACCTGATCCGACGAACCAAAGACATTTTGCAGTGCCTGGAAGCCAGCCTGCTGGTCTTCAGTCCCGGTCGGGAGATGTTTTTCGTGCTCGCCGCACAGGGTGTCCGCAAAGTCACGGATCCGCGGGTCGCTGCTGAGGCCGAAACCCTGCTCCAGGGCATGGAACCGGTTTTTCATACCGATTCCTCGGCCTTCCGCCCGCCCATGATTCCTGAAAGCCTGGCGGAACTCCCCGGCCAATCCATTCTTCCCCTGTATCATGAGGATATCTTGTGCGGGGCCATGATCGTGGGCTGCGTGAAGAAGTGCGCCTGCCAGCCTCAGGACCTGGAACTGGTCGGCCTTGTCATGTCCCAGGCCACTGGGACTTTGCGCCGCGCTGTGCAGCAGGAAGTGGAAACGGAACAGTTCCAGACTCGCCAGAACTCGCAATCCAGTTTCATGGGCATCATCGGCCGCGACCCGAAGCTGACGCAAATTTTCCGCCTGATTGAGGATGTAGCGGCCACAGACGCAACGGTGCTGATCCAGGGCGAGTCGGGCACGGGCAAGGAACTGGCGGCGCGGGCCATTCACGACCTTAGCCCACGCAAGAACAGCCCCTTCGTGGTCATCAACTGCTCGGCCTATCCGGCCACACTGTTGGAGAGTGAACTTTTCGGACATGAGAAGGGGGCTTTCACCGGGGCCCTGAAGCAACGTCCAGGACGGTTCGAGCAGGCCGACGGGGGGACAGTGTTTCTGGACGAGATCGGTGAGATCAGCGCATCGGCTCAGGTCAAGCTGCTTCGCGTACTTCAGACCCAGCGATTTGAGCGGGTAGGCGGGGAACGGACTGTGGACGTGAACGTGCGCATCGTCGCGGCCACGAACAAGGAACTGCTGGAAGAAGTCAAGGCTGGCCGGTTTCGCGAGGACCTCTACTATCGCCTGGACGTGATTCCGATTCAGCTTCCCCCCCTGCGGGAGCGGAGCAACGACGTGGCCTTGCTGGCCAGCCACTTCCTGCGCCGCTTCAGCGGGGAGCAGCTTAAAACGATCACGGAGTTCAGCCCCAAGGCCATGCGTCTATTGCTGGACTATTCCTGGCCTGGTAATATCCGGGAGTTGGAAAACGTCGTGGAACAGGCCACGGTTCTCGCCAAATCCTCAGTCATTACTCCGGAGGAGCTGCCTGCCCGGCTGAGGTTCATCCCAGGGCCGTCCCAAAGCGCCGCGACCACACTGGAGGAACAAGAGCGGGCGGTCATCCTGCAAGCGCTAGAATCCTGCTCCTGGAATAAAAAGCTGGCCGCCGAGCGTCTGGGCATCGGCCGGAGTACGCTTTATGCCAAGATGAGGCGGCTGGGGGTCGTCGCGCCGGAAGAGGCGCAACCATCACCTCGACGGTGAACCGAGCATTGTGGACCAGGATGGCCTCCCAATGCTTGAACTTCAGACGGCTGCTCAGGCTTCAAGGGGGGAGGCTGTCAAAGCCCTTTCCGTGGTGTCGAAAGGCGCGGATGCAATTCTCTCTTTTATGAGCTTTGTGCAAAAAGTCATTTTGCACAAAGCGGTGGTCAGTGATCAGTGGTTGGTGGTCCGTAAAATCAACATGTTGCCGGAATATCGCAAGGTTCTGGGGGCAGCCCCCGGACTTTTTGCAGTGGCCTCTTTTATCAGGGCTCGCGGGGGTGTCATACTCATGATTCCATGACTCCTCGGAGGCACAAGCCCAGTTCTTCGTCATTGATCGGGCAGGCGACCAAGGTCAGAAGATGCGAGCGCAAGGCCTGTTCCAGTTCGGGGTGATAGGGTCGTCTGGTAATCCCGATGATGTGGACCCGATCGCAAGCCTTGCTCACGCGGCGCAACAGCGCGTTGTCCACGCCGTGGGTCTCCAGGTTGAGCAGTACCAGACATTCCCGGCATGTAGCCAGGAGTTTCTCCAGTTCATCAACTTGCTCGCAGCGCAGCAAAGGCAGGTGAAGAGCGGCCAGCAGACGCTCCACCCGGGAGACGTCCTCCGCGTCGTTATGCAGCATAACGGCTGTGTGGCCCATGGTTCCTCCGTGTCATCGTCCGATGTCACTCGGTCATACCGTAAACGCCAGACTGGCTCAGCCCAGAATCGACAATCCGTCGTCAATTTTCTTCAGCACCGATGCGCTCAGGGAACAGCCATGCTCTGACGGGGTGGACAGGATTCAATGCCAGTGTCCACCAGAACCGGAAGACCCTGGTGTCCGGTCAGAATGTCCACGGGGGGCTTGGGCTGAACGAAGATGCACTGATACGCGGAAGAAGCGGCATGGGCCGGAGTGACGCCGGTGGCGTGGAAGAAACAGAAGCATCGCGATCACCCAGCAGATGCTGCCCAGCAGGATCAGGGCGCTCCTTGGAATGTTGTCCGACTTTGCCTCCCCTTTGGAGGTTGACGTTTTATCCGGGCGTAGTCGGTACAGCCATGGCTTCCGGCGATCTTTCAGTCCGCTCCGACTCCACCGCGCCGGTCGTCAGGCGCATCTCAGCCTTCAAAATATCCTTGGTGACAAGCCCCAGGTTTTTGTAAAACGGCGTTTGGGCGAAGGATATCACCCGGCCGGCGAACAGCGGTCCCCAGGTGCCCAAATGAATGGGAAAGAAGTCCGTCCTGCGGTCCCGCCACTCCCGCACCGCCGACGCATCGTCACGACACTGGGCGGCGTGTTCCTGAAACAGGAGGTAGTACATGAACTCCAACTCCGCGGTGACATGATCCGGCGGATTGCCCCTGTCCGGAGCGGTGGCCACCCCGGCTTCCCGGTAGCGTTCCGCCGCGTCGTCGATGCTTTCGTGGGAGAGCATCTTGTTCACATGGAAATAGACCGACCCAAAGGGCGGGGCCAGGACTTCAAAGGGTCCCAAAAACAATTTGGCATGCTCCACCCGCAGTGCTTCGCGACCCTGTTCGTCGCCGGGCAGATTTTTCAGCATGGTCAGGGTCGAGGCGTTGACCTCCGGAACCCAGGTTGGCGCATGGGTCGCCAGATTCTCCACGCTTTGCTGCAGTTGTTCGTCCGGAGGGAAAAAGCACCTTGTCAGGGCCTTGTAGGTTTCTACTCGGGCGATAATGTCCGGTTCGAGCATGAATGGTCTCCGTGTGGCCGTCTTTTTTTGAACAACAGGTTGGGGGGTGGTTCAGGAACGGTTGATCCTCATGATGTTGCTCCTCGTTGCCTCGCCCATCCAGAGCGGCCGCAAGGGTCGCACCGACATCTATCCTGAACCATCCCTGCGTGGATTATGCGATTGCTTGTTGGATGCCGTCAGCCTGGACCATGCCCTCACCCGGCTTGTGGTTGTGGTTGTGGTTTCGGGCAAAATTCCCGGATGTAGTAGACGCGTGGCCTGGTGCCCAACTCCTCGCGCAGCCGCTCGGCCGGGAACATGCCCAGAAGCCGGCTGACCTCGCTTTGGGGATCATCCAGGTCCCCGAAAATCCGGGCCTTGGAAGGGCAGACTTCAACGCAGTAGGGCAGCTCACCATTGATCACCCGGTGTTGGCAGAAGGTGCACTTTTCCACCACGCCCCTGGGCCGGATCGAGGCATAGGTGATGTCGGGATCCGGGTTCTGGATCGGCCAGCCCCGTGCGCCTGTCCGACGTAAAGTTTCCGCTGGAGTGGACGTGCTATTGGGAATAACGGCCGTGTTGTTGCGCCATTCGGCATGCGGCTGGCGCAAATTGTAATATATCACCCCTTCGTAGGGGCAGTTGAACATGCAGTACCGGCAACCGATGCACTTGTTGATATCATGGGCCGTAATCCCACCCTCGGCCTTGTACAGAGACTTGGTTGGGCAGCCGTGGACACAAGGCGCGTTTTCGCAGTGATTACAAAGCGTTGGCCTATAGTGATAGCGGGTTAAGGGGTATCTGCCAAGGGTCTCGGCTATCTTCCCGGACCAGCGCATCCCTTCTGGCAAGTTGTTCTCGTTCATGCA
Source organism: Desulfovibrionales bacterium (assembly GCA_007693505.1). GTDB lineage: Bacteria > Desulfobacterota > Desulfovibrionia > Desulfovibrionales > Desulfonatronaceae > Desulfonatronum. The sequence continues at coordinate 32,760 of REDL01000050.1, read as the reverse complement.
TCCGATGATGCACCCGCCGCATCCTGTACACAGCTGCATATCTATGACCATAGCGTATCGTGCCATTATATCTCTCCTCCTGGCAGGCTGTTGAAAAATCCTCGCTGGCTGCGATGCCGCAAAATGTGCAAACCCTCACGCATGAAGAAATACGTTTCGACCGTGACCTCTTTTTGCACCTTGCCATCAAGTTTTTTGAACAGCCTGCGTATTGGTTTTGCGAAACCCTAGACCTTTTCGACTTTTAGTCGGATGTGGCCGTAAAATGCCGTGGAGCCACTCAGACGGTCATAGTCCACCGGAATGATGTCGTTATTGTTCGCCCCAAGGGCCTCCTTGCCAAAGACCTTGGCCGCATGCCGCCCGTAGGCCCAATGTCCCTGGCCGAAGCACTTGGCCACGGTACCGGGCTGGGTTCCCTCCCACAGGGATGCGGTGCAGACGATGCTGCCCGTGGGCGTGGTCAGGCGGATCTTGTCCCCGGTCTTGATGCCCAGACGTTCACCGTCAATGGGGTTCAGCTTGGCCACGTCGTCGTAGGCGATGTCGCCGAGATCCAGATCCTTGAGTTGCAAATACCAGGAGCAGTTGGAGCTGCGACCTTCCCGGTTCAGGCGGCCCTTGTAGTCCACGAATTTGAACGGATACACCCCCGGGTCACCCCACTCGTAGGGCTCTTCGTAGTGGGGGATGAAGGCCATCTCTCCGCGTGCCAGATAATTGCAGACCTCCAAGACGTGGTCCACGGTGGTGTTGTGCCGCTCAGCGTGCTTCTCCAAAGCCTCCTTCAGAGTTTCGCTATAGAATTCGAACTTCCCGGTCTTGGTGCCCATGTTGCTCCACCGGGCCCGGTGCAAATAGGGATCGGAGTTCCAGACCCCGACTTCCACGAACTGTTCCCACCCGAGAAATTTGTCGCCACCCTTACTCTGGGTCGGATCCCAGAAGTGCTGCGTCAGGTGCTTGATGGCGTACAGCTCGAATTCCTTTTCATTGGTAGGTGCTTTTCCCGTTTCCGGGTCCACCACGGCTTGATAGTAGCGCAGCAGGTTGTCGAATCCGCGCTGGGCCAGCTTTTCGGCCAAAAGCCAGGGGATTTCCGTTTCCATGCTCTTGGTGTCCCAGAGTCGCTCAATGGCCGGCTGCATCAGGCTCACGGACCGATACCCGTTACTGGAGTTGTCCAAAGTGCCCCAGGCCTCGAACATGCAATGGTTCACCGGCAGCACGATATCCGCGTAGAAACTCATTTCCGAGGCATGGGTGGTCAGGTGGGCGAAAAAGTCGACCTTGGACATGGCCTGGTCCCAGCGGCCGGTTCCAGGGCAGGAAAAATTAAAGTTATTGAAATAGCCCATGGCCACTTTGATTTCGTTGGGATCCTCATTGATGATCGCGTCAGCCACGTTGTTGGCGTTCACGCCGGCCCCGGACCTTCCCCGTGCCAGGTTGGGCCATTCCAGGCGCCCACGTTGGTCGATCTTTTCTTTCTTTGAATTGGTTTGGGCCATCTCGTCCATGAAATCGTTGGGTGAGGGAAAACCCTGATAGCTCCGAGAGTTGTAGGCAAGGACACCGCCAACGTTATCGCACCCCCCCACAAGGCCGTTTAGGGCATTGGCCGCCAGGCAGCCGTAGGTACCGCGAGGCTGCATGGCCGGTCCGCCGCCGACCCAGGAGATGCAGTTGGGAGCCGCCGCGGCGAATCCCATGGCCACGCGGCGAATCTGCTCCGCCGAAATGCCGCAGAGCGGCTCGGCCCATTCCGGGGTCACGTCCTTCAGATACAGGTTCCACCACTTGGCCAAGCCGTGAGTATGCTTTTCCAGAAAAATATCTTCATCGACCTTCTGGCCGGGGATGAACCGGTTTTGTCCGTCGAAAAAATCGCCAACAAAGGGTTTGTACCACATCCCTTCCACCAAAACGACATGGGCCATGGCCGAGGCCAAAGCGCCATCATAACCCGGCTTGACCGGCAGCCATTCGTCGCATTTACCGGCCGTACCCGTGAGCCGCGGTTCCACCGAGACGATCCGGGCGTTGTCCAGGGCTCGGCCCCAGCTGTTCAGGTAGGAAGATACCCCGCGGTTGGCCACCACCGGGTCCGCGCCCCAGATCAGCACGTAGCGGGTATTGGGAATGTCATACTGCATGTAGGCCCACTGCCCTTCCTGGAAATAGCGCATCTTTTCTGCTTCCGCGCAGATGGAGCTGTGAGAGATGTTGTTGGGAGAGCCGATGATTTTCGGCAGGCGATCGTACAGCAGATCCCTCAGTGCCGTGTAGCGCCCGCGCATAAGCATGAACTTGTGGGTTTCGTCGTTGGCCCGCAGTTCCATGATCTTGTCCGCCAGCATGTCCAGAGCCTCGTCCCAGGAGATGGGCACGAATCCCGGGTCCTCGTTGCGGCCTTTTTTCGGGTTGGTCCGCTTCATGGGCGTCTTGACCCGGTCCGGGTCGTAGACCTGCTGCAGGGCAAGGTGGGCCCGGGGGCAGGAGCTGATGCCGTTGGTCTTGGAATGCGGGTTACCGCGAATCTTCACGGCCCGCCCGTTGATCACGTAGACCTGCTTGGAACACCAGGACGTACAGCCCACACAGCAGCTGCTGACCCATTTGCCCTCGGCCAGAGCGCCTCTGGCATGTGCCGTGCCCGGGGTCAGGGCACTGAGCGCTGGCCCGCCAGTGGCCAGCCCGGCGCACGCCGCAGCCGCTCCTTTGACGAACGATCGCCTGCTGACCGTGGTTCCGTCTTTACCGTCCATTCCGTCAATCTCCAATTGTTTCATGGTTCCTCCTCGAGGTTCTTGGACAATGATCATTCTGTCGGATCGGATCACGGGAGTCCTTGAAATCCCATCAAAACACGAATCAATTCACAAACCCTCATGCTGATATTACAGTGCTTATATTACAGGCAATTCCTGTGCCACGACCCAATTCATTTTGCCGACAAATATAACATATTGATATTAAAAGATTCTATTCTCTGGTTGCAACAAGAGGAAAGAAACCCATGGCAATTCCGACAAAAAACGTGTGAATTAGTGTTTCGTTTTTGGACACGTCTCAGCTTATCTTGGAGAAAATGAATGATTCAGCGAAAATATTGTGAACAAATCCTGGACTGGTTGACGGGAAAATTGCCAGATTTGCATGGATTTATCGTACCTTCATGAAAGACGCCGAAGCATAGCGCTTCCCTTGCCCTCTTCGCGCACAAAAAAACGGCCCGGCGAGATAATCTCACCGGGCCGTTGCTGTTGGTTGTGCATGGTTTTCTGGGTAGGAATAATCCCCTCTTTCAGTTCCCCTGCAGGTCCACCGCCTCTGCCAGGTAGGCGCTGAACAGCTCGACCTTGGCGTCCAGCTCATAGTTTTTGCAGGTTTCGTGAATTCCGTCCTCGCAGTTGTGGCAGGCCACGACAACCGTCTTTGCGCCCGTGGCCAGGATGCAGTCGGCCTTGGCCTTCAACGCGGCGATCTTGGCCTGCTTGTATTCCGGCATCAGCCCCTGACCGCCGCCGTTGCCGCAACAATAGGTCGCGTTGCCATGCGGATGCATTTCCCGGAAGTCCGTGGCCACCACGGACATCAAATCCCTGGATTGCTGATACATACCCGCATTGCGTACAAAGTTGCAGGAATCCTGAAATGTGACCGGGGCAGCATGAAACCCTGGCTTGAGTTTCAGGGTCCCGGCATGCAGGCAATCCGCCCAGACCTTGATCGGCGGCATGGCCTCAAAGGAGAATTTCCTGCCCAACCAGTATGGCGCCTCGAACCCGAGGGCCTTCATGGAGTGGCCTCACTCCGCGGTGATCAGCGCCTTGACCTTGAGTCGCTCGGCCGTGTCCGCGACATTGGCCGCCAGCCTGGAGGCCTTGGCCACGTCTCCGGCAAAAAGCCCCAGGTTGGTTGAATCCCAGGCTTTGGAAGACATGGTGAAGTCGATGCCAGCGGCATTGTAGAGCTTGAGATAGTTGAAAAGATTTTGCGGATAGAACTTTATGTCCCGCGGATGAAACGTCAGCAGAAACTCCGCGCCCTCCTTGTCCATGGGAGCGCGAGCAAAAGGCATTTCCTCCTGCAGTTCCTCCAACTGCCACTCCACGGTTTCCAGAAAATCATCCTCGGTCACCCCGAGGTTGTTGCCAAACTCCAAGGCGTTCTCCAGACCTTTGGCCAGTCCGGGCGGAGTCAGCCCCATGGCCACGGCCACGCCCCGGGCAGCATGAACCAGGGCGGCGATACCAATGCCGTGGGGGCAGTACATGGTGCAGCGCTGGCACATGGTGCAGGTGCCGTAGCAGACGTCGCGCAGGGTTTCGAGGACCGTGGCGTCCACCTGGCCGCGCTTTTTGTACAGATCCACCAACGGCTTGACCCGAAAGGCCGGAACATGCTCCGGCCTGGGATTGGAGGCATAGTAGTGACAACCTTCCGCGCACATCCCGCACCGGGAACAAATGGACAACCACATCTCCAGTCGAGCCCCGGCCTTGTCGGCCAGAGTCCGGGAGAGGGTCTGGGTATCTATGGTCAAGAATCGCTCCTTTTCGTCACCATGCCCCCACCTGCCGCTTGCCGAAGTCGCTGCCCGTTGCCGCACGGGAGACGAAGAAGAGCGCCATGTGTGACAGCTTGGTAAAGGGGATGAGCATCAAGAGAATATTCGCGCTCAGCACATGCAGGGTCAGCATCAGCGGATAATCGCCCCACTGCCGGTGCGCGGCCAGTCCGGTGAGCAGGGGCAGGGCGACCAACAGCAGAACCAGCAAATCCTTGGGTTCCGTCAGTCCCCGCAAAGCAGGGTGTAGCAATCGTTTCAGCGCCAAAAAGCCCAGAGCGGCCAGGGCAATGATGGTCAGTACATCGGCCCAAACATCCGGGATGGTCGGCCAGGCGACGCCCCAGCTTTGTTCCAGCATGATCACGTGGGCCGAGAGGAAAAAGGCCACCACGAGCAGAGGGATATGTAGCGCGAACCCGGCGACCGTGGACCAGGGGCTGCTTTTGGCCGTTCGGTTCAGCGGAAGAAGGTAATACAGCATTGATCGCACGGCCCAGGTTGTCCGGAAATCACCGGGCAACCCCTTTTTCGCCGCCACGGCCTTGCGGCGATAGCGAATCAGGCGATAGGCCAAGCCCGTGATACAAATCGTGAAGGCCAGCCAGACCATTGGCCCCACGGCAAAATTATAGACCACATGAATCACGGCTGCCCTCCTCCGCGAACATGGCAGGCACCGCACATCACCGGAGCCCTGCCCGTGGCAGGCTGCTGGGCATGGCAACCGATGCACTGCCATGAACGGCTCTGCGCAGCCCAAGCCTGCCCTTTTCAGCGGCTGCATGACAGGCGGAACACTGGGTTTCCATGCCATACTCCCAGATATTTCGTCCATTTTCAAATGCATGGTGGCAGTCGAGGCAATCCGCCAGTTCCATGTGCCCGTCATGGTCAAAAAGCACGCCCGGACGCTCACGCGGTGTAAACGCAGGATCAGCCAGAAACAGCGGTTCGGCCAGGGCTACAGGCCTTCCGTTGAGGACGATCAAGCTCACGATGAAAAAAAAGACAAAGGTCAGGATTGCGCACACCACGCGTTTGTGTTCAAGAAAATGAGGAAAAAAGATCTTTTCAAAAGAAAATCGATGCATGGTTGATGACCCCAGCGAGTCTACGAGCAGACCTCACCGTTGTGGATTCCATCCAGAGCCTTTGCCCCGTGCCCCTTCAAAAAAAATATTCCGATCGGGGTCAGCCGTTCGGTTTGCCGTAAATTTAGCGAAGACCCTGCAAGCTGTCCAGCAAAGAGCTTGTGTCCTCCATGGCATAGGAAAAATTCTTGACTTGTGGGGAATCGGAATCTAAACAAAAAGCTCATGAAAGTGGATACTCACAAGTTGAAGGTCGGGTTCCATTTCACGTTACATACCGCAACATAGGGGAGAGATACCATGAAACTGTCTGCCAGGTCACGTTATGCAACCCGCATCCTGCTCGATTTGGCCGAGCACACTGAGGACAGGCCGCTCTGTGCCTCCGCAATCTCAGAAAAAACTGACATTTCCGTGCCGTTCATCGAACAAATCCTTCGCCCTCTGAAAAAAGCCGGTTACATCAAGAGCGTTCGTGGCGCTTATGGCGGTCATATCTTTCTCCAAGACCCCGCCTGCATCACCCTTGGCGACATCGTTCGAACCATGGAGGGTGATATCAAAATCAGTCAGTGCAGTTCGAATCCCAATATCTGCGAGCGTAGCGGCGATTGCCGCACCAGGATAGCCTGGGAAAGAATCTCACAAACCATGGAACGCGAACTGGACGCCATCACCCTGGCGGATCTGATGTTCAATCCGGGTAAGATCGGTGAAACATCCGTCCCCGCGACACCACGAAGCCCCGGCTGCGCTGAGGAGCCATTGACTGGCTGACTTCCGTCAAGACAAAAGAACCGAACAGGTTCACCATTCCAAGTCACCACTTTTTCGCTGCATTCCATCATTGCTCACAAGGACCTTCAGACCTCCTCACCCTGTCCAAATTATCGACCACCCCATCCTCGAACGCTCATCGCTGACCCGGAACACTGCCGAAATTTGACCCGCCAACGGCAAACTCATTTTTCATACGCGAAAGCGTCCACTCTTTCCACTTGATATCAATCCGTCTTTCTGGGGATATTTTCGGCACCTTGACAGACTCATACTGGCGGGATATGGGTACACCGAATTCCGACTAATCTATATAAAATTAAACTCATTTTGAACCAGCGATCTCAATATATCTATCCTTGAACTCGCAAACCGGATTTTCCATGCGAGCCTTTTATCTGAAAAACTATCCCTTCATCGCCAACAAAATCATGTGAATATTTTCGCAAATTAATGATGAAGCCAAATGACTCGCTCAACACGATTTCTTACTACAGATTTTGGTACATCATCCTGAGTTATATCGCTTTTTCAGACTAAATCAAAATCACGACACTTCGATCACTTCATCGTAATCGAAAACGGTGATCCGATAAATCTCTGGTGTGTGTCATGACATCATCTGGCCACGCGCACAGGTAAAAAACCAAAAGAAATATTGACTAGTGTTATATATATTAAAAAAATCAACTTTAGAATTTCATTCACTCAACTACTTGATGAGACACGACATGCAACTCTCCCAACGAACACGCCACGGTGCACGCTTGCTGATAAATTTGGCCCACTTTTCCCAAAGAGGCCCCGTTCACTCATCTCAGCTTTCCAACAGTATTGGAATATCTACCAAATATCTGGAAAAAATAATCAAACCGCTTCGCCAGGCAGGTCTGATCAAGGGCTTGCGCGGTCCAGGCGGAGGGTACTTTCTTGGTCGTTCCCCTGAGGACATCACCCTGGGAGAAATCGTTCAGGCCTTTGATGGTGGGTCGCGGTTGTCCTGCTGCCCTGACCCAACGACCTGCGAGCCTTCTGATTTTTGCGGCTGTCCTGCCATTTGGGACGACCTTTCCAATACGCTTCAGGGCAAGCTCGATTCCATCACCCTAGGCAGAATGATGCGTCAGGGCTCGATTTTCGACGCCCCACCGTCGCTTCGCAAAACCACAATGGATCCCTGCCGGCATGAAACTGCCCAAGCTGCCTAAGTCACGGTCTCAACACACCGAGGCGGAACCATTGCGCACTGTCTCGAGATGGTCCGCGGACCATTTTGCAATCCACACATCAAATCTTAAACCTTTCAACAGGAGACGCTCGTCATGAAAAAATTGCTCATTCTTGGTTCCGGCTCCGGTGGAACCATGGTTGCCACGAAAATGCGTGAAAAACTTCCGGAAAAGGAGTGGGAAATCACGGTCATCGACCGCGACTGGGAGCACCACTATCAGGCCGGATGGCTGTTCGTGCCCTTCGGCGTCTACACCCTGGAAGACTGCATCAAGCCCAAAGCGGACTTCATCCCCAAGGGTGTCAAGCTGGTCATGGACTCGATTGAATCAATCGATCCAGCCAAGAAGACCGTGAAATGCAAGAACGGCTCCTACACCTACGATTGGGTGGTGGTGGCCACGGGATGCCGCATCGCCCCCGAGGAAGTCGAGGGCATGATGGACGATTGGGGGGGCAACATCCAGAACTTCTACACCCCGAACGGTGCAGTGGCTCTGTTCAAGAAATGGAAGAACATGAAGGAAGGACGCATCGTCCATCATATCGCCGAAATGCCCATCAAGTGTCCGGTGGCACCATTGGAATTTGTGTATCTCGCCGACTGGTTTTTCAGCATCAACGGCGTGCGCCAGAACATCGAAATAGAATTGGTCACCCCGCTCACTGGAGCCTTTACCAAGCCCGTAGCCGCCGAGGTCCTTGGCAAGGTCTGCGAGGACAAGAACATCAAGGTCACTCCGAACTTCGTGGTGGACAACATCAATGTAGGCAAGAAGACCATTGAGTCCGTCTCCGGCGAGGAAGTACCCTACGACCTACTGGTGGCCATCCCACCAAACTTAGGACAGGAAGTGATCACTGACTCCGGGATGGGCGATGCCATGGGCTACGTGGAAACGGACAAGCATACCCTGAAGGCCAAGAATTTCGAGAACATGTACGTCATCGGAGACGCCACCAACGTGCCCACTTCCAAGGCCGGAAGCGTGGCCCACTACCAGTCCGACATTGTGGTGGACAACCTGATCCGGGAAATGGAGGGCGAGGAGCCCCGTCCCGACTATGACGGCCACTCCACCTGCTTCATCGTCTCCGGGTACGAACAGGCCTACCTGATCGACTTCAACTATGAAATTCAACCGCTTCCGGGCAAATACCCCTTTCCCGGCATCGGTCCGTTTTCCCTGCTCGGCGAGTCCCACATGAACTACTGGGGCAAGATGATGTTCAAGTGGGTCTATTTCGACATGATGCTCAAGGGCAGCGAACTGCCTCTGGAACCGCAGATGTTCATGGCCGGAAAAATGCGTCACTTGGCCAAAGCCTAACTCGGGAGGTTCATGCAGATGTCCAAAGAAGACCTCATCCTCAAACGCCTCGACGAGATCGAGGCCAAGGTCGCGCTGGTGCACGAACGCGCCGTGGCCGCGCAGAACCTCCGGCGGGAACTCCAGCCGGTCATGAACGACGCCTTCAAGCTGATGCTCCATGAGCTGGGCGACGTGGAGACCGGATTTCAGCTGGAGGACTCGTTCGAACTGCTCAAGACCATGATGCGTAACGTCAAGAACATCACCTATACAATAAAACAGCTGGAGAATGTCATCGACCTCTGGCACACCTCCGAGCCCTTGCTCAAATCCACGGTCCCCAAGGCCATTGCCTACCTGGACGACCTGGAACAGCAAGGGGTTTTCCGCACCTACCAGGCCATGGTCACCTTGCGTGCCAAGGTAGCCCAAGAGTACGGTTCTGAACAGATCGAGGAAATGGGCGATGCCTTTGTGTTCTTGATCGGCATGCTCAGCAAGCTTTCCGACCCGAAAGTCCGGCACATGATCGAAAAAGCATCCGATGCGTTCACGGAGTTGGATTTGGCCGATGTCCAGCCAACCGGCATTTTCGGAATGATGAAGGCCATGTCCAGCCCGGAAGCTAAACAGGGACTGGGTGTGATGGTTGAGATGACCAAGACGCTTGGCAAGCTGAAATAGACGTTTTGCGGCCACGGATCTGAAATCCAGCTGCCGTGGCTGCTCTGGCTCTTCTACCTAATCAAGTCACTAAGGAGGATCCCGTGGCCAAGAAAATTCTCATTGTCGACGACGACCCGGAAATTCTGGATTACTTGAGTGAGCTTTTCCAGGACAACGGCTACCAGACCGCCACCGCCGCGAACGGCGTTGAAGGCTTGGATAAGGTTCGCGCCGAAAAACCGGACCTGATCACCCTGGACATGGACATGCCGGAAAAGGGCGGAACCAATTTCTACGCTGGACTGCGCAAAGATCAGACCATCCGGGACATCCCGGTGATCGTGGTCAGTGGCGTTGGTCCGCGTCCGCCGGTGTTGACCAAGGACGTTCCGACCATCTCCAAGCCCATCGACAACGTGAAACTTCTGCAACTTGTAGCGGACATGGTCCGTTAGCCACTGCAACACCGCGGCCGACTATTCCTCCTGAATAGTCGGCTGCGAACCATTTTTCTCTTTGGAAAGATCATGAGCATGCCCTCGCCGCACGACGTCCTGACCGCGCTGATCGTGGACGATGAGCAGGACATCCGTGAAATGCTGGAAATCCTGCTCCAGGAACTTGGATTCGCGACCATTCTCGCCACCGACGGTTTCAAGGCTGTCGAGATTTTCCAAAGCAGCCGCCCGCCTATTGTGCTCACGGACATCAAAATGCCGGGCAAAGACGGCATCGCCGTGCTCAAGGAAATCAAGTCCCTCGGCCCGGAGGCCGAGGTGATCATGATCTCCGGCCACGGGGATATGCAATTAGCCATCCAGAGCCTCAAGCACGACGCCGCGGACTTCATTACCAAACCCATCGACGAAGAACTGCTGGAAATCGCCTTGAAAAAGGTTTCCGAACGTATCCGACTGCGTCGCCAAGTCCGAGAGCACACGGAGAATCTGGAAGCCCTGGTTCATGAAAAATCCGCGGCCCTGGTGGAGATGGAGCGGAAGCTGGCCGCAACGCAGATCATGGAGGGCATGGGGCAAGCCCTGACCATCCTGGCCAGCGACCCCGCAGCTGGAGACTATTTCCCCGAGATGCCCTTCTATGTGGCTATCCATGACGCGGCAAGCAACGTGGTCACGGCCAACCAAGCGTATCACAGACGTTTTGGAGATCGAGCGGGACAATCCAGTTGTGGAGCTTACGAACGATGCGGCGAGTCCGGCTGGAAAAGTCCGGTACGCGAAGCCGCCGAATCGCAAGTCAGCATCCACCGCCACGAAACCATGATTTCCGCGGACCAGACCAGGCTACCTGTGATTGCCCACGTCTCACCGGTCATCGGAGCGGCGGGAGAATTGGAACTGCTCCTGGAAATCGCCGTGGACGTCTCGGAGATGCGCCGCCTCCAGGAAGAATTGTCCCGCACCCAACGCAAATTTGAGCGCTTCTTCAATACTGTACCCTGCGCCATCAGCATACAGGACCGTGATCTTTGCGTCGTGGAGGCCAACGCCACCTTCCGCCGGGACTTCGGCAATCCGGAAGGACGTCCCTGTCACCAACTTTACAAGCACCGAGACGTTCCCTGCGACGATTGTCCGGTCCAGGCCAGCTTCGCGGACAATGCTCCACACCAATACGAAACCATGGTCACCACCCTGGCCGGCGAACAGCGCAACATCCTGGTCTGGACAGCGCCCCTGACCGACGCCGACGGCACGGTAAGCCATGTTCTGGAAGTTTCCACGGACATCACCCAGATCCGCCAGCTCCAGGATCATCTGGCCTCTCTGGGCATCATGCTCGGGTCCATGTCCCACGGAGTCAAAGGATTGCTCATGGCCATCGACGGCGGGGCCTACCGCGTGGACAAGGGCCTGGAAAAAGGCGACCTACAACGGATCGGTGCGGGCTGGAAGACCGTTCGACACCGTTTGGACCATATGCGCCGAACCGTCATGGACATCCTGTATTACTCCAAGTCCCGGGAGCCGAATCTTGCCCCGCACCTTATTCACAGTGTGGCCGAATACTTGGCCGAAACCGTCGCAACCAAGGCGGACAATGCGGGAATCGTCTTCCATACGGACTTCTCGCAGGCGGACGGACAAATCCTGATCGACGACATTGCGTTCTCCTCGGCCATGGTCAATATCCTGGAGAACGCCGTGGACGCCTGCCTGTTCAATCGCGGTGCGAAGGAGCATCGGATCGACTTTCATGTCGCTGGGAGCGCTGGTCATGCCGTGTTCACCATCCAGGACAACGGCATCGGCATGGACCAGGAAACCAAGGACAATATGTTCACCTTGTTTTTTTCCTCAAAGGGCGCCCTGGGTACGGGCATCGGAATGTTCGTCGCCAACGAGATCATCTCCCGACACGGCGGCAGCATCATTGTGGACTCGGCTCCGGGGAAAGGCACGACCTTCCGGATTACGTTGCCCATGAGTCCTTCACCCGCCCCGTCACCATAGTTGCCAACGCCCCTATGCCCGCCTTTTCACAAGACGGTCTCCGCCCTCTTTTTCGCTCCCTGACATTCCGCCTGTGCATGGTGATGGCTTTGGGGCTGTGCACCCTGATAGTTGTCCAGACCGTCCTGACTCTGACCCGGCCCGACCACCTGACCGGTTTTGCCGGAGTTGTCCGGGATCTGTTGTTGATCCTGCCGACAAGCCTGCTGATCCTCCTGGGATTCGGCATTGTCGTCTCTCATCGGCTGGCCCGCCCATTGCAAGGAATCATGAAGCCCCTTGAAAGCAAATCCCACGGTGCTGCCTGGATTCCATTGGATGTGGAAAAAGCTGGAGAATTCAAGGAACTGGCTGAGACCGTAAACGTGATTGCCGCTTCGGTTCGCCAACGACGCCTGGAGATGGACGAAGTACTCTCCATGTATCAAAGTCTGTTCGAAGGTGTCCCCTGCCTGATTACAGTCCAGGACCGGAACTTGCGCCTGCTCCGCTATAACCGTCTATTCGGAGAGCAGTTCGGCGCCAAGCCCGTGGAGAAATGTTACAAGATATACAAAGGTCGCGACGAAAAGTGCGTGAATTGCCCTGTTGAAAAGACCTTTGCCGACGGTAAATCCCACACCACCGAGGAAACGGGTTTTTACAAGGACGGCAAACCGGCCCATTGGATCGTGACCACGGCACCCGTTCGGGACAGTAGCGGCAAGGTCACCGCGGTGATGGAAATGTGTCTGGACATCACCCAACGCAAAATTCTGGAACAAAAGCTCAAAAAGTCCGAACGCAAATACGCCACCATCTTCGACAACATACCGGTGGCCGTCTTTGAGCTGAATGCAACGACTCTGGATATCCGCAATTGCAACCGCAAAATGCCCCAACTCTACGGATATTGCAAAGGCGAAGTCATCGGAAAGTCCTTTGCCATGCTCTTTGCGCCGGATTCCGCGGAGGCTCACCTCAATGCCTTGCGCGAGTCACGAAGTGTCTCCCAGGCCAAGCATATGGACAAGGAAGGAGAAGAATTTTTCGTCTCCATCGAGACCTCCCAGACAACCCTGGAGGGCAGGGAAATCCTGCTGGCCGTGGTCACCGACGTAACCGACCGCATCCGCGCCGAGCAACAGGTCATCCAGTCCAGCAAGATGGCCACCCTGGGCGAAATGGCCGCCGGCGTGGCCCATGAGCTGAACCAGCCCCTGGCCGTGCTGAAGATGGTTGCCAATTACTTCACCCGTCACGCCAACAAAGGGCTCACTCCGGACCAGGCCCAACTGCGTCAGATGACCTCAAAAATCGTGAACAACGTGGCCCGAGCCACCAGGATCATCGAGCACATGCGTGAATTCGGCCGCAAACCGAACCTTGAGAGTACGGAAGTGCTGGTCAACGACATATTGCAGCGTGCCTGCGACTTCTTCAGCGAACAGCTCAAAATCCGGGACATCGCCGTTGATTGGGAACTCGACCAGAACCAGCCACCCGTTCTGGCCGACCCGAACCGGCTGGAGCAGGTGTTCATCAACCTGCTGGTCAACGCCAGGGACGCCATCGAGGATAAGTGCTCGGCCAAGGAGTGCGTGCCCGGGGACCGAATCATCACCCTGCGCACCCGTTCCAACTCCAGAAATGTGATCGCCGAAGTCGTGGACACCGGCATGGGCATCCCCAAGGACGTGGTCGGACGGATCTTCGAACCGTTTTTTTCCACCAAGGAAGTCAACCGTGGTACCGGCCTCGGCCTGTCCATCTGCTACGACATCGTTACGGACTACGACGGCACCATCCACGTGGTCTCCAAACCCGGCCACGGCGCCCGCTTCGTCGTCACCCTGCCCATCGCCGGGACCATCCGTAACGGCTCCAAGACCTCTGCATAAGTCCCACCCCCGACCTTCACAACTTTTTATGGTTACATTCTTGAAATATCAATTTTGCGTTGTCTCCAGTCCCAGGCCCGGTATGAGCCTTGGCTTCATCTGTCCTGAGACGGGATAGCGGTTGAAGGTCAGGGCTGAAACTCCTGTTGACCCCCCTCTCAATCGTCAACTATAGTTTACGAATGATAGAAATCCGTGCAACCGTCCAGTTTAGAAAATGGTCCGACTCCCTCAAGGATCGTAAAGCGAGAGCCCGGATTCAGGCTAGAATTGACAGAGTGGAGATGGGCCATTTTGGAGACGTTGGGCCGGTTGATGATGGCGTAAACGAATTGCGCATTTTCTATGGCCCGGGTTACCGAGTGTAGTTTGTGCAAAGAAATGCTGTTGTCGTGATACTTCTCTCGGGTGGCGACAAAAGCTCTCAGCAAGCAGATATCGCCAAAGCCAAAGAAATCGCTAAACAAGTAGAGGTATAGACTATGGGTATCAAGACAACTCGATGGGATACCGCTGAACATCTTAAAAATGATGAAGATATTCAGCTTTATCTAGAGGCTTGTATAGAGGAAGCCGGAGATGATCCAGTGTTCATTGTTCATGCTCTGGGCGTCATTGCTCGCGCCAAAAATATGAGCCAATTGGCAAGGGATACCGGCTTGACTCGTGAAGGGCTGTACAAGGCCTTTTCCTCGGATGGTAATCCTACATTTGCTACAGTAGCAAAAGTCGCGAAGGCGCTTGGATTGCAGATTACAGTGCAGATTCCATCCAAGAAACTTTCTAACCAGCAATTCCACGCAACCAGCAGAGCTGGCGTGTAAATACGGACGGTTCAGGGCCGCGCAACAGTTCGAAATCCTCCATCACGGGCAAGGCTCAAAATCCGCACAGCTCCTGAAACGCCCTCTTTTCCATGGGCAGCCCGTGATTGACGTCGGGGTATTGCCACACCGATAAGCGTAGCTTCACCGCTTGCCCGATCACCAAGCGCATGGCCGGGCGATGATGCCGTCACCTCCTCAAAGCAAAACGGCGGCCTCCATTTAGGAGGCCGCCGTTTTTGATTCATCCACGTATGCTTGTCGACCTCAATCAAACCTTGCTCACTCTGACGAAGTGCTCCTGCATGGCAATGGCACCGCCGGCTAGGTCCCATTTCTCCAGGCCGCCGACCATCAGCCGGTGATCGGCCACGCCTTTGCCCCGCGCTCTGGTTTCCGCGGGAACACCGTCGTCGAAGCCGTGCACCATGAATACCGCTTCTGGGTGGATGAATTCGGTCACAAAGGCCTTCAGCTTGCCGGAGTACCCGTTATTCCCGGCGATCTGAACCACGTCCCCGTTGGCAATGCCCAGATCCGCGGCCCGCTGGGCGTTGATCCAGAGCACGTTTTCCGGCATCTGCTCATGCAGAATCGGATTATTCATGGTGTGGCCCTGGGTGTGGACGCCGCATCGGCCAAAGGTGATCCGGAATTGGTCGCCCTGGGGCGATGTCTTCTCCTTGTAGGGCAATAGCGATGGGATCCCGGCCTTTTCCAGTTTTTCGGAAATGACTTCAATGGACCCGGACGGCGTCTTGAACTTCAGCTTGTCCCGATCATGATAAATCGGTTTCTCCGTCAAGGGGACGAAGCCCTTGGACTGAAAATCCTCAACGCTCACGCCAGTGTCCTGAAGCTGATAGGCCCAGATGTCCTCAATGGAGTCGAAGGCCAGCTTGTCCATGCCCATGGCCTTGGCCAGACCGGTGAGGATTTCCCAGTCCGCCTTGGTGTCGTAACGCGGGGCCACGGCGCGCTGGCGGACAAAAAACTGGGGCTTCAAGCCGCTTTTTGAGGCGATGATGCTTTCTCGCTCCAGATACGGCGACATGGGCAAAACCACGTCCGCGTTCCAGGCCGTGGCCGACCAGGAGAAGGTGATGGCCACCAGCAGATCCAGGTTGGCGAATGCCCGTTTCAGGGCGTCCGGGTCCGGCAGGGCCTGCATCGGATCGTGGCGACAGGCAAAATAGGCCTTCACCGGATAGGGGACGCCGGTTTCAATGGCCTTGAAAGCCAAATGCAGCAATCCCGGACCGGCGTCGAAATGGGTGTGTTTCCAGCCCACCCCGTCGGCCCGCTGCCCTTCAGGTTTCGGGAAAAGCTCCGCCAAAGCCTTCAGGCCCTTGCGGCCGCAGTCCGCCGGCTTCGCACCAATGGCCAAGCCACCCTTGCTGCCGATGCTGCCCAGCAGGGCATTGATGATGTACGCTGTCCTGGAGACGTAAAACGAATCATCATACCTGGCGGTCATCCAGCCCGGATGCCAGATGACCGCGGGCTTGGCCTTGGCCAGCTCGGCCACGAAGCTCCGCAGATCCTTGGCCTTGACGCCGGTGATCGCCTCGGCCCATTCCGGCGTATACTCCCCGATATAGCTCTTCAACGCATCAAAACCGGAAACATACTTTTTGACGTATTTGGCGTCGTAAAGATTTTTCTCCACCAGCTCGTTGATAACCGCCAGGTTGAAGGCATGGTCCGAGCCCGGGCGAATCTGGAAAAAGCGATGGGCCTTGCCGGCCGTGATGGTGGCCCGGATGTCGATGACCGTGAGTTTGCAGCCATCGGCCATGCCGTCCAGGAGATTGTTCACTTCGGCGACGTTGATGGCCTCAAAGATGTTCCGGGTTTGCAGAACCACGTGCTTGGCGTTCTTGAAGTCGTAGGCAAAGTCCGTGCGACCGTAGCCGGTCACGCTCTGTGCGGCGTGATGGACGTTACGGGCGCAGGAGACGTCGTGGTTGCTGTAGTTCACCGAGCCGACACCCTTCATGAACGCCTTGTACATGTCCACGAACGGACCGGAACGGTCCGACCACAAGACCGAGTTGGCGCCGTACTGCGCTATCACCCCTTTCAGCTTCTCGGCAACATGGGCAAAGGCTTCGTCCCAGGTGGCCTTGCGCCATTTTCCCTCACCGCGCTCCCCTTCGCGAATCAGCGGGTGCCGGATACGATCGGAATCCTTGATTAGGCCAGGGCCGGCTCCGCCCCGTGCACAAAGTGCTCCCTTGAGCGGAGAATGAGGATTTCCCTGAATGAACGTCACCTCGTCGTCGTCCACATCCACCTGAATGGGACACCTGACCGTACACATCCCGCAAACGCTGAAACTCGTCGTCGTGGCCATGCTTATTCCTCCATGAGCAATGATTCCGTACTGTTCGCTGGACAATTCCAACTTTGAGCGGCGTAGACCCGTCACCCAAACAACACCAGTCAACCTGGTCGCTACTGGCCAGATTAGGCAAAACATTGTTGACCATTTTGGTCGGATTTATACTGTCATACAAACAATACTACAAGAAAAAGGTCCGTGCAACACAATTGAGACTTTGAGAAAAAAAAAACGAGCTTTTCCTGCTTGACAATATTTTTTCTTTCATGTTTAAGGTCAGACATGGATAATTTGAGAATAAATATTTACAGAAATATTAACATATAAACTGTAAAATGAGCATTCAGACAGCAACATCATCAAGGAAGAGTTCAATATGAGTCTTTCATGGCTGCATATGTCCATCATAATTTTTTTTATATCTGGCGCCTTGTTTGCTGCAGCTCCGTTCATTGCATCAATGCTCCTTGCAACAAGGGCCAAATCTCCAGCATTATACTCTCCTTATGAATGCGGCATGGATCCTTATGGATCAGCGTGGACGAAATTTGGCATCAACTACTATTTCTACGCTTTGCTCTTTCTTGCCTTTGACGTGGACGTACTCTTTCTCTTTCCCGTGGCCACGGCCTATGCGGACGGAGCAGGACTGGTTCCCTTCGTCAAATTGTTCATCTTCATCGTGATCCTGCTGGCATCGGTGATTTTTTTCTGGAAAAAGGGAGTTTTCACATGGCCCAAGAGAATCAGGTTTTAGGCATCCTTCCGGCGGATACGGAGACGGAAGCGCCGATCATCAGCTTTTCCCTGTCTCAGAAAGCCCTGGACCTCTGTCGAAGCATGTCGCTGTGGCCCATGACCTTTGGTTTGGCCTGTTGCGCCATTGAAATGATGGCCATCGGCATGGCCCGGTTTGATGTGGCCCGCTTTGGCGCTGAGGTTTTCCGGCCGTCGCCGCGTCAATCCGACCTGATGATCGTGGCCGGTACGGTTTCCCAGAAGATGGCTCCCATGCTGGTCCGCCTTTACGAGCAGATGCCCGCGCCCCGCTGGGTCATTGCCATGGGCAACTGCGCCATTTCCGGAGGCCCCTTTCGGTATGAGGGTCAGTACGGCATTGTCGAGGGCGTCAACAAACTGGTGCCCGTAGATGTCTATGTTCCGGGATGTCCACCGCGCCCGGAAGGGTTGTTGGAAGGCTTGTTCCAGTTGCAGCAAAAGATCACCAAAAAACGGTGGTGGCCGATGCCCCAAACCGCCACCGACGGAGTCGGCAATGCCGGCTGATCCCTGCAAAACTATCACTTCCAGCGGAACCAGTGGCTCGGCTACGCAGACCGGCTACGCGGCGGACATCTTTCTGGCTCACGATTCCCTGGTGGAGGCCTCCCGTCTGCTGAAGGAGGCAGGCTATTTCCTGGAAGACGTTTCCTGTGTTGACCTGATGGAAGGGTACCTGCTCGTCTACCACTTCAACCATGTCTACAATCCCGGTCGCATCTGCCTGCGGGTACTGATCGACCATGACCGTCCCGAAGTTCCCAGCATTTCCGGGATCTACGGCGGTGCGAACTGGCATGAACGGGAATGCACCGATTTTTTCAACATCACATTCAGCAACCACCCGAACCTCTTGCCCCTGCTCCTGCCCGCGGAGTTCACAGGCAAACCGCCGCTGCGCAAACAGCCCGGTGCGCGGCGCGACCTGCACCAATTGCTTCCTGGAAGATCCCACCTCCCGGTCAGGGTTGAGGACCAGGAATTTCGTTGCCTCCTGACCCCGGGCCCGCAAGCCTCTTTGGAGAGCGCGTCATGAACCTCGATCTTCGCTTGGACGGCAGCGGCGACTTCTATGCTCGAAAATTCCAGCCCGATCTGCGCAAGGACCGGCTGATCCTGAACATGGGGCCGCAGCACCCCTCCACCCACGGGGTATTGCGCATCCTGCTGGAAGTGGACGGCGAATACATCGTTCGGGCCGAGCCGGTACTGGGCTATGTGCACCGGATGCAGGAAAAAATGGGGGAAATTCGCACCTATCCCCAATACCTGCCGAACATGGGCCGGGTGGACTACCTGCATGCCCTGGCCTGGAACTGGGCCTATGTCGGCGCGGTGGAACGGCTGATGGGCATTGAGGTGCCTCCCCGGGCCGAATTCATCCGGGTAATCACCTGCGAACTGAATCGGATCAAGTCCCATCTGCTCTGGTGGGGGGCCTACCTGCTGGACCTGGGGGCCTTCACCCCGATCATGTACGCCTTTGCCGACCGGGAACGGTTGATGGACATTCTGCAGCGGATCACGGGCTCCCGCCTGACCTTCTGCTACTACCGTTTCGGGGGTGTAAGCACGGACGTGGACCAGCGATTCATCCAAGAAGTCCGTGCATTTTGCCATGATTTTGATGAGCGGCTGAAAACGTTCACCGATTTGGTCACGGACAACGTCATCCTGCGTAGCCGTGTTGAAGAAGTGGGTGAGATCACACCGGAAGTATGCCGGGATTACGGAGCCACCGGTCCGGTCCTGCGCGGCTCCGGCGTCGGGTATGATGTACGACGGGCAGAACCCTATTCGGTCTATCCCCGCCTTGATTTCCAGATTCCCGTCTACGACCAGTGCGATGCCCTGGCCCGCTATCTGGTGCGCATGGACGAGATGCGCCAGAGTGTCACCATAGTTCTGCAAGCCCTGGATGCGCTGCCTCCGGGCGACCACATCCACCCATTGGCCCCCCGTCGTCCATGCCCCCCGCCCGGCGACGTCTATTTCAGCGTTGAAAGCGCCCGGGGGCAGGTGGGCGTCCACCTGGTCAGTGATGGTGGCGAATCGCCGTATCGAGTGAAATTGCGCTCACCCAGCTTCTCCAATCTTAGTCTGCTCGCGGACGTCGCAGAAGGTTCCCTGATCTCCGACGCCGTCTCCACCCTGGGCAGTCTGGATCTCGTCATCCCGGAGATAGACAGATGATGGACATTTTCCCCACGCAACTCATCGTGGTCCTTGCCGGCCTGGCCGCGATCATGGCCTTTGTCGGCCTCAACGGCCTGGTGCTGGTCTACCTGGAACGCAAGGTGGCCGGCTTTATCCAACGCCGCCCAGGTCCATACGAGGTCGGGCCGTATGGCCTGCTCCAGCCCCTGGCGGACGGCCTGAAGCTGGTGGGCAAGCAGATGTTCACGCCGGCATGCGCGGACAAATGGCTCTACTGGCTGGCACCGATCCTCTCCCTGGCTCCCGTGCCAGTGGCGCTTCTGGCCATTCCCTTTGGGCCGAATTTGCAGGTTCTGGACATCAACGTCGGGCTCGTCCTGATTCTGGCGTTTATCGGCCTGAACGTCCTGGCCATCTGCCTGGCCGGATGGAGCTCCCAGAACAAGTACGCACTGCTTGGTGCCGCCCGGAACATTTCGCAGTCCGTGGCGTATGAGATTCCCCTGCTGCTCTCGGTTCTGCCCATTGTCTTCATCACCGGCACCCTGAATCTCTATGAAATCTCCGCCGGTCAGGGAGCGTGGCCATGGCAATGGCACATCCTGACGCAGCCAGTGGCCTTCGTGATCTATTTTATTTGCGCCTTGGCCGAAACCAACCGTGCGCCCTTTGACCTGCCCGAGGCCGAGAGCGAGCTGACCGCCGGCTTTCACACCGAGTATTCGGGCATGGGCTTTGGCGTGTTCTTTCTGGCTGAGTACGCCTACATGATCATTGCCTGCTCCGTGGCCGCGGTCCTGTTCCTGGGCGGGTGGAACGGTCCGGGCGCTGCCGGCTGGTGGTGGTTTCTGGCCAAGGTCTATTTCCTGCTCATCGTGATGATGTTTTTCCGCTGGACCTATCCGCGGGTGCGCTTCGACCAGCTCCTGAACCTGTGCTGGAAATGGCTGATCCCGCTTGCAACGATCAACCTGCTGATCACGGCCCTGGTGATTGCCTTATGATACAGAATCTCCGTCAAGCCATGACCGATGTCTGGAGCATGCTGGTCGGGCTGAAAGTGACCACAACCAACTTTTTCCAGCCGACCATCACGGTCCACTATCCCCGCGCGACCGTCGATTCCCTGGAGGGGTACCGGGGCCACATCGAACTGGTGGCCACTGATGAGGATCCCAAGCGTCCCCGGTGCATCGCCTGCGGGGCCTGTGCCCAGCTTTGCCCGTCCAGTTGCATTACCGTGCGCATCAAACAGACGGTCTCCGCGCGCCCCGTCCTCCCACCGCACCCGGACATCGCGAACCTGCCGCTGGAGTTTCGCCAAAAATTCAGCCACCCCATGGAAATGGACCGGGAGCCGAAATCCTTTCATTTGGACTACAACTATTGCAGCCTCTGCGGCCTTTGCGTCCAGAACTGTCCGGCCGGCGCGATCCGCTTTTCCCAGGACGTCTATCTGGCCAGCGAGATTCTGGAAGACTTTCAGTACGACCTTCTCGCCCAGATGCGCGGCGAGACGCACTCTGGGTCACGCGCCCAAAACCACCCCCAAGCCGAACCCCACGCCAACAGCAGGGAGTCGTAATGCCCAGCCAAAGCCTCGCCTATGCCGTCTTGTTTGGCCACGTCGCCTTCATCGTCGTCGGGGCCCTGATGACCGTGCTCTCCCAAAACCTGGTCCGGGCCCTCGTGGGCTTGATCATGACCCTGTTCGGGGTGGCCGGTTTGTTTTTCCTGATGTCCGCGCCCTTTATCGGCCTGATGCAGATCCTGATCTACGTCGGCGCGGTGAGCATCCTGATTTTCTTCGCCATCATGCTCACCCAATCCTGGTCTTCGGGGGACGAGGCCCAGGGACCATCACGCAAGCGCGCCGTCCTCGCCTCCTTGACCGCTCTCGCTCCGGCCCTGTTCCTGGGTCTGACGATCATCTTCAAATCGCCCCCATCCCTGCTCGTGGCCGAGGAAACAGAGGTCAGCGCCTTGGGCCGGTTTCTGCTGGAACCGTACATCCTCCCCTTTGAGTTGATCTCCCTTTTGCTGACCGTGGCCATGGCCGGGGCCGTGATTCTTGGATTCGAGCGGAGGAAACAGCGATGATGCCCGAAGTGTCCCCGATGCTCATCTACCACCTGGTCGCCCTGTTCCTGTTGTGCACCGGCCTGTTTGGCGTCATCTACCGCCGCACCCTGGTGGGCATGATCCTCGGGATTGAACTGATGCTGAACGGCGCGGGCCTGAGCATCATGGCCTCGGCCCAGCTCACCCCGACGCCCAATGAGATCGGCCAGGTCGGAACCTTGCTGGTCATGGGCATTGCCGCCGCGGAAGCCACGCTGCTCCTGGCCATCGTTCTCGTCGTCACCCGACGCTTCAAGGGCGTGGAGGCCGCGCGCCTGGCCACCATGCGCGGATAGCGCGTAATGCGTCCAGATCCAAGGAATACCTGAAATGATGCCCTTCACCCTCCTTCAGACGATTCTCGTACCCGCCCTCGTCGCCCTGGTCATCCTGCTGTTCCGGTACCGGATCGGCAAAAAAGCCGGCTGGGTGGCTGTCTCCGGGTTGATCTACACCACGGGCCTGCTCCTGGCGGCCCTGGTACATATCTATCATGGCGGCCCGGTCATCGAGCGCTACACCATTTTGTCTTCCCCGGAGATCACCATCCATCTGGTGGCCGACGGGCTGAGCATCGCCGTGGCCCTGATCTGCAACCTGCTCTGTCTGGCCCTATGCACCTACTCCATCAAGTACATCGACCACCGCATTGAAATTCTCTATCCGGATTTGGATGAAAAGGGCCAGATTAACTATTTTACGTCCTTCTTCTACCTGCTGCTGCCTTTTCCGGTCGGGTTCATGGGTGTCAGTTTCTCCGCCGACCTGGTGATGATGTATTTTTTTCTGGAAGTCCTGACCCTCTTCCTGTTCTTCCTGATGGCCTATTTCGGCTACCAGGACCGGGTCAAGGTGGCCGTGATGTGCTTTATCTGGGGGGTCTTCTCGGCGCTGTTCTTCCTGGGCGGTGTGGTGATCATCTATTCCCAGGTCGGCTCCTTCCAGATGGACCAGATTCACCTGCTCTCCGGCCACCCTCTGGCCTTCTGGGTTATCCTGCTGGTCCTGATCGGCTTTTTCGCCAAGCTGGCCATCGTGCCCCTGCATGTCTGGATGCCCTGGGTCCACGCCGAGCACCCCACCTGCATCGCCGGCCTGCTGGCCGTGTACGCGAACATCGCCGCCTACATCATCGTCCGGATGCTGGTCCTGCCGCTCTGGGACGACTTCCAGGTTTTCGGCCCGCCGATCATGATCTTTGCCGTGATCACCATGGTTTACGGCTCCCTGCTGACCCTGGCCCAGACGGACATGAAGCGCATCCCGGCCTGCTCGACCATCAGCCAGAGCGCCTATTCCATGCTCGGCATCGGCGCCCTGACCGCGGCCAGCATCGAAGGCGGACTGTTTTTCTTCCTCAGCCACATCATGGGCAAGACGGTTTTCTTTTCCGCCTGCGGCCTCGTTGTCTACACCACGCATATCCGGGACATTAACCGCCTGGGCGGCCTGGCCACCAAGATGCCCATTACGGCTCTGCTGTTCCTGTCCGGCGGCATGATGCTGGCAGGTATTCCGCCCTTCAGCAGCTTCGCGGCGGAAGTGGTCATGTTCGCGGGCATTTTCGAGCGCGGAGACAACCTGGGCCTGATCATCGGCATCATCGGCCTCGTGGCCATCCTGCTGACCATCTCCTATGCCGTGCATTTCACCCGGGTCATCTTTTTCGGCCCGTTGCCGGAACATCTCGCCCAGGACGACCATGTCCGTGACCCGTCCTGGATCATGGTCGCACCGCTGGTGGTCATCGTCCTGACATCCGTGGCGCTGGGGCTCTACCCCTCCTTGATCATGAACCTTTTCGAGCCGGTTATCAGCGGCTACCTGGCGAACATGTAGCGCCTTCGCGCATTCACGGGAAACACCGCTCACACTAAACCAAGAATGGACTTGAGATGGACATCCAACTTGCCTGGCTCTGCCTGACGCTCCCGCTCCTGGGCGTGCTGGCCACCCCACTCCTGGCCCGCGTCGGCACCACGGTCATGACGTACGGGGCCGTATTCTTCTCCTTTCTCACGGCCCTTTCCGCGGTGATGATGCTGCCTCTGCTCTTTACCGCCGACGTCCTGCCTCTGGAGTCCAAGATACTCTGGCTGAGCACCCCGATCACCGTCACCTTCGGCGTGCTGCTGGACCCGCTGAGCATTATCGTCGCCAACGTGGTTGCGGTGATCAGTTTTTTCATCATGGTCTACTGCATCGGGTACATGAAAGGCGATCCGGCCATCATGCGTTTCTGGATGCTTATGAACGCCTTCATCGGCAGCATGCTGCTTCTGGTCCTGGCCGATAATCTGATCATTCTCTTCATCGGTTGGAAACTGGTGGGCTTGTGCAGCTACGGCCTGATCGGCTTCTACTATCGCGATGAGCGCAAATACTGGATCGGCGGTCCGGAGCCCAATGCCTACGACAAGCCCTCGGCCTGCGGGGTCAAGGCCTTCATCGTCACCAGCGTCGGCGACATGCTCATGCTCGGCGGCATCCTGATCGTCTATTTCTACTCCCGGACGTTCAACATTCTGGAACTTTACCAGACTGCGCCGCAGTGGTTCCCCCTGATGGCTGAGACTCCGTGGTTGATCGTCCTGGTCAGCATCCTGCTCATCGCCGGCCCAGTGGGCAAGTCCGCCCAGTTTCCCCTGCACGAATGGCTGCCCGAAGCCATGTCCGGTCCCGGCCCGGTATCGGCCCTGATTCACGCCGCGACCATGGTCAAAAGCGGTGTTTTTCTCATCGCCCGGTTCATCCCGATCTTCTATTACGGCTACTGGACCGCTGGTGTGGAGGAAGCCATGTACTTCTTCCTGATCGTGGCCTGGATCGGCGCGATCACCGCCTTTCTGGCCGCCAGCCAGGGTCTGGTGGCCCTGGAGTTGAAAAAGGTCCTGGCCTACTCCACGGTCAGCCAGATCGGTTTCATGATGCTGGCCATGGGCGTTGCCGGCTTCAGCCAGGAACTGCTGGTGAAGGGCTATATGGCTGGAACGTTCCATCTGGTCAGCCATGCCATGTTCAAGGCCTGTCTCTTTTTGTGCGCCGGAACAGTCATCCATGCCGTGCACTCCATCTACATCCATGAGATGGGCGCCTTACGCAAATTCCTGCCCTTCACCTGGCTGTTCATGGGGCTGGCCACCCTTTCCCTGATCGGCGTGCCCCCGCTTCCCGGCTTCTGGAGCAAGGAAGCCGTATTGGTGGCCACCCTGGAGTCCCAGCACTACCTCCTGTTCACGGTGGTCATCGTCACCGTGGTCTTCACGGCCTTCTATTCCACCCGTTACTTCGGAATGATCTTCCACGGCCAGGCTTCGGACCATCTGCGCAAGGAGACCGACAAGCCCCATCACCATGTCGGCGAAGGTTATTTACCGCAGACCTTTGCCTGCGGCATCCTGGCAGTGGGTATCGTGACCTTCGGTTTGCTGGGCCCCAAGGCCGAGCATGCCCTGTATTCGCTGTTCAACACCCAGCTTGTCACTGATCTGGGCATGGCCACCAAAACATTCACTCCGGTGTTTTCCACCTCCCTGGTCGTGGCCCTGTCCATCGGTAGCGTGCTCATCGGCGTGATCCCGGCCTATCTGTTCTATTTTTCCAGGACATGGGACGTGAACGCGGTGTATGAGAGGTACGCCTTCATCCGGGCCGTGCACACCTTCCTGTGGAACAGGTGGTACATCAATGCCCTGTTCAACTGGATTTTCGTGCGCGGAGTGATGCAGGCGGCCAGGGCCGTGGCGGACAAGATTGAAGTGGCTGTGGATGGCGCGATCAACAAGAAGATCCCTGCCGGTGTCTTCTCCGTGGCCGCCCTCTCCAACTGGTTCGACCAAAAGGCCATCGATGGTGTGGTCGATGGCACCGCCACCAATTTCCAGAATACCGGATCGGCGCTCTCCCAAATGCTCTCCGGAAAGATCCAGGATTATCTGGCCGTGGCCGTGGTTGTCGCCATGCTTGTTGGCGGGGTGACCTGGCTGATGATCCGCTGATTTGCCTTTTCGCTGGAGAACGAACATGCAACACGAACATCCACTGTTTTCGGAGTAGCTGAACATGCTTCAAGCAGATTTTCCCGTCCTCAGCGCCTTGATCTTTTTTCCCCTTCTCGCGGCCATCGCTCTGGTCTTTGTCCGCAAGGACGAGACCATCCGCATGGTCACTCTGGCTGCGGGAGTCGTCGAATGTTTGCTGTTGCTGCCGCTGTTGGGGTTCGATCTTTCCACGGCTGACTTCCAATTCGTCGAGCGCCATGTCTGGATCGCGGCCTGGAACATCCAGTATTATCTGGGCATCGACGGCATCAGCGTGCTGATGATCGTCCTCACGGTGCTGCTCTTGCCCCTGTGCGTGCTCTGTTCCTGGAGCTATATCGGTCGACGGGTCAAAGAATTCCACATTTGCCTGCTACTCATGACCACGGCCTGCGTCGGGGTATTCTGCGCCCTGGATTTCGTCCTGTTCTACATCTTCTGGGAAGCCATGCTGGTGCCCATGTTCCTGCTTATCGCGGTATGGGGCGGGGCCAGACGCCGGTACGCTTCCATCAAATTCTTTCTGTACACCCTGGCCGGCAGCACCCTGCTGCTGGTGGCCATTGTTGCCTTTTTCATCGCGGGCGGGACCTTCTCCATTCCGGACCTGATGAGCCAGAACTTCGGACTGCCCTTCCAGCAGCTGACCTTCCTGGCCATGGCCCTGGCTTTTGCCGTCAAGGTGCCCATGTTCCCGTTCCATACCTGGCTTCCGGCGGCCCACGTGGAAGCCCCAACAGCCGGTTCCGTGCTTCTGGCCTCCATTCTATTGAAGATGGGCACCTACGGCTTCCTTCGGTTTTGCATCCCCATTACTCCGGCAGCCAGTGAGTTTTTCGCGCCGCTGATGATTGTCCTGGCGGTCATCTCCATTATTTATGGCTCGTTTGTCGCCATCGGCCAGCAGGATATGAAAAAGCTCATCGCCTACTCCTCGGTGGCCCACATGGGGTTCGTCACCCTGGGCATCTTTGTTTTCACCTTCCAGGGCATCGAGGGCGCGATCATGCATATGGTCAACCACGGGATCATCACCGGGGCGATGTTTATGCTGGTCGGCCTGTTGTACGAGCGCAGCCACAGCCGCGAAATCGAGGACAATCTCGGATTGAGCAGGCATCTGCCGATCTACATGGGCTTTTTGCTTCTGTTTTCCCTTGCCGCCTTCGGGTTCCCGGGCACCAACGGCTTTTTCAGCAAGCTGCTGGTGCTCATCGGGGTGTTCGAGGCCAGCTATTTCCTGGGTGTGCTGTTCATCATTGGCTTGCTTCTGGGATTGGCGTACCTGATGCGCCTGCTCCTGGCCGTGGGCTGGGGAACGCCCAGCAAGGGCGCCGGGTGGCAGGACATCAACGCCCGGGAATGGGCCTATCTTCTGCCCCTGTTGGCCTTTGTCTTCTACCTTGGCTTGGCCCCGGGACGGGCTCTGAATATTATGGGACCATCCATCGAGAACCTGTTGCATAATTTTGAACAACACCGTCAGGTTTCCGACAACGCCTCTGAGGATATCTTGCGCACATGGCGGCAGCCGCCCCCGGCCCTGATTGATCCACTGGCCAAGGACTCGCCCAACGCGGCTCTACTGCCCCGCACGGCAACCCTTGTCGTTGACCACGCCGTTACCCCAAGGACGAACTGAACCTCCCAGCGCAACCCCTAACGCTGGATTTCGGATACGCAAGAGGAGACTTACCTTGCTGAACTTCACTCCCTCCCTGATCATCCCGGAGCTGTACATGGCTCTGCTCTTGGTCGCCCTGTTCGTGCAGACCGTCACGGACAGCATCAAGGATAGAACCGACTGGCTGGCCTACGCCGCCCTAGGCGGGGTTGTCGTCGCCGCCCTGTCCATGAGCCAATCCGGCATGATGTTCTACGATTCCTATCAGATTGATGGTCTGTCGCAGTTTTTCAAGCTGGTCATTGCCCTTGGCTTGGCCATCTGCGTGCTCAACGCACTGCGCAACACCACCCTGGGCAAGACACCCCGGGCGGACTATTTCTTCTTCATGTTCATGAGTGCGTTTGGCCTGATGCTTCTGTCCAGCACCGTGGAACTGTTCACCATCTACATCTCTCTGGAACTGGCTTCCTACAGCCTGTATATTCTCCTCCCGCTGCGCAACGAAAATCCCCGGGCCGTGGAAGGGGCCATCAAATACGCCCTGTTCGGAGCCGTGGCCACGGCCATCGGTTTGTTCGGAGTATCCTACATCATTGCCGGACAGCATACGACGTACATCCATGAGTTGGCGACCATGAATTGGTCATTTGCCGAGCAGCCCATGGCCCTGATCGGTCTGGGCCTGTTTGCCCTGGCCTTTCTCTATAAATTGGCGTTATTCCCATTCCACTTCTGGGCGCCCGACGTCTACCAGGGAGCCAGTAACGAAACCGCGGCGTTTGCCGCGACCCTGCCCAAGGTTGGAGCCATTGTTGTCCTCGTAAGGCTGATGGGGCTTGACCCCGGAGTGGAGGTGAAAATCGTGCTCGCCGTTTTCGCCACCCTGTCCATGACCCTGGGTAACATCCTGGCCTTGCGGCAAACCGACCTAAAGCGTCTCCTGGCCTACTCCAGCGTTGCCCACGCCGGATTCGTGGTCATGGGCCTCGTGGCCGGAGGGGCTTACGGTCTTGCTGCAGCGTCCTACTACGCCCTGGTCTATGTGGTCATGAACCTGACCATATTCTGGGTGATCACCCGGCTGGCCGATGACGGACGCGACATTCAGCTTCACGACCTGAAGGGCATGCACCATTCCACACCGCTTCTGGCCTTTGTTCTGGCCGTGGCCGCCTTCGGCCTTGTCGGCCTACCGCCCACGGGAGGATTCACCGGCAAACTCTTCCTGCTCAACGCCGCCTGGGGCGAAGGCTTTTATTTGCTCGTGATCATCGCCGCGATCAATACCGCCATTGCCATTTTTTACTACCTGAACATGGTCCGCCATGCCTACACCATGGACCAGGCCACACCTTCCGTTGTACCATCCACGGTCATCGGTGCCTCCGTGGCTTTGGCTTTGGCCCTGGGAGTGCTGTACCTGGGATTAATGCCGCAGGGACTGTTCGATTTGCTCTTACAGGCCAGTGGCGCATTGCTGCTTTAGGCGACACGCGCCAGCAAACACGGTATTCCGACAAAAGACGACTCGCTTTGAACCAACAAGGAGCATGACCCATGAGCAACTACTTCATCAAGATCGACCAGGACAGATGCATCGGCTGCAAGGCCTGTGAGGTCCACTGCAAGGCCACGAACAACGTTCCCACCGGCGCGAAGCTGGGTCAGCACGTAACGCTTGGCCCAATCAACAAGAACGACCGGGCGAAATATCTGTACCTGTTCATGCCCTGCTTTCACTGTGAACAGCCCTGGTGCGTCTCAGCGTGTCCCACCGGGGCCATGACCAAACGTGAGGAAGATGGGATCGTCTTTGTCAAGGCGGAACTTTGCGTTGGCTGCAAAGCCTGTATCGTTGGCTGTCCATGGAAGATTCCGCAGTGGGACATGGTCAACGGCCGGGCCATCAAATGCGATTACTGCCGGGACCGGGTGGACCAGGGCAAAAAACCGGCTTGCGTCACGGCATGCACCACACATGCCTTGTCCTTTGTCAACCCCAATGTGGCGTCCAACCAGACCCGTGAAGACTATGCGGCTCAAGTGCTGCTTTCCGGTGCGGAACGGGCATAGCGTGACAGATTCCGTTTTATCCCGACCTGCATACTTGCCGGAAGCGGGCTCGTTTTCCCTCCATGGCAAGGACGATTTAACAATTTAACGCACGGAGAAATGGGTATGCATAAAAAAATGGTTCTGGTACTTGCGCTGATTCTCGCTCTCGGCGCCATTTCCATGGTGGCCGACTCAGGCTGGGCCCAGGTGGGGAATCTTCAGGAAGCCATCCAAGCCGCACCCCAAGGCACGGAGCCGGGTCAAATCGATCCCACCGCACCCCTCGGCTATCTTGGTATACCGGGCGGTCCGCAGATCAACCTGATTCTGGCCTTTTTCTGGGCCGTGTGGGTGGGCTGGATCTTCTCCACCGTCGGTGCCTTCGGTGGGATTATGGCCGGTATCGGACACATCACCATTTACGGTCTGGGCAACTTCGCCCAAGACTTCCGGCAAACATCACCAACGATAAACAGAGCCGTCACGGACTCCATTCGCGTTTCCAACCAGTTCATGGTCGGAACCAGCGCCTTGATTGCCTCCATCAACTACTACAAACTCGGGCGTTTGGTCCTTCCCGTAGCCGTTGCCCTGTCCATTGGCTCCATTGCCGGCAGTTACATCATTCCCTGGCTGACAGCCGGAAGGATATCCTTCCGAGAGTATGTCGGCTTTTTCGGAATTTTCGTCTTGTTCCTTGGCTGCTACATGCTCTATGAAACAACGCCCAGAGGGCAGGCCAGCAAGAAAAAAGCGAAGCAGGCCGCCGAGGCCTTTGAGTCCACCATGAAACGGAAGCGTTCAGGGGAGAAGGTGGACACCAGTGAGTTGGGCGTAAAGATGACTTCTTTTTCCGCAAAACGTATCGCCTTTACCTTTTATGGCGTTGAATTCTCCTTCAATCCCTTGTACCCGATTCTTGGCGGCTTCGTCATTGCTGCCATCGCGGCCTTTCTGGGCGTGGGCGGCGGCTTCATGCTCGTGCCCTTCCTGACCAGCGTCACTGGCCTGCCCATGTACCTTTCCGCCGGAACATCCGCA
Source organism: Desulfovibrionales bacterium (assembly GCA_007693505.1). Classification (GTDB taxonomy): domain Bacteria; phylum Desulfobacterota; class Desulfovibrionia; order Desulfovibrionales; family Desulfonatronaceae; genus Desulfonatronum. The sequence continues at coordinate 1,764 of REDL01000050.1, read as the reverse complement.
CTGGCCGTCATCATCGGAATGATCACCAGTATCTTAAGCTACCTGCAGCAGGGTGTTTTGGTGCACTGGCCGCTTATCGGCATCCAGTTGGTGGGTATTGTGGTCGGCTCCATGGTTGGTCCGCATACGTCCCAGTACATTCCGGACAAATGGCTGAAACGCTTTTTCATCATCTTGGCTTTTTACGTAGGATTGAATTTCATGGCTCGTGGATTTCTGGGCCAGGATCTCATAGGCCTCATCGCTGGCTGGTTCTCCTAGACGGATCGGCTGGTTTCTCGAAATTCTGATCCTCCGTTGACCTGATGTAGGGGCGGTTCACGAACCGCCCCTACTTTATTGGCATGGGGATGAGCGGTTCAGCAAATTCGGGGATCGCCTGACTTGACAAAAAAAGCTGTCGGTTTATGTCAGCTTTTTTTTCTTCCATTTCTGGGATAGATCATATTTATGCAAGAATTTCACGAAATCCTCACCTCCATCCATCACTGGTTGGATGCGTTCCTGATCTCCACCTATCGCCTGCTACCCAATCCGGCCAGTGGGTTCTTTTTCGGTACATTCATCCTTACCATCTGGTGCACCCTTATCGGTGAACTGACCTCTCTTGGTGTCGGGCGGTTGAACCGTGCGCATCTTAAGAAATTGGAACAGGAATCCATCCGCCTGCACAACCTGTCCGTGAAAGCCATTATCCACAAAGACAAAGAAAGCTACCGGGCTTGCAACAAAATGGCCAACGAAGCCTGGGCCAAATACTTTTTCGCCACACTTTCCCAGGGAGCGGCTTCAGTTTGGCCCGTGCCATTTGCCCTGGCATGGATGCATTCCCGCTTTGCCGCCATTGAATTCGAGTTGGCCTACCCCATCCCCTTGTTGCCTGATGTGGTGGGCTACCCCGCCGTATTCATCCCCATGTACATCCTGGTGCGGATCTGTTTTGGCAAACTCAAGCCCTGGTTGCCCCTGTTCCACGGCATTGACGCACCAAAACTGCGCCGTCCCGGCCAGGAGGATGAAAAGATGATTACCTGGGCGGATGTGGACAAGCATAAAGGGTTGCCGGGTTGACCAAGCGGCAGTCCACGAAATAGACTGATATGGATCCGCAGGATTCATCTTTACAACAGCAAGGAACCTCTTATGCACGAAGTCAGTCTAGGTCAGACCATCAACGATTACCTGACCGGTGAGAGCCTGGAAATGACCACGTACGAAGATTTGCGCCAAGCCTTGGCCAGGCTGCTGGTGGAGGAAAAAGGCTATCCTCGTCGGAATCTCTACCCAAAGGTGCCCATTACCTACGACATCGACGGCAAACTGTTTTCCCGCTGTGTTGACCTTCTGGCACGCAACGAGCACGGTACCCCACTCCTGGCGCTGCTGTTCTGCTCCGGAACCCCGGAAACATATACCCGCGAAGCGGTCTATGCCGGAAGACTTCTCCCAGAGGGTCCGGCTCCTCTGGTGGTGGTCACGGACTCCAAGGATGCCCGGTTGTTGCGCACCCTGGACGGCAAGGAGCTCGCAACCGGCTTTACGTCCATTCCCAGCTGGGAAGAGCTTCAGCACCTTATCCAGGACCATCCCACCCCGACACTCGACCCGAACCGCCTCGCCCGCGAGCAACGGGTTTTTTACATGTACAGCGGATTTCTGGAGGGCTGCTGCGGCAAGGAGTGCTCCACATCCTGATTGTGTTGAATATAGTCCATTTTCAACACAAAGGCCCGCTTATCTTTTGGATAAGCGGGCCTTTGTGTT
>REDL01000054.1 GCA_007693505.1 Desulfovibrionales bacterium | reverse complement strand
GACTTTTTGCAGTGACCTCATTTCAACGGGTTTGTCGAACCTATCGTTCAGGCAGCCCCGTACCTGAGTGTTGAAAACGTCCTGATCCACAGTCCGTTCAAAATCCCAAGGGCAAGGAGCAATCCAGCACTTACTGGGCAGTCTCGTACCGAAATACGACAAAGCGTCTTTGACAAAAGTAAGTGCCGAAGCAGCGACGCAGCAATTGGGAGTTTTTCAACGGACTGCTACCCCCGAAGGGTCGCCGACATGCGCAGTGGATTCACCAGTAGATCAAGGGCGTCGCATATGGATCGGCAGACCAGATCCGCGGCGGCCAGGGCTTGCGCTGCCGCGCCTTCCTCCTGGAGAAGGGCGATACCCAAGGCCGCGGCTTGCAGCATCAGGGCATCATTGCGGCCATTGCCCACGGCAACGCATCCGGAAGAACCGAGGTTTTCCAGATATGCTGCTTTGGCCTTGGCCTGCTCGGTCAGCGGGATGATACAAAAGCCGCACGCAATCTTTCGCATCTGTTCCTGAACGCTGCCGAAGGTATCTGCAGTGAGTACGTGAATCTCCAATTGTTGGGCCAGAATGTCCAGTCGTTCACGGACACCGGGCAATAGTCGGCCATCCAGGGCCAGGGTGCCGTTGAAGTCCAGGACAAGATGTTTGAGTGTCAGGGTCTTCCAGCCGGGTACGTCGATTTCCAGCAAGGCGATCTCCTTGTATGCCGTAATGGTGTGTTGAAGCGATTCATATTTGACAATCCATTTGAAAATCCTAAATGCAGGAAACAAGCAAATAACAATGTTGGAGCGCAATCATTTTAACTTTGATTTTTTCCTCATCCTGCACAAGACCGCTTGTAGCGGACCGATTGAATTTCCAAATATGTTTCTTGTTCATCGATTTATAATGCCTATTTGACATTTCACGGCCTTCTTCCTTACCTTTTCAGATATAAGGAAAATGGAACGCACCACGTGACGCATATGAAAACATTCAAACAATAAGGGACAATACCGATGATTGAAATCACCCCTTCCGTGAAGGACCAACTGGACAACCATTTCGCTGACAAGGCCAAATCGCCGATTCGCATCTATCTCGCTGCCGGATGTGGTGGCGAGCGTCTTTCCCTGGGCCTGGACACGGAACAGGAGACGGATCTGGTCAAGGAAATCAGCGGCTATACGTTCATTGTGGACAAGGAATTGAGCAATAAAGCTGGAGCCATCATGGTCGATATGACGCCCTACGGTTTTTCCGTCAGCTCCGAGGTGCAGGTCGGCGGTGGTGGAGGCGGCTGCGGCGGAGGATGCTCCTGCTAGAAAACAGTCCGGCAATACGTTGAAAATGTGAGGCGCAATGGCAACATTGCGCCTTTTTTACGTATTTCGCCGCAACGCGCCGTGCATAGCCGCACCCAGCGCGCCGACCATGTCCGGCTGTTCCGGGACGATGATCCGCTCTCCAATCCGCTCCTTCAGCAGCTTGACCACGCAAGGATTGCGGGCCACGCCTCCGGCAAAACACAGGGGGTGCTCCAGGCCGACCCGGTTGAGCATGGCCATGGTCCGCTCGACAATGGCCAGATGCAGGCCCATGGCAATGTTTTCCGGCCGCTCGCCCCGGCCCATCAGGGACGTGGCCTCGGATTCGGCGAACACGGTGCACATGCTGCTGATCCGGACCTGCTTGGTTGCTTGCAGGGCGAAGTCGCCGAACTCTTCGATGGGAATCTGCAGCGACGTGGCCATGATCTCCAGAAATTTACCCGTGCCCGCGGCGCAGCGGTCGTTCATCTCGAACTTCAGTACCCGTCCTCCAGGTCCGAGGGAAATGACCTTGGTATCCTGGCCGCCGATGTCCAGGACCGTGCGCGCCTCGGGGAACAATCCCGCCGTACCCAAGGCATAGGCCTGAATCTCGGTAATCGCACCGCACGCCTTTGCGATGCCGCTTTCCACGAACAACTTGCGGCCATATCCCGTGGCCGTGACCCACTCCACCGTCACCCCGTCGAGGATCTCGCGGCATTGACGCAAGGGATCAAAGGTGGTCGGAACCCTGACCTGATGCTCGACGTTCCCGACGTGGTTCAGGACAACCAGTTCGATGGACCGGGAGCCGATGTCGATCCCGGCGATGTTGCCGGGTCGACAGCTCATCTTGCCGCCTCTCCATGATGCATGGTCTTCTCCAACTGGAAATAGAAGCCTGCTCCACGTCCACCCACCACGGGCGCACCGGGATTTGGCCAATATGCTGTTCCAGGACTTTTGCACTGAAAGAGTCAGAAAAATCAAATAGCCATCTTCAATTCTTGAAGAGATTATCAATAGATATGCTCTATGTCTCGATCAGGGTGCCTATCAAGAACAAGGTGATTAAATTTCCCCCTGCGAGCAGAACTCCCAATGCACAAACTTGGCATTTTATTTCGTCCTTGATGCGCATTGCGCAACATGTTATCCTACCTTCATGATTCAATTTTTTCGGCATAAAGGGGTGGCCGGATTATTTGAAACCGACTCAGTCGCAGATATTGCGCCAACACAGGCAAAACGTCTGAGAATGCAGCTTGCGGCCCTGGACATCGCCACGACTATTCAGGACATGGACATCCCCGGATTTCGCCTGCATCAATGCGCATGTCCGATCATTCGAGGGAGAAGCGAAAACGACTGGATATGACACCTGTTATGGGACGGCCTTCGTGAGGGTTGGCGAGTCCTTGATGGATCCCTTTTGAGACGGGCGGAGTCATCATATCACTGATACAAACAAAGGATCGAATACAGGTGGCAAACAACAACGGCAAAGGAAAATCCCTGGAATCCTGGATCTGGGATGCGGCCTGTTCCATTCGGGGCGCCAAGGATGCCCCGAAGTACAAGGATTTCATCTTGCCGCTGATCTTTACCAAGCGGCTGTGCGATGTTTTTGATGACGAGGTCGACCGGATCGCGGCCGAGGTCGGTTCGCGCAAAAAGGCCTTCCAGCTGGTCAAGGCCGATCACAAGCTGGTGCGCTTCTATCTCCCCCTGTTGCCGACGGATCCGGAAGAGTCGGTTTGGTTCGTCATCCGCAAGCTCTCCGACAAGATCGGTGAAGGCGTCACCACCCACATGCGGGCCATTGCCAAGGAAAATCCTCGCTTGCAGGGCATCATCGACCGCGTCGACTTCAACGCCACCACCCACGGCCAGCGGGATATCGACGACGACCGGCTCTCCAACCTGATCGAAGCGATCAGCACCAAACGCCTCGGCCTCGAGGACGTGGAGGCCGACATCATCGGCAAGAGCTACGAATACCTGATCCGCAAGTTCGCCGAGGGCGGCGGCCAGAGCGCCGGCGAGTTCTACACCCCGCCGGAAGTCGGGGCCATCATGTCCAAGGTGCTTCAGCCGGAGCCCGGCATGGAAATCTACGATCCCACCTGCGGTTCCGGCGGCCTGCTCATCAAGTGCGAGATCGCCATGGAAGAGGCGGCCAAAGGCAGGAAGCGCACCGTCGCCCCGCTCAGGCTCTACGGCCAGGAATACACCGCCGACACCTGGGCCATGGCCAACATGAACATGATCATCCACGACATGGAAGGCGAGATCGAGATCGGCGACACCTTCAAGAACCCCAAATTCCGCAACAAGCAGGGCAGACTGCGCACCTTCGACCGCGTCGTCGCCAATCCCATGTGGAACCAGGACTGGTTCACCGAAGCCGACTACGACAATGATGAACTGGACCGCTTTCCCGCCGGGGCGGGCTTCCCCGGCAAATCCTCCGCCGACTGGGGCTGGGTCCAGCACATGCACGCCAGCCTGAATGAAAAAGGCCGCGCCGCCGTGGTCCTGGACACCGGCGCGGCATCCCGCGGATCGGGCAATGCCGGCGCCAACAAGGAAAAGACCGTCCGCCAGTGGTTCGTGGACCACGACCTCATCGAGAGCGTGCTCTACCTGCCGGAAAACCTCTTCTACAACACCACCGCCCCGGGCATCGTCCTGTTCCTGAACAAGGCCAAGCCCAAGGAGCGCCGGGGCAAGGTCCTGCTGGTCAACGCATCCCAGGTCTTCGAAAAGGGCGACCCCAAGAACTTCATCCCGGATGAGGGCATCCAGCGCATCGCCGACACCCTCATCTGGTGGAAAGAAGAGGAAAAACTCAGCCGCATCGTGGATCACGCCGAACTGAAGAAGAACGACTACAACATCTCCCCCAGCCGTTACATCCACACCAGCGAGGCTGAAACCTACCGGCCCATCGCGGAGATCGTCGCGGAACTGAAGGTCATCGAAGCCGAGGCAAAGGAGACCGACAAGGCTCTTAATAACATCCTCAGGCAACTCGGAATCGACGCATGAAGATCTTTATCAGCAGCGTGCAAAAGGAATTAGCCGCCGAGCGCAAGGCCCTGGCCGCATACCTTTCCGGGGATCCGATGCTGCGGCGCTTTTTCGAATACTTTCTGTTTGAAGAACAGCCGGCGGCCGATCAGCGGGCCGACCAGTGCTACCTCGACCAAGTGGATCGCTGCGATATCTATCTCGGTATTTTCGGCAATGAGTATGGCCGGGAGGATGCCGAGGGGCTTTCACCGACGCACCGTGAGTTCAATCGAGCCACGGAAAAGGGCAAGAGTCGTCTGATCTATGTCAAAGGTGTTGATGACAGCGTTCGGCACCCGAAAATGAAAGCCCTGATCGCCGATGTCGGCAGCAGCCTTATCCGGCGGCGGGTTAATTCCGCCGAAGAGCTGATCGCCGCGGTGTATGCGAGTCTCGTCAGGATTCTCGAAGAGCGGGAACTGATCCGTTTCGGTCCGTTTGATGCCACGTTTTGCCGAAATGCTTCGCTGGACGACCTTGACGAAGACAAGGTCACCCGTTTTCTTGTCCTTGCCCGGCGCGGCCGCAATTTCCCCCTGCCGGAAAATACACCGCCGCATGAGGTACTGGTACACCTCAATCTGCTCGACAAAGACCGACCGACCCATGCCGCCATTTTGCTGTTCGGCAAGCAGCCCCAGCGGTTCCTGATCACTTCCGAGGTGAAATGCGCCCATTTCCATGGCTTTGAGGTGGAAAAGCCCATTCCTTCCTATCAGGTGTACAAGGGCACGGTTTTCGATCTGGTGGATCAGGCCAAGGATTTCGTCCTCTCCAAGATCGACCTCTGGGTGGGAACGCGAGCGGAAAGCATCCAGGTCCCGACCAAATACGAAATACCCCAGGAGGTTGTCGCCGAAGCCATCGTCAATGCCGTGGTTCATCGCGACTACACCAGCAATGGCAGCGTCCAGGTCATGCTCTTCAAAGACCGGCTGGAAGTCTGGAACCCCGGCACCCTGCCGCCGACCCTGACCCTTGAAAAACTGCGCGGCCCCCATGCCTCGGTCCCGCACAATCCGCTTATTGCCGAGCCCATGTACCTGACCAAGTACATCGAACGGATGGGAACCGGTATCCGCGACATGATCCGGCGATGCAAAAAGGCCGGCCTTGCTGAACCGGAAATCCGGATTGATGGCGGTTTTTTCGTGCTGACGATCCGGAGGAAAAAGTCTGAGTCAGAGACTCAGTCAGGACTAGGTCAGGACCAAGTCACCCCGCAAGTCACCCCGCAAGTCACCCCGCAAGATACCCAGCAAGTCACTCCGCAAGTCAGGGCGCTACTCGGCGCCATCGTCGACGTTCCACGCTCTCGCGAGGAGCTTCAGGAAGCCGTTGGCATCAAGGACCGGGAGCACTTCCGAAAGGCCTATCTCGAGCCTCTGCTTACCGTCGCCTGGATCGAACGAACCATCCCCGACAAACCCACCAGTCGCCTCCAGAAGTACCGGCTTACGGAAAAGGGCCGCAGGTTACTGGAGCAGTTGGCAGGTGGCGAATGAGCGAATACGTCTCCTTCACCATCGGCGACGATCCCGATTCGGTCAGCCACAAGATCATCAAAACCATCGCTACCGACGCTATGAAGACTTCATCACCAAATGCCGAAAGCGGGAAGCCATCGACGCTTTCGCCAAGGATCTGAAAGCCATTGAGAACCTGGTGAAGGAACTCAAACGAAAGGGAGTAAGCGCATGAAAAAAAAATCCACCAAGGCCACGATCAATGTTCGAGGTACCGAGATCGCCGTCATCCGGCGGGAGGACCAGGACTATATCTCCCTGACCGACATGCTCAAGGCCAAGGACGGCCATTTCTTCATCTCCGACTGGCTGCGCAACCGCAACACTGTTGAATTCCTCGGCATCTGGGAGACGGTCCACAACCCGGATTTTAATTCCGGCGAATTCGCCTTAATTAAAAGTCAAGCCGGTCTGAACAGCTACAAGCTCAGCGTCAAAGAGTGGGTCGAGAAGACCAATGCCATCGGCCTGCGGGCGACGGCGGGGCGTTACGGCGGCACCTACGCCCATCACGACATCGCCTTCGAGTTCGGGATGTGGATCAGCCCTGAGTTCAAAATCTATCTCATCAAAGAATTCCAGCGGCTCAAGGAGGACGAAAACCGCCGCCTCTCCCTCGCCTGGAACCTGAATCGCACCCTCGCCAAGATCAATTACCGCCTGCACACCGACGCCATCCAGACTCATCTGATTCCGGCGGAGATCACTCCGAAACAAGCCGCCTTCACCTACGCCAGCGAGGCCGACCTGCTCAACGTCGCCCTCTTCGGCCAGACAGCCCGCGAATGGCGCGAAGCCAACCCCGACAAAGACGGCAACATGCGCGACCACGCCACACTGGAACAACTCCTCGTACTCGCAAACCTGGAGAACATGAACGCCGAGTTCATCCACATGGAACTGCCGCAAAGCGACCGAATCAAGCGCCTCAACGCCATCGCCATCCGCCAAATGCAGACACTCTCCGCCAGGACAGCGAAGCAGTTGGAAGGAGGGGCGGAGTGAGAAAGCAAATCGGAGGGCGGACATTTCTGTCCGCAGGAAGCCATGGCGGGCTGGAAAACCCGCCCTCCCGTGTTGAAGATGTTTCTGAAGCAGACCGGGTATGAGCGATTCCAACCTGCTGATTGAACCGTTGCCGCCGGGGTGGAAAAACTATCTGCTCGGGGACGCATGCGACCGGGTGAAGAATTCGTATCAACCAGTCAACGACGGCGACACTCCATACGTCGGCCTTGAGCATCTTGCCCAAGGGTTTCCGGCGTTCGTTGGCCGTGGAAAAGAAAGCGATGTGAAGTCCTCCAAAACCGCTTTCAAAGTTGGCGATGTTCTCTTTGGAAAACTTCGTCCGTATCTCCGCAAAGGCGCGCAAGCCGATTTCGATGGGGTGTGCTCAACGGATATCCTCGCTTTTCGCGCAAAAGTCCCCTGTGAGCCGGAGTTTTTGAAATTCGTCATCCACAGCGACGAATTCGTCGCCCACGCCAAATCCACGACGAGCGGAGTTCAGCATCCTCGGACATCGTGGCCTTCGTTGAGGGAGTTCCGCCTTTCGCTCCCCTCACTCCCCGAGCAAAAGAAGATCGCGCACATCCTATCGACGGTGCAGCGGGCGATCGAAACGCAGGAGCGGATCATTCAAACCACCACCGAGCTGAAAAAGGCCCTCATGCACAAGCTCTTCACCGAAGGCCTCCGCAAAGAAAACCAAAAACAGACCGAGATCGGCTTGGTGCCGGAAAGCTGGACAACACCAACTGTCGAATCGGTCTCTGCCATTAAAGCTTCGTCAATGTCCTACTCGCAATTGGAGAATGCACCCAATGTGTCCAATGGTGTTCGCGTCATCGGGATCAAGGTTTCGGACATGAACCTCCCTGGCAACGAGATCGAGTTCCGTACCGCAAACCTCGAACGCCAGTTGGCAGAGAAAGAGGCGCTCAAGCGGACGGTTCCCGCGAACTCAATTGTCTTCCCAAAGCGAGGAGCCGCGATTGCGACGAACAAAAAGAGACTCACCACTTGCCGCACGGTATTGGACCCGAACCTAATCGCTGTGATGCCGTCAAGGACCGTGAATCATCGCTACCTGTTTCACTGGTTCAATACCTTCGACCTGAAGAAAATCACTGATCCTGGCCCAACCCCACAGCTGAATAAGAAGGACATCGCCCCCCTCAAGTTTCCGATGCCGCCGGTTGAGGAACAGGAAGCGATTGCCGCCGCAATCAATACCGTTGAAGAGAAGGCCACACTGCACAGCCGGAAGCGCGACCAACTCCAAGACCTTTTCCGCACCCTCCTTCACGAACTGATGACCGCGAAGATCCGCGTTCACGATATCGATCTTCAAATACCGTTTTCGAGTTGATAGTCATGCCCAAACCCGGCGAACACAAAACCGTCCAAGCCCGCATCCATGGGAGTCGGGAAATCTGGGTGTACTTCAGGGTTTGTTTTCGCGTTTTTCCTGTCAGCATCACGATCATATTTCCTTGTGACTCAAAAATGGAAAGAAGTGAGTCACAATCTATGGTTGTATCGCACCTATGAATCGCAAATCTGAGGAGTGAATTCAAATTTTTCGTTTACTGGATCACAAAGAGCTCAGGTGCCTGATTTATTGATATTTTGCGCCTTCGAGTGCAAAAAAGGGTATCCAAAAATGAGTAAGGGCAAGTATCCGAAGCTTTCCGGAAAGAATGAGAAATCCCTCGTCCGTTCCTCGGCGGCGGAATATCTGACCTTTGTCGCGGCAAGCGGTACTGGCGGTGTGGAGGCGGTTTACGCCGATGAGAATATCTGGCTGACCCAGAAGATGATGGGGGTACTCTATGATGTGGAAACCCACACCATTAACTACCACCTGAAAAAAATCTTTGCCGACAGTGAGTTGCAGGAAAATGCAGTTATTCGAAATTTTCGAATAACTGCCACCGACGGCAAAAGCTACAACACCAAGCACTACAACCTCTCCGCCATCATTGCCGTCGGCTACAAGGTCAACTCCGAACGTGCCGTTCAGTTCCGCAAATGGGCGACCACCATTATCGAGGAGTTCACCATCAAGGGCTACACGATGGATGACGAGCGCCTGAAAAATGGCGGCTCCATCCTCACCAATCAATATTTTGAAGAACAGTTACAGCGCATTCGAGAGATTCGCCTCTCCGAACGAAAGTTCTACCAGAAAATCACCGACATCTACACGACCTCCATCGACTATGACGTGACGGCCCAGGCTACCAAGCGATTTTTCTCGACTGTACAGAACAAGCTGCACTGGGCAATCCACGGCCAGACGGCAGCTGAGGTTATCTATCACCGGGCCAATGCCGAAAAAGAGAACATGGGCCTGACCACATGGAAGGACGCCCCGCGAGGAAAAATCCAGAAATTCGACGTCAGCGTGGCCAAGAACTACCTGGACGAATATGAAATGGCGCAACTGGTACGGCTGGTTTCGGCCTATCTGGATGTTGCGGAAGCTATGGCGCTGCGTAAGATCCCCATGACCATGCAGGATTGGGAAACCCGACTGAACCGCTTCATTGAGGCGACCGACCGGGAGATTTTGCAGGACGCAGGAAAGGTGACGGCGGAGATCGCCAAGGCCCACGCCGAGAGCGAATTTGAAAAATACCGCATCGTGCAGGACCGGCTGTTTGAAAGCGACTTCGACCGGATGGTGAAGCTGTTGGAGAGGAATGCAAAACCGGACGAGTGACCAATAAAAATGCCCACCCCTTCCGAGCATATAACCATCCAAGCATCCTCGCCTACGCCGAGGCCATTGGATGGACATTCGTGTCCCGCGAGGAAGCCGAGCAACGTCGCGGATTCGACCCGACCGTGCCGCCTGCCGACCGCGCCAAGAACCGCTCGCTTTTCTTCGACGACCTGCTCGACGCCAAGGTGCGGGAGTTCAACCCGCGCTACGCCGAGGCCGAAGATGGCTACCGCTTTTGCGACATTTTGAGTCCAGAATGCGACAAAAAACGCCTATTGGCGACAAATAAAAAGCTTGATATGTCGTTAAGCCTGATTTAGCGACGTATAATTTGACACATGCCCAAGCAAATTCCAAAAGACGAACTTGAAGCCATTCTCGCGATTGTGGCGGCGCACCCTGCAGGCGTGCAGGCCGGGGCAATCCATGAAGAGCTTGAATCCACGATACAGCCGCGCATGTTGCAGCGGCGCCTGGCGTTGCTGGTGGAACAAAACCGGCTGATTGCGGAAGGCCGTGGCCGTGGTCGCTGGTATCGGTTGCCTGGCATTGTCGATGAGCCGCGGGCTTCGGAAGAAGATGATACGCCCGTGGCGTTTGGCGAGGTTTACCCACCCATTTCCCCTGAGGGCGCGGCGATCAGACAGGCGGTCCGTGATTCTGTTCAGAACCGGATGCCGGTCGGCTACAACCGGGCGTTTCTCGATGCCTACCGTCCGAACGAGACCTTTTATCTGCCGGCACAAACCCGGCGGCATTTGTTGGCAATAGGGCACTCTCCGGATGGCCAGCGTCCGGCCGGAACCTATGCCCGGCAAATCTACGACCGGCTACTCATCGATCTGTCCTGGAATTCCAGCCGCCTGGAGGGCAACACCTATTCCTTGCTCGAGACCGAGCGCCTGCTGGAATTGGGCGAGAGTGCCGAGGGCAAAGATGCGCTGGAAGCACAGATGATTTTGAACCACAAGGCCGCCATTGAGCTGTTGGTCGAGCAGGCCGACCTTGTGGGCTTCAATCGGTATACATTGCTCAATCTGCATGCCTTGCTGTCGGAAAACCTGCTGGCCGACCCCGCGGCCTGCGGGCGCTTGCGGACAATCGCGGTGGAAATCCACGGCACGGTGTTTCATCCCCTGGCAGTCCCTCAACTGATTGAGGAAGCGTTCCAGCAGGTGCTCGACACGGCAGCGGCCATTTATGACCCCTTTGAACAGGCTTTTTTTGTGATGGCGCACCTGCCGTATTTGCAGCCGTTCGAGGATGTGAACAAGCGCGTGTCACGCCTGGCCGCCAATATCCCGCTGATACGGCGCAACCTGAGCCCGCTGTCCTTTGTGGATGTGACTGAGCGGGCCTATGTCGATGGAATTCTTGGCGTGTATGAACTCAACCGGGTCGAGCTGTTGCACGATGTTTTCGTCTGGGCCTACGAGCGTTCCTGTGCGCGGTATTCGGCCGTGCGCAAGTCCCTTGGGCAGCCCGATCCTTTCAGACTGCGCTATCGCGATTTGCTGGCGGAAGTGGTGGCTGATGTGGTGCGCAGCCGCAATGACAAAAAAAACGCTGCTGCTTATATTCAGCAGATGGCGCGGCAACGGGTGAACCAGGAGGACGTCATGCGCTTTATTGAAATTGCGGAGACCGAACTTATGAGCCTGCACGAGGGGAATATTGCGCGTTATCGGTTGCGGCCGTCGGAATACACAGCTTGGCGGGAAACCTGGAAATAATGCCCAAACCCTCCGAACACAAAACCGTCCAAGCCCGAATCCTCACCTACGCCGAGGCCATTGGATGGACATTCGTGTCCCGCGAGGAAGCCGAGCGGCGGCGTGGATTCGACCCCGACGTGCCGTCTGCCGACCGTGCCAAGAACCGTTCGCTCTTCTTCGACGATCTGCTCGACGCCAAGGTGCGGGAGTTCAATCCGCGCTACGGCGAGGCCGAGGGCGCGTTGCTCGGGCAATTTCGCCATCTCCACGCCGACATCTTCGGCAACCGGGAATTCGTCGCGCATCTGCGCAACCGGGGCAAGTTTTTTGATCACGAGGAAAGGCGCGAGCGAGACCTGATCCTGATTGATTATGACGATCCGGAGTGGCCGCCGGCGGCTCGCCGGAATGTTTACGAAGTCACCGAGGAGTGGGCCTTTCACAACGGCCACTACGGCACGCGGGAGGATGTGGTCTTTTTGATCAACGGTATTCCGGTGCTGATGATCGAGTGCAAGAACGCCAACAAGGACGAGGCGATCGCCCTGGGGGTGGACCAGATCCGCCGGTACCACCGCGAAACGCCCGAGCTGTTCGTGTCTCAGCAAGTCTTTACCGCCACCGACGCCATCGGCTTTTCCTACGGTGTCACCTGGAACACGGTGCGCCGGAACATCTTCAACTGGAAGGATGAGGAGGTGGGCAAGCTGGAGGCCAAGGTGAAGAGTTTCTGCGCCATCGGACAGGTGCTCGCCTTCCTGAAGGACTACATCGTCTTTGCCGAGAAGGACGAGGAGCTGAACAAATACATCCTGCGCCAGCACCAGACCGGCGCGGTGGAGGCAGCCGTCAGCCGCGCCCTCGATCCAGGACGCACGCGCGGCCTCGTCTGGCACACCCAGGGCAGCGGCAAGACCTTCACCATGATCAAGGCGGCGGAGCGGCTTTTCCGCGCGCCCGAGGCGGACAAGCCGACGATTTTGCTGATGATCGACCGCAACGAGCTGGAAGATCAGATGCTCAAGAACCTGGCCGCACTGGGGCTGGGCAATCTGGAACATGCCGGCAGCATCACCCGGCTGAACAGGCTGCTCCGCGACGACTACCGGGGCATCATCGTGACGATGATCCACAAGTTCCGCGACATGCCGGCGAATATCAACACCCGGTCGAATATCTACGTGCTGATCGACGAGGCGCACCGCACCACGGGCGGCGATCTGGGCAATTTCCTGATGGCCGGACTGCCCAATGCCAGCTACATCGGCTTTACGGGCACGCCGGTGGACAAGACCGCCTACGGACGCGGCACCTTCAAGACCTTCGGCTGCGAGGACGACAAGGGCTATCTGCACAAGTATTCCATTGCCGACAGCATTGGCGACGGCACCACGTTGCCGCTCTATTACAGTCTGGCTCCCAACGAGATGCTGGTGCCGCACGAAACCCTGGACAAGGAATTCCTTTCCCTGGCCGAAGCCGAAGGTGTGGCGGACATCGCGGAGCTGAACAAGATCCTCGAACGGGCGGTGAACCTGAAGAATTTTCTCAAGGGCACGGAACGCATCCAGAAGGTGGCCCAATTTGTCGCGCGGCACTACCGCGAGAATGTCGAGCCGCTGGGGTACAAGGCCTTTCTGGTGGGCGTGGATCGCGAGGCCTGCGCCATGTACAAGCATGCGCTGGACCGGTTTTTGCCGGCCGAATATTCCGAGGTGGTCTACACCGGCAACAACAACGACTCCGCGCTGCTCAAGGAATTCCACCTCGACCCGAAGCGGGAGCGCCAGATCCGCAAGAGTTTTTCCAGGCTTGATCAGCAGCCGAAGATCCTGATCGTCACCGAGAAACTGCTCACCGGCTTCGACGCGCCCGTGCTCTACGCCATGTACCTCGACAAGCCCATGCGCGACCACACCTTGCTGCAGGCTATCGCCCGGGTGAACCGACCTTACGAAAACGAGCTCGCCGAGATGGTCAAGCCGCACGGCTTTGTGCTCGATTTCGTCGGCATCTTCGACAAGCTGGAAAAGGTCCTGGCCTTTGACAGCGAAGAGATCAACGCCATCGTCAAGGATCTGAAGCTGCTCAAGGTGCTGTTCCGGAACAAGATGGACCAACAGGCTCCGGGATATCTGGCCCTGATCGAGCGAAACTTCGACGACAAGGATGTCGATGCCCTGATCGAGCATTTTCGCGACCCGGAACGGCGTAAGGCGTTCTTCAAGGAATTCAAAGAGATCGAGATGCTCTATGAGATCATCTCCCCGGATGCCTTCCTGCGGCCCTTCATCGATGACTACGGCACGCTCGCGGCGATCTATGATGTGGTGAGAAAGGCCTACGCCAGGCGGATCCAGGTTGATCGCGATTTTCAGAAAAAGACCCGTGAGCTGGTCCAAAAGCATGTCGGGACCGGTTACATCCTGCCCGTCGCCGAAATCCTGGAACTGAACGAGGACACGGTCAGGTATATCGCCGAGAACAAAGGCGGAGACGGGAACAAGATCATCAACCTGGTCAAGAGCATTGAAAAAAAGGCCGAGGAGGAGAGCGACGACCCGTATCTCATCGCCATGGCCCAGCGGGCGCAAGCGGTGCAGGAGAGTTTTGAGGATCGTCAGACCAGCACGGCTGATGCGCTGGATGCGTTATTGCGGGAAGTGGAAGCCAATGAGGCGCGCAAAAGGGAGCAGGCGGAGAAGGGTTTTGATGGGCTGACCTACTTTGTCTATCGAACGCTCCTTGATGCGGGGATCAACGACGCGGAAGAGGTGAGCCGCACGATCAAGCTGGCCTTCGTGGAATTTCCCAACTGGAAGAAGAGCGAAAACGCGCTTCGCGAGCTCCGCAAGAAAGTGACCTTCGCCGTTCTGGCCAATACTGAAGACCTGGAACGGGTGACGGCCCTGGTGGATCAGCTTTTCAGGCTGCTGGAAAAGGCGGACCGGATTTAGCAATTCGTTGAAAAACTCCCAATTGCCGCGTCGCCGCAAAAAGCGCAAACTCTCACGTATGAAGAAATACGCTTCGACCTTGATTCGATTGCCAGGACGGCAAATCGAAAATGTGGCGAAGCCACAGCCCGGGAGGGCCGGACACAGGACGTGTCCGGTAGCTTTTTTTGCTTCTTGCACTTGAGGTTTTCGAACGGACTGCCGGATAAGGACTTTTCAACATTTAGGTAACGTGATGGCGGCACTGGATCTAAAACGCGCATTTAAAGATCGAGTCCTTCACTGGGCGAAAAAACTGGACGTTGATGTGGTTTGGCTTGGCGTGCGCCCGATGCGGAGTAAATGGGCCTCCTGCTCCACCAACGGACACCTCAACTTCAGCACGGATCTGCTCGGACTTAGGCAGGAGTTGTGGGACTACGTCATCGTCCATGAGTTGCTCCACTTCTCTATCCCAAACCATGGAAAACTCTGGAAAACCCTGATGCGCGTCCATCTGGGCGAGTATGAGTCCCATGAAATCGAATTGAAGAACATGGCGCATACCATTGCGCTCCAGCGAACACGCTAACGCGCGCCGTTGTGCTCGACGTTTGGAAACGGAACGGTACAACAAGTCATTTCGAAGAAGGCCGGAATCCAGTGCATGAATAGGGACACGCATCCTAACGCGGGCCATGCACGCAACCCAAACTGAAAAACATTTGAACCGCCCGCTTCGCTCAAGGCACGGAGGACGCCAAGAAGAATTTTTGCCTTCCGCTGGAAAGATGCGGCAGGCAAAAGGCTTCACGCCTGACGGCGAAGTGACATCACCCGACAAATAGTTGCCAAACCGCCAAGGGCATTCGACTCAAGACAAGCGCTTCAGACGCCGCTTGAGCAGCAAGCGGTTCAGATAGGTGATGGGTGGCTTGGCTGGCTTGTTCTGGCCGGCCAGGACGGCTTCGGGATCAAAGAGCAGATCGCCCAGGTGGCACGTAGGGGTGACGCGGTTCAGGAATCCGGCGCACCCGGCGCAGTAAGTGGCGATGCGATCCCCCCGGGCCTGGGCACGGCGCTTTTGGGCCCAGGTCGCGGCCAGATCCGGGTTATGGAATCCCACGGACCCACCCTCGCCGCAGCACAGGGCGCGGGTTCGACTGTTCTTCATTTCGCGAAGATCAAATCCGCGGGCGGCGAGCAACGAACGTACCGCGTCATGAGTCCCGGCCTCGTCCCGCATGGGGCATGGGTCGTGGACCGTGATCCGGGTGGTCGTTTCCGGAGCGATCTTCGGGGATACCGGCGCCAGTTCCTGGTCTCGGTCCTGCTCCCGGTCCTGATTTCGTCCCCGCTCCCGGTCCAGTTCCCGGGCAGGTTCCTGATTCCGGCACAAATTCCGGTCTTGGACCAAGGCCTCGTAGACGGTGACCACCTCCAGTCCGCCTCCGTATTGCTTGAAAACCTTGTGGCAATTGGGACAGGTCACGAATACCCGTTCCACGCCCAAGGCCAGGAGGCGATCGCGGATGCTTTGGAATCGCTCGATAAAAAAAGTCTGCCGCCCCAGGTCATGGGACGGCTTGTGACAGCAGTCCAGGACCATGGCCATGTCCGGATGCAGGGTTCGCAACGCTTCGAAAAATTTCCAGGTGATTTTCGGTCGTGTCCCCGGCAGGGTGCAGCCGGGGAAAAAGACGTTTCTGCTCGGCTTGGATGGATACCAGCTGAACAGCGCGGAATGCCCGCGCCGTTCATAATTCAGAATCGCCTTGTACCGCTTCCAGTCCACACGGCCCTGGTCCGCCGCTTCCCGGCGCATTTCCAGGAACAGCCCCATAGGATTCAGCTTTTCCGGACAAAGCGCCCCGCACAGGCCGCACAGGCTACACGCAAACGGGTCGGTTCGACTGGTTCCGGTCAGCAGGGCCTGAGCTATCTGCCCGGGAGGCGCATTCATTTTCAGAAAGGCGCACTGACGGACACAGATCCGGCATCCGGTACATCCGGTAGCGATGTCCCTTGCCGTCCGGACCAGTTCCAGCCGGCGCGGAAACGATTCATCCATATCGCTCCCGGAGCATCCTGGCGGCCAGAACAATGTTCCGGATCTTGTCCGTGGCCACCTCCTCCACGTTCACGCAGCGGTTGGCGAAGCAGCCGAAGCCGCAATCCGTGTTCAGGAACACTTGTTCCGGGCGGTAGTGGCGCAGGGCCAGCTCGGCCTTGGCCACGATCTCCTCGGGGGACTCGGCTTCCGTGGTCCGGGGGTTGACCACGCCCAGACCCAGTTCCCGCGGGCGATCCGTCCCCGGCACGGCTCCGGACAGGGCTTCCCCGACCACGGCGATCTCTCCGGCCCGCGGCGTGGCATATTCCAACACGAATTGATGCACCCGCATCCGGGTCAAGGCCGGCAGCAAAGGGGTATAATCTCCGGTGAGCAGGACATCCTCCCGGGTGCTCCAGTTGCCCCGGCAAATATGCAGACCGATGCGCGGCCCCCGTGGCGGGGCGGCAATACCGTCGATGATCCGGTTGATCAGTTCCGCTGCGTACTCCAGTTCAACACCCACATCCCGGCGGGTGGCCAGAGTGGCTCACATGAAGGTTCGCCGGCCGCACTCCGCGGACATGACCACTTCGGTGAGCACCGGCTCGTCAAACTGCACGAATTCGCAACCGGCCTCGGCCAGTTCCAGCAGCTCGTCTCTCAGGATGCGCACGACGTCGTCGCCAAGCCCGCTTTGGTCACGGTAGGCGCTCTTGGTATAATTGGGCACCCACATGGACCGGCTGAGCAGGTAGGGCCCGGGCAGCGTGATCTTCACCGGCTTGTCCGTAAGCTGCTTCACGAAGCGCAAATCATCCACGGCCAGGGGCTCGCGCCGCTCCAGCCGCCCCACGCAGGTGGGGTTGCGGATGGCCGAGGCCGGTACGTCCAGTGTACTCAACAGTTCCTCGAACCCGGACTTGTCCTCCACCTCGTCCAGCATCTCGGCCAGACTCATCAGCCTGGTTCCGGACACCTTTTCCGTGATAAAAGAGTAGAAATTATCCCGGCGATGTTCCCCGTCCACCACAATGTCCAGGCCGGCCTCCTCCTGGATGCGCACGGTACGTCGGACCTCCTCGTCGGCCACGGCGGTGAAATCGGCCTGGGACATCCGTTCCAAGCGACGGTCGCGCAAGGCCTTGAGCATGATTTTGGACCGGGGCCAGCTACCGACTTGGGTTGTCGTAAACATGATCACACCACCGCGAATTTGATGTTCAAATCAACCGCCTTTGCCAGCGTGGCCGCAATGGGCGAGCGGGCCACGGTTTGGCTCCAGACCTCACGAACCTTGGCTTCGTCGTCCATGGTCGAAGCGAAGCATTTCACCTCAATGCCCGCGAAAGACGGATCACCCTCTTCCAGGCCCATGTGCGCCAGAATGTTGTGCAGCTTGCCGCGGACCGTGATTTCCACATCATCCACCTCCAGTCCCTCCCGAGCGCAATCTGTGGCAAAACCGCTGGAAAGCGCCCCGCCCAGGGCGCCCAGCAGGGCTTCCACGGCGCAGGGGTGGGCGTCCTTGTCCTTGAAGCTGGCTGGCTGCCCCAAGTCCCAGGAAAAATTCCGACAATAGACCGTGCTCTTCAGATTGCCCGTGGACCGAACCCGCATCCGCCACTCGTACTCAGTGGCCTTTTTCTTGTCCTCGGCCAGGGCTTGGCCGTCGGAAGGAGTGGCCTGATCCGTCTTGGGCTCCCCGCGGCGCAAAAAATAGCGGGCATATCCCGGCCCCTCCAAACGGCCCAAATACGCGTGCCCGGCCATCCGGCACCAGGGCGGCAGGTCGTCGTTGACCGTGGGCTCCCGACTGCGCATCTCCAGAACCTCTCCCACCCCTGTCTGGAGCATGTTTTCCCGGATCAGGAGAATCAACCCGGACCCGCAGTCCAGATCGCCGCCGTCAAAGATCCGCGCGGGCTGAAGCGCGGCCAAGTCAACCTGGTCATTGATTGCAGACATGCAAATCACTCCTCCATGGAATTCTTGATGCAGGGCCGAAGAGGGCGGGCGCTTCGCGTGGCTCCAAACCTAACGAAGCACCCGCTTCTCCACGGCATCCACAGGCAACGGAACGCATGCGCATTCCGCCCCCTGAATTCTGAATTCTTGCTTTCAGCTTCTGTCTTTTGACTCAATACGCCACGCAGGCCGGATCCGCGGACAACCATTCCACCAGTGCCGCACCGCCGGCCGGGACCGAGCCCTCGATCAGGTCGGCCTCGGACAGGCCGCGCTTTTTCAGGCAGGGTGTGCAGACATAGATTTTCCCACCGGCATTGACGAACTTGGTGATCAGCTCCTTGAGCGGGGCAAAAGGTGCGCCTTCATCGATCTTTTCCGCCTCTCCCTTGACCGCGCAGTAGACGCCGTCCGTGCTCAGAAAAATCATGGTTTCCTTCTCGCTGCCCTGAGCGGCATTGGCCACCACGAAGCCCAGGGTGGCCTTGTCGCCGTCAGTGCGGCAATGGTTGATGGTCACGCAAAATCTGTTTGCCATGGAATCACTCCTTTTTCTGTTCAGGTTTGTACTCAATGAGATAATAGGGGTGGCGCATGTCCAGAAGAGTGTTTCTGGTCATGCGGCACCAGGCCGGAAACTCGATGGGCGCTGCCGGGTCCTGGGAAATGAGCATTACCCTGGTTCCCGGGGACATGGGGAGCAGGTACGTGTACAGGTTGATGATCACCCGCCCGCATGTCTCCTCTCCACCGTCAAATTCTTCGTCAAATTCCCATTCCCGGGGATGAGCGCCCGCAGAGGGAGCGTTTCCAGGTGTTTCTCGCGACATGTCCTCTCCCCGTTGAAAGCCGTGTTTATTCCCACAGTTTAGAATGATTCCATCCAAGAATGTCAAATTGAAAAAATAAATGGATAATGCACTTTTCAATAGAAAATATCTCTTGCTGGTTTTGGCTGTTTCAGGGTATTTTAACGATTGACCACAATACACCCTTCGGCCGGATATCACCTTGCGTCTTTATGTGGGCCTTAAAATGGGCCGTCAAAAAAGTCTCGTCCCCGCACTCGACATGCATGGATCCCCCCTGAATCATTTTCCGACTTTGGCCTTTCCCGCGTCCGCATCGGACCCGGCTTCCAGATTGCACTGGGTGACGGAGCAGGCCGAGGCTGTGGAGTTTTCACCGGACCCAAACCAACTGGACCGGCTGCCGGAGATGGTTCACCCCTTTCTCCGGGCCGGTCTGCGTGTCCGGTTTCATACCAGGTATTTCGAGCATGAGCTGGGTCACGCCGATCCGGTTCGGGCTGAGCGATCCCTGGAGGTGCACCTGCGCACCCTGCGGGCCATGGACGGGCAAGGTGACCCTGTTGTCACAGTGCACACCGGCCTTGATCCGACTTTACCGGTGCATGAGCCGACGTTCATGGAAAACCTGGCCCGGCTTGTGGAGCATGGCAGGGATCTGGGAATCGTGGTCTGTCTGGAGAATCTGCGGCTTGGGCCTTCCAGCGAACCGGCGAACATCCTGCGCTGGGCCGAGACAGCCGAGGCGATGATCACCTTGGATGTGGGCCACGCCCTGGGCTCGGAGGCTGCACGTAGCGGCCGATGTTCAGCACAAGGCTTCGTGGAACTCTTCAAAAGCCGTCTTCATGGACTGCACATCTACGGCCGCGAAGACGAAAAAGGCCACCATCCCATCGAGGATATCGCCCCACTCCAGCCGCTCATCGCCAGCCTCCCGCGGGCTGAATGCGCCTGGTGGACCATTGAGCTACAGAACCCGGCACACGCCGAAGCCAACAGAGCGCTGATCCGGCAGGCCCTTGTCGCGGCCGACGCGACCGGGCATGACCGGCCAGCCGGACATCAAATCACCCCCTTGCCCCTTCACGCCCTAGTCCCGCGTTCATTGTCCTCCCTTACCGGCCCTGTTCCAAAACAAATCCATGGTGGATGACAACTCCGCCAGCCGAGTATGTCCGCTATGCCTGATAAATGCCTGATGATTGTCCTGGATGGGCTGGGAGACCGTTCCCATCAGACCCTGGGGTGGCAGACACCGCTCCAGGCCGCCCACACCCCTCATCTGGATAACCTGGCCCGCACCGGGGCCAATGGACTGTATCACGCTGGAACATTGGGCGAGGCCCTGCCCAGTGAAACGGCCCACTTCGCCATGTTCGGCTATGAACGGCGGGATTTCCCGGGGCGAGGCCCCCTGGAAGCCCTGGGAGCCGGAATTGATCTGGACTCCAAGGAGGTGGCGGTTCTGGCGCATTTCGCGGCCCTGGAGGAACGGGACGGCTGCCTGGCTCTGGTCCAGGACGTGCCTCAGGTCAGCAAGGAGGATGTCGCCGCCCTGGTTGGAGCAATGCCCACATGGGATCAGGAAGGCATCCGGATCAAATACGTCCCGGTCAAGGGCGTCTTCGGCGTGCTGATCCTTTCCGGGGACGTTTCGCCGGACATCACGGACACCGGACCAATGCGCGCCGGATGCTTCCTGCCGGATCTTTTGCCCCTGGCCTTGGGTCATTCCAGGGAACCTGAAGGGGATGGAACAGATGGGACGGATGCCGGAGACTGTGCAGAGACGTTTGCCCAAGAGACAGCTCAAAAGAGAGCCCGGAAGACTGCCCAAAAAGCAGCTCAAAAAACAGCCTCAGTCCTCCGGGCCTATCTTCTGCATGTCTGGCATACCCTGCAAACACACCCGCTGAATGCCCGCCGCGAAGAGGCCGGCCTGCCACCGGTCACGGGCCTGGTTACCCAGCGCGCCGGGAGAATGCGCTCGGTCACGCCGTTTACCCGGCGTTTCGGCCTGCGAGGCCTGAGCATTGCATCGGGTGCGGTATTTCGGGGCCTGGCCCGGTATCTGGAAATGGGTTGGCACGCACCACTGGACACCGGAAACCTGCAGGCGGACGTTGCCCATGATCTGGCCGCCGTGCCCGGACTCCTTGAAAAATACGACTTCATCCACCTGCATACCAAGGCTCCGGACGAAGCGGCCCATGCCAAGGATCCGTTGCTCAAGAAAACGGTGATCGAGGCCCTGGATAAGGCCTTGGGTACTGTGCACCAAGCGCTGCTAGGGCGTCCGGGCCTCCCGGATCTCTTGATAGCTGTCACCGCGGACCACTCCACCCCCAGTTCCGGGAACATGATTCACTCTGGGGAACCCGTTCCGCTCCTCCTGCACGGTACCGGAGTCAGACGAGACACGGTGGCCAGATTCGATGAAATTCACGCCGCATGGGGATGCCTGGGCAGCGTGCGCGGCACGGAACTGCTACGGCTGATCCTGAACCATCTGGACATGGCCCGCCTGGAAGGCACGCGGGACACTCCGGATGACTGCCTGCACTGGCCTGGGAATTATCAGCCCCTGCGCATCCGTTAGCCCGCATACCCCCCCTCAGGATTGCATGGAAAAACAGATCTACGACATTGGCGTGATCCACGGGCGGTTTCAGGTTCCGCACAACGACCACCTGCGATACCTCATGGCCGGCAAGGCGCTTTGCCGCCACCTGGTGGTGGGCATCACCAATCCGGATCCCAGCCTGACCACCGAGGTGGCCGCGGATCGCCTTCGCTCCAGCGCCCTGGCCAATCCCCTGACGTTTTACGAACGTCTGGTGATTCTTCGGGACATCCTCCTGGAGGCCGGAGTCAGCCATGCAGAGATGACCATCGTCCCGCTGCCCATCACCCACCTCAAGCTTTATCGCCACTATGTACCCCTGGACGGGGTCTTCCTGCTTTCCATCTGCGACGATTGGGGCCGCCATAAACACGACCAGTTCCAGTCACTGGGCTTGCGTACCCACATCCTTTGGGAGGTTCCGCCTGACCAGAAGGGGATCAGCGCCACGGACATTCGCCAGGCCATGCTCCAGGGCAGGCCCTGGGAGCACCTGACCCCCGCGGCCACGGTCCGGCACTGCCGGACCTGGAACATCGCCGAGCGATTACGAGAACTTGACGCAACGTGATACGCTTGATGACCTCTTATGTGGCCGCCGTCTCTCGAGAACTCGTCGCCCTCTCCGCGAAGAGCCTCACTCTCGATTAAGAATCACGGAATAAGCCCCAAAAAGCGTCCAAACCGGATCATTCACCTGTAAACTCAAGCGATGGAATCCGGTAGCGATGACCACCGCGCAGCTCTCCGTGCCCTCGAAAAGGCGCACTCAAACTTCCACGTTCACATTGCCCGTGTTGACCGCCACCACCATTCCAGGCAGGCGATTCTCCGCGCTGTTTTCGGCCGCATCCGCCGATCCGGCGATGAGCACCCAGGGCGCCTTGATCTCAGCGGTGGCAAAGGTACCGATCTTCAGGCGCATTCGCTTCAGGCTGCTATTGGTGATGACGGAGGTGATGCGTAGGTCACCAAGGGTCTGCAGGACCACTTCGGACTGAATGTCACCTTTGTTAATTTCGATGATCTTGCCGAAAAAAATGTTCCGGGCGCTGGTGCGTCTGCGGCTTTCCCGGTCCACGTCCTGTCTCGCGGCATGATGGACGTCCTCCTCGGAAACCTCCAGGTGCGCGGCGGTGAGGTCGGGCGTGGGGTGGCCAAGCAGCCGCCGGACCACGGGCAGGGGCAGGTTGCCGCGCAACAGCTCCACGGAGCGCGATCGGCGTAACGTACTGGGATTGCCAAAATCCCGTGGCAGGCCGCACGCCTCGGCCTGCTCATAGAACTTGCGCCGGACATGGGCCGGATCGATTCGAAACAAGGCTTCATCCGGAGCATGTGCGCCCTGACTCAAGGCGGTGCGAAGCTCCTCTGCAAGATCGTCCGGAATTTCAACGGTCCTGCCCTTCTCCTTGTCCTCGCCGGCCAAAATGACAACCCGCTTCTCCAGATCAATGTCTCTGAACCTGAGTTCCAAGACCTCGTTCAGTTTCGCGCCTGAATGTCGGATCAGAAGGAATATCAGCAGGATGCGTTCCCTGGACGCCCGGACATCCCATCTTGCTGATTCGGTTGCCCATATCCGAAACGTCCGCTCCAATTCCGCCAGCTGGACGGAGTCAAGAACCTTGGCCGATTCTGGGATGAAGAATGTCGAACTCGGCGAGCACCGGTTCGCCATGTCTTCTTCAAGAATGGAATGCATTATACGCGTCCAGATGTCCGGCCAGACGTCCGGCCAGACGTCCGTTGGTTTAGGTTGTTCCAAGGGAAAACAAACCCAGATCCAAGCTCAGACTTGATATGCCGGACGCCGGGTGAGTTAGCGCCAGGGCGTTTTTCCTCACTGCCCGACACCCAGCACCCTGACAAGGGGTTAACAGTCCGTTGAAAAACTCCCAATTGCTGCGTCGCTGTAAAAAGTTCAAACTCTCACGTATGAGTAAATACGCTTCGACCTTGATTCGATTGCCAGGACGGCAAATCGAAAATGTGGCGAAGCCACAGCCCGGGAGGGCCGGACACAGGACGTGTCCGGTAGCTTTTTTTGCTCCTTGCACTTGGGGTTTTTGAACGAACTGCCGGATAAGGACTTTTTCAACACTCAGTTAATGCTGATTGTAATGCCCGCCAATGGCGAAAATATAAATGTAATCGGCATCGAATTTATAAATCACGCGATCTTTCCGGCTCAACCTGCGTGACCAAAGGCCGGAAAGATTGTGTCGAAGGGGCTCGGGCTTTCCCGAACCGGTGGTCGGATCTCCACGAAACATCTCTTTGAGAATCGAGCAAAGGGCTTTATGCAGACGTGAATCTTTTATTCTGAGTTCCTCGTAGACAGTCCATGTACCTCCTTCAAACACCAAGGATCTCATCGATCTCCCCACCCGTTGGCGTGTATCCAGAACGATCCGCATGTGAGCGAACAGCTTCGGAAATCTGTTTCATCAGGCTGGAATTTTGAAGGACGTAAAGGGTTTCCTGGTCACGTTCCCAATCTTCCGCGCTCATGACAATAAAGTCGCCCCCTTTGCGGCGGGTCACTTTCAGCGGCTCATGCTCACTAGCCGCTTGTTCGACATACTCTTTCATGTTTGCGCGGAACTGATTGACGCTGACAGTTTCCATATCCCGCCTCCTTGATGTACTGTTTTCCAGTACATATTAGCATTCCCACGCAAGATAATCAACTAGGCGGAATTCCTTCGCGAACAGCCTGTTTTTGAGAGCGAATCGAATCACATGAGGAGACGCGAATATTTACTCGTTTGTCTTTCTGCAACGTACTCCGCGCGGATTCTTCAAGTTCTTTTTTTCATTCTGGAAATCTTGGATACACTCGAACTTTCCACTTTCAAAGTCCCTGAGGATCCGCAGTTCTTCCTGATCCAAATCCAGCTTGTTTTTTTCATGATAAATACTCTCGGGTTGCCCTGCGACTGAGAATGATGGAGCAACCAGGACAGCTCAGGTTTGAATTACGCAGCACAACCGAAAACAATACCTCCGTGATTTGCGCCAAGCTTTCGCTACAGCGATGCACCTTTCCATCCTCACCCCGCGGCATTCGTGCCATTGGCCGCCTCGAACAACGGCGTGAGAATGTCCGCGGCGCTTTCGCCTTCGGAACGGCGCTCCCGGTAATCCAGAACCTGCAGAACACGCCCGTGACCAAAAGCCACCAGAGTCTCGGCAAAGGCGTCCACGTCGGCCAGATCGTGGCTGACCATGACCATAGGAACATTGAAGCGCTCCTGGATACGGGCCAGTTCTTCGCGCATCTTGGCCCGCAAGGGTTGATCCAGGGCCGTGAAGGGCTCGTCCAGGAGCAGGAGGCTTGGGTCGGGAGCCAGGGCGCGGACCAGGGCCGTGCGCTGACGCTGCCCACCGGAAATCTGGTGCGGCCTGCGGTGAGCCAGGGAGGCAATGCCGAAGAGTTCCAGGAGATCGTTGACTTTCTGTCGTTGTTCCCGGCTCAGGGGGCGTAAGGGGCGCTTCAGACCAAAGGCCACGTTATCCCAGACCGTCAGGTGCGGGAACAGGGCGTAGTCCTGAAAGACGAACCCCACCCGACGTTTTTGAGCTGGGATGTTGACTCCGGTTCGGTGGTCGAAGAAGGTTTTTCCGTGAATGACAATTCTTCCGGAAGCCGGCTTGAGCAGACCTGCCAAGGCCAGGAGAGTCAGGCTCTTGCCCGATCCGGAAGGACCGAAAAGGACAATGGACGAAGAATCCGCCGTAAAGTCCACGTCCAGATAAAAAGAGGTACCGGCTCCGGAAAGGCTTGCGACAGCGCGGCATTCCACGAACATGTTCACTCCGGACGGCTAAAGCCGTATCCGCCCAGAATTTCCTGACCCTGCTCAGAAAGAATGAATTGGATGAACTTTTGGGCCAATTCCGGCTGCGTACTGCGCTTTACCGGTGCAATGGGATATGTGACAGGCTCAGGCAAGGGCAGGGTGGTCACAACCGTGACCCGCTCACCTCCCTGGGCCGCATCCGTGGCGTACATCAGCCCGGCGTCCACCTCCCTGCGTTGCACATAATCCAGGACCTGGCGCACGGACTCGGCGAAAATCATCTTCGGCTGCAACACATCCCACAGTCCCAACATTTCAAGCGCAATCTTGGAATAATTGCCGGCGGGCACCGTGGCCGGAGTCCCTAGGCCAACGCGCCGGACTTGCTCACCGGTGAGATCATCAACTTCATTGATGCCAATTTGGCTCGCTGCGGGAACAGCCAGAACCAATGTGTTTTGGGCAAAGAAAAGGGACTCATTTTCTTCGACGAAACCAGCTGAAATCATTTCGTTCATCCACCGTAGATCGGCGGATGCAAATACGTCCACCGGCGCACCCCGTTGGATCTGGCGAAACAGCGCCCCGGAAGCCGCGAAGTTCGGGATTACCTTGACACCCGGGTGGCGCTGTTCGAACTCAACTATCATCTCGTTGAAGGCGTTGGTTAGTGAGGCAGCCGCGGACACCACCAGTTCCTGGGCTGCGGCAGGCAAGACCAGCATGCAGGACAGCATGCAGCTGAAGAGGGAAACAGCAATTTTTTTCATTGAATTGTCACTTCGATTTTCGATTTCACAACATATCGATCATGCACGAACAAAAAACACATGCCAGATATCCCCTTTCACCACTTGGGCTTCGCCAACCGGCTGGCCGTCCAGAGGATGACCACGCAGACCACGGAAAGGATCAGCACCAACTGGTTGGCTAAGCTGTCATTGCCGGCCTGGGCAGCGCTGTAAACGGCCAATGGCATGGTCTGGGTCCGGCCTGGCAGATTTCCCGCGATCATCAACGTGGCCCCGAACTCACCCATGGCCCGGGCAAAGGCCAACATGGTCCCGGCCAAAATGCCTCGCCAAGCCATGGGCAGGGCAATACGCAGAAACACCTGCCACTCCCCGCAACCCAAAGTACGGGCCGCGTTTTCATATTTTTGCCCCACGCCTTCCAGGGCGGCCCGAGCCGACTTGAAGACCAGCGGGAAAGCCACCACCGTCGCGGCAATCACTGCTCCCTGCCAAGTAAACATCAATGTGATGCCGAAGGTGGACTCCAGCCAGCGGCCGATGACCCCATTCCGCCCGACCAAAACAATCAGGTAGTACCCCAGCACTGTGGGCGGCAAAACCATGGGCAGGGTCAAAATCGCGTCCAATCCATCGCGCCCTGGAAACCTGAATCGGTGAATGCACCAGGCCGCCAGCACTCCAAACACCAGTGCAAACAGCGTGGCCAGGGAGGCGACGCGCAAGGTGAGTTGCAGTGGAAAGAAAAACGAGGCATCTGGCATACGTCTGTCACCTTGATCAATATTTGGCTGCCTTGCCGATTGCCTTGAACAGCAACCCGATCAGTTTCGTCGGAACGCCCCGTAAAGAGCAGCCTCAATAAGGCAGTCCAGTCCCTGTCGAAATCATCGTTAAATTTCAACCTGTTCGGCAAGAGACCCACCTTGAAGTGGAAGGAACGGGCAATATCAAGCTACGGCAAATTGCGTATCGAAAAAACAAGGTTCCTCAAAAATGCACATTTCCAGATCATGATCGCGAGAGGGCAACCGCAAAATATCTGCTGATGATTATACCTCCTGTCTCCAATACCCGAAGAGAAACATCAGACCCCCTGCGGCTAGGCAGCCCAGTCCAATCATGAAGTGCCCGATAACAAGCGGTAACCCCAATCCCAGCAAAAAAAGAGGGCCAATTGTTGTCAGTACCTGCCGGGGTGCGATTCGTTCCGGAGAGCAACTCGTGCCCTCGGCCGCTCCATCCGCATGCACCGCGGAACACCACCCCAAACCGCTTTCACAAATCACGATCAAACTGACAGCAACGCCGATCAATATGATAAGTTCCATGACGACATCCTCCTGCCCAATCAAAAGCAGATACTGTGCCAAACAAACAACATGCTGACATTAAATATTTTTTTTGCCAGAAAGAAGTCTTCGCTACATTAATGTATGCTGAAAAAGATACATTTTTGAAAGCTGCACATCTTTCGGCAAAAAACCCGCGAGCATCTGCCAAAACCGTTCATACCGGAGAATGGAATGCACTACCTCGGAAATCGGAATCGTGGTCGAAATCATAAATGCCCTCCCTGGAATGGCCAGAGGTCGGCTTGACAGATATATGCTTCCGAGATATCCAGGAATAACAGACACGTAATAAAATATATTCGTGACAATACAAAACGGAATATGACGAGACAAGGTTGTCGGCGCATTGCCGTGCATTTCGACTACACAGGTCAATGCTGGAGGTTCCCATGCTGTTTCCTGTCGCTGGAATCGAAGTCGCCCCGTGGATTCCTTTTGTCGCCGGATTTGCCGTGGCCTTTGTCTGCTCCATGGGCGGCGTGTCCGGGGCCAACCTGCTTTTGCCTTTCCAGATGAGCGTGCTGGGTTTCGTCACTCCGGCGGTCAGCGCCACCAACCACCTCTTCAACATCGTGGCCATCCCCAGCGGTGTCTACCGCTTTATCCGTGAAGGACGGATGGTCTGGCCCCTGACCTGGGTGGTCATCGCCGGGACCGTGCCCGGGGTTTTGCTCGGCGTATTTCTGCGGGTTCAGTACCTTCCCGACCCAACCCATTTCAAGGCCTTTGCCGGGGTGGTCCTACTGTACATCGGGTTCGTGATGGTCCGGTCCATCATCAGGGGACCGATTCCCGGTTCAGACAAGGCCTCCTCGGAAAAGCGCTTTCAGGAGCTTGTGGGCGGCTTCCGCAAAAAACAAGCCCAGTCAGACGAGCCTCTTCCGCGGATCAGCGTTAACCAGATCGGACTGAAGACCATTGACTATTCCTTTTATGGAGAAAAAATCAGCGCGCCGACCATGGGAATATTTACCCTCAGCGCCATTGTCGGCGTGGTCGGCGGGATGTATGGGATCGGCGGCGGGGCGATCATCGCTCCCTTTTTCGTGGCCGTATTCCAGATGCCGGTGTATACCATTGCCGGAGCCTGCCTGATGGGCACGTTCATCACGTCCGTCGTGGCGGCCCTTTTGTTCCAAGCCATCGCCCCCTTCTACCCGCACATGGCCGTGGCTCCGGACTGGAGTCTGGGCATTCTGATGGGCATTGGCGGGATGATCGGCATGTATGCCGGCGCACGAATGCAGAAGTTTGTTCCAGCCAAAGCCATCAAGTGGGTACTGGCCTTCATCCTGGTCTTTACCGGCGGGAGATACGTGTTGGATTTTCTACTTTAGCGTATCCGTATGCCGTTGTGCTTGAACGACCGAATTTTCGCACCCTCTCGCCTTCTAACCGCCAACATCACACATTAAACTTTTCCGACCTGAGCACATAGGCCAGAATAGCGCCCACTACGAATCCTACTGCCAAATTGGACGCCAAGGTGATGCCAACCACGGAGACGGCCACGAACAGATCCTTGCGGACGGTGATGTCCAACATGCTCAGACAGAGCTGGAGGCCGGCGAAGAGCAGGAGCACACCCAGCGCGGACATGGGAAAAAGGAAAAGGACCGACAAGATATGCCGGCCCAAGAGTATAGCCAGAACAATGAATATCAAGCCGATGATCAGGTTCGATCCGCCAGTGCGCGCACCGAAACGGTACCGGGAGGCCAAGCCGCCCGCGCCGTGGCACAGGGCCATGCCGCCGACCAGAAAACTCAGCAAATTGGCGAAGGCCATGCTGATGCACAGCCCCTTGGGCGTGACCCGTCCGCCCTCCTGCGGGAAGTACTGCCGGGAGAGGTCGCTGGTGGCGATCACGGCGTTGCCGATGGTCATGGGCACCTGGGGAATGACCAGAACCAGCAGGGCGAAGGTGAAATCGACGTTCGCCGGAAAGCCGTAGGGCATCAGCGCGGGAAGATTCAGGCCGGGACGCAAAGCGTCCAGCCCTTCCCTGGTCCCCAGAAACATGCCCACCAGCAACCCTGCGCCCACGACCACCAGGGCCGCGGGGAGACGCTTGTTGTTCAACAAGAATAAGGTCAGGCCGGCCAGGACAATGCCGATGAGCAGTCCGAGGGGAATCGGACCGAGGCTTTGCAGGCTCAAGTACGGCTCCGCGGCCTGCCGCAACTGCTGAAACTGGCTCGTACCGATCATTAGCTTGACCCCTTGGGAGGCCAGCAAAAGCCCCGTGGAAAGCTGGACTCCGCGCACCACGGGTTTGGGGATCAACCGGCTGAGGACGGTGATCAGGCCGGTCGCGCCGATCAGTATCAGGAAGACAAAGGTAATCAAACAGGAGGCCTGGATCTGCGTCGCCGTCACCCCCGTGGCGATGGCATAGGCCGAAATGACCTTCATGGGCTCCACCGGGCAGGTCACCCGAAAATAGAGCCCGGTCATCACGTAGACCAGCCCCACGGAAAAAAAGACCCCCATGGGGCTCAGGCCGTTGATCAGAATCATGCCGATGGCCAGGGGGAGCAGCGTCCCCAGATCCCCCAGGGAGCCGGCCAGCTCCAGGCGGTTGAAGCGCAACGGCGCGGATGCGGTCTCTGGTGCGGCGGCATTCATTTCCGACCTCCGATGGTGTTTTCAGGCGCTCCTGCCGGAACAGTCGCGGCCCTGTTTCCTGGAATGACTCCTGAATCAAAATCGAAAGAAGAGAGACACGTTTTTAAATATTATCATGTAAGTAAAAAAATACTCCTGCCTCGGCCATGGGTCAAGTCCGTTGAGTAATCGGACCTCCGCGTCCCTGGCCGACCGAAGTCCGGTTCACTCCCGATTGAGAATCACGCAGTAGGCTCCGAAAAGCACCCAGGCTTGGTCGCCTGAGCGCAGCTTCAGACGACGGCTGCTCGCGGCGGTCGTTATGGAACAGATTTCCGTGCCGTCCGTCAGACGCAGCAGGATTTCGGCGTTGATCCGCCCGGCGCCGACCTCGACGACCGTTGCCGGCAGGCGGTTTTCCGCGCTGCTTTGCTCCGCCACCTCCGAACCGGCCACGAGCACCCAGGGCGCCTTGATCTCGGCGGTCACGAACATCCCGACCTTCAGCCGCATCCGGTGGATGCTGGCGTTGGTGATGACCGCGACGACACTCAGCCCGCCCAGCGTCAGAAGCGTCACCCCGGACTGAATGTCTCCAGTGACGATTTCCGTGATATTGCCGAAAAAAATGTTCCGAGCGCTGGTGCGTCTGCGGCTTTCCCGGTCCATGTACTGCCTCGTGGCGTGGTGGACGTCCTCCTCGGAGATGTCCAGGTGCGCGGCGGTGAGGTTGGGCGTGGAGTGGCCCAGCAGCCTTTGGACCACTGGCAGGGGCAGGTTGCCGCGCAGCAGTTCCACGGAGCGCGAACGTCGCAGTGTACTGGGGTTGCCGAAGTCACGGGGCAATCCGCAGGCTTCGGCCTGCTCGTAGAACTTGCGCCGGACATGGGCCGGATCGATCCGAAACAAGGCGTCATCCGGAGCATGCACGGCCTTTTTCAAGGCCGTGCGCAGTTCCTCGGCCAGGTCGTCGGGAATTTCAACCGTTCTGGCCTTGTCCTTGTCGTCACCGGCCAGGGTGACCACACGCTTCTCCAGGTCGATATCCCTGAACTTCAGTTCCAGCACTTCGTTCAGTTTGGCGCCCGTATGGCGGATCAGAAGAAAGGTCAGCAGGATGCGCTGCCTGGACCATCGAACATCCCGCCGCGGAGAGTTCGTTGCCCAGGCGCGAAACGTCCGCTCCAATTCCGCCATCTGGACGGAGTCCAGAACCTTGGCCGAGGGTGGGGCGGAAAACGAGGCGCCCGGCGATCGCCGGGTCGTCGGATCTTCATCGGGGATAGTGTGCATTTGAGCGTACAGGGATCAATTGGTGAACGATCTTCCCAGGAAAAACAGTCCAAGGGCCAGGATCAGACATAGTATGCCGGACGGGAGATGAGCAAGCGTCAGAGGCAGGCCGACGCCTCCCAGAAAGATGGGCAAAACCGTGACCACGGCCTCCCAGGCGGAAAGCCTGGCGGAAGCGGACTTCACTTCGGGCTCCATCTCCTGGCCATGGAATGCCGCATCCCCTCCGAACCATGTTTCGCACAGCACAATGACCACCGCGGCTCCCAGAATCAATGCCAAAATCCACATGTCATTCTCCTAACGCATTGTTCGTCCCCAGGGCGGTCAAAGCGATGTTTCCAACTTGACCGACCTTGGCTTTCACCTTGGAAGTGTGTACCTATCACCTTAATATTACTAAGGATAGACCCACGACAGGCTCGGTGGATTCGTCATTTCTGGTCAATTTGGCCGCTAAAAAAACCAAAACGCACAACGCAGGAGGAAAAATGACACGACTCGTAAAGGAAGACTCGGAAGTCGGACGGTTGCACATCAACACCCCGCTGATGGGCGAATCCCTGGTCAGCAAGGAATTTCTGCGGCAAACGGAGTCCCGAGAGTATTTTCGGATGCAGCCGGAGATCAACATATTGAAAATCGGCGGACAGAGCATCATCGATCGAGGGGCAAAGGCCATCCTGCCGATCCTGGATGAACTGATCCGGCTCAAGGAAGAGTACAAGATCCTGTTGATGACCGGGGGCGGCACCCGTGCCCGGCACGTTTACAGCATCGGCGTGGACCTGGGCATGCCCACCGGCGTGCTGTCCAAGCTCGGGGACAAGGTTTCCTGGCAGAACGCGGAAATGCTCTCCGTCCTCCTGGCCAAGCACGGCGGGGTGAAAATCGGCCACGGCGACAACCTGGAACAGCTGACCATGTTCTGCCGTCTGGGCTACCTGCCCATCACCTACGGCATTCCGCCTTACGGATTCTTCGAGCATCCGGCTGAATTCGGCTCCATCCCGCCGCACCGCACGGACTGCGGCGCGTTCCTGTTGGCCGAGAACATCGGCGCCCGCTCCGTGATTTTCCTCAAGGACGAAAAGGGGCTGTTCGAGACCGACCCCAAAAAGGTCGACGCGGCCAAACGCGGCGGCCTGAAGTTCTACGACAAGATATCCGCGGCTGAACTCCTGGAACTGGACCTGGACGACCTGATCATCGAACGACCCATCCTGACCATGCTCCAGCGGGCCAAGTGCATCAAGCAAATCCAGATCGTCGACGCCCTGAACAACCCCGGCGACATCCGGAAGGCCTTGGCCGGGGAACATGTAGGAACGATCATCACCAAGGACTGAGGAACGATATCGACCTTGGGAGCAATGCCAATCCTCAAAAACCAAAGCGCCGTTCTGAAGCAATTCCGAACGGCGCTTTGATTTTGTCGCTCTGGTCAACGGGAAGATTGAACGGGCTACTCGTCGTCCTCATCCTCCGGCGTGCTCTTGCCCTTTTCCGGCTTGAGCAGAACCACCTCCGCGCCCACGGCGGAAGCGATTTCCTCGATCTCTTGTTTGCGGATGTGCTCAACCTTGAATTTCACGTCCGCGCCGGACACGGCCACGATGCGAAAGCGCGGCTTTTTCTCGCCTTGCTCAACCTTTCGCCGCTCCCTGATAAAAATCTTGCCAGCCATAACGCCCTCCTGTAATTTTTTGGTTCGTTTTCCCGAGTCCATGCCTCAACACGATTCATCATATATATCCTTAAAGGATATATTGTCAAGGAGTATTATGCCCCCCAGAACCATCACGCGTGGCGGATCATCCAGTTCGGGCGGACCTGGTGGCACGGGCGGCGGCCAGGGCAAGGCCGAACGGTACATGAAGCCGTCTTTGTTGCTGGCCTTGCGCGAAGGCCGGGCCAGATACGGTTACGACCTGCTGACGACCATTCAGGAATATGGATTCGTCCAGGGCAAGGCCCCGCCGGGCATGGTCTATCGTCATTTACGGCAACTGGAGGAAGAAGGGCTGGTCACGTCAAGCTGGCAAACCGAGGACGCGGGTCCGGCCAAGCGGATCTACGAGATCACCGCGGACGGGCTGGACGCCTTGACCGGATGGACGGATTTCATGGAACAGCAGGCCCAAAGCCTGCTGCGCTTCGTGAAGCGGTACAGAGCCCTGTCCTGACTCGAAAAGGCGAGGATAAAATGGAGACGAAAACAAAACTGTCCGCCCGAAAAATCGCCGCGGATGACCCGAAAAACAGCACAACGCCCTTAAATTCGACGCCAACCGGCATTGATCCCATGCCGTCCTCGGCCCCCCAACCCATCTTGCGCCTGCATGTCTGGCTGGAGCTGGCGAACGGACACTTTTTCGGCCTTGGACGAGCCCAGCTCCTGCAGCGTATCCAGCAACACGGCTCCCTGAGCAAGGCCGCCGAAGAAATGCGCATGTCCTACCGGGCGGCCTGGGGCAAGATCAAAAGCACCGAGGAAATCATGGGGGTCAGGCTGGTGGAGAAGGTGGGCGGTAACAAGTCCGGCTTCCGGCTCACGGAAGAAGGCCGACGGATCATGGAGCAGTTCCTGGACTGGTATGCGGACGTGGAAAAGAAGGCCCTGAAAAGCGCGCAAAAGAGGCTGCCCTGGGAATTGCGGCGGTTCACGGCAACCTCCTGATCAGTCTGGTCGATTCGACTGGAAACCCGCCCATCCAAACTGAAATCCGACTATGCCAAAAAAAGGCCGTTTACGGATAAATATTATCTCAGCCGGGAGCAGCCGGACTGGTTTGTGCCGGGCCAAGTCGCGGACGACATCCTGGGGCGCTTTTCCGCCGGGGAGGCGATGGCCTTACCCAATGATCTGTAATGTTGCGGCGATATGCCTTCGGATATCGGCCTCCAGGCGCATCAGAAAAACCACGTCGCGTCCATGCGGCTCAAGAGCCTGCAATGTGGGGACGATGGCCGTCTCCAGCGTCTTGCAAAAGGCCTTGAGGTCATTGAGCAGAATCTTCGGTTTCAGACCCAGTTCCTCGGCCATACGTTCCCAGTGCCGCTTCATGATCCATTCGGGGCGATTCTCCCCGCCGATCTTCATGGCCAGCCTCGGACTGAGTTCATCATAGATCCGGGTGGAGATGATGTCGTAGAACGGCGCCAACCGTGGAGCCTTGGCCTGATCGTAGAGCAGGGAGAGGTTCTTGGCGTGGCCGTCGGCATTGCCCAGCAGCGTATTGGCAAAGCACCATCTTGCCAGCAGCCTGACATCCTTGGCCGGTGTCGCACTGCACTGGCGCAATAATTTCGCGCAGTCCCGCAACCCGGGACCGCCCTCAGACTGGTACTTCACCTCCGGCGAAATACCCATAGCCTGGCAAAAATCCTCCTGATGCAGGCGCAGGGTGCGCTCTTTGCCGGGACGGCGGTCGTAGCGGGTCACCAAAAGCAGCGGGGTGTTCCCGGCCTGCATGATCCGGCAATCTGGGGTGGGCAGTCCGGCGTTCCTGGCGAGATTCATACAGAACGCCTCGTTGATCACCGTGGATTCCAGGCGGGCAATGGGCGTCTTGAGGATGTGGGTGCTGGGAGCGCCGTCACGGGGCAGAGAGATGGTTTCTCCGTCGCAATACACGGGCAGTTTGTCTTGAGCCCCGGCCAGGGACAGACGGATGCCTTCGGAGCCGGCCAGAAACGGCCGGATGGGAAGGGTGTTCACGATTTCCGCAAGTTCGGCGGAACTCAGGGGACTGTAGTCGCCCTGGCCCAAAACGGGAATGGTCCCTTCGGGGTGAATGCTCAAGGCCCCGGCGCAGTCTCCGCCAAGCTCCCGCAACAGAGCATGGACGTTTTGCCTCGAAATACCGAGCCGGTGCGCCACCCGGTCGCGGAGTTCACCCTCAGGCAGGAGGTTGGCGAAGAAAAAACGGACTACGTCGCCAATAAAAATATTCGACGCCAAGGGCAGGGATATGGACAAAGAAATGTTGTCAGGGTTCGCAAGCCATTCCGGATCGTACTGAAAGGCATATGTTCGATCCTGCTCCAGCCAGAGCCGACCGAAGCGGGCGTCATTGAAAAACACCCATAAAGCGGAAGGCATGCCTATTCTCCCCTGGCCTTGAGGATCAGTTCCAGTCCCAACCCTTCAAGTACCTGCAGGGCCTTGTCCAGCCGCACGGTGGGCTTGCCTCGCTCCAACTCCCCGACGAATCGCTCCCCAACCCCGCAATACCCGGCCAGATCAGCCTGGGTCAGTCCGTCCAGCTTTCGTTTCTCGGCCGCGATCCGACCAAGGTCCGCGGCGCTGGCAATACGGTGCGGCATGGCCTTTCCTCATCCTTTGTGAGTGGTCAAGATGATGCTTCGTGAACAATATTTCTTCCCGTTCGGGATGAAATACCCTCCCTGTCCGTTCAATGCAACTAAATCTTCCCTTTCGGGAAGATTACTTCGAGTCTCGTCGGATCGAACGAAACGACGCACAAGTGAATAAAACCTCCAGGTCGCACCTTCCCACTTTCGCACTATCTCACCTTCTTTCTTCCTCCTTTCGCACCATCACTTCCCACTACCATGTCCCCCGACTTTCGCCCTTCGTCAATCACATCACGATTCCACAACAGGGAGTGACGATGCCGGCGGATCATATGCCAAGATTGACATATGATTATTTGCCAGGCAATTTGTCGGCCAGTTATGCGCGACATGCCCTCGTCCCCAGCCTCGTGTTCAAGAACCTCCTCACCTTGTCTCCTCCCGCCATGCGGCGAGGTGACCGCCGTCATCCTGGCCGCCGGTTTTTCCTCGCGAATGGGCTCGTTCAAGCCTTTGCTGCCCTTGGCCGGACAAACGGCCTTGGAGCGCTGCGTCCGGCTGTTTCGCGACGCCGGGGTGGACGACGTCCGGGTGGTGATCGGCCATCGAGGGGATGCGTTGCGGCCCTTGTTGCACTCCATGGACGTTCGCGTCATTGAGAATGAGCATCCCGAGAGAGGCATGTTTTCCTCGGTGCGGTGCGCATTGCGGGACATACTGTCCCAGCCCCGCCAGGGTGCGGCGTCAACAAACTCTCGGGGCTGCCTGCTCCTGCCGGTGGACATCGCCACGGTTCGGCCACAATCGGTCGCTCACGTGCTGGACAGCTTGCGGCCAGAGGGAAAGTCCGTGGTCTTGCCGAGCTACATGGGCAAAACCGGACACCCGGCGTTTCTTGCGACGACGACCTTCGAGGACATCCTGGCCTGGGACGGCGAAAACGGATTGCGCGGCTGGATGGAGCGACGATTTCCGAATGGACCGACTACCGTTGCGGTGACCGACGCCGGGATTCTGATGGACATGGA
Source organism: Desulfovibrionales bacterium (assembly GCA_007693505.1). Lineage (GTDB taxonomy): Bacteria > Desulfobacterota > Desulfovibrionia > Desulfovibrionales > Desulfonatronaceae > Desulfonatronum. Next base: position 70,496 of record REDL01000054.1, on the reverse strand, counting down.
CTCGCCGGACGACGCTGCCGGAATGGCCCAGCGACTGGATCGGACCCTGGACCTGTCCATTCCCGACGCGGAGGAATGCCTGGCCCTGCACCAGCTCTACGACCCGGATCCACATCGTCACCGGCTCCACTCCCACTGTCTGGCCACAGCCCGGGCGGCCCTGCGCCTCGGTGCGGCCATGACCCAGGCCGGGCACCGGTTGTCTCTGCCGCTGCTGGCCTCAGCAGTGCTGCTGCACGACGTGGCCAAGGGGGCACCCAAGCATCCGCAATCAGGAGCCGCCTTTCTGTGCAGGCAGGGCTTTCCCGACCTCGCCGACATGGTGGCCTCGCACCACAGTCCCCACATTCCAGACGGCCATGAAATCGACGAAGCGGCGCTGCTCCAGCTTGCCGACCTGCTGGTCCTGGAAGATCAGGTAGTCGGCCTCAAGGAACGCTTCTCGTCCACCGCGCAACGACATGGCGACAACGCGCGGACCCTGATCACGATTCGGGAAAAATTTGGTCTGGCCCGCCTGCTCTGCCGCCGGGTGGAGGAGCTTGCGGGCGAGAGCCCGGAAGTCACGGTTCGTAATCCGGTCCCCAAGGAGGAGGAGTTGTTGCGAGGCTTCAGGGTATAATCAGCCATGCAGATGAACCAAGAGACGATGCCTTTCACGATCAAGGCAAGGGAGGCAACCATGCGTAACGGGTTGTATCGTCTTGACCTTATTGCTCAGGACGGGATGGACCATGGAGCCATGCGCATGTCCGGCGGGACCTTTTCCGGATCAGGAACAAGGTATGTCTTTCAGGGGCGGCTTGAGACGAAGATGAGTGGGGAGCTGACCGGGACAATGACGGTTCGCAAGACCAGGGACCAGGCCCCCCCGGCCCTGGGTCAGTTCAAGGAAGCAACGCTGGGCATCCGCGGAACATATGACTCTGCCGGGCGGTCCTTTTCCTGGGAGGGCCAGGCCTATGGGCATCACAGCATCGTCATCCAGGGCCGAGGCCATGAGCTGCCGGGCAGAAGCGAGCCCGCGCCAAATCTTCACGCCATCAAGCCCGGCGCCCTGATCCTGTTGCGTCATGCCAGCGTGGAACGATCACCCGGCACCCTCGTCGGCACGGACGACATTCCCTTGAACGACACCGGACTGGCGGAGGCCATGGCATGGCAGACTACATTCGCCGCCAGCCCGCCTGCGGCATCCTTTGCAAGTCCGCTGCGACGCGCCGTGCAAACCGCCCGGCTGGCCGTGACGGACCATCCCGAATCAGTACTGTTGCGTGACAATTTGCGGGAAATCCAACTCGGCACCTGGGAAGGGCTTGACCGGGAAGAAATCGAGCGGCGCTTTCCCGGCGCCTGGGAAGAACGGGGAAGAAATTTTGCCGGTTTTCGGCCCGAAGGCGGAGAGAGCTTCCAGGACGTTCTGGACCGGGTTTATCCCGTGTTCCAGGAGATGTCCGCCATTGGCCCGTGCACAAAACGGCCCGGTGCTGGCCGTGACCCACGCCGGCGTGATCCGCACTCTGCTCTGCCATGCCCTGGGCATGCCGCTGAACAACCTGTTTCGAATTCAAATGGACTGGGCCGGCTTGAGCATCCTGGAGCCAGCGGCGGGAATGTGGCGGGTTCGCTGTCTTAACCTTCGGCCAGGGCTTGAGATGGAATCCGCGGAAGCAGAATCTACGTATGGGTAAGTTCAGCGTGCAATTTTACGCCGAGAGCGCGAGCGACTTTCATCACCGTACTGAATTCGGGATTCCCCTCAGGGGAAAGGGCGCGGTATAACCCTTCCCGCGACAATCCAGTCTCCCGAGCCAACTGGCTCATTCCTCTGGCCCTGGCGATGACCCCCAAAGCGGTCCGGATCAGGCTGCCGTCCCCAGGGTCCTCCGCAAGACAGGCGTCGAGATAAAGGGCCATGTCTTCCTCGCTATGGAGATAATTCGCGGTGTCGTAGCGGATAAATTTTTCACCCATCACTTTCTTTCCTCCATTCTTGGGCAATCTTGAGAGCGCGGGCAATGTCCGCATCCTGCGTGCGCTTGTCGCCGCCGACAAGAAGCACGATCAGCGATGAACCTTGCCGAATGAACTACAGGTGATAGCCCGGGCCATGATCAATGCGCATTTCAGAGATTCCTTCGCGAACAGGCTTGACGTCACCGAAATTTCCATTCGCTGCCCGGTCAAGACGTGCCTGGACCCTGGCTGCGGCCTTGCGGTCTTTCAAGTTGGCCAACCAACGCTGAAAGGTTTCACTCTGGATAATATCAAACACAAGAAACTTGTGACCTTTGGTTCACATGCTGTCAAGAACTATGCGGAAATAATCTCTGCTCTGGCTTCAAGTCCGGCCAAGCGACACCCGCTTCACGCCAACGGACGTTCCCGCAAAATCGCCAAGATTCTCCTGCTCAGCGAGCCTCCTGTCCGGGCGTTGTTGAACCGGTATTCGCATTCCTTGAGGTGCAGTCGGAGCGTGTCCGGGCAAATCCCGCGCATTCTGGATATTCTGACCCGGAGATACGCCAGGAAGAGTGCGACGACATTCTCCCCTTCCTTTTCCTTCCCCAGTTCAGCCAGAATTTCCTCCTGGTTCCGGCTGTAAAAATCCAGGTCGATAACCGACTTGACAGCGTGAACATGCCCGTCGCTTCTCCAGCCGCGCAACTGGAACCTGCCCTTCCGAACGAGATTCAAGGCTTCTCTTTCCTTGCCGGGAAGGATTTCTATACCGAGCCTCCCAGGCCAAAAAATCGTTCCCCGCATTGCTTCGACTCGAGTGTCCGCACCCGACGGCACGTCAGTGTCTTGTTGGGCTGTCCTGTTTCCAGGGCGTGGCGGATGCAGTGAAAAAAGCAGTTCCAGCCCCCTCCCTCCGGCATTGGTGGCCCCGTCCAGTGCGCTCTGCTCGGCCAGGCGCAACATTATCGTGGACGGGGACGCGTCCCTGGCCGACGTGCTGCGCGGCCAGATGGGCCTGACCGGGACCAAGGTCGGTTGCGGCGAGGGCCAGTGCGGCGCGTGCAGCGTGATCATCAACGGCAAGATCATTCGCTCCTGCGTGACCAAGATGAAGCGCGTGGAAGACGGCGCCAAGGTCGAGACCATCGAGGGCGTTGGCCAGCCGGGCAACCTGCATCCTCTGCAGCAGGCCTGGATGGTTCATGGCGGGGCCCAGTGCGGCTTCTGCTCGCCGGGGTTCATCGTCTCGGCCAAGGGTTTGTTGGACCAGAACCAGAACCCCAGTCGGGAGGATGTCCGCGACTGGTTCCAGAAGCATCGCAATGCCTGCCGCTGCACCGGCTATGTCCCGCTGGTGGACGCGGTGATGGACGCGGCCAAGGTGCTGCGCGGCGAAATGAAACCCGAGGAGCTGGAATTCAAACTGCCTGAAGGGAAAAGCGCCCTGGGCAGCTCCCTGCCCCGGCCCACGGCCCTGGGCAAGGTCACCGGAACCCTGGATTACGGCGCGGATCTGGGCTTGAAGCTGCCCGACAACGCCCTGCACCTGGCCCTGGTCCAGGCCGAGGTCTCCCACGCCAATCTCAAAGGCATCGACGCCTCCGAGGCCCTGAAGATGCCCGGCGTGCACAGTGTACTGACCCACAAGGACGTCAAGGGCAAAAACCGGATCACTGGTCTGATCACCTTTCCCACCAACAAGGGCGACGGCTGGGATCGGCCGATCCTCTGCGACGAAAAGGTCTTCCAGTACGGCGAAGCCATCGCCATTGTCTGCGCGGACAGCGAGGCCAATGCCCGGGCCGCCGCGGCCAAGGTCAAGGTGGACCTGGAAGTCCTGCCGGCCTACATGAGCGCGCCGGAAGCCATGGCCGAGGACGCCATCGAGATCCATCCCGGCACCCCCAATGTGTACTATGAAACCCAGTTGGTGAAAGGCGAGGAAACCGCGCCCATCTTCAGCGACCCGGAGATGGTCACCGTGGAGGGCGACTTCTATCTGCAGCGCCAGCCGCACATGCCCATCGAGCCGGACGTCGGCTTTGCGTACATGGGCGACGACGGCAAGCTGTACATCCATTCCAAGTCCATCGGCGTGCACCTGCACCTGTACATGATCGCCCCGGGCCTGGGCCTGGAGCCGGAACAACTGGCCGTGGTGGCCAATCCCATGGGCGGCACCTTCGGATACAAGTTCAGCCCGACCATGGAAGCCCTGGTTGGGGTGGCCGCCCTGGCCACCGGACGTCCGGTTTTCCTGCGCTACAACTACAAGCAGCAGCAGCAATACACCGGAAAGCGCTCACCGTTCTGGATCAACCTGAAGTTCGCGGCCACCAAGGACGGAGAGCTGAAGGCCATGGAATCCGACTGGTCCGTGGACCACGGCCCCTACTCCGAGTTCGGCGACCTGCTGACCATGCGCGGCACCCAGTTCATCGGCTCGGGCTACAACATCCCGAACATCCGCGGTAACGGGCGCACGGTCTGCACCAACCACGCCTGGGGCTCGGCCTTCCGGGCTTACGGCTCCCCCCAGAGCTTCTACTCCTCCGAGTCCCTGATGGACATGCTGGCCGAAAAACTGGGCATGGACCCCCTGGAGCTGCGCTTCAAGAACTGCTACCGTCCCGGTGCTACCACGCCAACGGGACAGGAGCCGGAAGTCTTCCCCTTGCCGGACCTGTTCGACAAGATCCGTCCCAAGTATCAGGCCGCACTGGAAAAGGCCAAGAAGGAGTCCACGGACACCCTGAAGAAGGGTGTGGGCGTGTCCCTGGGCATTTACGGCTGCGGACTGGACGGCCCGGACTCCTCCGAGGCCTGGGCCGAAGTGAATCCGGACGATACCTTCACCATCCACACCGCCTGGGAGGATCACGGCCAGGGTGCGGACATCGGCTGCGTGTGCACGGCCCACGAGACCCTGCACAAGATGGGCGTGCCGCCGGAAAAAATCCACTTCACCTGGCCAAACACGGCCAAGACACCCAACTCCGGCCCCTCCGGCGGTTCCCGCCAGCAGGTGGTCACCGGCAATGCTATCCGCGTGGCCTGCGAGGAGCTGGTCAAGGCCATGACCAAGCCCGACGGCGGCTACATGACCTATGCTGAAATGAAGGCGGCCAATAAGCCCACCAAGTACGAAGGTAAATGGTCCGTGCCCGATGCCAAGGACTGCGACCCGGCCACCGGGCAGGGTGCCCCCTTCAGGGTCTACATGTACGGCGTGTTCATGTCCGAGGTCACCGTCGACACCACCACGGGCGAAACCAAGGTGGACAAGATGACCCTTGCCGGCGACGTGGGCAAGATCGTGAACAAGCTGGCCGTGGACGGGCAGATGTGGGGAGGCATGGCCCAGGGCATCGGTCTGGCCCTGACCGAGGATTTCGAGGACATCCAGAAGCACGCCTCCATGGTCGGTGCGGGCTTCCCGTACATCAAGGCCGTGCCGGACGACCTGGAACTGATGTACATCGAGTCCCCGCGTCCCGAAGGTCCCCACGGGGCCGCCGGTGTTGGCGAACTGCCCCTGACCAGCCCGCACGCATCGATCATCAACGCCATCAACAACGCCTGCGGCGTGCGCATCACCCATCTCCCGGCTCGTCCGGAGAAGGTGCTTGCCAAGCTGCAGTGCCACCCCGGCTGGACCCGGCCGTGTTAACCGCCGGAACTTCCGGAAAGCGTTTTGACCAACCTTGAGACCAAATAGGTCCTTGAAGAGACGAATGTCTGGTGGTTTGCAGTCAGTTTGAACAAACCATCGACGCCACGGGGCAGGCAGAATGCCTGCCCCAGCAAATGAAATAAGGGAGGGGCGGTTCATGAACCGCCCCTCCCTTTCATTCTTCAACCTTTAGCCTGAAAAAGCGAGCGGCATGGAACAAAGCGAACTACGCGCCTGGGAAAACAAGTGCATTCAGGAAGAACAGCCATACTGCCAGGCTGCCTGTCCGCTGCATGTGGACGTCCGGGGCATGATGCGCCTGCTGGCCGGGAACAAAGTATCCGAGGCACGCAAGATTCTGGAGCGGACCATGCCGTTGTCCGAAATTTTCGCACGCATCTGTGACCATCCCTGCCAGAATTCCTGTCGGCGAGGGGACGTGGACGAACCGATCCGGATCGGAGAACTCGAGCGCGCGCTGGTCAAAGCCGTTTCTTCCCCTCAGCGCCAGGTCCTGTTGCCCTCCAAGGGACGCCGGGTCGTCCTCCTCGGGAGCGGCCCCAGCAGTCTGGTGGCTGCTCACGACCTGCGGCGCAAAGGCATCGATGTGACACTCAAACACGGCGGCTCCAACCTGGGCGGGGTGCTGCGTAACATCCCGGAAGCGAGACTGCCTGTTCAGGCCCTGGAAGCCGGTTTGGAGATGCTCCGCTCCATGGGCGTTGTGTTCGAAGCAGATCAGAACATGGGCTTCGACACCCTGGAAGCTGCCGCCTCGGAGGCCGATGCGGTGTATATCGGCCTCGACGATCCATGGACCGCCTGGGCGGAAGATCTGGCCCAAAAGGCCGATCCGATCAGCCTGCAGACAAATAGGACCGGGATTTTCGCTGGAGGCGCAGTTCAGAACTACCTGGAGTTCTCGCCTATTTTCCTGGCCCTGGCCGGTCGCAAGACCGTGCTGTCCATGGAGCGCCTCTTTCAGGGGGCCTCACTGACCGCGGGCCGGGAAAAGGAAGGGCCGACGGCTACCCGGCTGTATACGTCCATTGCAGGCATTGAACCGGCAGCGGCCCAACCAATGGCCGATGCCGACGGCTATACCCTCGAGGAGGCAGTGCCTGAAGCGCAACGCTGTCTGCAGTGCGAGTGCATGGAATGCGTCAAGGCCTGCGTGTATATGGAGCACTACAAGGGCTACCCCAAAAAACTGGCCCGGGAAATCTACAACAATCTTTCCGTGGTCCAGGGCATGCGCCAGGCCAACCGGATGATCCTCTCATGCAGCAATTGCAAGCTCTGCGCGGCAATCTGCCCACATGACTTTGACATGGGCCAGTTCTGCATGACGGCCCGGGCCGAGATGATAGCGGCCCGCAAGATGCCCGGATCGGCCCACGATTTCGCACTGCGGGAGCAGGCTGCGGCCTGTTCTCCGGAGGAAGCCTATTTTGGCCTACAATCTGGCACGGATTCCGTCAGTGCATGCTTTTTTCCTGGTTGCCAGCTGGCCGGTTCCTCTCCGGAACATGTGGTGAATGTTCTGACGCATTTACGAAATCATATTTCCGGCGGGATCGGCGTGCTGCTGACCTGTTGCGGAGCCCCCTCCCGCTGGGCGGCCAGAAACGACCTGCGCGACGAGGCTGTGGCCTTCATTCGGAACGCATGGATCGAGCTGGGCCGACCCCGGATGATCCTCGGCTGCACCACCTGTCGGCATGTATTGCGGGAAGCGGCTCCTGAAATCCCGACTCGATCTCTCTGGGAGGAGTTGGCGGAAATCAAGTTGCCTGATGGCGCGAAACCTGCTGCTGCCTCCCTGGCATTGCACGATCCCTGTACCGCCCGGGACCAGGAGCCGGCGCGCAAAGCAGTGCGTACCCTTTTGCACCACCTGAAACAGCCCATTGTCGAACCGACTCTGGGCGGTCCGTTAACGGAATGCTGCGGTTTCGGCGGACTGATGGATGCCGTCAACCCCGACCTGGCCAGACAGGTGGCCGACACCCGCTCCAAACGATGCCCCGAGGATTTCCTGGCCTACTGCGCCATGTGCCGGGACAGCCTGTCCCAGTCCGGCAAGCAGGTTTTTCATCTGTTGGACCTGCTGTTCCCAAAGAGCCCTGACGCGGTGCAGCCCGGCAGCACGGCGCCAATGATCCGCAAGGGGCCTGGCCTTCCGGATCGCCGCCTGAACCGAACCCGGCTCAAGGAACGGCTTGGCGGAGCGTTGTCTCAACCCAAGGCCCATCAGCGAATATCCCTGGTGATGGAACCTGGCGTGCGGGACACCATCGATCAGCGACGAATACTTGACGATGAGCTGCGCCAAGACGAATTGACCACGGTCAAAAACCGTGACCACTCACGGTTCGTTGCCAGCCATGCCCGCCGAAGCCTATCGCGAGGATCACCAGAGACTCGGAGTCAATGGTGATCGAACTTGATCTGTCGAAAAACCTCCGCACAGCCTGCAGTGCATACGTCCTCCGACATTTCGAGCCATCGCACACATGAAGATCATCTCTCGGTGACCGCCGATCATCGTGGATGAACCGGCATCGGCGGGCATGGCCAGCAGCGGACATGAGTGGAATGAGGAGTTTGTTGCTGCTCATAAAGATTCGGCTTGAAAACAATGGCACGACAAGACATTTCGGCCAAAACCAAAATCCGGTCTCCGACAATGCAGCCACTTATCCCCCCCCTGCCTGCCACGACCCGTGCCCTCTGCCCCGAGTGCCTCCGTGTCCTGACCGCCGAATTCATACGCCGGGAGGATTGCGTGTACCTCGAAAAGCGCTGTCCGGAGCATGGCCTCAGCCGGACCGTGATCTGGCGGGGAACCCCTCTGCTGGACGATTGGCGCCGGAACAAGACAGCAACGACACCGGCAGCGCCATATCCCGGGCGGGGCCAAGGCTGCCCATGGGACTGCGGTCTCTGTGCCGAGCACCGCCAGCGCTCCTGCACGGTCCTGGTGGAGGTCACCGACCGCTGCAACCTGCACTGCCCGGTCTGTTTCGCGGATTCCGGAGTCACGACTGACAGCGACCCTGACCTGGCCGCCTTGGAGGTCCGGCTTGGGCAGGCCTTTGCCCGGAGCGGACCTGTCCCGCTCCAGCTTTCCGGTGGAGAACCGACCATGCGTGACGATCTGCCGAAGGTGATCGCCATGGCGCGGCGCATCGGCTTTCCCCACGTCCAGTTGAACACCAATGGCCTGCGCCTGGCCCGGGAACCTGAATATGCCGCAATGCTGGGCGAGGCCGGGATCTCCTGGGTCTTTCTCCAGTTCGACGGGACCGACGACGCAATCTACACTCGACTCCGCGGACGTCCACTCCTGGCGGACAAGCTGGCCACGATACGGGCCTGCGGCCAGGCGGGGCTGGGAGTGGTCCTGGTGCCCACTGTTGTGCCAGGTGTGAATAATCACGACCTTGGCGGGCTGATCCGCCTGGCTGCAGACTCCACCCCCACGGTCCGAGGCGTTCATTTCCAGCCGGTTAGCTATTTCGGCCGGTACCCTGATTCGCCAGAGGACGGGCAGCGCATCACCCTCCCGGAGATCATGCGTGGCCTGGAAATACAGACCGGCGGTCAAATCCGAACGGATCACCTGCGCCCTCCGGGATGTGAGCACGAGCGCTGTTCTTTCCACGGCAACTATCTCGTTCAGTCTGACAAGACGTTAGATCCCCTGGGCCTGTCCCGCTCGTGCTGCGGCCCTGATGAGCCCTCCAGCCCAGGCCATGGTGCTCAGGCGGCAGTGGATGTGGTCGCCCGGCAGTGGTCCGCGCCAAGTCCTCTGCAAAGTGTCACCGCCCCATCAGCGCAGGAAGGCACCGGCTCGCTGGACGTCTTTCTCCAGCAGGCCCGCCGCACCCTGGCTGTCACGGGCATGGCCTTCCAGGATGCCTGGACTCTGGACTTGCAGCGGCTCAAGGGCTGCTGCATCCATGTGGCCGCGCCGGATGGGCGGCTTGTTCCGTTCTGCGCCTGGAACCTCACCTCCCGCGACGGCCACAGTCCTCACCGCAAGGGAGTCTAGCCATGCTGACCGTAACCATCACACCGCTGGACGCATGGATCGCGGAGCAAGTAGGAGCTTTGCGTCCAGGGCAGCCTCTAGCTCCAGCGGCGCTTGAGCAATGGCAGGACGAGAGGAAATCGGCCCTGGTCCATCAGGTCCGTGCGAAGAGTCCGTTTTATCGCTCCCGACTGCCCCGCGTTTCATCCGGACCCTGTACCAGGGACCAATGGGAGCTCTTGCCCTTCACCACAGCCGACGAACTGCGCCGGCACGCACCGGACATGCTTTGCGTCTCACAGGGAGACGTCTCCCGGGTAACGACGCTCCCGACTTCCGGCACCTCCGGCCAGCCGAAGCGAATCTTCTTTACCGAAGCGGACCTGGAACGCACTGTGGATTTCTTTCACCATGGCATGAGCACGTTTACCAAACCTGGCCAGCGGGTTCTGGTGTTCATGCCCGGGGAACTGCCGGACAGCATCGGCGACCTGCTGCGCAGGGCCATGCCGCGCATGGGCAGTGAGGCAGTGGTTCACGGTCTGGCCGGTGACCCTGGGGCAGCGCTGGAAGCAATCCACGGCGCCCGGGCAGACGTCATAGTCGGACTGCCCGTCCAGGTTCTGGCCATGGCTCGTCACCCCAGGGCTGCTCTTGGCCAAAGGCTGAGCGCCGTACTGCTCAGCGCGGACCACGTTTCCCAAGCCCTGCGCACAGCCGTGGAACAGGCCTTCGGCTGCCCGGTTTACGCCCATTGGGGCATGACCGAAACAGGATACGGCGGGGGAGTGGAATGTGGGGTGCGACACGGATATCATCTGCGCAGCGCGGATCTGTTCGTGGAAATCATCGACCCTGTCAGCGGGCGGATCCTGCCTGAGGGAGTTCAGGGCGAAGTGGTGGTCAGCACGTTGACCGCCCAGGCCATGCCCCTGCTGCGCTATCGCACCGGAGACCTGGCCAGCCTGCTCCCTGGCCCCTGTCCGTGCGGCTGCCTTCTGCCCCGCCTGGGCCCGCTTCAGGGGCGGCTGCGGGATCAGATCCACATTGACGACCACCGGACCGTCTCCATGGCCGAACTGGATGAAATCCTCCTGGAGCTGCCCTGGCTGGCCAATTACCGCGCGACTCTGCGTCGAGACGACCGCGGCTGGCTGCTGGACCTGGAAATCGTTGCTTCTCAAGCCTCCAGATCGTCCCATACCGGTTCGGCAGTACGCCAGGTGATCGAAACGGCATTGAACGCTTCAAGTCTTCTGGAACAAGACGGCTTGCGGCTGGGAAGGATCACCACGGGCGCTCCGACGAACCCGCTCAGCGGCCCGGTCAAACGCAGCCTGCAAATCGAACCATAATCGGGGAAAACATGCATCGACTGGAAAGCGACATCCTGGCTCTGCTGGAGTCCGGAGAACCCGTGGCCCTGGCCACCATCGTCAGCCTGGCCGGGTCCGCGCCGCGCACGCCGGGAACGCAGATGGCCGTGCGCCGCGACGGGACGATTCTGGGTACCATCGGAGGCGGTCGGCTGGAGGCCGAGGTCATCCAGGCTGGGCGGGAAAGCCTGCAAACCCTGAAAAGCCTGCTCCAGCGCTTTGAGCTGACCGGCAAGGACGCCCAGGACATGGACATGATCTGCGGCGGGGTGCTGGACGTCATGGTGGAGCCCTTGCCCGCAAACGCGGAGGCCGTGGAGTTGCTGCGCACCTTTGAACGGTTGCGCGACGCTGGGAAGGAACTGCTTCTTGTCACGCGGCTGCGGAAGATGCCGGACCATCCGGATCACCAGTTTTCCGAACGCCTGCTGGTGGAGCGGACACCGGGCGGCCTGGTTTTTCATCCTCGACGCCCTGACAACGACGAGCTTTTGCTTCCCCTGCTGGATACGGCCAGGGCCGAGCGATGCCCCACGCTGTTCACCTTGCAGGGCGAGCGGGAAGGCGAGCAGGTCGTGATCGAGCCGGTGCTCGCCTCCGGCACGCTCCATCTGTTCGGCGCGGGCCATGTTTCCAGGGAGGTTGCCGCGGTGGCTCACCGGGTGGACTTCCGGGTGGAGGTCTACGACGACCGGTCCGAGTTCGCCAACCGGGAACGCTTCCCCCAGGCCGACACCGTCCATGTACCCGAGAAGATGGCCACGGCCCTGGACCCGGCGCGCATAGATCCGAACACCTATGTCGTCATCCTCACCCGCGGCCATCGGTATGACATGGATGTCCTGGCCCAGGCCCTGCAGACCGAGGCGCGCTACATCGGCATGATCGGCAGCCGCCGTAAACGGGATAAAATCTACGAATCCCTGCGCAAGCAGGGCGTCAGCGAGGAGGAGCTGAACCGGGTGCATTGCCCCGTGGGGCTGGAGATCCAGGCCGAAACCCCGGCCGAGATCGCCCTGAGCATCGTCGCCGAGTTGGTCCGCTTTCGCGCGGCCCGAAAAAGCCGCCCATAACACTTTCACAAAACGAGGAGATCACCATGAGCCGTTATCCCCGCCAATGTCCACAGCCCTTCCAGGACCAGGACGCCCCGGCCGCCTCCTCTCCGGACGAGCCGACCGACCTTTGCGCGGAACAGCGCGAAGAATTACAGGTCGCCCTGGAACTGCTGGACTCCCCGGAAATGATTCACCGCTTTCGGGGAGAATCCCGCCTGGTCAGGCTTGGCACCCCCGTTGTTCCACAGCTGCTGGATATTCTCGTGTCCTCGCCCTGGAGCCCTCGGCATACGGGCATCCTGGAGGCTTTCAAGCAGATCCGGCCGCCGCTGGCCGTGCCGGCTGTTTCCAGCCTTCTGGAGCATCCGAAAGCCGATACGCGATTGGCCGCGGTGCGTACCCTGCGCTGGCTGGACGTGGACATCGAGCCCTTCGTCCGGATGCTGGGGGACGAGGACTGGCGAATCCGGCGGGAAAGCGTCTTCTGCATCAGCTCCAGGGGTGGTGAACGAACCCTGCTGCCCTTGTCCCGCGCCCTGCGGGACAATCACTTTCAGGTCCGCTCCGCCGCAGCGAATGCCCTCGGCAGATTGCGCCTCAGGGAGGCCGCCCCGCTGTTGCGCGAAGCGCTGCGTGATGAATCCCAGCGTGTCAAGGCCATGGCCGCCTGGTCACTGTCGCGCTGGCACGACCCGACCAACCTGCGCCCGCTGCTGGACGCTTTGCCCTATGCCCAGGGCGAAGCCAAACAGCGCATGCTCTCCTTCCTGCACCAATTCGCCTCACCTCTGGCCACGATCGCCATGATCGAAGCCTGTGACGACCCGGATCCAGCTGTTCAGACCCAGGCCGCCATGGCTCTGGGACACGGAGGAGCGGCCGCCACGCTGAAGCGGTTGGGCATGCTCTGTCAGTTCGCCAAGAAGGAGCTGACGCACAAAGCCGCCTGGGCCACGGCTTGCTTCAATATTCTGCCACGGGAATCCCTCCAGGAAGCGCTGCGTGACGGCAGCGAGAGCATCCGCTATTTCGCGGTCTGCGCCCTGGGCTACGACAATCTCAACAGTGCCCACTCCTGCTTGTTTCGTGCGACCAAGGCCGAGTCAAGAACCGTACGCAAGGCGGCGGCAAACAGCCTGAGGCGGATACAAAGCAGGCGTCCTTTGCACGGGAACATCGCCAATCGCTGAATCATTCCAGGCAACCAGCCTAAAATCTCAAAGGAGGATCCTGGATGCGCATGCTCGCCGAATTTTTTCCGGAATTCACTGGATTGCTCGACAATATGGATGAGCTATATCACCGGGAACGGACAATTGACGAAAAGACGTACCAATTCATCTGCTTCGCCCTTTCCATCAAGGGCAGATCCGCCCCCTGCGTCCGCAAGCACTTCAAGGAAGCCCTGGACGCCGGCGCCACACGAAAGGAGCTGGCCTTCATCCTGGCCCTGGTGATGCGCGAGGCCGCCGGCGCCGACGATTGCTGGACCCATGACGTTCTGTCCGGCCTGACATCAAACCCTTTCAACTCAGGAGATTGCGGTTGCCCGAAGTGAGCGTGCCCGAGCCGGCCTGAGGGATGAAACAACAGCCCCCCACCGTTCATCCGCATCTCCGGCTGGAAGGACTGGGCTTTTGCCCTTCCTCCCTCTTCGTCTGCCTATACGTCTGCCTTTCCAGTCTGTGGCCCAAAAATCCGGTAAAATGATCCCATTGGAAAGCCCGTCATGGATATCACCAAGGTTCAGGTCTGGTCAGCCCGAAAAAGGGGGAAGCGCGAAAAGGCTCTGGCCGTGAGGTCCGTGTTCTTGAGTTGTTGGAAGAATTCGCTGGAGATATCACCAACCCACTCCTGAACCTCGGAGCCGTACTCCGGAGGAACGGAACCGGTTTGAACCAGAAAATCAGCGAGCAGATGCAGGGCATTGAGCATCCCGAAGCACTTTGGAACTTTACGTGAAGAAACCGAGGTTGTACTCTTCATGACAGCTTTTTTTGTGTTTTCACGGGTTAGGGGGAAGTCCCGTCTGGGGATGCGCCCCTTGGGTATCAGGGCTTGGAAAAAGTCATCAATCCACAGGCAATACTGGTTTGCGGTAAGCCAATGAAGGTGCGCCTTGTCGTGCAGAAAACGCATGAAATGATCGAGCATGACGCCGTATCGCCGGAGGACTTCCAAACGGGTGGTGCAGCCTTCCAGGTTCCAGGGGCGATCTGTGCTCAGTATGTGCTGAATACGGGCTAAATGCGGTTCAGGTTTGCGCCACTTGGGGAGGATCGGCAATCTCAAGCCGCGAAAACACTCCACAACGCCCTCGGCCGCCGTCTCCGGGCGCGCACCCCCGCGTACGGCGTCCAGGGCCGAGGCATAGCAGTTCATGGTTACAGGAACCTGGATGTCCTCGCAGTTCATCAGCCCCGGATTGAGTGTCATTTCAAGGTAGACCCCTTGGGCGAGATCCAGGGCGGGTCGCCACAAGTTCAATGCGAACAGCAAATCCAGGATGCTGAAAAGATCTCCTGGCTCTTCGCTGGGATATTTACGAAAATTTTCCAAAAAACCGTTGATCTCATCGTAACGCCCGGTAATGGCCAGGAGAGTGACCATGTCTCGATCAAGCATGTTGAAATTTTGCAGATACAATTCCTTGAAATCGCGGCGCAAAAGTAGGATCAGGCTCTCGTAGTCCTCCAGCCTGTCGGCCTCGTTGTACATGGTGCCCAGAGCATGCAGCGACTCGAAAAACTCATTGCCGTAGACCAGCAGATCCGGTCGGCTGGCGATAAACCCGTCCAGGTGGGCGCGGAGAGCGTCCACGTCGTTGATCTTGTGGAACGCTGATAAAAAAACGTCCAGAACGGAATCGTCCTCTTCGCTGAGCTCCGGCAGCGATTTCCTGATATCTCTCAGGGAATGGACGTCAAGCTCCGACCATTTCGCGGCGATCCACCCATCTTGCCCGGAGTCGCCGTCATCACCCTCCGGGATGTCTGCTTCCGCATCGCCCTCGTCAAGTGTCTCAAAATCGTCCTCGACCGTCCCCTTGCCGGACACCTCAGCCATGAACAAGGCATCCTCCTCACTTGCGGCTTTTTTCAGCGGTGTTGCAGGCTTGGCCTTTTCCTCGTCCATGCGCAGACAGCATTTCTTGTATTTCTTTCCACTGCCGCAATGACACGCCGCGTTTCGTCCCAGTTTGCCCATGGTCAGCACTCCTGTCGGGTGTTGTTCATTGTTGAGACCGTACCCAGGGCGTTGCCCTGGGCTACAATGCTTCGCCCTCTAAGGGCTTGTCTGAAGCCCCAAGGGGGCGGCATATGGTAGCCCAGGGCAACGCCCTGGGAATCCAGACAAACAAAAAAAAGGCCCTAAAGATACAAGGGGCTGCCACAGGGCATGAGGATCGATAATAATCTGATCTGGTCATGGCAAAGACAAATATGGCCTCGGCTCTTGCATGAGCCAGAGCGGTCAACCTTCCACAATGATTTCTTGACCAGGAAGAAGCCCGCGCTTAAGCTCCAGTTATGTCTCATCATCAATTCAGGCTCTTGGGGTCGCTCCCCATGCTGGAGGCGTCATGACAGCACTGCCCGCCTTGAAGACCGATGGATTCACGTACCAAGATTATCTGGCTTGGCCGGATCAGGAACGCTGGGAGATCATTCACGGCGAGGCCTTTGCCATGACTCCCGCCCCGTCAACACGGCATCAGGTTCTGGTCGGCAATCTTTTTTTCGAGATCAAAAAATCCCTTCTCGCGGAGAAGTCGCCCTGCCAAGTCTTCACCGCCCCCACGGACGTGGTCCTGGACGACCGGACCGTGGTTCAGCCGGATCTGTTCATTGTTTGCGACAAGGCCAAGGTCACGCCCAAATCCATCCAGGGGCCGCCGGACCTGGTCGTTGAAATCGTATCCAAGGCAACCGCGTTCAAGGATACCGTGACCAAGAAACAGCTCTACGAGGAATTCGGCGTGGCCGAGTACCTCCTGTTTTTCCCGGACCTGGACCTGGTAGAGCGCCACATTCTGGACAAGGGCCGCTACCTGCCCCCGGAGCGCTTCAACTGGGACGCCACCCTCGCGCTGCAAGCCTTTCCAATACAGCTTCGCTTGTGGGAAGTTTTTGAACGCGCATATCCCCCGGCCAAGCCTTCTCCCATCCGGGATTGAGCGACGCAGGCAGGCGGAGAACAACCATATGGGATTTCCGGTCTTGCCCAACGGCAAGCTCCTCCGGCTGCCCTGAGTGAGTGCGAAGCGGGCGGCGATTGAAGCGGCTCGTGATGCAGTCTATGTTTCCACGAATTCCTTGAAATCAGATTTCAGGATGTATTCCAGCTCCTGATAATTTTTTTCCCTGGTTTCAGTGAACAGAAACCCGAACACGGGATAGTGTTTCCAATTCATCCTTCTCAGTTCCAGAGGCTTTTCGAACCCGGCCAGGAGCCTGTCGTAGTCAAACCGGGCAATGTCTTGTCCGTTGATCCCGGTCGAATTGTCCAGGACAATGATGCTGTACAGCCTGCCTTCCTTGCCCCGCAGGATGGCTTCCCAGTCCGGTCTTCCCTGTTCATAAAAGCAGAGATAGGGATTGAAGCCCCAGGCTTGAAACGTCATGTCCGGTGTTGTGCACCAGCCCCCGAAACGCAGGGGATTGACCTCTATGGGCAGGATCTGGCCGTCCTGTTGCCGTCTGAGCTCTATATGCACGGGAAAATTCTCGATTCCGGCCACCTTACCGATCTTGGCGGCGAATTCAGTGAATTCCCTGATATTGTCCTGGATAATATCCTTGGATGTCGTGTACACTCGGTCGCTTACATCTGAATCGGAGGAAAAGATGTGATTGAAAATGGACAGGACGACGGGCTTGCCGGCAGCGTCATAGTAGGCATCCACTGCGAACTCATCCCCGGTGATGCACTGTTCAATCACGAACCGCTCAGCATCCATGACCTCCCGGGGATAGATATCCCGGACTTTTTCAATTTCCGCCCGAATCGTTTTGACCGTCCCCGGCCATTCCTGAGGGGCGTTGACCCTGTGTACGCCCATGCTGAAAAACCCCACCGCGGGCTTTAAGATGCACGGCATGGGAAGTTTCTCCGCTTGGATATCATCCAGTTCCGCAGACGAGACCCCCTGGAAAACAAAATCCGGGAACAACTCCCTGGTCAGTTCCCTGAACCGCAGCTTGTCTTTGAAATGCCTGATTTTCTGAGGCAGGGAAGTCTTTTGCAGGTGCAGGGAGATCCAGCCCAGGGAATTTTCCGATGAGCAATATATCCGAGGTTTGATAGATTTCCCGGCCAGGTCAACGGCCTCTTTTTCTTCCAGAATTCTTGTCCCGGGCAGAAGACCGAGCTCCTGTGCCACTTGTGTGCCGACCACCGGGATCTGATGGTCCCGCAGGGTCTTTTTGAAAAAATCGGATATGTATGGCTTGTCCGCGAAAAACATGGTCATCCTTCCTGCTTGTATGAGGCCAGTGCAAAATCTCCATGGGGCCGAAACTGCCTCCTTGTGGTCTTCTGGAAAAAACTGTTGCTAAAAGTCAATCACCACGTATCACTGACCACCAGCTGATGCAAAAAGCGCTTTTGCATCAAGTTTTTGATCCATTCTATCCTGGCACCTTGAATGGGAAAGGAGCTGCGGGGACCTGGAAATGGTTCAGGACATATGGTTTTTGGCTCGCTTCCCTCCCAGCGCCCGCCACGCCCCTTCCGTTTCCTTTTTGCACCAAAAGCACCGGCTGTCCGCCCATCAGCCGGGGACGACACCATCCGTTGGTGTGAACCATGTCCTCAGGGCCGGGATTTGGTGCGTCCCGGTCGATGGAGGTCACCCAAAGTCCATGGTCTTGCAGCGCGGCAACGGTCAGGTTGTCCGGCAGGGAGCGCAGCCCTCCCATCTCGATGAATCTGCCGGACCAGCCCCAGGCCGTGAGCCCCACTGAGGCCAGGGCCCCGATCACTCCGTCTCCGGTCCCTCCATGCGCTGAAAGGTGGACCCCGGCATCCTTGGCCGCGGTGAATGCCTCCTCTTGGAGGACGATCCCGCTGGTGCAGCGCCGGCCAAACGCCATCAACAGGGACATTCCCGGGTTGGTCTCCGCAGCCAGACACAGTCCCGGATCACTGCCTTCCAGAGAATGCTCCCTGAGATGCTCGATGGCGGTTTCCAGCAACTGATTCCGACAACGTCCGTTTTCGGCCTCCACGACCAGACAGGCCCCGCTGTTGTGCGAGGTATATGGAACATCGTCGTGAACCAGCAACTGCTGCCGAACCACGGCCCACAGCCGACAGCCTTCGGGAAGGCGCGACTCGAACCACCGCGCCACCTTCCCCGTACCGTACGGGGCGTCCAGATTGTCGGTATCGTCAAAGGCGAGATAATAACGCATAGTATGACTCACTTTTTTCTCATCTTGCCGGCAAAAAGGCGCCCCGAAAAATCAGACCGCCGTCCATAGAACAAAAAGCCACCTCCAACGGGATATCCCATCAGAGGAGGCTTCTTGCCTGAGAGGCTCTTTGAATAGTACCGGATCAACAGACGTATTGAGGATGTATATCCAGTGTCGTTGTCCATGCACAATGCGTGAAATACGTCCCGCGGGACTACGGTTTGGCCGGAAGATCGCCGACCACGAACCCATAGTCTCCAAGGATTTTCTGACCCTCGGGCGACAGGATAAACATGGCCAGCCGCCAAGACTCCTGTGGCGCTTCATCCAGGACGATCAGCCCGTAGTCCGCTCCAACGGAGAGTTGCGGCCCGATGGAGATGATCTGCAATTCCGGCAATTCCTTTTGAGCAAGCACGGCGTTGGTGCAGTAGGTCAAAAAAACGTCCGCCCGTTGCTCATCCATGACCCAGGCATAGAGATTCCGGCCCTCCGGGGCCTTGGCGGTGTCCGGGCCGCCAGTGAGCTGCAGGGCCTTGGTCGTGAGGGTTTGCGTGCTTCCAGGTGTGAGCTGATCAGCCTTGCCAAAGAGTTCAAAGGCATAGTCCCCGGAAGGATCGGCCTTGGGCGTAGAGGTGCCCACCCGCACGCCGGGGTCGAGCATCACATCCAGCAGGGTGCCCGTGGTCACGTCCAGTCCCGGCTGGGCCAGGGCGCACAGATTGTTCCGGGCGAACAGGACCACCGGCCCTTTCTGGCCCTGGCTGACTAGGTTCAGCGGGTGCGCCATGTTCGCGGAGGCGAAAACGTGGGCGGTTTCGCCCTGTTCGATACGCTGACGCAACAGCCCGGAAGGGGAAAATTCCGTGGAGACCCGGTTCCCCGTCGCGGCTTCGAACGCCTTGGCCACGTCACCCAGGGCCGCCCGCAGGCTGCCGGCGGCATAGAGATTGATCTGTTCGGCCTTGACCTGCCCGGCCATACCCATGGGCGCAACAAGAAGCGCCAACAAAAGTAGGACAAAGCGTTTGCTGTTCACTGTACTTACCTCGCTCTTGAGTTGATTGTTGACGCAACGGAACAGGGCCCTCCGTCGCTGTTTTCACCCGGCCAGCTCCAACGCTTCCGGATCAATATGCACGCGCACCTTTTCGCCGACCATGACATCGAGGCTTCGGGCTTCCTCTTGGCTCAGGATGCCTCGGAGGGGGACGCCGATATCCACGAGAACCTTGATCTTCGACCCTTCCGCGGTCATCTGCAGGACTTCGCCGACATGACCCTGGTCGTCTGCTTCTTTAGAACCCGCGTCCAAGGGAAAAAGTCGGATCAGATCGGGTTTGATGAAGACCCGCCCGAGGCCGGATCGGTCTGTGCGCAAAGGCAGGGCGACATTGTTTCCGACCGTGCAGACCGCCCCCTGTTCTCTTTGCTCGATGGTGCAGGTGAGCAGATTTTCCCCGCCCGGCCCGGTAAGCCGGCCTTGGAACAGGAAGACCTTTTCCTCGGCCAACCTGGCCGCCTCCAGGCGTTTGTGCGTTGAAAAAATAATGGAAATGCCCTGCTCCCTGCACAGCTCCCGGATCACGCCGTCGATCACGGCCTGGTTTTCCAGATCCACGCTGGCCGTGGGCTCGTCGAAGAGCATCACCTCGGGGCGGCAGGCCATGGCCCGGGCAATGGCCACGCGCTGGGTCTCGCCTCCGGAAAGCAGGTGGGCCGGACGCTGGGCAAAGGCCGACATGCCCACGCGCTCCAGGCACTCCTCGGCCGTCTTGCGCCGCTCCGGGGCGGACACACCGCGCATCCTGAGACCATATTCCACGTTCTTGAGCACCGTGGTGGAAAACATGATCGGATGCTGATCCACCAGGACCACCTTGCGGCGAAGCGCGGTCAGGGCCCCGTCGCGCCATTCCACGCGTCGGCCCTGAAAGCGGACCTCTCCGTGATGCGGGGGACGCAGAAATGCCAGCACATGCAGCAGGGTCGTCTTGCCTGAACCATTGGGCCCCAGCAGGGCGTAGCTGCCCCCGGCGGCCAGTTCCAGGGCCTCGATGTCCAGAACGGTCCGGCCTTCAAAAACCTGCCGCACGTCGCGCAGAGCGTACAGACTCACCGGTTGCTCCCATACTTGCCCTGCACCAGCTGCAGGGCCACGTTCATGATCAGGCTCACGGCCAGCAGGACGAGGCCCAGGGCCACGGCCAGGACGAATTCACCCTTGTTGTGCTCCAGGGCCATGGCCGTGGTCATGGTCCGGGTGAAGCCCTTGATGTTTCCGCCGAGCATCATGGCGATGCCGATTTCCGCGATGACCCGGCCGAATGCGGCGATGATCGCGGCCAGGATGCCGAACCGGGCTTCACGGGCTACGGCCAGGGCCGCTTGCAGGGCGTTGGCCCCCAGAGTCTGGGCCGTGCGTCGGTAGCGCTCGTCGATCCGGCTGACCGCGGCCATGGTGAAGGTGGCCACCCAGGGCAGGATCAGGATCACCTGGCCGATGATGATGGCCTTGGGTGTGTAGAGCAGGCCCAGGTGCCCCAGCATGCCCCGCCGGGACAGGAAGGCGTAGACGAACAGGCCGATGACCACCGTGGGCAGGGCCAGCATGGTGTTCAGGATGGTGATCACGGCCCGCTTGCCCCGAAACTCCTTGACCGCGATCAGAAAGCCCAGCGGCACGCCCAGAATCGAGGCGATGATCGTGGAAAAAAAGCTGACGTACAGGGAAACGTAGACGATGAAATACATCTCCGGGTCCAGGGACCAGATCATCCGGAGGGCTTCGATGATGCTTTGGGCGAGGAAATCCATGGGGAGTCAGGGGGTCAGGAGTCAGGGGTCTGGGGTCTGGGGAAAATCACAGGGGCGGGAGTGGTTCCCGCCCCTGCGTGCAGGCATAACCCGTCAAGGGTGGGTTATCATTTTGGGTCTTGTTTTTCCGTGACCCTATTTGGCGTCAGGGAAAAACAGCGGTTGGCCGTGGAGCTGATAGCTGCCGATGACGTGCTGGCCGCGCTCGGAGACCAGCCACTGGGCGAAGGCATCAGCCAGGTCGAACTTCACGTGGGGGTGTTTTTCCGGATTGACCGGAATCACGCCGTAGGGATTCTTGAGCATGTCGTCGCCTTCGTAGACCACCACGAGATCAAAGGGCTGGGTGCGTCCGTATTTGTACTGCAGATAGGTACCGCGGTCAGACAGAACATACCCGTTCTTCTCCTCGGCAAAGACCAGGGCTGCTCCCATGCCCTGACCAATGGAAAAGTACCAATCGCCGCCATCCTCAGGGGATTTGGCCTCGGTCAACGCAAGGCCGGTGGCTTCCCAAAGCTGTTTTTCCCGGCCATGCGTGCCGCTGTCGTCGCCGCGGGACACGAAAGGAGCCCCGGCTGCGGCAATGCGCTTGAAGGCCTCGGTCACGCTGGGAGCATCCTTGATGCCGGCTGGATCACTTTCCGGTCCGACGATGACGAAGTCGTTGTACATCACATAATATCGCTTCGTGCCGTAACCTTCGGCGACAAACTTGTCCTCTCGAGACTTGTCATGCACAAAAACAATATCAGCATTGCCGTCCATGCCGTCCCGAAGGGCCGCGCCGGTGCCCTTGGACATCACCCGCACGGTGATGCCGGTATCCTTGAGAAACTCCGGCAACAAATAGTCCAACAACCCCGAAGCCTCGGTGCTGGTGGTGGTGCTCATGGTGATCACCTTGTCCTGGGCCAGGGCCGGAAGCGCCGCCAGAAGAAGAACAGCGCAAATGAGTGTGGAAATGAGTTTCTGCATACAAACCTTCCTTTAACGTTGCGGTTAAACTACCCAAATACCATGATGACAACCAGAGCCATGGCACATCAAAAGCAATCTAGAACTGCAATGCGTCATGGATCAGCACACAAACAAGAATCAGGGAAAGGACAAGTACAAAGAGCAGGAAATTCTCAGTCATTGATCGTTCTCGGTATCCCTGGGAAATATCGTACGCCCGCACTGGGAGATATCGTAACCTGTCAGGGATTCGGCCAGGCGCTGAAAGGCCCTGTCGTGAAGCAGTCCCAGAAACTGTTGGATGCCCTTGTCGAAAAAGCGCTCCCGGGAAATCAGCAAATCGAAGCGCTCCTGGCCCAGGGGCAGAAAGTCAAGGTCCAGAATCCCGGCCACGGTCCGGATGCCGGGGCCGACATCCGCCCGTCCGGTCAGGATTTCCAGGCCAACGTCCAGATGCCGATGGACCTCGTTGCCGTAACCGACCATGGTTTCCATGGCCACGCCTGCCCTTTCCAGATGCTGGTCAAAGAGCAGTCGCGTGCCCGTGGTCAGTGGGCGATTGACCACCCGGATCTCCTTGCGACCCAGATCCGCCATGGAGCGGATGCCCAGGGGATTGCCCTTGGCCAGAATCAGCCCCTGCTCCCGAAAGCAAAAGTTGATGACCGCAGGCGGTGCGACCAGTTCCTCGGCGGCAAACTGAAAATTGAAGTCCCCATTCTCGGCCTGAATCAGGTGGCTGGAGGCTATGTGGCACAAAAGGTTACGCAACGCCTTCAAACCGCCAAAACTGCCCACGTTGCCGTAGACTGCGAGATGATTGGGAAACGTCCTATTGAACAGATTCAGGGTCCGCTCCAGCAGTGGATCATCGCTGCCGGCCAGGATCAGCAGGCCGTGATACGGTGGTAACGGCGAGGTTGGGGAGGGAAAATTCTGGGTGGTATTCTCGATCCACTGTTCCACGAGATGCTTGGGAAAAAGCCACTTGCCGGTGACTTTCGTAGCCGGCAGGCCCTTCTCGGCGATCAGGCCGTAAACCATCTTCTCGTTCACATCGAGGAGTTGGGCCACTTCCTTGGTGGACAACAAGTTCTTCACGAAACCCTCCGGTAAGCCAGTGATGGACAAGGTGCCCCATGGATACGTTTTGGGTTATTTTCCGTCAATACGTTTTTTAATTTTTCTAAATTACTACCAATAAAAACTTATACTAACCAAAAAGAACAAGAATGCATTTCTTGTTGAGAAAACATGCCTCTTGGAGTACCCAAGACAGAAATTTTCCGTATGAAAAAGTCTTTTCTCCACCTTCGCGGCCATGGTAGCCGAGATGACATCTCCCTTTGTCATTCACTCACTGACCTTCACGCGAACCTCTGACCAGCTAAGGATGCATATGACCTTTCAACGTTCCATCTACCTGACCACCGTCCCCATTCCCGAAGCTCTGGCCGCGGCCAGACAGGCCCTGGATCGGGAGAAATTGCTCCGCCGAGAAGTCGTTGCGTCCCAGGATGCCTTGGGGCGGGTCACGGCGGGGCCGATTTTTTCGCGGTATTCCAGCCCGACGTTTCACAGCGCGGCCATGGACGGAGTGGCTGTGGATGCGGAGGCCACCTTTACGGCCCGTGAAGGCCGCCCCCTGGAGTTGCAGCTGGGCTCGGGCTACCGACCGGTGAACACGGGACACGCCATGCCCGAGGGGACCAACGCGGTGATCATGATCGAGCAGGTGGTCCAGGTGGACGACAAGACCATCGCCATTGAGGCCCCGACCTTTCCCTGGCAACATGTCCGGCGTATCGGCGAGGACATTGTGGCCACGGAGCTGCTTTTGCCGCAAAACCATCGGATCACGCCCTTTGATGTGGGCGCGTTGCTCAGCGCCGGGATATGGGAAGTTGAAGTTTGGGAGCGAGTGCGCATCGCCTTCATCCCCACCGGAGACGAGGTGCTGGATTTCACCGCCCAGCCGGAGCCCAGGCCCGGCCAGGTGGTGGAGAGCAATTCCCAGGTTTTCAAGACCCTGGCCGAGTCCTGGGGCTGCGTGGTCATCCGGGTGCCGCCGGTCAAGGACGAATTGGAGGCCCTTTCAAAAGCCGTGGCTCAGGCCCTGAAGGACGCGCACATCGTGATCATCGGCGCGGGATCGTCGGCCGGGACCAAGGACTTCACCCGGACGGTCATGGAGAGCCAGGGCCGAATCCTGGTGCACGGCATCGCGGCCATGCCCGGCAAGCCGTCGCTTCTGGGCGAAGCGGGCGGGAAACTGCTGGTGGGCGCGCCGGGCTATCCGGTCAGCTCGGTGATCTGCTTCGAGGAGCTGGTCCGGCCCCTGGCCGCCTGGCTGGGCCGTCGCGATCCGGGCGTGCGGCCCAAGGTCCAGGTGGAGCTGACCCGCAAGACACCCTCCAAGCTGGGGGTCGAGGAATTCTTGCGTCTGGCCATCGGCCGGGTGGGCGAGAAATGGGTGGCCACTCCCCTGGCCCGGGGCGCGGGGATGATCACCACCCTGACCAAGGCCCAGGGCATCGCCAGGATCCCCATGCACAGCGAAGGAGCGGAGGCTGGAGCCCTGTTGAAAGCCGAACTGCTGGTTCCGGAGGCTGAGCTGGAGCGGACCATCGTCAGCGTGGGCAGTCACGACAACACCCTGGACCTGCTGACCAACGAACTGATGGGCCTAGCCGAACCGTATCGGCTGGCCTCCACCCACGTGGGCAGCATGGGCGGCCTGACCGCCCTGCGAAGCGGCGCGGCCCACCTAGCCGGGTGCCACCTCTTCGACCCCGAAACCGCGGACTACAACTTCCCGTTCCTGGCCAAGTACCTTCCCGGCCTGGACCTGCTGGTCGTCAATCTGGCCATCCGCCACCAGGGGCTGATCACGGCCAAGGGCAATCCCAAGGGCATTCGCGGCGTCGAGGATCTGGCCCGGCCAGATCTGACCTTCATTAACCGCCAACGCGGCGCGGGAACGCGCATCCTCCTGGATCACCACATCAAGCAGGCAAAGATCGCCACGGATTCGGTCAAGGGTTACGAAAAGGAAGAGTACACGCACATGGCCGTGGCCGTGAACGTGCTCAGCGGAGCGGCGGACTGCGGCCTGGGCATTTTCGCCGCGGCCAAGGCCCTGAATCTGGATTTCGTACCCCTGGCCCGGGAACGCTACGACTTGGTTATCCCCAGAAAATTCGCCGACGATCCAAAAGTCGTTACGATCCTGGATCTGATCCGCTCCGACACGTTACAGGCGAAAATCCGGAACCTGGGCGGGTATGATACGGATCTGACGGGGCAGGAGATGACGCCGGGGCAGGGGTTGGGGTGATCCCTAAAACTCCAGATGCCCCGGCGTGCGGGGGAAGGGGATCACGTCGCGGATGTTGGTTGCACCGGTGAGCATCATCAGGAAGCGCTCGAACCCCATGCCGAAGCCGGCGTGAGGGACGGAGCCGAAGCGGCGGGTGTCCAGGTACCACCAGTAGGCATCCTTGTTCAGCCCCTGCTCATCCATCCGGTCTGAGAGGATATTCAGCCGTTCCTCACGCTGGCTCCCGCCCACCAGCTCGCCCACCCGCGGCACGAGAACGTCCATGGCCGCCACGGTCTCACCGTCGTCGTTAAGACGCATATAAAAGGGCTTGATGGTTCGCGGATAGTTGAAAACGATCACCGGTTGCTTGAAGTGTTCCTCGGCCAGGAAGCGTTCGTGCTCGGTCTGCAAGTCCGAGCCGAACAATACCTGGAACTCAAAGTCCCGCTTGCTGTCCTCCAGGATGTCGATGGCCTGGGTGTAGGAGATCCGGGCAAAGGGCTTGGCCAGCAGGGTTTCCAGATCGCCAAGCAAGGTCTTGTCCACGAACTTGCCGAAGAGTTCCAGGTCCTCCGTGCGGTTCTCCATGACCTGGCGAACCATGGCCTTGGTCAGATCCTCGGCGAGTTGCATGTCTTCGGCCAGGTCCCCGAAGGCGAACTCCGGCTCGATCATCCAGAATTCAGCGGCATGGCGCGGGGTGTTGGAATTCTCGGCCCGAAAAGTCGGGCCGAACGTATACACCTGACCCAAAGCACAGGCATAGAGTTCGGCCTCCAGCTGCCCGGAGACGGTCAGGTTGGCTTGCCTCCCGAAAAAATCTTCGGCATGGATGTCGGCTCCGGGCCTTGACCTATGCTCCGGTGAGAGACTTGTCACCCGAAACATCTCCCCGGCTCCTTCGCAATCCGACCCGGTCAGGATCGGTGCATGCAAGTGCCAGAAGCCGCGCCGCCGAAAAAAATCATGCACGGCAAAGGCCGCCTCGGACCGGATCCGGGCCATGGCCCCGTACTTGTTGGTCCTGGGTCGCAGATGGGCAATGGTCCGCAAGAACTCGTCCGAATGGCGCTTCTTTTGCAGAGGATAGGCTTCCTGATCCGCCATGCCGATGAGCACAACCCGTTGGGTCCTGACCTCCCAGTTTTGTCCCGTTGCAGGCGAGGCCACATGCTCGCCGTGAATCTCCACCGCTGCTCCGGTGTTCACATCCTTGAACCGCTTGTCCGCCACGATGTGATCCACAACGACCTGCAGGTTTTTGAGACAGGAACCGTCATTGATCTCCAGAAAGTTTACCTCTTTGGCATCCCGGCGAGTGCGCACCCAGCCCCGAACCAAAATGGAACCCAGCGCCTCGGTGGCGTTCAGAGTATCTAAAACGGATGTTCTAGTCATATGGCCTTCTCCATCAAATGAGCTTGGGATCAACGATTCCCGGGGGCAAGTCTGCCACGTATCGCTGTCGAAATCAGAATCGGAACTGATAAATCGTGCATTAAGTTGTCATTACGTCATCGCCGTGGACATGGGGGCATGGTCGGCGATTGCATTCACGATTTCAATTTCAAAAAGCGATGGACAGCGGGTGATCAGCAAGGAAAATTTTACTGGGCATCAACTTCGAAACAACATTGACCATCTTCTCTTTCCATGCAAGTGTTTCCAGCAAAACGTCATGAAAACAGAATCTTCAGAACCGATCCCAGCGGAGAGATTCGCCAAGCCCAGCACCTTTCGCCGGAGCACCCCGTCATGCTGACATCGCTGGCCCTTACCCGCTTTTCCTTGTTTGCCGAGGCCAAGCTGGACGTTACCACCGGCATGAATGTCATTGTCGGCGAAAACAGCACCGGTAAAAGCCATCTGCTGAAACTGGCCTATGTGCTCAGTGCTCTGCAGAGCGAAAGTTCCGAGGAAACAGCCCCGGAAATTCACTTCCATTTGGATGAACGAATCGCGGAAAAGTTGGTGGCCGTATTTCGACCGGATATCCTGGGCGGACTGGTCAATCGTTCACCCGATCGGTCACCTGGGCGGTCCCGATGCGTAGTCCATGCCGACTTCCAGGGCCATGTCCTGCGTTTCAGCTTTGCACCCAACAGCCGCAAAAAAGTTGTCATTGAAGCGCACACACCCTCCAAAACCGCGAAGCCTCCGGTCATGCTTCCCCCCAAGGAAGCCCTCTCGCTCTTTCCCAGCCTGGTTGGTTCCTATGAACGCCGCGAGCTGCCCATGGACGAGACCTATTACGACTTGTGTCGAAAATTTCAAGCCGGGGCACTGAAGCTGTCCCAACTGGATCCGATAACATCCCTCATCCGGGAACTTGAGGCCATTTTACGAGGTAAGGTTCTCCAGGAACATGGGCGATTTCATGTCAAAACCCACGACAAGGGCAAACTGGAAATCAGCTTGCTGGCCGAAGGGCTGCGCAAAATAGCACAGCTGGCGTACTTGCTGCTCAACGGATCCTTGTGCCGCGGATGCACGCTGTTCTGGGACGAACCGGACAGCAACCTGAACCCCAGATTGATCCGCAAGGTGGCCCAGGCACTCTTGGCCACCTCCCAGGCAGGGATTCAAGTGGTCATTGCCACTCACAGCCTTTTCCTGCTCAGAGAGTTGACCCTGTTGAACCGCTCACATGCCGTACCGACGCTGTTCACCGGACTGGAATACCACAATTCCGGTGTCGTTGCCCACCAGGACGAAACCATTGAAGGTCTGCCCAATATCGCGGCCCTGGATGAAGAATTGGACCAAAGTGATCGCTACCTGGAGCAGCACCTGGAAACGGATCGGACGAAAGACTTGGAGAGGGATCTTGAGCCGGCCACCGCGTCACCTCGGGAAACCAATCCATGACGGAATACGTCGAGGGCGAGCTGCTTTTCCGTTTTTCCCGAAGCGTCATGGTTTGCAAATATGATGACACAAAATTTTATCGCAGCACAATGCTCCGCGTCGAAGGAACCAAGGCAGTGGATTTCCTGACCTTGCGCCCCACGGCAAGCGCCATTTCAAGTTCCACAGGGGACGTGATGCTCATCGAGGTCAAGGATCTGACCGGCCATGAGTCCCGTAACCGTCAGCGTCTGCTTTCCGGCCGACTGGTTGCGGAGGTTGCCCAGAAAGTCAGAGATACCCTATCCGGCCTTTTTGCAGCCCAGCGATGGGACATCCCTGAATTACGCCCCTTCACTCGAGCCCTTTTTCAAAATCAACGTCCTCCTCGTATCCAAGTCATTCTTTTTTTGGAGGAACGCAAGAGCGCATCCCAGCTGTTTCCCTATAAACGGCGCCTTGCCGACCAGATTCAGCTCCTGAACAACAAGTTACGGCCATTTCGAGCTGAAGGGAAAATTTACAACAGCAGGACACTGCCCAGCAGTTACGGTTGGAAGGTTTATCGCGATGCTTCACAATCAATCTCCTAAAAAATACTGTTTATCGTTTTTAGGGCTTTTCTTGAGCTCTCTTTCCTCCATCCATTGAGCCGTGTGTTCTTCAAAAATCCCTCATTGCCTTGACAATAAGGACTTTACGGTTGTAATAATTTTCACGAAGCATTTTTGAGCTTCTTTGGTCATTGGATTCATTTTGCACAGCGAGGAGGCCGCCAAAGTCGGATCCGTTGGATGCATTCCAGCGGATAAAGGTTGTCGGCCCCTTATGTTTTGTTGTGGTGAACCCCCAAAAACCCTTCGAGGAGGCAGAACAATGGCGAAACACAAGACCCCGTTGTTGGACGAGCTGGAAAAAGGTCCTTGGCCCAGCTTTGTTTCCGACATCAAGCGGGAAGCGGAGTCCAGGGCGAAGAACGAAAAGGGCGTTGAGTATCAGATCCCCGTGGACGTCTGTGACGACCTGTTGGGCGTGCTGGAACTCTCCTACACTGATGGTGAGACCCACTGGAAGCACGGCGGCATTGTCGGCGTCTTCGGATACGGTGGGGGCGTCATCGGTCGCTACTGCGACCAGCCGGAAATGTTCCCCGGCGTGGCCCATTTCCACACTGTCCGCGTCAACCAGCCGTCCGGATTGTACTACAGCACGGAGTTCCTGAACAAACTTTGTGATCTTTGGGAGTTCCGCGGCAGCGGCATGACCAACATGCACGGCTCCACCGGGGACATCGTCTGGCTGGGCACCACCACCCCACAGTTGGAAGAAATCTTCTATGAATTGACCCACAACCTGGACACCGACCTGGGCGGCTCCGGCTCCAACCTGCGCACCCCGGCCTGCTGTCTGGGCATGTCCCGTTGCGAGTACTCCTGCATCGATGCCCAGGATCTCTGCAACGATCTGACCCACGAGTTCCAGGACTT
This sequence comes from Desulfovibrionales bacterium, assembly GCA_007693505.1. Lineage (GTDB taxonomy): Bacteria > Desulfobacterota > Desulfovibrionia > Desulfovibrionales > Desulfonatronaceae > Desulfonatronum. The sequence goes on along the minus strand of REDL01000054.1, from coordinate 40,539 downwards.
CCTGCACCGTCCGGCCTTCCCCTACAAGTTCAAGTTCAAGATGGACGGCTGCCCCAACGGCTGTGTGGCCTCCATCGCCCGTTCCGACTTGTCCTTCATCGGTCTGTGGAAGGACAACATTCGGATCAACCAGGAAGCGGTCAGAGCCTACATTGGCGGTGAAATTCCTCCGAACGGCGGCGCCCATGCCGGTCGCGACTGGGGCAAGTTCAACATCCAGAAGGAAATCATTGATCTCTGCCCGACCAAGTGTATGTGGATGGAAGGCGATACCCTGAAGATCAACGACAAAGAGTGCAACCACTGCATGCACTGCATCAACGCCATGCCTCGCGCTTTGCGGATCGGCGAAGATACCGGTTGCGCCCTGCTCCTCGGCGCCAAGGCTCCGATCCTGGACGGCGCCCAGATGGGCACCCTGGTCGTTCCCTTCATCAAGTGCGAATCTCCGTACACCGAGATCAAGGACCTGATTGAGAAGCTGTTTGAATTCTGGATGGAAGAGGGCAAAAACCGCGAGCGTGTCGGTGAAACCATGAAGCGCATCGGTCTCTACAAAATCCTCCAGGTCCTGGAAGTTGAAGTTGATGCCCGTGTGGTTCAGGAGCCGCGGACCAACCCGTACATCTTCTGGAAGGAAGAAGAGGTCACCGGCGGTTGGGACCGGAAGATCGAAGACTACAGAAGCCGTCACAAAATGTAACGAGCCCAGGAGGTTATACAAATGGCATTCATTTCTTCAGGATACGATCCGAAACAGCCGATGAAAGACCGGATTACGGATATCGGCCCCAAGGATTACAAAGAGTTTCTGCCGCCAGTCATCAAGAAAAACTACGGCAAATGGCTGTACCATGAGATCCTCGAGCCCGGCGTGCTGATGCACAAGGCCGAGAGCGGCGACGAGGTCTATACCGTCCGTGTCGGCTCTCCCCGTTTGATGGGTGTGCAGACAATCCGTGAAATCTGTGAAATCGCCGACAAGCATTGTGGCGGACATGTCCGCTGGACCACCCGGAACAACGTTGAGTTCATGGTGGACAGCAAGGACAAAGTGGCCCCGTTGAAGGAAGACCTGCTCAGCCGCAAGCATACTGGCGGCAGCTTCAAATTCCCCATCGGCGGCACCGGTGCGGGCATGACCAACATCATCCACACTCAGGGGTGGGTGCATTGCCACACCGCTGCTTCCGACGCATCCGGGACGGTCAAGGCCGTCATGGACGACCTGTTTGATGAGTTCACCCAGATGCGTCTGCCTGCACAACTGCGCGTCTCCATGGCCTGCTGCGTGAACATGTGCGGTGCTGTGCACTGCTCAGACATCGGCTTTGTCGGCTACCATCGCAAGCCGCCGATCATCGACCACAAGATTCTGGACCAGATCTGCGAAGTACCTCTGGCCGTGGCAGCCTGCCCCACAGCCGCCATCCGTCCGACCAAGGTCGACCTGCCCGACGGCACCAAGGTCAACTCCGTGGCCATCAAGAATGAGCGCTGCATGTTCTGCGGCAACTGCTATACCATGTGCCCGGCCCTGCCGCTGTCCGATGGCCAGGGCGGCGATGGCCTGATCATCATGGTTGGCGGCAAGGTCTCCAACCGGATCAGCAACCCCAAGTTCTCCAAGGTCGTCGTGGACTTCGTGCCCAACGAACCACCCCGCTGGCCGACACTGGTCAAAAAAGTTCGCCAGATCGTCGAAGCCTACTCCAAGGGCGCACACAAGTACGAGCGTCTGGGCGAATGGGCCGAGCGTATCGGCTGGGAGCGCTTCTTCGAGGTCTGCGATCTGGAATTCACTTGGCACTTGATTGACGATTTCCGCGATCCTGCCTACGAAACCTGGCGCCAGACCACGAACTTCAAGTTCTAATCCATTCTGTCACTATTGCCTGGGGGCATCCCGCCCCCAGGCTGTTCCAAAATCGAGGAGTCTCTCATGGACCAAGAAGCGGCAAAACAAGCCATTATCGACGGCATAAAATCCAAAAGCAAAAGCAAGTCCAAATTCTACTTCAAGGACTTGACCGCCTTTGTTCCGGAAATGAAAACCTTGCAAGTCAAGAAACTTCTGGGGCAGATGGTCAACGAAGAAATTCTGGAATACTGGTCCAGCGGCAGCACCACGTTTTACGGCCTCAAAGGTGCCGGCAAGCAGCAAGCCGGGGAAGGCGAGTAGCACCCCGATTCCACGGGGGTCCCCAGAATATCGCGTCATCTCCTCGATATCGTTAAAGATAAAACACTTCAACCAGCGCAATCAACATTTTCTGGCGTTGGGTGACGCACCTGCTCTCCCCAGGTCACGATATCCAGAAGACGAACTGTTTTGGGTTGCCCCCTTTACTAGCTTCATCCTGCCCCTCATTTCTCCCAAAAGCTACCTTCTTGCACCCCCCATACACTCCGTGGACAACCCAGCTCGCCTGATTCTTGCCGGTCTCAGCGGGGGAGCGGGCAAAACCATCCTTTCCCTGGGCCTGTGCCGCGCGCTGGTCGATCTTGGACTCCAGGTCAAGCCGTTCAAAAAGGGCCCGGACTATATTGATGCCGCCTGGCTTAGCTTGGCTGCCCGCCGGGAGACATCCAATCTTGACCCGTTCATGATGCCCCACGAGGCTCTCGTGCAGCTCTTCCTTCGGGAATCCGCTTCGGTCGACTTTGCCCTGATCGAGGGAAACAGAGGGTTGTTCGACGGCAAGGACACCAGTGGCTCCTGTTCGACGGCTGAATTGGCCAAACGTCTGCGTGCACCAGTGGTCTTGATCATTAACTGCACGAAGATGACCCGCACCGTGGCGGCCTTGGTCCTGGGTTGCCGTACCTTTGAGCCCAAACTGAACCTCGCCGGAGTAATCCTCAATCGAACCGCGGGAACCCGCCACAAGACAATCCTGCGGCAGTGCATTGAGCAGTATACGGATGTTCCCGTGGTTGGCATCCTGCCTAAAATCAAGCCAGACCCCATTCCAGAACGCCATATGGGCCTTGTATCCGACCAGGAGTGCGCGGAGGCTGAAGCCACCCTGAGCCACCTGGCCACTATCGCCCGTGAATGTCTGGACATTCAGGCCCTGCGCACGATTGCCGCACGGGCAACCACTACCCCGCTACCGGACAAACTTGATGCTAAGCTTCAAGACAATTGCCTCAATTTCGCCGGGTGTGCGGATGCCAGTGCGGCCACCTTGGGCGTACAGCAGCACAACCGGGCAAATTCTCAGCCGGTTCGCACCGGATGTGGCCAATCATCCGGCCTGCGCATGGCGCAGCACACAGCTCCCCCAGAAGACTCCGTACGCATCGGTGTGGTTCGGGATGCGGCTTTGTGGTTTTACTACCGGGAAAACTTGGCGGAACTCCGTAAACATGGTGCGGAATTAGTGGAACTTAGCCTACTCACCCCCAGGGTGTGGCCGGAAATCCATGGACTCTATCTCGGAGGCGGCTTTCCCGAGACCCAGGCCGAACAACTCGCCCAAAATGAGTCCACAAGAACCATGGTTCACCGGCATGCGCGGCGAGGATTGCCCATCTACGCCGAATGCGGGGGATTCATGTATCTTGGACAAAGCCTGATCTGTCGCGAAACAGTGTACCCGATGGCTGGTGTTTTCCCGGTCCAGACCATGCTCTGCGCTAAACCACAGGGGCATGGCTATACCGTGGCCAAAGTCGTCCAACCCAACCCCTTTCATCCCGTGGGGCTGGAATTCACCGGACATGAATTCCATTACTCCAAGTGTGTCAGTCCAGTGCCACCAGAGATGTCTTACGCTTTGGAGATGCAACGAGGCACTGGCATTGACCAGAACAAAGACGGGCTCATTTTCCGTAATACATTTGCCTGCTACACCCATCTTCACGCCTTGGGGGTTCCAACGTGGGCTGAGAATTTCGTCGTCGCGGCACGAAGATTTCTCAAGAATGGTCCTGAGGGCGACCAAACTTGATTGCGGCAGGATGCAGCTCGCTGAATGCGCCAGATGGCGTTGCGAGCGGGGGGGACAATTACTGCTTGAATCTGTCCAATGCTTCCTGGGCAAGAGAGGTGATGTTAGAGTCCAGCAATTGGTCATTGCGATACACCATGACGGGGCTTTGGTCCGCAAGCATGGCCCGCAGGGCATTCAGATCCTCTTCCGTGCTGCCCACTGAACCCACCCCCCAGACCCCCAAAGCCCTGACCAAGGGGTCCGCATCTGCAAGAAGCCCCAAAAATGTCGGCAGCCCCTGCTGAACAAGGTCAGGGCGGACTTCAGCCAGACGAGCCATGCCCCAATAGGCCCCACGACGCAGCGGTTCATGGTCAAGATAGTTTCCGTCCCCGCGTTCGGGTTCCTGGGCGTAGGAAATCAGGATACGATGGAACTCCACGGCCAACCGGGTACATCGGGCCAAACTGTCTCCCATGGATTCCGGCGCACCCCACCCGATGGCACCGGATTCCTCATTCAAATTCCACATCAATCGGCGCATGATAATGCGTGCCGACTCCATGTCTCGCTCCGCCAATCGAGCCACTGTCAGACCAAAAGCCGAAACCGCGCGCCATTTCAAAAGCGGTTCCGGAGCCAGCAAAAGTGAAAAAAGCGGCCCCAGGACCTTGCGTAGCGGCAGCACATAATAGGCTTCCAGCTGAGCTTGCCAGTTGTCCTGGGGCAGAAAGCTGGAAAATTCCTGCTTCATGGATCGGAATGTCGCCATATCCTCATGCCTTGTGTCTTATTTCCATGGAAATCTTCCACCCCAGCAGTTGAAAAACTCCCAATTGCTGCGTCGCTGCAAAAAGTGCAAAATCTCACGTATAAATAAATACGTATCGACCTTTTTTTGCTTCTTGCACTTGGGATTTTTGAACGGTCTGTGGATCAGGATTTTTCCAACACTCAGCTAAGCGCCAAAAATGTCACGATGAACGGTGGACCTCCAGCCGGTCCCGAAATTCCTGAACCACTTCGAATCCATACTCCAGGGCCTTGTCCATGTTCTCCAGGGCCAGATCGAACTTGCCTTGATCGAAGTAGCACAGCGCAAGATTGTTATAGGCTGGAGCAAAACGAGGCTCGACCTTCAACGCTCGCTCGCAATGATCAATGCTCTTTTCCAGGTCGCCCAGGGCGTAGTACGCACTGGCCAGGGTCGTATGGGCCTGGATGAAGCGTGGTTGCAGCAAAAGAGCCTGTTTTAAAGGCTCCAAGGCCTTTTCCGGCTCCCCCTGCTGCAGATGGACAAAGCCGATGTTGCCATATGGCACCGGAAATTTGGGCCGCACTTCCACCGCTTTTTGGTTGAAGTACAGGCATCCTTCCAGATCATTTTGGTACATTCGGATTCCACCAAGCTGCACATATGCCTCGGCCAAGGTCGGCGTGGATTCCACAGCGGCGAAAAACTCTTCCTCGGCTTCTCTCCACTTACGTTGGGACAAGTACGCGACACCGAGGTTATAATGGGAGTTACCACAATCGTCGTTTTGTGCGAGTTGATCTTTCTTCTCTCGGATAAATGCATCAATGTTCGTGGATTCGGTCATATTTTCTCCGGTGTTTTGCCGGTTATTCGTCTGGGGTGGCAAGCGGTTGCAGGTTATTCGATAAGTTCCGAGACCTTTGCGGTATTTAAGGACACGGCCTGATCATGCCAAAACCATTTGTTCTGCATCAATCACGACGGAAAGTACGTTGGTCGAGCACCTCTTCATGGGGTTGAGGCTGACTCTGATACCAGCGAGAGAATTCGTACATGGCCAGATAGCGTTCATCATTGTCCATCAGGCCCATACACATATCCATAACAGCCTTGGCATAGGTATTGGAGTAATGCTCCTCTTTGCGTTGTTGCAAAAATCCCATGGCCATGGCCCGTGCTGTTTTGTCCGTGGTAAATTTGCGCAGATCAAGGGGATCATTTGGAAGCTGGAACGGATCCCACTTATCGTAGCCCACCTTGGCCACATATTTCTTGGCTCTGTCGGAGAGACTCTCGAAAATTGCCCGCTTTTGATCTTGCTGCTCACTCATTTCCGACATGGCTCACAACTCCCAGGATCACATCCATCGGGACCACAAGTACATCCCAGCTTTTTTTCAGAGCCTAAATTTCCTGAAGAACACGCTCCGGAGGAACATCCACTCGATGCACACTCACCTTTCTGCAGGCCGAGGTATTCGTCGTCATACACCGTTAACAAGGCCATGGAGGGCGGAACAAGAATGTCGGCCATTTGCTTGTACTTCGTGTTCATTGAAGCCACCAGTTCCATGCTCAACTCAGCAAGCTTGCGATGAATCTTGTCCACATGGACCGTGGGATACGGCGTTCCGGGTGTAAATTTGGACAAGACACAGGTTCGAGCCTTGGTATTGACCTCTTGCGGAATGCCATACAGACGACATGTAACCGGTCGATGGTCATAGAGGTCACAGCGATCCTGACTGTTGAGCAGGGGACACCGAACCCGCTGCTTGGCCATATCTTCGAGGATGGTCTCAGGCTCTTCGCCGGACCGGTGCTTTCTGTGGGCCTGAAACTTCAGCTTGTAGGATGCGCGGTCAGCCTGGTCGGCTTTGGTGAGTATCCGATCCTTGCTCTCCTGTGGGAGATTCGCATGAAAATGATGGTTGAGATACAAGGCTTCAATCAAGGGCAGGTCAAACAGGGCATGACAGCAGTCACTGCAACCCGACGCGCAAGTGACGCAATCCGGGTGTTGCTCTCGAACCGTGGCGAAAACCTTGTCCACATCCGCTAAAAGCTTTTCGTATTTGCTGAAAAAAGGGGAAAAATCCGGAGGCATGAGGGGCTCCTAAAAACGCCAAAAGGAGGGTGACCCTCCTTTTGGCGCAAACAATTGATTTTTTGAGGAACGTCAGCGACTAAACTTCCTCGACCGTGAGGGCATTGGTTTCACAAACCTCGATACACGACTCACAGCCCAAACACTCTTCTTCGTTCACAGCAACAGCCTTGCCGTCCTGCAATTCGTAAACTTCGGTGGGGCAAACATCCACACATTCGCCATCACCCGTACATTTGTCGACATCGACGGTAATCTTCCAACCCATTTTCTACCTCCAGTTAGTAGTGAAGTCCGCCGCGGTTTGCTTCCGTGGCAGGTTGTGTTGCTCCGACGTCGCGGTTTCGACGCCATGGACACGTTCGTCCTGTTCCGCGGTCGACAGTGCCCTCTCCTCGTAAACAAAAGATACATATCCCGTAAGATGATGGTCAAACTCCGGAAGAACACCCACCGGAGACGTCCTGTGTTCCTTACAGATCACTGAACGACCAGATATTCTTGTGATGTTTGGTGGGTTATGTCAAGAGTGTGAATGATGATCCTGACCATGAAAAAAAATGACTCGATACGCGTATTGTCAGTATTTTCCATGCTTGCAGAAAAAGCCTGAACCTCCTGAGAGGAACCTGAGCAAGCCAAAGCAAAGCCCGCCGCGAGGGTGTTTCGCGACGGGCTTTATCTCCTGCAACAAGTCAAAGCCTAGGATGCGTTTTCACGCTGCACGGCCAGGGCAACCTTGTACAAGATGGTCAGAATAAGCAGACCCACAGCGTACACGCCCACGGTGATGAAAAATTCCGGAATCGTGGGCCAGTATTCCGTATGAACCTTGAAGGGGTTGGGAATGAAGCCTCCGATAACCAGACTCAACCCCTTGTCGATCCAGCCGGCGAAAACGACCATGACCAGGGCAATGGTCATGGTTATGGGATTGTTCCGGGTGCTCGGAATAACCAGCAAGACAAGTGAAACGACACTCAGGAAGACAAAGTTCCACATCCAGGGCATCATCTGTTCCCCACCGACTCCGCCGAAGAGATAGTCAAACGTGGCCATCTTGGCCGGATACTGGCTGTAGTAGGCGGAAAAAATCTTCAAGAGCAACATGAAAAGATTGATGGCCCAGGCATAGGTGATGATCTTGGTCAGGGTCTGGGTCGCTTCCTTGGGAATTTTCAAATCCGAAACCTTTTGCACGATCATCAGGATCAACAGCAGCAAGGCGGGACCGGCGGCGAACGCGCCAGTCAGAAAGCTGGCCGCCAGCAACGAGTCATGCCAGAAGTAACGCCCCGGCAGGCCGGCGTACAAGAACGCCGTTACCGTATGGATGCTCACGGCCCAGGGAATGGAGACGTAGATCAGGATTTTGAGCCATGATGCCGGGCGAACACCTTTCTTCACGGCATGCAGTACAGCCCACCCGATGATGATATTCAGGAAAAGATACCCGTTCAAGACCACCATATCCCAGAACAAAACCGAATTTGGGGTGGGATGGAGAACAACGTTCATCAGGCGTTGCGGCTGACCGAGGTCGACAACAACAAACAGCAGACAGACGATAACCGCGGAGACGGCAAGGAACTCACCAAAAATGACCAGCTTCCCAAATGCTTTATAGTTATGCAGATAGTACGGTAAAACCAGCATGACCGCGGAGGCGGCGATGCCGACCATGTATGTCAACTGCCCGATGTACAGCCCCCAGGATACATCCCGGTTTAGGCCAGTGACCCCCAGGCCCTGCTGCAACTGTACGACATAGAAGCCAAAACCGATGCCGATGGCGACCAGGAGCGTAAAGATCCATCCCCAGTACGCCTTGTTTCCCTGTAAAGCTTTTTCCAACATGTTTGCTCACCTCATATCAGATAGAAGACGTGGGGTTTGGTTCCCAGGGAAGGCTTGCGACGCAGGCTGAACCGTTCCCGTAGCACCCGACGGACCTCGGAGTCCTGGTTGTCCAGGTCACCGAAAAGCATAGCGCCCTCCGAAACCTCGACGCAAGCCGGGATTTGCCCCCTGGCCAGTCGGTCTTCACAGAACGTGCACTTTTCCACCACGCCGATCATTCGGGTTGGGTAGTAGGGATCAATGTTCGCGATGAACGGCCTGGGATCCCAGAAGTTGAAGCTGCGCGCGCCGTAAGGACAACCTGCCATGCAGTAACGGCAGCCGATGCAGCGGTGCATGTCCATCATCACGATCCCATCATCGCGCTTGAACGTGGCCTTGGTCGGGCAGACCCGAACGCAGGGAGGATTGTCGCAATGGTTGCACAGCGCCAGAAAAGGCTGGTTCTTGATGGCTTCCGGAATCAGGTCGTGCTGTTGATCCGGAAAGACATGCTTAAAGCTGTCGGTCCACAGCCATTTGATCTCTTTATCTCCTGGGATGTGCGGAACGTTGTGCAAAACATGACAGGCATCAATGCAACGCTGAAATGTCTGCGCCGTGGTAAATTTTTCCGTGTCGATGAGCATGGCCCAGCGCTTTGCGGTCAATTCCTCGGGAAATCTCCCCACACTTTCAGGTCGCGCTGCCTCCAGCGCTCCGGGAGTCAACAGCTCCATCGCCGCGTGTCCGGCCACGCCGGCCAGAGTCGTCAGACCGGCTGCCTTCAGAAACGTTCTACGATTTATGGCCATGGCTTATTCCTCCCCTATTGTCGGTACGACGTGGCAATCCCAACAATTCGGGGTGATGGCCAGGGCGTCGTGACATCGATCACAAAACGTATCCTTGTTGGCATGGCACTGGCTCGACAGACAGGTCTTGGTCAAGCTCATGTCAAAGCGCTTCCCCGCGTCGTTGGTGAACAAGCGCTTATTGTCCCGAACCGCCAGATCCCGCCAGTCATCCAGAAGAATCATGTGGTTGGCCCGCATCCAGTCGCCTGCCAAAACACATTCTTCCTCCGCCTCGGGCATGACCAGTTCCGGAACGTCATACGCCCGCCCGAGATTCGACCAGAACGGGAACGTAACCAGTCCAAGAAAAATCAGCAAACCTGGGATAATTTTACCAGCGTTATACATTACTCATCCCCCTCCATGCCTGGAATGTCCTCGCCGCGCAGATCGGTGAGCCGATCGTGCTCCCCTTCCATGACCAAAGCATTGGCCACCAGTTCCGTCAACCCGGAGACGGAAACCTCAGGAGCCCAGTAGTCCATCAGTGGCGGCAGGATGGCCCGGTCCAATGCGCAAACGTTGACCAGGCGATTCACGCCATGCTTTTCCTGCACATGCTTGACAGCGAACGCGCGGGGCATCCCGCCCATCATCCGCAAGTACTCAAACTCGCCGGCATTCAGGCCGGTTCCGCCACCGCAACAGAACGTCTGTTCACGAATGGTATTTTCCGGCATTTCAAAGAAGTTGTTGCACACGCTCTTGAGGACGTAGCGCGGTTCTTCGAACATGCCCATGCCGCGGGAAACGTTACATGAGTCATGCCATGTCGTTCGCAGATAGTCGTTGCGGCTGGGGTTTAGCTTCAGCTTCCCATGATGAATCAGGTCGGCCATGAACTCGACGATATGGACCATTTTTGTGGATTTGGCGTTATCAAACACGGTCCCTGTTATTGGAGATTTGGGAACTTCCAGAAAATCGGCTGGACCGTTCATCGTATCCATATATTGGTGCAGCACCCGCCACATATGCCCGCACTCACCACCAAGAATCCATTTGACGCCCAGTCGTTTGGCCTCGGCGTACATCTTTGAGTTGAGCCGTTTCATGGTCTCCTGGCTGGTGAACAGGCCAAAGTTCCCCCCCTCGGAAGCATACGTGCTGATGGTGTAGTCCAACCCGATATGCTCGAAAAGCATCAGGTAGCCCATGTAGGTGAAGATGCCGGGATCGGCGAAAACATCACCGGATGGAGCGATAAACAGGACTTCGGCCCCCTTCCGGTTGAAAGTGGGGTTCAGGCGAACACCGACATACTCCTCGATATCGTCCACCAGATACTCAATATTGCCCTTAAAGGTATGCGGCTCGAGACCCAGATGGTTCCCGGTCCGGTAGCAGTTGGCCGCGGCGCCGAGGATCCAGTCAATATTCACACCGATCAGGTTGAGCAGTTCCCGGACAATAATCGTGACTTCCGCGGTATCGATGCCGTAGGGACAGTAAAGCGAACAGCGTCGACACTCGGTACATTGGTGAAAGTAGTAAAACCACTCCTTGATCACGTCCTCGGTGAGTTCGCGACCACCGGCAAAGGTACCCAGAATCTTGCCGGCCATGGTGAAATCCTGGCGGTAGATTGAACGGAGCAGTTCCGCCCGCAATACCGGCATATTTTTGGGGTCACCACTGCCGATAAAAAAATGACACTTGTCGGCACAGGCTCCGCAACGCACACAGATGTCCAGGAATATCTTCAGGGAACGATACTTCTCCAGCCGCTCCTTGAGGCCTTCATGAATAATCTCTTTCCAGTTCGGAGGCAGTTTCCAGTCTTCGTCCGTTGGGTTCCATTCCCGAGGATTGGGCAGACCCAGGGTTTCCAGGCTGCTGGCCTTTCCTGGATACCCCCATGTTCCAGGGACGAGGTCCACCCGGGGATCCATCCAGTCTTTCTTGGGGGGGATATGCGATACCCGGAGTAATTCTTCTGGCTTTGGCGCTTGTGACATAACGACTCCTTATCTTGTTACCTATTGCTTGCCGTCAGCTGCTGCGAAGCCGCTTAGGCCTGCTTTTCCACGGGGAGGTCCGCCTCGATCATTTTCTCCCGGAAATCATCCTCGTAATGCTCATAAGTATGAACCTTCACCGGGGCGTTCCAGGGATTGACATGACGGGCCATACGGCTGTCGTTGGGCAGATTGCGAGTCGGGCTGAGAAAAACACCGCCCAGGTGCATCAGCTTGCTGAAGGGAAAATAGGCCAGCAAGGCGCTGAACAGGAACAAATGGATGTAGAACATGACCCCGATACCCTCGGGAATCGTGGGATTGAACGTGGCCAAGCCCATGGCCAGCACCTTGACACTCAACAAGTCAACTTTGAAGACGGCGAAGTAGCGCATCATGATGCCGGTAAGGGCGATTCCCAGAATAAGAAATAACGGAAAATAGTCAGCGGGCAGGGAGAGGTAGCGCATCTGCGGGTTGACCAGTCGCCGAATGAGCAGAAAGAGTAGGGCGGCAACCAGAATGACGTCTGTCTGGTAGATGACCGGAGAACCGATCTGCAACATGCCGTCAACCCGATCCAGGGCCTGAACGAAAAATGGAACAGGTTCGGTAAAAAAACGCAGGTGCCGGATGACGATCGTCAAGAAGGTATAGTGAAACAGGATACCGAACAGCCAGAGCCATTTGCTGGAACCATAGGCCAGTTTTCCTTCGGTCAGTTCCGCCTTGGTATTGCGAAAAAGGGACCGAAACAGCAAAACTTCCATGGCCATCCGCCCAACGACGCCCCAGGTGGTGTACGGGCTGTCCACTTTCGAGGGCTTGATCCAACCCAGGCTCTTTTGTTGTCCGGCGGTCGTGGGTATCCGGAAGGGAACGGGCGACCGAGCCCACCCCAGTATCCGCATGCTGAATCCAATCAAAAAGACCAGAATCGCGGCGTACGGAACGACGATGCCGAAAATGGCCTGCAAACCGAGCAAACCGGCTCCCAGGTAGACAAAAAGGGACATTCCCAAGACGAGTAACAATGAATACCACACTGCCATTTCCCTACCTCGCTTTGCGTTGATGCTCCAGTGGTTGCGTTCTAATGATCGTCCACCCCGTCAGGAGAGACGGGTTTCCTCACTCACCATATTGGCCCGCTTCAGGAGCTGGACGTGCCGATTGATGAACTCGCTGTTCTTGATGTCGGAAAGGGTCTGACGACACTGGGAATAGACATCAAAGGCCACCAGCAATGTGCCATCGACCCGTTCCTCAAAGGCCGCGAGCTGTTGCTCCAGCCCCTTGGCCTGAATCTCCGCACCAAGTTCGTCGCGAATGATTTTTTTGATAAACAAAAGAAAAGCCAAGGAGTTGGATGGCGCAAAACCCTGAACGGCCCGAATCCTGACCATACTGTCCAGCATAGGGCGAATCTGTTGAATATCCCTGCCAACCAGCATGGCCTCAAAGATCTCAGCAAGCCCTTTGCTCATGGCATGACCGACGGGGTTGTGAAACTGATCCTTTTCTTTGGAATAAAATCGTGCGCTTTCGTTGGGATATGTTTGCAGGGTCAACGTCGTCCAGCGATCGACCAGCATCCCCCTGTTTTCTTTTAGCAATTCAAAGATATCGTTGGTCATGAGCTTGGCCGAGGTGGTGGTGAGGAGTTAATGAAAAAAAGCGCATGCGCCTTCGTCGCCGTTATCAGTCCAGGGGCAGAAGAGAACCTTTGGGGACCGTCAACGTTTCGCGAATCAATGGCCATACACCGGACAGAAGCAAACCCAGATCATTGAAAAAACGAGGAGAACGAAGGAAACTCCCTCCGCTTCCAATCGCCATGGATAGTCAGGCTCATACTTTTTTGAACAAAACCGCTATGGTCCGTATATTCTCAATGCAGAAAACGAGTATCTGATTGGGAATTTTGTGTCAAGATATCCTGGCTTGTTCCCGACTGCTCAATCTGCAGCGGTATCCAGACCATGAGTCCGTCACGCGGCGTAACACAGTCCATTTCAATGGGAGTCAACCGGCATCGCGCTCCATACATCGCTGGTGCCGACCTTGCGGCAGTGGATAACGGCAAGAATCTCCCTGGACGATTGGCGAATACCCTACCTTCCCACACCATGGCAAACCCGTTAATTTGCCATTCCACCGGGTTTGCTTCATACTTTTGACCTGCCGGCACCAATCACCCGGAGAGATTGCTGCACACTTCAACCGAATCAATGCTCACAAAGCACTTCAGGCGTTGCGTATCACAGCGATACGCTGCAAAAGGCCATCCAGGCCACTCTATCCGATACACTCTATCCGATACAGACGACACTAAGGACATCAAGGAGGCCATCTTCATGGGCGAATCACGCACAGACACCACCGCATCAGAAGATATTTCGACTGCAATTCTCGATTTAGGACCAACAAAAGTCCATTCACGCATGGATTGTGCCCTATTCATCAAGAACAACCAACGCGTTCAACTTTTTGTGACCAACGAAGAGGGGGAAACCGGCTCCAACGGCATGAAAACCTACGATTTTGAACCTGCCGGTCCTCGCGAGAAACTCTATTTCGATCCGCCAAAAACCAAGTGCGCCATCGTCACATGCGGTGGGCTTTGCCCGGGAATCAACGACGTTATCCGGGCCGTGGTCATGACCGCCCACCATAGCTACGGAGTGGCCTGCACCCTGGGTATTCGCTATGGCCTGCAAGGTTTCATCCCTTCGTATGGCCACGACCTTGTGGAACTCACCCCGGACAAGGTGGCCAGCATTCACGAATTCGGAGGAACGATCCTCTCGTCCTCCCGCGGACCGCAATCACCGGAGGAAATCGTCGACGCCTTGGAACGAATGAACGTCAGCATCCTGTTTCTGATCGGGGGCGACGGAACCATGCAGGCCAGTTTGAAGATCCAAGAGGAGGTTGCGAAGCGCGGATTGAAACTCGGCGTGATCGGTATTCCGAAAACCATTGATAACGACATCAATTTCGTCCCGCGTTCCTTTGGCTTCGACACTGCCGTGGAAAAAGCCACGGAGTCCATCCGCTGCGCCCACACCGAAGCCTTGGGCGCTCCCAATGGTATCGGCATGGTCAAGCTCATGGGGCGGGAATCCGGCTTTATTGCCGCCCAGGCTACACTGGCCTTGAAAGACGTCAATTTTGTCCTTGTCCCCGAGGATCCCTTCGAAATCCACGGCCCCAATGGCTTTTTGCAGGCTCTGGATGAACGCATCCGTCGTCGCGGCCATGCTGTGGTGGTGGTGGCCGAGGGAGCCGGACAGGACCTTTTGGCCGCCTCCAGTGAGACAGATGCCTCTGGCAACCCGGTACTACGAGATATTTGCGGCCTGCTGCGTCGGGAAATCGATAAGTTCTTCAAGTCCAAGGGAAGAGACTACACCCTGAAATTCATTGATCCCAGCTATATCATCCGCTCGGTTCCGGCCAATGCCAATGACCGGGTCTACTGCGGGTTCCTGGGTCAGAACGCGGTTCATGCGGCCATGGCCGGCAAAACAGGGATGGTGGTCAGCAAACTGCACGGCCATTACATTCACCTGCCGCTCAGCCTGGTGGCTGGAAAACGCAAGCGAATCAACACGGTTAGCAATTACTGGCAGGCTGTACTCCAGTCCACCGGTCAACCGGTACACATGAAAACGCCTCCAGAGGATTATCCCCAGGGGGCGACCTGCAACCTGGAACTTTCGTCATGAACCAGTTCGGAGCGGTCCGTAGCGCACCCGCCGCCACCCTCCTGTTTCAGGACTGCCTTGAAGCCGTCACTCCCCTGGACCGTGCCGCGACGTCCGCCATCCAGGCCCGACTGGACGACCTGACCAAACCGCAGGGCAGCCTCGGTCGCCTGGAAGAACTGGCCCTGCACCTGGCCCTGATCAGCCAAAACGCGGGACGTGGCCTCGCCCCTCTGGTTGATCCGGCCCGCATCTACACCTGCGCCGCGGACCACGGCGTTGCGGCCCAGGGGGTCAGCAGGTTCCCATCGGAAGTCACGGCCCAGATGGTCCGCAACTTCCTGGGCGGTGGTGCCGCGATCAACGTCCTGACCCACACTGCCGCGGTACAGCTGCGGGTTGTGGACGTGGGCGTGGCCCACGACGACTTCACCACCGGTGTTCCGGACGCCGCCATGCTGCTGCGCCGGAAAGTCAGGCCGGGAACCGCTGATTTCAGCCTCGGGCCGGCCATGTCCGAAACGGACTGCGCCAAGGCTGTGGCCGTAGGCATTGCCCTGGCCGACCAGGCCGCTGATGAGGGTGTGCTTACCGTGGGCACAGGGGAAATGGGCATCGCCAACACCACCGCGGCCACGGCCCTCTACTGCGCCTACCTGGGATGCGCGCCGGAGCGGATCACCGGGCCGGGTACCGGGTTGTCGGCCCAGGAAGTCCGGCACAAGGCCGAGATCATCGCTCGGGCGCTGTCCATCAACACGGACGCACTGCCTCCCGCTCCTCCCTTGCGCACCCTCGCGGCCTTGGGCGGCCTGGAAATCGCCTGCCTTACCGGCCTGATCCTGGGTTGCGCTCGGCACAAACTGACCATCGTGGTGGACGGCTTCATCTCCACGGCGGCCTACGTTGCTGCCTGGAAGATCCAGCCCCAAGTTGCGGACTACGCCTTTTTCGCCCACGGCTCCGCCGAACCCGGCCACCGCATTATCCTGGATCAGCTCCAGGTCCGCCCCATCCTGGACTTGGACATGCGCCTGGGCGAAGGTACCGGAGCGGCATTGGCCATCCCCATCCTCCGGGCCTCCGCGGCCATGCTCAACGAGATGGCCAGCTTTTCGGCCGCCAACGTCAGCTCGGTCGCGGCGGTTTAGCCGCGTTTCAATGGGTGGCGGAACTTGCAAAAACATGACTAGGCCAGGCACGCGATCATCAACAACATGGATCTCCACCTGGGTTTGCTTTTTGATCAGCAAAACCAAGACGACCCGGAGACCGCATTTGCCATGTAACGAGGAATAACGTTTTCTTGGGAGCGGAAGCATGCCTCAGGACCAACCTCCTCCTCGGAACACCCCGGAAACCGGTACAGCAGAGATCACTCCCCAGGAATTCTCTGCCCAGCGGCTCTGGCCGGGCCTGCTTCCCTGGCAGCATCTCCTCTGTGCCTGGATACTGGGCATGCTGGCCTGGGAATGGCCCGTGCCTGGGGCCACGGCCCTATGCCTCTACCTTGCAACACTGATCGGTTCCTGGGAACCTCCCCTGTCCCGGCTTAACAAGGCGGATGCACAAGCCAGTCGACAAGAACCTTCTCCTGCCTGGCTCCCGAGCCCGGGAAGGACAGCCTACACGCTGATTCCAGTTCTTCTGGCTTTTGTTTTCGGTATAGTTACTGTCCACCATATCCACCCCACCCCCCCTCCAGGCAAGGAGCGGCCTGAAATCAACCATCGGACACCAACCACCATCACCGCGAACGTGGTGGAAGTTCGACCTCGCCCAGGCAACCATTACCAGATTATTCTCCGCGACGTCCTGATCCACCCCCCTGAAACAGCGGCCTCGGAATCTCCCCAGCCCTTGGGCGGCGGACTGCTCTGGAACTGGCAAAGTCCACCCCACACTCCCGGCCCTGGACAGGAAGTCCGGGTGGCTCTACGTATCCGCCCCATCCAGGGCATGGCCAATCCGGGCATGAATCGCAGCGAGGATTATTGGGCCCGCCAGGGTATCTATCACCGAGCCTATTCCCGGGAAGCGAATACGGTCCCGCATTACTCCGGGAGCATCCATCCTGCCTGGGAATACCGCAACCTGCTTCGAGAAAAAATATTGGCAGCCACACCCTCCGGCCAAGGCCAAGCCATGCTCCTGGCTCTGCTCATGGGTGATCGATCCCTGCTTGCCCCAGAAACCATGGATCTGGTCCAACGGGCCTCCCTGGCCCACAGCTTGGCCCTGTCCGGCATGCACCTGGGATTCGTGGTTGGTTTGGGCTGGCTGGGCGCCACGATCCTGGGCTGGATTCGACCCCAGCTCTATCTGCGCCTGCCCAGACCCAAACTGGTCGTCCTTCTGAGCATTCCCCTGGTGCTGGGATATCTCTGGTTGGGACAAGCTGTGCCGTCGTTGCTTCGGGCGGCCCTGATGTTCGCGTCCTGGGGAGTATTGTTGCTGTTGAATCGGCAACGGGTCCTGCTGGATGGATTGTTCCTGGCGTTGCTGTTCATCCTGCTCCTTTCCCCTCTGACTGTCTTTGATCTGCGGCTGCAGCTTTCGGCCCTGGCCGTGGCTGGCTTGGCTCTGGTCTGGCCCCTGGGCCGCGAGGCCATGCGCTTCTCGCAGCGGCCCTGGTGGCAAAAGCCCTTGGCCGCGGCCCTGGGCATTCTGGCCGTGAGCACCGTGGCCACTCTGGCTCTGCTGCCCCTGCAAGCCTGGTACTTCGGCCGGATCAGTCCGCACCTGTACCTGAACATTCTTTGGCTGCCGCTGCTTGGCATGGTGGTCTTCCCCATGGGGCTGACCGGTCTGTTGGCATTGCTCACGCCATGGACCGCGACCATGGCTTCCCCGCTGCTGAGCATGGCTTCAGCTGTTCTGGAAGGCATGGTCGGCGGCTTGGCCGCCCTGGATCAGGCAGGTTGGATGGTGGTGACCATCCCTGCCAGACCATTCTGGCCTCAGTTCCTGGGCTACTGGATGCTGCTTCTGGCCGCGGCCGCCTGGTGGCGCTCACCGCAAAGCATCAGACCCGCGACCATGGTCCTGGCCATTGCCCTGCTTGTTGTGCCCGGCCTCTCCACCATCATCTCCGACCAGCGCTCCCAGGTGACGTTACGCCTGCTGGACGTCAGTCAAGGCCAGGCCGTTCTCCTGGAATTGCCCGGCGGATCGCGCTGGCTGCTGGACGGCGGAGGATTCTGGTCTTGGGACTATGACCTGGGCCGCAATGTCATCACGCCCGTACTGACCCATGGTCAGCCTCCGCGATTAGGCGGCATTGCCCTCAGCCACGCCCATTTCGATCATTACCGAGGGCTGTTCCACCCCTTGAGGTACTTCCAGGTCCGCCAGTTCGCCTCCCAAGGAAGCGGTCCTGAAGGCCGGGACGGCCAAATCCTGGAGGATATCCTGGCCCGCCGAACGATTCCCACGGCAGTATGGCGCAAAGGCGACATGATCGACTTGGGCCGGGGCGTCTACCTGGAGGTGCTTCACCCAGGCCCGGAGTGGCTTTCCGCGGACAACCAGAACAACGCCTCCCTTGTGTTGCGTCTTGTCTGGAACGGTCGGCCCCTGGCTCTGATTCCGGGAGACATCGAGCTCCCCTCCATCGCGGCGCTGCTGCAAAATATTTCCGCGCCCGATGCCCTGAGGGCCGAGGTGCTCGTCCTCCCGCACCATGGCAGCCGAACCAGCCACTCTCCCCAATTCTACAAAATGGTTCAACCGGACGTTGCCCTGGTCAGCACCGGTTTTTTGAACCGCTTCAATCATCCCCATCCTGAGGTCAGGCAATCTTTGGTGAAAAAGAGCATTGCACTGCTGAACACCGCGGAACACGGGGCCGTCAGCATTCGCTGGAACGGGCAAAACAGACAGGCAATCATCACATCGGAGCGGGCTGGACGGATCGATGTGGGCAAGATGGCTTCAAGGCAAAAACGGAAGAACCTGCCAAGTGCCCCTGGAACCGGCGGCCTCTTTGGGCCGGGATTATGACCCCCCGAAATCTGTTTGGACGGCAGGAGCACCACTGATAGGAAAAATTTACGGTAGCTTCCCCAGGTAATTCTCCAGACGATTTCCCTTGCCGAACCAGGATAAAATATTTTACGAAACCTGAAGCGGCAACACGCAACAAAACAAGCCAGCAATTGACCAAAAAGCCGCATCATCCAAAGCGCCCATTTCAAACACCAAGCCCATAGCCAAGGAGAAACGTATGCCCCAGCTCGATTTGAATGGAAAAAGCTGTGAAGTGGACCAGGACGGTTTTTTGCTCGATCCGGAGTGTTGGAATGAAGATGTGGCCAAGGCCATTCTTAAACACCATGACGGACCGGACTTGAACGAACAGACCTTGGCCATGCTCCAGTTCATGCGGGAATACTATACGAAATTCCATGCGTTCCCCATCCTGAAGGCCGTCTGCAAGAATCTGCATCAACCAAAAGACTGTGTTCGGGAACAATTTCTCGATCCCCTGCTGGCCTGGAAGGCTGCCGGCCTGCCCAAGCCGGACAACGTCTTTTCCGAGGCCGTGGATGAAGATCATAAATTTTATCGTCTCATCTCCGTCCAGTAGAAATTCGTCACGTTATCTGTTCCAACTCCTCCCATCTCTGTATCGCTCCCAAAATAAAGCCGTCGATGCAAAACGCGCCGACGGCTTTATTTTGGGTCTGCACAGGGCTATTCAATCAGAATGTCCGCAAGTGCTTTTCGGGGACGCGGCTCCGGTGTCTCCGCGGGGTGACCCACTGCCAGAAGGGCTGTTATCGGCATCGCCTCAGGTAGCTGAAATCGCTCCTTCAATGCAGCCTCATCGTACATCCCGATCCAACAGGTTCCCAATCCCAGTTCCACGGCCTGGAGCATCACCTGGGTCAGGGCGATGGAACAATTGGCCGCTGCGGCCCAGCGGAGCACCTCAGGCTGAGCGGATTCAGCGCGGGACAGATATTCCTCCAGCCCGGACAGCATTTCCGCAGGGAGTATGCCGCTGTCCCGCAGAAATCGCACGTTTGCCGCCGAATCATCGATGAATCGCTGCACATCAGCGCAACAGACCAGGATGGCTCCGGCACTGGCAACCCAGCGCTGTCCCTTGGTCGGCATACCGGCAAGCCATGCCACGTCCTCCCGTTCCGTGACCACCTTGAACCGCCACGGTTGGCAGTTGATGCTGGACGGAGCAAGTCTGGCCGCCTCCAGCAGGGCGTCCAACTGCGCTGTGCTTACCGGTTCGTCCGTAAACTTGCGGATACTGCGTCTGGCCGCGATAGCCTCTTTGACCGTCATGATTTGACCTCCTGCTTTTGGGTGAGGATCATTTTTTGCCGCGATAAAAGGCCAGTCTGCCTGCGTATGGCCGGAATATGTCCACCAGCCGGGCCTGCTCGGTTTCCTCCATGGCGGGCGTCATCCCGGCGGTTTGCACCAACAGGTCAACCTCGTCCGGTGATGAGCAACCCACGATGACGACATCCACTGCCTGGGCCAATGCGAAGCGAAGCAACGCCTGCGCGGTTAGTCCCTGCTCGGAGGCAAGGTAGTGCCCTCCGCCCAGCACCTTCATTGCCACCACGGCCATGGATTTATTCCTGGCTGCAGGCAAGGTCTCCGTCAAAAAACCTCCAAGCACAGCCTCCACTGGATTGACCGGAAGGAGCACGCTGTCCAGAGGCCAGAGCTGCACGCATTTGGTCAGCACATCCGGGTCATGGTGCCCGGTTACACCGATATGCCGGACCACGCCGGATTCCCGAGCCTCCAGAAACGCGCGCAACGCGCCGTCCGCACTGCCGATGGTCGTTACCTCATCCATGTCCCGCACATCGTGAATCTGCCATAAGTCCAGATAATCCGTGTGCAATGTGGCCAAGGTCCGTTCCAGGTCACGCATGGCTCCGGAGTAACTGCGCTGGGCGGACTTGGAGGTATGAAAAATCGCCGTGCGTCGCTCCGGGACGTTCTTCCAAATCGACCCCAGGTACGCTTCACTGCCGGCATAGGCCGGAGCGGTGTCAAAATAGGTAATGCCCCTTGCCAACGCTCGTTCAACAACCGCACGGGCCTGCTCGTAATGGCCATGGGTCCGCAGTACACCTTCCCCACCCAATCCGACCCGTGTCACCGTTTGTCCCGTGGTGCCAAACATGCTTTGCTCAATATCGCTCTGACGCATTCACCCTCCCGAGGATTGAAGGATTGAAAAACCCTGAGGCAATCACTACCATTAACCTGCAAGTGGTGCGCTGAAGCAAATATCTTTCCGGATTTTGCGAATCACAATTTGAAAACCCAGGAGATGTCACGAAAGCCACAACCCCGGCTGATGACCTGCAAGCCACGGCCCCGGCCCTTCGAGTTGTTCACCCGGTGTTGTTTCCCCGGTGTTGTTTCCCCAGCGCGCAGCATAGGGATGGACACCAGAAGTCAACCGGCCACGCGCCCCTTCCCTTCTTTCCGAGGTAACCATGTCCAATGTCGATGCCCCATCCCTCTCCGTCTCCACCGACCCTACGCCCATCCCGGACGGCATTCAACCACCCACAAAACCGCCTTGTTTTGGGCAGTTGGCCACGGAGCTCCACGGCAATCCAGGCAGTAACCGTGGCTTCTTCAATCAAAAATCTGCACCGTGTCACGGACGGTTGACACGTCCTAAGCTGACCAGATCCATCAATTTACCGCGCTACCGGCTTTGGGCCATCGTTCTGATTCTGCTGACAACTCTTTACCCCCTGCAGGCCGAAAGCCAGTCCCTGTCCCAGCCCCCCTCCACGGCCGAGAATGCATCCGCCCAAACCCATGATCTTCGTGTTGAGCTGGACCTCTCCACCGGCACCCTGCATGGTCGAAGTGAAATTCGGCACGGCCCCATTGCCTCGGCAACCCTGGATTACTTCCTGCACCCTCGGATGCAATTGCATTCCGTGCACCTCGACGGCCAACCGGTGGCCCATCGATTTGACAATGGTCGATTACGGATCACTTCCGGCATGACCAGGATCGGTGAGGACGCACTGCTCTCCATCACCTATTCGGGAATTTTTCACGATCCGGTGCCCTTGTCCCAATTCAGTACGGACAATACCGGCTTCGGTGTCACTGCCACCATCACGGAGCAGGGAGTTTTTTTCCAGGGACAAAGCGGCTGGTTTCCCCGGTCCCCGGACCAAAATCCGCCTGTCAATCTTGAAGTCGTCGCACCAGCCGGAGTTCTGGCGGTCACCGCCGGTCGGCTTTTGGGCCATTCAGACCATGGCGATCAGAGCATCTCGCGCTGGCGGGTGGACCAACTCGGCCGGGGCATGCCGCTTTCCGCCGGGCGATATGTCCAAGGTCAACTGGAGACGGGATCAGTGCCGATCTTCACCTATTTTTCCCCGGACAGCGACCACCTGGCCCCGATCTACCTGGA
Organism: Desulfovibrionales bacterium; assembly: GCA_007693505.1. Classification (GTDB taxonomy): domain Bacteria; phylum Desulfobacterota; class Desulfovibrionia; order Desulfovibrionales; family Desulfonatronaceae; genus Desulfonatronum. Next base: position 17,944 of record REDL01000054.1, on the reverse strand, counting down.
GGCTTCCGCCCGGCATGTGGCCACCTACGAAGACCTCCACGGCCCGTACCCCTTTGACCACTTTGCCGTGGTGGAAAATTTCTTCCCGTCCGGATTCGGCATGCCCTCCTACACGCTGCTGGGCTCGGCCATCCTGCGTCTGCCCTTTATTCCGGAAACCAGCCTGCGTCACGAGGTGGCCCACTGTTGGTGGGGCAACGGGGTGTTTGTTGATTACAGCCAGGGCAATTGGAGCGAAGGTTTGACCACCTATGTGGCCGACTACCTGGCCCAGGAGGAAAAATCCCTGGAGGCTGCGCGGGAATACCGGGTCCGCATTCTGCGCGACTATGCATTGTTGGCGGCAGGCCAGGCTGACTTTGCGGTTGCCCGCTTCCTGTCCCGTTCAGATCCGGCTTCCCAGGTGGTGGGCTACGGCAAAGCCATGTACCTGATTCACATGATTCGCCGGGAGATGGGCGACGAGCCGTTCTGGGACGCCTTGCGCGCCTTCTATGACCAATGGCTGTTCCAAAAGGCCACATGGCAGGATATGTTTGATGCCTTTGCGCATGCCGGATGGAACCCCGAAAGGAACTTTGGGCCGGGCCACGAAGCGACCGACAGAGGCGAATCGGCCCGGAAAATCTTTACACGGCAGTGGCTCCTGAATCCCGGCGCACCTGATTTGCGGCTACAGGATGTTCAGGTTCGGCATCTGGGCCAGGGATGGCAGGTGGACGCCCAGCTTGTCCAGAACGCTCCCTATTTCCACCTGTCTGTTCCCGTACACCTGGAAACCGCTTCCGGATCCGTAGTCCACTTCCTAAACCTCCAGGATGAGACCGCCACAATCGCCATTACCAGTCCAAACGAGCCGCTGCGACTGCTGATCGACCCGGAGCACCATCTCTTCCGCCTGCTGGCCCCAGAGGAAATTCCCCCCACGGTCAACAGCATCCGAGGCGCATCCAACCTGCTGGTGATCCGCAGCGCCGCCTTGGACCACGTTCCCGAGGAGATTGTTCGCGGTTTTTTGCGCAGCATGAACCAGCCCCGGGCGCGCATCATCCATGAGCGCGAGGTGCAGAAGCACGCGATTCAAGCGTCTCGACTCCTTTTTTTCGGTCTGCCCATTTCTGAATCATTGCGCGACCTGGTGGTTGTGCCCGAAGCCTACGCGACCCATCCGGCAACAGGGCCAATGAGGGCCGCCAACCTGCTCCCCGAGGATACTCTTGCGGCTCCAGCACCGCGGCGGACACCCACGGCAATCTCTGAAACCACGTCGGCAACTCCAGACATGGATCCGCGGCCTGATTCCGACGCAGCCCCTGATGACCTGGATACCCTGTTTCTGGTCCTGCCCCATCCGACACAGACAGGTGGCGTCGTTGCCCTGCTCAGCCCCGGCTCGGATCTGGACGCCGAAGCCGTCGCGGATACGGCCCGGCGAATTACCCACTACGGAAAAGACAGTTTTCTTGGTTTTTACCGCGGCCAGAACCGGCTACGCGGTGCCTGGCCTGCCTTGGCTTCACCCCTCATCAAGGATCTTCAGCCATGAATGCATCTTCTTCCCATTGTTCCGGATTCAACGGGACATGGCTCATCACCAGCTTTCTCCTGGCTATTTTTCTGGCGGTTTTCCCCGCATCGTCCCGTGCCGCGGAGGAGCTTCGGCTTTGGGACCTGAACCATTCCCGGGCCACGACGCTTTCCGAAATACTGCCGGCACTCTCCAGCGCCGATCTGCTGATCGTCGGTGAAGCCCATGGCAATCCACGACATCATGCCGCGCAAATGACCATTATCAGAGAAATGCTTGCCTCAGGAACGGCCATCGCCGTCGGACTGGAGATGTTTCAGCAGCGCGAACAGCAGGTTCTGGACGACTGGGTTGCCGGCGCAATTCCGGAATCGGAAATGAGCCGAGCCTTCACCCGTAATTGGGGTAACCTCTGGTCGGCCTACCGGGACATTTTCATCTATTGCCGCGATCACGGCGTCCCCATGGTCGGACTGAACGTCCCTCGGGAGATCACGCGAAAGGTCGCCCGGCAGGGGTTCGCCTCCCTGACCAGAGAAGAGTTGGGACTCCTCCCCCCCATTGTCTGCCGTATCGACCCGGAATACGAAGCGTTCTTGCGGCGGTTCGTCGGTACTGACGGCCACGCCGGTGCCTTTGAGCGCTTCTGTGAAGCCCAGCTGGTTTGGGACGCCGCCTTTGCCGTCCATGCTCTGGACTATCTGAAAAACCAACCGGACCATACGATGATCGTGCTCACCGGCTCGGTCCATGCCTGGAAACCGGCCATGCCCTTTCAGGTTCATCGCCTCGCGCCGCAGATCCGACAGGTTTCCATTGTCCCGGATATTCCGGCCCACATGGATCGCCTGGATATCACCGCAAATGATGCGGACTTCTTGATGCTCGGGTTGTAATGCAAAAAGAGGTCTATTCCACCAGAGAGCCGACTCTATATGTTCACCAAAAACATCATGTTGCGTCACATTATCCTATTCACGATCAGCGGACTGCTTTTGGCCGTCATGATGACTCCCGCTGCTTCCCAGCCTGACCCTGGCCAGGAAAAGCGTCGGGTATTCTACCTCAACTCCTACCACAACGGGTATGCCTGGTCGGACCATCTGCAGGAGGGAATCCGGCAAGGACTGGAGCAGGGCCGGTTCCACATTGAATTGCAGATCGAGTACATGGACGCCAAGAAATACCCCTATGAAATCATCGCCGGCACCCTGTTTCGGCTTTATCAGGACAAATTCGTCGACGAACACTTCGATATCATCATCGTTTCAGACAATGACGCCTACAACTTCATCCTGGAGCACCGAGACCGCTTATTTCCAGGTATCCCTGTTGTTTTTTGTGGCCTAAACGATGTCTCTCCGGAAGAAATTGACCGGACCTTCGTCACTGGAATTTTGGAAAACATCAATATCCAGGACACCCTGGAATTGGCCTTGAGCATCCACCCCAACAAGAACAGACTGGTGGTCATCGGCGACACCTCGATTACCGGAGTGGCCATCCGCAACCAGATCGTCGCCGCAAAACCCCATTTCCAGGATCGGCTGGAGTTCGAATTCTGGGAGCACTATTCCCTGAAGGAGGTCCAAGAGCGGGTTCGCGAACTGCCGCGGGACGCGTTCCTGTTCTTCATTCCTTTTTTCCACAATGTTGGCGGGCAATTCATGTCCGCCTCGGAGGTCCTGGCAGCCGTTGCCCAGGTCACGGATTTGCCCATCTACAGCAACTGGGAGTTTCTGTTGGGCCACGGGATGGTCGGCGGTCGCCTGCTGAGCGGCCAGCTCCATGGCAGGATTACGGCGGAGATGGCCCTGCGCATCCTGGAAGGCGAGTCCCCGTCGGCAATACCGGTCATTTCCGAGGTCGTGGACCAGTACATGTTCGACTACCGGGTGCTGTTGCAGCGCGACATCAGCCGTCGCCAGGTTCCGGCCGAGAGCCTGTTCATCAATGAACCCGAGGCCTTTTACGAGTTGGACAAGCAGGTTTTCCAGGTGATCATGGTCAGTCTGTTCACGTTGCTGGTGGTCCTGGGGTTTCTCATTCGAAACATCATCCGACGGCGGTCCGTGGAACGTAAAATTCGCCACCAGCTCTCTTTTCTGGAAATCCTGATGGACGCCATCCCGCAACTGGTCTGCTGGAAAGACCGCAAGCAACGCTACCTGGGGGCGAACCGGGCCTTTGCTGAATTTTTCGGCATCGATTCGCCGCGGCAACTGCTCCATCAAACCGACGCGGTCATGTTGCCCCATTCCGATTTCGTGGACTGGGTGGCGCAGATGGATCGCCAGGTGGTGGGCGAAGATCGTCCCTTGCGCAAGATCAAGGCCGCGGTCCAGGATGCCCAGGGCGAGAACGCCTGGCTGGAAATCAACAAGGTTCCCTTGCACAATGACAATGGCGAGGTGGTCGGCACGCTGAGTACGGCGGAAAACATTACCCACGAGATGAACCTGGAACGCCAGCTTTTGCAGTCCCAAAAGATGGAGGCCATCGGCACTTTGGCCGGGGGCATCGCCCATGACTTCAACAATATTTTGACCTCCATCATCAATTCCACGGAACTGGCCCTGGGCGACATTGATCCCGAGACAGCCACTGCCGAAGACCTGGAACGGGTTCTCCGGGTTTCCGAAAGAGGCAAGAACCTCGTGGAACGGATCCTGACCTTCAGTCGCCCAAGCCAGGAGGGATTTTGTCCCACGGATCTGCCTGCCCTGGTTCGTGAATCCGTGAATCTGCTCCAGCGCTCCCTGCCGCGCAACATCGTCATTCGGGAAGCCATTTCCGGTCGTTCCGAGCCGGTGATGCTCGATCCAACCCAGGTCACCCAGGTGCTCATGAACCTCTGCACCAACGCCTTCCAGGCCATGCAGGCCACCGGGGGAGAACTGGCCGTTCTTCTTGAGGAAACCCAGCTCTCCGCCCCGGAGGCCGAAGAACTGAGCGTCACCCCTGGAGCGTACTTCCGAATTACCGTGCGGGACACCGGGCCCGGGATTGTCCCGGAAACCCTGGACAAGATCTTTGATCCTTTTTTCACCACCAAGGGCAAGACCGAGGGCACCGGCCTGGGATTGGCCATGGTTCTGGGTATTGTCAAAAGCCATGGCGGTGCGGTGCGTGTCAGCAGCACTCCAGGCCAGGGCGCCTCGTTCCACATTCTGTTGCCCATCCTCTCGGCCAATCAGAACACCGTGTGCGTCCCGCCCAAGCCCATCAGCAAAGGGACTGGGGTCCTCCTCTTTGTCGAGGACGACGAAGAACAGTTGGCCACCACGCCGCGCACCCTCGAACAGCTTGGCTACACGGTCCTTCCAGCGGCTACCGGCAACGAAGCCCTGCAGCTCTTGGAACAACGCCCGGACATCGACCTGGTCATGACCGATTATGACATGCCCGGCCTGACCGGTATCGACCTGGCGGAACGGATCGGGCAAATACGTCCTGGCCTGCCCATCATACTGGTTTCCGGACGCAGCTACATTCTGGAAATGGGCAATACAGCGGACAACATTCGCCTGGTGCTGCCCAAACCATTTAACAAAGCCGATCTGTCCGTGGCCCTATCCAGGGTCCTGACCCCATCTCCCCACTCCAGCTCCTTCGGAGGCGTTCCCCCGTGCCCAGAATCTTGATCGTGGACGACGACCCTGAAATCCGGGCCACCATGGCCAGCCTGCTACGCCGACAACAAATTCCCTCGGCCCAGGCAGCCAGTCTGGATGACACCCGCCGTGCCCTGCAAGCCGAGTCCTATGACTTGTTGCTTTTGGACGTGAACCTGCCCGACGGCAATGGATTGTCTCTGCTCCCGGAAATAAAAGCCCTTCCTGATCCACCGGAAGTGATTATTCTCACCGGCAAGGGCGATCCGGAAGGCGCGGAATTGGCCATTGAGGGCGGAGTTTGGGACTATCTGGTCAAGCCGGCGTCCATCAAGGATATCAACCTGAGCATCAACCGGGCACTGAAGTACAAGGAGCAGCGTGATCGGGCCAAACCGCGAACCCTGGATCTCAGCGGAATGATCGGCACCAGTCAGGCCATGCGCGAATGCTTTGAGGTCATCGCCCAGGCCGCGGTTTCCGACGCAAACGTGCTGATCACCGGGGAAACCGGGGTGGGCAAGGAACTGGCGGCCAGAATCATCCATGCCAACAGTTCCAGGGCGCATTGTCCTTTTGTTGTGGTGGATTGTGCGGCCATGACCGACACCTTGATGGAAAGCACCCTGTTCGGACACCGCAAAGGTGCATTCACCGGCGCCCTGGCGGACCGGGAAGGCTTGGTGCGCCAGGCGCACACCGGGGTCCTTTTTTTGGATGAGCTGGGCGAATTACCCCTGGCCATGCAAAAGTCCCTGCTTCGGGTGCTCCAGGAACGTCGATTCCGTGCGCTTGGGGAAAACCGGGAGCAGGATAGCAACTTTCGGCTGATTGCCGCCACGAATCAGAACCTGGAAGAACTGATCGCCGCCGGGACATTTCGTCAGGATCTCTACTTCCGAGTCAAAACCATCAAACTGCCGCTGCCTTCCCTGCGTCAGCGGCCCGAGGACATCAAGGCCCTGGCCACCCATTTCATCCAGCGGTTATGCGTCGACTCCGGGGTCAAAACCAAGGTTTTCGGCTCGGACTTCTTTGCGACCCTGGCCGACTACGATTGGCCGGGCAATGTTCGGGAACTCGGCAATGCCATGGAACGGGCCTTTGTGGCCTCAGGCGCGGAAAAATTCCTTTACGCCATGCATCTGCCCAAAGATCTGCGCATCAAAGTAACCCGGACCCGCCTTGCAACCGGCAAGCCCGCGGTGCGTGATGATGATCCCGAATACCCGGGGGAAGTGCCCCCTGCCGGTGAACTCCCCTCACTCAAGGCCTTCAAGGCCGCCAGTGAGCGCCGCTATCTGGAACAGTTGATTCGGAATACGGGTGGAGACATCCAGCAGATGTTGGCTGTTTCCGAATTGTCGCGCTCCCATTTCTATTCACTTTTGAAAAAATACGACCTGGAGATCTGATTTGATCTGCTACATTGTCCAGACCCAGAGCATGCTGCATTTTCTGGGCAAACCCGTTATGTAACGCCGTATTTTACTGTCGGCAGCAACGCACTTTTGCCATGAATCGAACCAGAGGAATCGAACCAGGTTCCGGCTAAAGATCTGGGTCAGTTCTGCAATCGGCTTTCTTTTGCAAGAGGGTCTTGCTAGTCTTTTCGCAATCAATCCAATTCCTGTTCGGACACCCCTATGCAAAAACGTCTGATCACAGCTGTCATCACCGCCCTCCTGCTGCTCTCCGGGATCATCTTCAGCCTGGCTTCCTGGGCGAATAAAGAACTGGAACGGATCGTCTCCGGGCAGTTCAATGAGCAGCAGTTGGTTCTGGCGCGAAAAATCGCCCTGAATGTCGCCGAAGACTTTGCTCTGCTGGATGCTGCCCTGGACAACTTCAGCCGCCTGCAGGCGCACGATCCGCAAAACCACGCATCCATCCAGGAGACATACAGATTCTTGAAAAACCGGGGTGTTCTGGGCGTCGGCATCTATCGCAACACGCCTGAAGCAGGCGTGGACGTCTACACCTCCCAGGGCTGGACCACACTGGCGGAATTGGGTCTTTCACCCCCTATGGACACCCTGCCGCCAACCGGCTTGGAGAGTACCACCCAGTCCGTTCTCAGCCGAACCCAGTTCCTGGAAACAGGTTCACTACAGGGGCATTGGGTGATGACCATGACCCTTACCTTTCCCCGTGACCCCGACCACCCTGAAGCCAAGGTCGGCTGCCTGTTTATTCTGGATGCCCAGGCCATTGCCAGAAAATCCGCCCAAGGAGTCCGTTCCGGCAAAACCGGATACGCCTGGGTCATCGATCACAACGCATATTTCATGTACCATGTCGAGGAGGACTTCGATGGCCAGGATTCCATGACCATCCGACAAGCCCGCAACCCGGCCATCTCCTACCAGCGCATCAACGACCTGGTTCGCCACAGGCTGCTCCGGGGGGAGGAAGGGACCGATTGGTACATTTCCGGCTGGCATTGGGAGGTGATTCGGGAAATGCGGAAACTGTTCGCCTTCAGTCCGGTCATTCTCAGCCAAGAAAACGGGCAGCCCGCGCACACCTGGTCCGTGGGCTTGGCTGCGCCGGATACGGAAGTTTTCGGGTTGATACAGCCGATTGTCATTCGCCAGTGGCTGATCATCGGACTCTTTTTCGGCGTTGTCACGACCGCTTTCGCCGGATTCTTATTCATTGCCCTACGCTGGTCCGAGGCCTTGAAAAAGGAGGTGGAGAAAAAAACCCAGCACTTGCAACGCTCGGAAACAAGCTTGCGTCAGGAGCGGGACAAGGTCCGCCAAAGCATGGAACAGCTCCTGGAGACCCAGGAAAAACTGCTCATTTCCGAACGCTTCGCCGCCATTGGCGAGGCCGCGGCGCACCTGTCCCATGAAATCAAGAATCCCTTGATGCTGATGGCCGGCTTTGCCCAGCAGGTGCTCCGCAGCCTGCCCGAAGACGACTCTCGCCGCGAAAAACTGGATATTGTTGTGAATGAAGCCAAACGCCTTGAAAGACTGCTTGTCGATGTCCGGGATTTTACCCGCCCGCCTCGGCCGCAGCATAGCACGACACAGATCAACGAGGTGGTCCGGGACGTCGCTGAAATATTCCAGGATCAGTGCGAATCGCAAAACGTGCAGTGCAGATTGGCATTGGATTCAGGGCTGCCGGTCTGTCTTGTGGATCCCAGCCACATCAAACAGGTATTGCTCAACCTTGCCAAAAACGCCGTGGAGGCCATGCCCGATGGCGGAGAGGTGACCATTTCCACGGCACATGGCCCAGACTCGATTCAGGTCTCGGTCCAGGATACCGGGCCAGGCATACCTCCGGAGGTGCTCAAGCGCCTTTTTCATCCGTTTTTCAGCACCAAGCCCAAGGGCACCGGCCTGGGTCTTGCCATCAGCTTCAAGCTGGTCCAGGACCACGGCGGAGAAATCAAGGTCCGCTCCCAGGTCGGTTGCGGTGCCCGGTTTGACGTGTATATTCCCTTGAAGACCATCAACGCCTCTTCGGACCTGGATGCCCAGGACTGCAAGGCAACCGAACAAAGCTGAACCACCACTTTTTCACCCCTGATTGCACCCAACCCTGTTCCTGGAGAAACCCATGATACCCGTACCCCAAGGCTTTGAATTCGCCGTGGCCGCCGCCGGCTTTAAATACCCTCAGCGCAACGACCTGACCGTAATCCGTAGCGATGTACCTTGCGTCTGGGCCGCCACGCTGACCCGCAACCTGTTCCAGGCCGCACCGGTACTTGTGGTCAAGGAAATGCTGGCCGTGGATCGTCCTGTCCGGGCCATGGTCATCAACGCCGGACAGGCCAATGCCTGCACCGGGGCGCCGGGATTGGCCGACTGTCGGGAGGCCGTGGACATGACTGCCAAGGCCATCGGCCTTTTTCCCGAAGACATCCTGCCCGCCTCCACCGGCGTGATCGGTGACCGGATCAAGCTGGATCGCTGGAAAAACGCCCTGTTTCTTCTGCGGGAATCCCTGGGTTCAGCTACGGCCCTGGACGCAGCCCGAGCGATCATGACCACGGACAACTTCCCCAAACTGGCCTGGCGCACCCTGAAGCTGGTTTCCGGCGAGATCCGGATTCTGGGCATGGCCAAGGGCGCAGGCATGATCTGCCCGAACATGGCCACCATGCTCGGCTTCGTGATCTGCGACGCGAAAGTGGACCAGACGTGGTGGCGAAGTGCGGTGTCCGCCGCTGTTGATACCAGTTTCAACAGAATCACCGTGGACGGCGACACCAGTACCAACGATTGCGTGCTGGCCCTGGCAAACGGCATGGCCGGGCAAAACCTGACCGAGGAGGATCTGACTGCACTGGCTACAAGCCTGAACCAAATCTGCGGTGAATTGGCCGGACTGATTGTTCAGGATGCCGAGGGGGGAACCAAGGTGATCCATATTCAAGTGCACGGGGCCAAGGACGATCACCAAGCCGATCTGGCAGCCCGGGCAGTGGGCCACTCTCCATTGGTCAAAACCGCGGTGTATGGCCAGGATCCCAACTGGGGCCGGATCGTGGCCGCCCTGGGCCGAAGTGGGGCTGAATTCGACCCCAACCAGGTCGATGTAGCCTTGGCAGGGCAAACCATCTTTCAACACGGAGCACCGGTACCCATGGACTGGGACAGCCTCCTGGCCGCGGCCCTGCGCCGCCAGGACATCCAGTTGGAAATCACCCTGGGCAATGGCCCCGGTCGCTCCACGCTTTTGGCCTCGGACCTGACCGAGGAGTACATTCGGATCAACGCGAAATACCGGACCTGAACCCTCTCTTTTCCTCTCAGAGCCAAAAAAACGTGCTCATGCCGCAACAGGTTGCGGCATGAGCACGATGGAAGCGCCTGGCGGATCGCTGATCACATCATTTCGCGTCTCAATCCTCATTTTCTCTTTCCTTGCTCCTGAACGCAAATTCCCGACTTCTATCCCTTGACCTCCGCGCCCTTTCTCCCGGCCAACCACAGCAACAGCACGCCCACCGCGACCATCGGCAGGGACAAAACCTGCCCCATGCTCATCCACTGGAAGGCGACAAACCCCAGATGCGCATCCGGTTCACGAAAGAACTCCACGCTGAAGCGAAACACACCGTAAAACAAGGCGAACATCCCGGACACCGCCATGGTGGGCCGGGGCTTGGAGGAAAAGGACCAAAGCACAATAAACAGCACCAGCCCCTCCAGGAAGGCCTGGTAAAGCTGAGAGGGGTGCCGGGGAACAAATCCCGCGTTCGGGTCGGCGAAAATCATGGCCCAGGGGACGTCCGTGGTCCGGCCCCACAGTTCGCCATTGATGAAATTACCGATGCGCCCGGCGCAGATTCCGATGGGTGCCAGCGGCGCAACAAAGTCGGCCACCTGGAAAAAACCACGCCGACTGCGCAGGGCATAGAGCCAAATGGCCAGCATCACGCCCAGCAGACCGCCATGAAAGGACATCCCTCCCTTCCAAATCTTGAGAATTTCCAGGGGATAGTCGATGAATGTTGCGAAGTCATAGAACAGCACGTATCCTAGCCGAGCACCGAGCAGAACCCCCAGGGCGCAATAGGTAATCAGATCCGGAAGTTCCTGTGGGTTCCAACCCGAGCCAGGCCGCTTGGCCCGCAAATGGCCCAATAGCCAGGCCGCCAAAAAACCGACGAGATACATCAGGCCGTACCAGCGGACCTCCAGCGGCCCGATGGCGAATGCCACAGGATCAATCTGTGGATGATACACGAAAGATACCCTTTATTGGATGGAAGGTTCAACGCAAAATTGCAACGTGCTCGCCACCCAGATTCAACTGAAACAAATCTCAGCCCGCTTCACCAACTCCCCTTACCCACATCATGGAGTCACCATGCACAGCCCTTGCCCCTCGGACTCAACCCTGACCATGGCCGTCCAAATGCTGCCCCAGGATGCCAATCCCTACGGCAGCATCCATGGCGGGATCATCATGAAGCATATCGACACCGCCGCGGGTATCGTGGCCATTCGCCATGTTCGGGGCAACGCCGTCACCGCATCCATTGATCGGCTGGACTTCCATCACCCCGCGTTTGTCGGTGACTTGCTGATGCTCAAGGCCGGGGTCAATTTTGTGGGCAGGACGTCCATCGAAGTCGGTGTTCGGGTGGAGGCCGAGAACCTGCTGACCGGAGAAATCCGGCATACAGCCTCGGCCTATCTGACGTTCGTGGCCTTGGACAAGAAGGGCCGCCCCACTCCGGCCCGTCCCTATCGTCCGGACACCCCGGACGAAGTGCGCCGGTATGAGGAAGCCAAGGTCCGCCGGGAGATGCGCCTGGCCGAGAAGAACCGGGAAAAGGCCCGCGACGAAAGGATCAAAGCCCAGACCGGATAACTGCCTGGCAGGCTGTCGAACAGGTGGCCGCCAAATGCATTGCACGTATCCGCTGTCCGGAACAGTGCCGGCCCACGAGCGGCATTCCCCCGGACAGGCAGGCACGGTGCCGATCAGTTCCCAAGACTATTCGTCACCCTCAGGAGCCAGGGGCAGCAGATCTCCGACCATGGGCCGCACGGAGGACCGCACCTGAAGCTGAAAAAACAGATCTCCTGGAAAAATTTCCCGGGTTGACTCCAGAATACGCATCTGGCCGAAAGAATCCGCAAGCTGGGTGATCAACCCGGAGCCGACAACCTGCACCAAGCCTTGCCCACGGCCTTGATCCAGCCCCCTGGACTGCTGAACGATCACAACCGGAACCGGTTCGCTTCCCACCGGATCACCCCACAGGGTGACGTATGCCCGGGAAAGCATCCCACCCATGGTCTTATTGTCCTGCAAGGCGTCGATCACTCCGCCGAACCGAGGCTCGGGAACCAATTGGGCCTCAAAAAGAGATCGCTGGCTGACCATTCCGGTCACCGGGTCCAGCCATGGATCACAAGCCTCACCCGTAGCATCAGCGGAAAATCCCGCCATCCATCCATCTTCCGGACTGACCTGCTCCTGGTGCTCTGCCAAATTTTCCGTCAAAAGCCTCCCTGCCGGACGCAGAACCGGAGCTTGTCCGACAATCGTGTGGAGCAGGTCTTCAACACCCTGCTCCCTGGATGCCGTGGCCAATTGCCGGCAAACATCAGCATACTCCATAACCGGGTCCAGAGCGATGGCCACGGTGACATCCACCTCATGGTGCATCGGTTTCGGGGCATGGTCAGCGAACATCCAGGTCTGGTCCGCAGTTCGCGGTGCGCAGGCGCCCAGCAGGACTCCAAGGGCCATCACGATGATCGGCTTCACGGCGTTTCTCCTTGCAGTGTTAATCGTCCACGGGTAGGGGGAGGCGGGTGCGATGGGCTCCACTTTCGCCATCCACCACAACCTTGCATCATGGTACAGGAATCCTCCAATGACAAGCCCTGACGATTTCCAAGGTCCACACCCGGCCTCCCTTAGTCTGGAAAAAACCATCTATACCCTGGACCAGATGGAGCAGGTCAACGTTTCGCAGGTCGCCCTGGCCGGACGGTCCAATGTCGGCAAATCTTCCATGCTGAACTGCCTGGCCAACCGCAAGAGCCTGGCCAAGACCAGCTCGGTTCCCGGCAAGACCCGGAGCTTAAACTATTACCTGGTCCACCCGGATCACTTCTACCTGGTGGACCTGCCTGGTTACGGCTATGCCAAGCGTTCCAAAAGCGAGCGCAATGCCTGGGGCAATTTGATGCGGCGCTTTTTCACCAGCAATAAAAGCCTTGCCGGCTTGATCCTGATTTTGGACAGTCGCTTGCCGCCTCAGCCCCCGGATCGGGAAATGGCAGCCATGGCCCTGGAACAGGGCCTGCCTCTCCTGCCCGTGCTGACCAAGGCGGACAAATGCACCCAACGTGAAATCGCCGCAACCAAACTCGCCTGGATAAACCTGCTTGGGTCGGAATCCCGCCCCCTGCTTTTTTCCGCTAAAACCCGTCAAGGCCGGGAGAAACTTTGGGAACAAATCCGTTTACTGCTCTCTTCCTCCGGCACTCCCATGTCTGAACCATGAGTTCGAAAACGGTGCGATGCGCAGCACAACTCCCTTGGGGGAATTGTCCTTCCAAAACTCAATTCAGACTTTGAAACAAGGATTTGACAACTTCGTCAAAAAGACTAACCTCGTGTGAATAGTTCTTTTTAACAACTCTATAGTCACCACTAAACAAGGAGAAAGTCATGACCAATTTTGACTACCCCGATGTCTGTTTGTCTGAGGCAGACGGCCAGTGCAAGATCACCCCGCCGGATTTGGATGTCTTACGTGAACGAGTCCACGGATTGCCCGAGGGCTTCACCAAGACAATGGTTCGTAGCCTGCAGGCCGCCTTTCCGGACAAGCTGACAGCGGAAGAAGATGCCTACATGGTCTATGACGCCATGAAGGCCGTCATTGGAACCACTTTGGCAAATGGCTCCAAAGCGCACCTGGACGGTTTCGGAGAATTCGCAACAGTTACTGAAGGCGGAACCAAGAAGGTCGTCTTCACTCCCGAAGCGGCGCTGAACAAGGCCGTCTAGTCCTTATTAAGGCGTCTTGTCCCCGGCGAGGCCTAACGAGCAGATTCCCGTCAGCAAATATGGCTGTGTCGCGCACTCCGCTGCCCTGCTTTTTCTCTGGCAAGTCTGCAGCACCCCTTCCAGAGACAAGACGCCTGAAAAGGCGCCTCCGCTTTCCATAATCGTCAACTTGTGCTGGATGAATCCTGGAATTATCCAGTCTTTTCTTCAATTCCGGTTTGACAAGCTAGCTTTCTCGGACATACCATATACCTCTCATGCTTGATCACGCCCGTCTGATCCGGTTATCCGGTCTCTTTTGCCCTTTGCGGTTGCGCACACTCTCTCAGGTATTCTTCGGTCCCGGAGGCTGTCCCCCACCTCAGCCCAATGGCTCAACTGCTAGCCTATCACTACTGCCTCCGCCCCGTCCCTCCGCTCCACCGCGCACTCTCACTGCACGATCTCCGTATCCCGGCTCCGTCACTTGCCGCTTTCAGCGGCAAGGCGTTGTACCGTCTCAGGGATTTTTGTCATGAATTCCCGAGCAACTTCGCCGACTTTTGTCCGGTTCCTGGTGGCACACTACCGGGATTTTCTCCTCTACGGCCTGCTCCTGGGAGCCGTGGCCTGGTTTATTGCCAGCGGCGAGCAGGGTACGGGCTACCACTGGAAATGGTACCGGATGCCCCGCTACCTGATCCAGTTTACCGAAGACGGTTGGGTCCTCGGCCCGTTGCTCCAAGGGCTGATCGTGACCTTCAAGATTTCCGGTTTGAGTCTGATCCTGGCCATGATTTTTGGACTGACAACAGCCATTTTTCGTCTTTCCGACTCGTTCACCGCCCGATTGGTGGCCAAGGGGTATGTGGAATTTATTCGCAACACCCCACTCTTGACCCAGATTTTTTTCATCTACTACGTTATCGGCCCGGTCTTCGGTCTGGATGCTTTTGGCTCGGCGGTATTGGCCTTGTCCTTGTTCGAAGGCGCCTATGCTTCGGAAATTTTTCGCGCCGGTATCGTCTCCATTCACAAAGGCCAGTGGGAGGCCGCCTACAGCCTGGGACTGTCCCGGCAGGACACCTATCGCCGAGTGATCATCCCCCAGGCTCTCCGGCGGATTCTGCCGCCACTTGCCGGGGTCGGCGTCACCCTGATCAAGGATTCGTCCCTGGCCAGCACCATTGCCATCTACGAGTTGACCCAGCGCGGCAATATCGTCTCTTCGGACACGTTCATGGTCTTTGAGGTCTGGTTCACCGTGGCGGCCATTTACCTGGCCATCACGTTTCCGCTTTCCTTGCTTGTGGCCGAGATGGGGAAGAGAATGCGGACAGCGGACTAATGGAGGGTATGAGTGCTGAATATTGGAAGTCAGGATTCAGGACTCCGAAGTCAGGGGCAGGATTGAGCTGAAGTGGTCCATGGGCGGGGACGGGGACGGGGACGGATGAATTGGAAAAAAATGAAGAAATAGAAAATTATGCAACCAAATCATTATTTCAACACCGCCGCTGGCTCGGAAACGGCGATGAACATCTCCCAGCACCGCCAGGACATCATTACGGTCAGGGATATCGTCAAAACCTATCCTGGAGGGTTGCTTGCCCTGGACCATGTCTCCCTGACCGTGCGGCAAAAAGAGGTGGTAGTGGTCATTGGACCATCCGGGTCGGGCAAGTCGACCCTGCTGCGTTGCCTGAACGGACTGGAAGACATCGACTCCGGAGAGATCATCATTGACGGAATCCCCCTGGATGCCACACCCCGCAACCGGCTGGCCATTCGCACCGAAGTGGGCATGGTTTTCCAGTCCTTCAATCTTTTTCCACACATGACCGCCTTGCAAAACATCAATCTGGCCCAGGAGCAGGTTCGAGGAAAATCCCGCCAGGAGGCCAACGAAGCCACCATGGCCCTCCTGGCCCGGGTCGGCTTGACGGACAAGGCCCAGGCCTACCCGGCCCAACTTTCCGGCGGGCAACAGCAGCGGGTAGCCATTGCCCGCGCTCTGGCCATGCACCCCAAGGTAATGCTCTTTGATGAAGCCACCAGCGCCCTGGACCCGGAAACCATCGGGGAAGTACTGGAAGTCATGAAAGGCTTGGCCCGAGACGGCATGACCATGGTCGTGGTCACGCATGAGATGGGGTTTGCCCGGGAAGCCGGAGACCGGGTGATTTTTATGGAAAATGGTCGGATTCTGGAGGACGCCTCCAGCGCAGACTTTTTCAGCAATCCGAGACAGGAACGTACCCGCGCCTTTCTTGGCCAAATACTGTGCGGACCGATTCCCGGTCTGAATGGAACACACCTCAACATGAAGGAGCAGACATGAACATCGGCAAAAGAAAACACCTGTTATTGATTCTGACGACAATCTTTATTTTGCTGGCCACATCGCTGGCCCAAGCCCAGAACATTCGTCAGCAAATCACCAGGGAGAGCACCCTGACCACAATCATGGAACGCGGCTCGCTTCGTGTGGGATTCGATACTTTTGTCCCCTGGGCCATGCAGGATAAAACCGGAGAATTCATCGGTTTTGAGATTGATGTAGCCAAGCGTTTCGCCGAGGACCTCGGTGTGAACATCGAACTGGTGCCCACGGCCTGGCGAGGCATCATCCCGGCCCTGCTCACGGGCAAATTCGACGTGCTCATCGGCGGAATGGGCATCCGCGCGGATCGCGCCCAACAGGTTTATTTCAGCAACCCCTACTACTTCACGGGCCAGAGCATGGCAGCACACAAGGAAAATGCCGCTGGTTTCTCCAGCATTGAGGATTTCAACAAGCCGGAAGTGGTCATCGCCGCCCGTCTCGGCACCACGGCACAGCGTGCTGCCGAACGGTTCTTTCCAAATGCCCAGCACAAGTTTTTCGAGCGTGAACCACAAGTCGTCCAGGAAGTATTGATGGGCCGGGCTCATGCGTTTGTGGGCAATGCGCCCTTGCCGGCACAGGAAGTCATCAAGCATCCCAATAGACTTTTCATGCCCTTTCAGGAAAATCTGACCAAAGAGCCTGTGGGCATTGCCATGCGCAAGGGTGACCCGGACCTGCTTAACTACGTGAACAGCTGGATTATTGAAATTACGGCTGAAGGCTGGATCGAAGATCAGTACCGCTACTGGTTCGAGACCATGGACTGGAAGGAATTGGTGGAGTAGCGCAATCGTTCCCTGGAACGCTTTCCGTGCTGACCATCCACATATGGAACCACACGGACAAAGGTGAACTCAAGGCCACCCGCTGGAAGCAAAACAGGCATCCCCCGGACTGGATGATACGACAGCAACGGCTCCGTCACTCATCCAGTCCGGGTGAATGCACTCAAAGACATCACGCATGCCTTCCAAATCTGCCCGCTTTACCCCCCTCGACGCCGCCCTGATCCTGGGGATCATCGCGTTCGCCATCTTTTTTGTCTGGCGCGTCAACGCCACCCTGGACTACCAGTGGCGATGGCATTTGCTGGGCAATTATCTGCTGCGCTGGGATGAAACAGCGGGGCGCTGGGTTCCCGGACTGGTCACCCAGGGACTCCTGACCACGATTCGACTGAGTATCTGGACCATGCTCCTGGCCACGCTCATCGGGGTGATCATGGGCATGGCCCGGTGTTCCAGGTCCCTGTTTCTGCGCATGGTTGGCTGGACCTATGTTGAAACCGTCCGGAACATTCCACCTCTGGTTCTGATCTTCATTTTCTATTTTTTCCTGGCAGACCAGCTCATGACCATGATCGGTCTGGACGCCATGCTGCGCAACCTCCCGGAATGGGCCAAGGACCTGCTGCCCTGGGTGGCTGTGCCCGTGGACCGGATGCCCAATTTCCTGGCCGCCCTGCTCACCCTGGCCGTATATGAAGGGGCCTACATCACCGAGCACGTCCGCTCCGGCATCCAGTCCATCGAACGCGGTCAGCGCGAGGCGGCGTACGCCCTGGGGTTATCCCCCTGGCAGCAGATGCGCCACGTAATCCTGCCGCAGGCGGTCTCCCGGATTGTCCCGCCGCTATCCGGCCAATTCATTGCCACCATCAAGGACACGGCCATCGTCTCGGTGATCAGCGTTCAGGAACTGACCTTTCAGGGGATGGAACTGATGGCTTCCACCTACATGACCTTTGAGATCATGATCACCATTACCCTGCTCTATCTCCTCCTGACCCTGACCTTCTCCACTGTGGCCGGGCGAGTTGAGCGCCGCATGCGCCGGGCATATGGGTGATGGATCTCAAGTCATCTGGCAAGTCCTCTGGCAAGTCCTCTGAGCTGAAGAGTTGGATCGCGGAAAAAGGCACTCGCCGTG
>REDL01000033.1 GCA_007693505.1 Desulfovibrionales bacterium | reverse complement strand
AGGAAGGGTATTACAACCTGACCGTGACCTCCGCCAATGCAACAGGCTTTACCATATCGGCCACGCCCGTCTCAGGGGGCAAAATGGCCTCGGATACGCTCTGCGCGACCCTGAGAATCAATCATCTCGGACAAAGAACGGCCTTCAACAGCGCGAATGCAGAGACGACGGAAGATTGTTGGCGATAACGCATCATAACGAAGACTTTTTCAACAAGCAGGTGCATCGGACAGTTTTTCTGTCTTTATCAACGGGAATGGGTAATTGCTCAAAAAGGCCGGGTAAACTCTGAAATTGTCTCTGTCCCTGGATTCCCACCTGTCTGCCACAGGCAGGCCTGCGCGGGAATGACTGAAAGTGGCATGTGCTTCCAAGCTTGTCATGCCCGCGAAGGCGGGCATCCAGGTCATGCTTGCCACAAGTTTTTGAGAAGTTATGGGGATGTTCAGAACTGGTTGACACACTGGCATCTTGTTCCAGTCGACCGTGGACATGATCGCACTATGTAGGGGCAGGCCTTGCGCCTTCCCTGCGTCCCTATCGACAAGGCGGCACGATTGATTGTTTGTGCGTCGTTGCACCTCGCTGCCTCGCCCACTCAGGGCGGCCGCGAGGGCGGCCCCTACGCTTGATGCGCTTTTTCCCATCAACAAAAAGTGTCAACCTGTTTCACCCGCTCAATGAACCATCCCTATCAACGCATTGCCATGTAGGTGCCGGAAAAAGATTCATGAAACAGATGCCACGGAGAATACCAAAGGAGAGAACATGGTTACCAGCGCCTCGAATGATCAATTGACGGCAGCGGAGCCCATTGCGGAAGCAATCATCGAGCATCCAGAGGAATGCTACCAGTCGGTTGTGCGCAAAAGTTTCCGTGTTCCGCAGGATGATGCGTTCCCGCTACGGGTGACGGTCAACGGTCAGGAGGCGGAGCTTGTGGATAGTTCAGAGAATGGACTGAAGTTGTTGTACAAAGAGGATATGCAATGGGATGTCGATCACGCCCTGGAACGTATTGAACTCTCTTTCATGGAGCACCGAGTTTATGCTTCCGGAATTGTGGTGCATACCCTCCCGACCGAGTCCGGTGCGGCAACATACGGGGTCAGGCTCAGTTTTCCGGGTGTGGAGGAGCACAATGCGTTCAAGGAATACCATGCTGTGATCCGCAAGAGGCTTTTTCAAGGACAACATGCAACGACAGCATGAAGATGCACCATGACCACCGATAACGACAAGCCCGACAAGGATGTCCTGCAGGATGTGCTGCTGGATGTTGAGCAGGTTGACGACCCTGAACTGCTGGAACTCATGGCGTTTATCGATGAAATGCGAGATTCATTCCAGCCGCCCCGCAAGGAAGGAACAAAGCGCAAGCAGGGAAAGCGCCGGGAAACGAAAAAGCGGAGCAGTTCCTACCTCACGCCCCAAAATTTTGAGTCGCTGGATCGCGTCAAGCGCGAGTGTCAGCGACTCCTGAAAGCGAAGAAGTCCGGGCAGGTTTCGAAATCCCGGATCACGGATATCTCCCTGGAGATCATTTTGAAGGATTTTCAACAACACCGGGAGAAGAGCATCCTTGCTCGCAAGCTCAAGGAATATTTGGATGGTCAGGGCTAGCAGTCCGTTGAAAATCTCCCAATTGTTGCGTCGCTGCAAAAAGTTCAAACTCTCGCGTATGAATAAATACGCTTCGACTTTGATTCGATTGCCAGGACGGCAAATCGAAAATGTGGCGAAGCCACAGCCCGTGAGGGCCGGACACAGGACGTGTCCGGTAACTTTTTTTGCTCCGTGCACTTGGGATTTTTGAACGGACTGTGGAAAAGGATTTATTCAAAGTCCTGTATAGGTGATTCCTCATCGTGGGGAACCTGGTACCGGTTCATCAAGGCCAATGATGTCTGAACGTGAAGAAGGAGTTCATTGATGATTATCGAATGCTCAAATTGCCATCGAAAACTGCGCCTCGATGAAAACCTCATTCCTGATCATCCCGTGCGGCTGCGCTGTTCTTCCTGTGGCAACAGCTTTCAGTACGAAAAAAGCAAGAATCCAACCGAGAACTCAATCCAAGAGTCTGAACAGAAAACAAGAAAAATCGGTGTTTCCCTGAGCAAGGGCGGGGTCGGCAAGACGACGACCGCGGTGAATCTGGCGGCTGGTTGCGCTTTGGCCGGGTACAAGGTGCTGCTTGTGGACACGGATACCCAGGGTCAGGCCGCATACATGCTCGGCGTCAAACCACCAGGCGGGCTGGCCGAGCTGATGACCCAGGAGCTGCGGGTCGAAGAGGCCCTGTTCCAGGCGCGGGAGAATCTCTGGCTCCTGGCGGGCGGCAAGTCGCTGGCCGGCGTGAAACGGATGATCGACCGCAAGGACTTTGGAGCCGAACATACGCTTTCGGAAACGCTCGCCGGCATTGATGGCCGGTATGATTTCGTGATTGTGGATACATCACCGGGGTGGGACGCCCTGACGGTGAATGTCTTGTTTTATATCAACGAGCTGCTGGTCCCGGTTTCCCTGGAGATCATGACGATCCAGGCCCTGGGGTCTTTTTTCAAGAATTTGGGAGCGATCAAGAAGTATCACGCTGGTCTGAACATCAAATATATTGTTCCCAACTTCATGGACATGCGGGTCAAAAAGAAATCAGAAACCATTCTGGAGAAGCTGGAATCCCTGTACAAGGACAAGCTTTGTGAACCCATTCGATACAACAACGTGATTTCCCAGGCCCCCATGTATGGGAAAACCATTTACGAGTATGCTCCCGGCGCCAAGGGAGCCCAGGACTATCGGGAGCTTGTCCGCAAGGTTACCGGGCAACCCCATCTTTTTCAGTAGATCGGCTATCGTACGGATCGTCACGGAGTGCGTATTCCGTGCGGGTGTCGTTGATTTTGGCTCGATGCAACGGAGTGTAGGGCTTTCCCGTTCCAGGTTGGTTGCCATGGTCTGAAAAGGCCTTATTTTCCTCTCCAGGCAAGCTGTTCTCGGAACCCCTCAGCCCTGGAGGTGAGCATGGCCACGACACGCAGGCAATTTTTACAGGGAATGGCTGTTACCGCCGGTTCCCTGTTCACCGCGGGGTGTGCCAACGCCCTGGATACAGGTTTTCCCAAGGACGGGTGGCGACCGGCCTATGCTGAATTGGAAGAGGCCGGGCTCCTGGCCGGGCGCATTGAGCAGGCCTATGCCCGGCTGGAATCCTGCGACATCTGCCCCCATGGCTGCGGGGTGAACCGGCTTCGTGGGGAGAAGGGGTTTTGCGAGGCCGGTGCGCGGGCCGTGGTCCACAGCCACGGACCGCATTACGGCGAGGAATTGCCCCTGGTTGGCCGTGGCGGTTCCGGGACCATTTTCTTTTCCCATTGCAATCTGCGTTGCGTGTTCTGCCAGAACTGGCCCATTGCCCACCTGGGCCACGGCCGAGAGGTGGACGACGCCCGGTTGGCGGACGTGATGCTGGATCTGCAGCGCCGGGGCTGCCAGAATATCAATGTGGTCACCCCCACGCATTTTCTGCCCAACATACTCGGGGCCGTGCGCATTGCGCACCAGCAGGGCCTGCATCTGCCCCTGTGCTACAATACAGGGGGCTACGACAGCCTGGACAGCATCCGCCTGCTGGATGGCGTTGTGGACATTTATCTGCCGGACCTCAAGTTCATGAGCCCGGAGGAGTCAGCCAGGTATGTGATCAAGGGCCGGGGGGATTATCCGTATACGGCCAAGGCCGCCATTCTGGAAATGCACCGCCAGGTGGGAGACACGGTCGTCTCCGGCGACTCGATTGCCCGGCGGGGGTTGATGATCCGTCACCTGGTCATGCCCAACCAGGTGTCCGGTACCAGGGAGTTCGTGGATTGGATGGCGGCCAACCTGCCCCGGGACACCTACGTGAACATCATGTCCCAATATCGGGTGGAGCACATGGCCTTTGACTACCAGCCCATTGCCCGGGCCATCACCTCCCAGGAATACGTAGAAGCCATGGAATGGGCCATGGCGGCCGGGCTGACCAACCTGGATACGCGCTCGCTGGCCAACCTGGAAATCCATCGGCGGATGCTCTAGCTGTCCGTTGAAAAACTCCCAATTGCTCCGTCGCTGCAAAAAGTTCAAACTCTCACGTATGAATCAATACGCTTCGACCTTGATTCGATTGCCAGGACGGCAAATCGTAAATGTGGCCAGGCCACAGCCCGTGAGGGCCGGACACAGGACGTGTCCGGTAGCTTTAATTGCTCCTTGCACTTGGGATTTTTGAACGGACTGTGGATAGGGATTTTTTCATTACTATCAGTCAGGCTTTGATCAAAAGAGAACGCCCGCCTGGTTGCGACCAGGCGGGCGTTCTCTTTTGGTGGACGAGGGCTGGACCGGGGCCTTTCTTAGCTCCAGATGCCCGGGATCTCGCGCTGACAGTCTGGACAACGGCCACTGTCGACCCGCATCTGGTCCACGATGAATCCCACCCGGGTGATGACTGCCTGACCGCAGTCCGGGCAGAAGGTGTTTTCGCCGTCATGGCCGGGAACCTTGGCCACGTAGACAAAGCGCAGTCCGGCATTTTGGGCGGTTTCCCGGGCCTGGTCCAGAATGGAAACCGGGGTGCGGGGCAGGGCGGAGAGGCGGTACAGGGGGTAGAAGCGGGCCAGGTGCAGGGGGGTGTCCGGCCCCAGCTCGCCGGCGATCCACCGACACATCTCGGCCAAGGCGTTCATGTCGTCGTTGAGCGTGGGGATGACCACGCTGGTCAGTTCCAGGTGGACCCCGGAGCGTTTGATGATCCGCAGGGCGTCCAGCACCGGCTGCAATTCCCCGCCGACCACCTCCCGGTAAAACGCCGGATCAAAGCCTTTCAGGTCCACGTTGGCCGCGTCGATCACCTCGCAGAGCTCCTGCAACGGCTCGGGACGGATGTAGGCCGCGGTATGCAGCAGGTTGAGCATCCCGGCGTTTCGGGCCAGCCTGGCGACATCCAGCATGTACTCATAAAAGATG
The DNA here is from genome assembly GCA_007693505.1 of Desulfovibrionales bacterium. Lineage (GTDB taxonomy): Bacteria > Desulfobacterota > Desulfovibrionia > Desulfovibrionales > Desulfonatronaceae > Desulfonatronum. The sequence goes on along the minus strand of REDL01000033.1, from coordinate 37,261 downwards.
ACCGGCTCCCCAAAGGCAAAGCTCACGGAACGCAGTCCGGCGGCCTGGGCATGAGCCACCACGGCCTCTGGTGGCAGGTCGTAGGCATGAACGTCTTCGGGACGGACCAGGGCCATGTCCCAGACTTCGCAGAATTTGCAGTGCAGGTTGCAGCCGGCTGTGGAAACGGAAAGGGCCCGACTGCCCGGCACGACGTGGAAAAACGGTTTGCGTTCCACCGGGTCTTCCTGGATCAGGGCCGGATTGGCGTAGGTCAGCGAGACGCCTTGTCCGGAACGGTTTTCCCGAGCCCGGCAAGGGGATCGCTGGCCTGGAGCCAGGATGCATTGCCGAGGGCAGAGTCCGCATTGGACGGCATTGCCGTCAACCGGGCTGAACCAGGGCGAGGGATGGGGCTGGACGAGACCCCGCTGGGCAGTCTGGGATGCGGCGCCGCCGGCCTGGGCTTGAGCTTGTCTGGGTGACGCGAGCATGGTGGCCAGGGATGGCGCGCAGAGCCCGCAAGCTGCTGCCTTCAGGAACTGTTTTCTGTTCAGTGGCGGGGACGTTGTCGATGCTGGGGAAGTGTGCTGCATGGAGGAACTCCGTTGGAGGTCGCATGTTTGCATCAAGAGTGCCGCACGGCTGGTGAGGATGTGAGACCGACGGGCGAGCCTTTGGCAAATGCCGTCAGCAGGGCAAGCCCGGCCATGGCGTTCAAGACTCCGGCCAGCAGGAAGCAGGCCGGGATGCCCAGAACCGGGGCAATCATCACTCCTGCCACGGCCGCACCAACACAGGCACCGGCCAGTTCGATACCGTAGATCCGGCCCGCGGCCTGTTCCGGCTTGCCGCAAAGGGTCGTGGAGCAGGCAAGTGCCAGGGGAAAGTCCACGCCCCCGGCCAGTCCGGCGGCAAAGGTCAAAATGAAAAACAAGGCCAAAACAACCAAGGGCGAGGCGATCGTTGCGGCCTGGGGCAAGACCAGCCCAACTATCCAGGCCGCCGCGGCGATACCGAACTGGACCATGGCCAGGGACCGGCCCAGGGTCTGGCCCTGGGTCTGGCCCGGGCCATGGCCGGGGCGATGACGTACATGGCGGTGCCCCAGAAAGGTGCCCACGGCCAGGCCGGACATGAACACGGCGATGATCAGCCCCACAGCCTCGTATATAAACCCATATAAGCTCTGAAAAGCGAAGAGCAAGGCCACTTGCATCAACATGGTGGACATTCCGGTGGTCAATGCCGCGAGGTGCACGGCAGTGGTCATGCCGGAGTACGGGCCAGGCCAGGATGGATACCAGGAGCAGTTTCGGAAGCTGAGGAAGCGGTTTTTTGGCAAACCGCATTTGGTGCGCACTCCGGGGCGTTCGTGGTTGCGGGGGGGCAGACGGGAGAGCGCCAGCACGACCAGAAGCGGTCCCAGAAGCACGGGAAGAAGCCACCAGGGTTGTATCCGAAGCACCCATGTCAGGGAGTCTCTGGTGCCGACCCTGGTCAGCTCATCCCAGAACATCAGGCTGTACAGGTAGGCGATGGGTCGGAAATCCGAATTGATGAAGAAGCGCTGAACCACCGGAGGCAGAGACTCTTCAGCCTGCAGCTGTTCGCCGATGGAAGGAGGCGACAGGGGTGGGGCAGGAGGCCCTTCCAGATGGGCCAGATGATTTCGGCCGTGATGGCGCAGAATCCAGTTGATCCGGCGCACGGTTGGTTCATGCAACAGGATATGAAAATGCAGGCTGGAGAATCCCTCGGCCTGGATTTCCCGTTGGTCAAAACGTGCCCGCAGGACCTGGGGATCCGTGGTCACCTGGTCCGGAGCATCCGTGGCAAAGAGTAGCAGGTGCCGTTCGCCCACGGCGAGAACCTGATCAAAGACATTTCCCAGGGTATGAAAGATCGCGGCGTTGCGGTTGGTTACCGCAAGCCCCCGCAAATCCGGAGTTGATGCGACCCCCACCACCAGCACCCCGCCCGGAGCAAGTCTGCTCTGGGCCTGCTGAAAGAACTCCCGGGTGTATGTCCGGTTCAGGACAGCTGTGGTTGGGTCCGGGGCGTCCACGATGATCATGTCGTAGCTTCGCGTCCCACCGGACTTGACGAAAAGCCGGGCGTCCGTATGCAGCAGCCGGACGCCGGGATGGTCCAGGGCCGCAAGGGTTCGGGCCGGGGCGAAGTTCAGGGCCGTGGCGGTCAGCACATGGTCCAGTTCCACATAGTCCAGTTCCTGGACCGGGTGGCGGAGGATCTCGGTGAGCATGCCCCGCAAACCTCCGCCGATGAGCAGCACGCGCCTGGGTTCAGGGTGCTGCGTCAGTGCAAGGTGGGCCACGGTGACGGCATCTTGTTCCTCCAGGCCGGGTACGGCCGTTTCCCGCCCCGCGGTGCTGAAAACCAGGTGACCGCTTTGAAAAAAACTGTACTGGTCGTCGCGGCGCAGTACGGCTATCGCGCCGTGCCGGGAATGGCGGGTCTCCACCAGCTCATGATCCGGGGCGAACTGCCCCCACTGGATCAGGGAGGTCCACTTGTCCAAGCGGTCCAGGGCCAGGAACAGCCCGGCAAGTACCGCAAGTGCCAGCGGGGCAAGCAGGATCGCGACGACTGGAGCGCGTCGCAGGGGATCCCGGCCCGGCTTGGTGTTGACCTGCATCCGCCCCAGGGGCAGGGCAACCGCCGCCATGAGCAGTGCCGCCAGGGTTGCCGTCTGAAAGGCGTTGAACAGGTGGACCAGGAGAAAGGTGAACAGGATGCCGGCAATGATGTTGCCGGCGGCCTCCACCATGTAGGTCTTGCTCGCCCCGGAGGCATCCCGAGTCCCGTCATGTTCCCGCCAGATCCTGGCCAGCAGAACAAACTGCGCACCAAGCAGCAGCCCGACCGGGGCCATGACCAGAAAGCTGGAAAGGACCATCTCCCACAGTCCCAGGGCGGCTCCGGGCAGGACGTCGAAAAAATCGCGCAGATTTCGGATCAGGCCAATGGTCGCCGGCAGGAGGGGAACCAGGCCGGCGGCGCTGGAGAACAAGAGCCTGCCGGTGCGGCGCCGCTGCTGCGCCAGGCGCCCTCCCAGCCAGCTTCCCAGGCCGGTCCAGGCCAGCCAGGCGGAAAGAATGATTCCAATGGAAAGTTCGTTGCCCTGAAAGACCATGAGCAGTTCCCGCAACAACAGGACCTGGGCCAGCTGGGAAACAAGGCCCAGCATCAGGACGGACGCAAGGTGCCAGGGAACGGCGCGGAACGGGGACATTAGGCTGTCAGGGGATGGCGGGGTTAGACGGAAAGGATGTGCGCCAGAAGACACCAAACAGGGCGGAAACGCAATGCCTCAATGAGGTGCCCACAGGGCAATGTTGTTCTCACCAATTTTTTCTTGCAAAGACGGCTGGCTTGCCCTGTTTGGAACGGCTCAAAACTCCTTCACCGGCCTCGTAACATCAAGCCGTAGCGTTATAAAAACAGAGGCTTGTGCTCGTGGCGCTGGGCAACGGCTTGATGAACGATTCCTGGTTCAATCAAACAGGCGCAGCCGGTCGATCCGTCCCAAAAAGGGCAAGTCAGCCTCAAAAATTTCATATGGTTACGTTAGAGCGAAGTAACTTCTCAAAAACTTGTGGCAAGCATGACCTGGATGCCCGCCTTCGCGGGCATGATGAGCTTGGAAGCACATGCCATTTTCAGTCATTCCCGCGCAGGCGGGAATCCAGGGACAGAGATAATTTCAGAGTTTGCCCGGCCTTTTTGAGCAATTACAGAACAAAAATGCCCTGGGCACTTCATCAAGCGTCATTGCCTTTCGACGCTGATCCGGTTACGAGGATTCGCCGGGATGAGCATGTCCTGATTATGTTTTGGGCTGCGCCGAGAGCACACAACCAGGTTGCGGCCAGAACCGGTTTGCCTCCAGATGCGCACGGCCTTCCAGAGATGCTTTTGAGGGTATCTGAGTGTTGAAAAAGTCCTTCATCTGGCAGTCCGTTCAAAAACTCCAAGTGCACGGAGCAAAAAAAGCTACCGGACACGTCCTGTGTCCGGCCCTCACGGGCTGTGGCTTCGCCACATTTTCGATTTGCTGTCCTGGCAATCGAATCAAGGTCGAAGCGTATTGATTCATACGTGAGAGTTTGAAATTTTTGCAGCGACACAGCAATTGGGAGTTTTTCAACGGACTGGTATGTGTTTCCACGGCAATCATGGGCCATTCGTCGCGGCCCGTCAGATGATGGCCGTGCCGGTCTTCAGGTGGGCTTTGGACAAGGATAACGGCCATGGACCAGGAACAACGCAGTGCGCCACGGGTGGATGTGGAGCCGGACTTCAGCGTATTGGGCACTTCCGGTGGCGAGAAAATCATGGGTATTGTCTATGATATCAGTCGCACGGGTGTACTGGTGGATGTCTCGCAGAACGACGTGGGCCTGGTCATGGCCCAAGAGGGTGAGCACGTTGCCTTCCAGGTCGTGCCGGAGTTTTTGGCTCTGGCCTTGCATGGCGTTTCGGGAACGATTGTCCGCCGGGACGGTCCTCTCTGGGGTGTTCAATTCCACGTTCCGTTGGATCTGAGCCAGGCGCAAATCGACCAGCTACGGGAATACCTTGAGGCTCCCGGCGGTCCGGAATGGAACAAGTTTTAACGGCTTGAGACGTGCCACGCGGCATGCATGCCCGTGGGCCTGCTCAGCCAGGATCTGACCAGAACATGCAACACCGACGAATCGTCTTTCTGTCACCCCGGTTCCCCTGGTGGGGCTGGATTTTTCTGTTGCCCCTGGCCGTGCTGGGCATCTTTCTCGGTGCGATCTTTTTTCTGGTATTCATCGCCTTCGTGGTCACCGCCGGCCTGGTCATGTGGATCCGCTGGAAATGGTTGCGGTACAAGATGGGTGGAAAAGGCGGCCCCACCGTGCACCGGGAATTTCAGACCCGCTCGGGGTATGATTACGAAATCAAGCGCCTGGACGAGCCGCCCAATGGACAGCCCGGTGAGTCCCGCGGCAGACCGAAACAGTAACCTTGCCACATTCCCCGGCGACTGGGCCGCGGCCAGACGGATACTTCCGGACATTTGCCCACGAGCATTGAACCCTCAACATACATCAGCATGAAAGACCGGTACAACAAGCTCTACCCCATTTCCTGGGATCAACTGCACCGCGACTCCAAAGTTTTGGCGTGGCGGCTACTGGATTTGGGACCGTGGCATGGCATCGTGACCATCACCCGCGGCGGGCTGGTGCCTGCGGCGATTATTGCCAGGGAACTGGAAATTCGGGTCATCGATACGGTCTGTGTGTCCAGCTATGCATGGCAGGACCAAGGGCAAAGCCGGGTGCTCAAAAGCTTTCAGCCCCTTTCCCCGGATGTTGCGGCCAAGACCCTGATCATCGACGATCTGGTGGACACAGGGCGAACCGCACAGGTTGTCCGGGAGATGCTGCCGCAAGCGCATTTTGCCACGGTCTATGCCAAGCCGGCTGGGCGGCCGATGGTGGACACGTACATCACTGAAGTCAGTCAGGACACCTGGATACTTTTTCCCTGGGATTCAGAGGCCCGATTCGTCGAGCCGTTGGCGGATCAGCGGGGTGGTACGTCATTGTGAACCATTTTTGTCATTCTAACGTTTATCCGGAGGATGCGAGCATGAAGCGAGGCGTGTTGAGCATGTTGGTCGCGGGTTTGGCGGTGCTGGCCCTGATGATGGTGCCGGTGGCCGTGGCGGCCAAGGAGATCAAGGCCGGGTTCATCTATGTTTCGCCAGTGGGCGATGCGGGATGGTCTCGGGCCCATGATGACGGACGCCGGGCCATCGAGGCTCTGGACGGCGTGGAGACCACCTTTGTGGAATCCGTGTCCGAGGGGCCGGATTCGGAGCGAGTCCTGTTGAACATGGCCCGGCGGGGACACAATCTGATCTTTGCCACCAGCTTTGGGTTCATGGACTCGGTGATCAAGGTTGCGGCTCAATTTCCGGATGTGGTCTTCATGCACTGTTCCGGCTACAAGTTGGCCGAGAACGTGGGGACCTACTTCGGCCGGATGTACCAGCCGCGCTATCTTTCCGGCATGGTTGCCGGGGCCATGACCGAATCCAATATCCTGGGATACGTGGCCGCCTTCCCCATTCCGGAAGTCATTCGCGGGATCAACGCGTTTACCCTGGGCGCTCAAGCCGTAAATCCGGACGTTCAGGTCCGTGTGGTCTGGAGTTCCACCTGGTACGATCCGGCCCTGGAAAAAGAGGCGGCCAACAGCCTGCTGGACGTGGGCGCGGATGTGATCGCCATGCACCAGGATTCGCCCGGTCCCCAGGTGGCGGCTCAGGAGCGCGGTGTCTACTCCATCGGCTACAATACGGACATGAGCGCCTTTGCTCCGGACGCCCATTTGACGGCTCCGATCTGGAACTGGTCCGTGGTCTACAAGGATGTGGTTCAGCAGGTGAAGGATGGAACCTGGGCCAGCGAGTCCATTTGGTGGGGACTGGATCGGGAGTTGGTGGGGTTGGCGCCGTTCGGCCCCATGGTTCCTCAGGACATCCAGGAAGCGGTCCTGGCCAAAAAAGAGGAGATTCGCTCCGGTGAGACGGATGTCTTCATTGGGCCGGTACTGGACCAGCAGGGCGAAGTCCGGATTCCCGAGGGGGTTCGCGCCACGGATGAAGAAATGTTGGCCATGGATTGGTTTGTCCAGGGCGTTGTAGGCGCCACACGGTAGTACGGCGTTGCTGAAATTCAACACCCTGTTGACGGCATGCGCCTGATTCGTGTCACCAAAAGGACCGAACCCCTGGGATGGGGTTCGGTCCTTGTTTTTTGTGCGGCCTTGGGGCTGTCCCTGTCTTTGGCCTGCGCGGCCTTGGCCGTGCAGGGCGTGGCGCCGTTGCGGGCCTTGGCCCTGCTCTGGGAGGGCGGATTCGGAAGCGTTTGGTCCCTGGAAGACTCCCTGCGCAAGGCCATTCCCATCTACCTCTGCGCCCTGGGGGTATCCTTCACCTTCCGAATGCAGATCTGGAACATCGGGGCCGAAGGCCAATTCGCCCTGGGGGCCATCGGCGCGGCCTGGGCCGTCCTGACGTTTCCGCACCTGTCTGCCGTGGCCCTGTTGCCCCTGATGATGCTCAGCGCCGGCGCGGCCGGAGCGTTTTGGGCCTTGATTCCGGCCCTGACCAAGGTCCGCCTGGGGGTGAACGAGATCATCTCCACGCTGATGCTCAACTACATCGGGATCCTGCTGCTGAACTATCTGGTCTATGGCCCCTGGAGAGATCCAGGTGGGCGGGGGTTTCCCATGACCATGGAGTATCCAGCGGCGGCCCAGATCGGAATGCTTGGCGGAACCCGGTTGCATTGGGGTTTGGTATTGTGTGTGGTTCTCAGTGTTCTTGCCTGGCTTTTTTTGAACAAGACCCGGCTGGGGTATGAAATCCGGGCCAGTGGCGAGAGTCTGCGCACGGCCCGATATGCCTTTATGCCCTATGGATTCCTGGTGTTTCTGGTCATGGGCATCTGCGGCATGCTGGCCGGCTGGGCCGGGTTCGTGGAAACCTCGGCCGTGGCGCATCGCCTGCAGCCGAGTATCCTGGTTGGTTACGGATATACGGCCATTGTCGTGGCCTGGGTAGCCCGGCTGAAGATCGGCCCCATGGCCCTGGCGGCATTTCTGCTGGCCGGGCTGCGGGTGGGCGTGGAGGTCCTTCAGCTGGAACTGCGGGTTCCGGCGGCCTTTGGCCACATTCTGGAAGGGCTTGTGCTGCTGACCGTGCTGGCTGGTCAGTTTTTTCATTATTACCGGTTGCGGCTGGAATGGCCGGGGCAGAGGGCAGAGGGCAGATGACAGAAGACAGAAGTCAGAGGGCGCCATGCCCATTGAACTGATCATCCCGCTGTTGGCCGCGGCTGTGCAGTCCGGGACCCCGATCCTCTACGCCACTTTGGGGGAGATGATCACGGAAAAGTCCGGGGTACTCAATCTGGGCGTGGAAGGCATGATGATGATCGGCGCGTTGTCGGCGTTCTGGATCAGTCTGGCCACGGGCAACCCCTGGCTGGGGTTCCTGATGGGCGGGGTCTGCGCCGCGATGCTGGCCGCGATGCACGGCCTGGTCTGCCTGGGATTTCAGGGCAATCAGGTGGTCTCCGGGCTGGCCTTGACCATATTCGGCGTCGGATTGGCCAACTACCTGGGTACGCCCCTGGTGGGCACCCAGGGAATCGGTTTTTCCAAGGTTTCCCTGCCTGTCCTGGCGGACATCCCGGTATTGGGGGCAATCCTGTTCCACCAGGACGTACTGGTCTACCTCTCCTTTGCCCTCCCGGTGCTGATCTGGGCCTTTTTTCGGTACACCCGCCTGGGTCTGCACCTGCGCTCGGTGGGCGAAAACCCGGTTGCTGCGGCCACGGCTGGTTTGAACGTCATCGGCCTGCGCTGGTTGGGCGTGCTGTTGGGCGGTTTTCTGGTGGGGCTGGGTGGGGCTTACCTTTCCCTGGCGTATATCCACCTGTGGACCAACGGGTTGACCGCGGGGCGCGGGTGGATCGCCGTGGCCCTGGTGATTTTTGCCTTCTGGCGGCCGGGCCGGGCGGTATTCGGCGCCTATCTCTTCGGTGGGGTAATGGCCTTTCAGCTTCGCCTGCAGGCCATGGGTACGGACATTCCCGCCTCGATCCTGATGATGCTTCCGTATGCCCTGACCATCCTGGTGCTGATCGCTTCGACCATGACCGGCCGGGGAGGCGAGGCGCCGGCGGCCCTGGCGGTGAACATGGAGCCGGAGGAATAGGCCTGATGAGTCCCAACCCGTCGCCTGCCTCCCTTGCCCTTGATCCGACCGCGATTCCGCCTTCGGATCCCCCCTTGATCCGCCTGGAGGGCTTGAGCAAATCCTTTGGGCCGGTCCGGGCCAGCCATGATATCAGCTTTGCGATCCGGCCAGGACGGATCCTGGCCCTGCTGGGTGAAAACGGTGCCGGCAAAAGCACCCTGATGAGCATGCTGGCTGGACGGCTTCAGCCGGACTCCGGACGGATTTTCCTGCGCGGTGAAGAGGCGCGGTTTGATTCACCCAAGGATTCCATAGCCGCGGGCATTGGCATGGTTTATCAGAACTTCATGCTGGTGAACCGGATGACCGTGGCCGAGAACGTGCTGCTGGGCCAGGAAAAACACTTTTGGGTATCGCCAAAGGCCATGGAGCGCGAGGTGGGCGAACTGACCCGGCGTTTCAACCTGCCCATCGATCCGGGTGCCGGAATCTGGGAGTTGTCCATGGGCGAACGGCAGCTGGTGGAAATTCTCAAGCTGCTTTACCGGCAAAGTCAGGTGCTGATCTTTGACGAACCTACGGCAGTGCTGACTCCGGTGGAGGCCCAGCATCTGTTCGAAGCCCTGCGGAACATGGCCGGCCAGGGCAAGTCGATCATCTTCATCAGCCACAAGCTGGAGGAGGTCCTCGCCGTGGCCGACGAAGTGGCCGTACTCCGGCGTGGCGAGCTGGTGGGGCACTGGGAGGCGAAGGATATTCAGTCCAAGGAGGAGCTGGCCAACCGGATGGTTGGCCGTACGGTGTCCCTGGAAATCGCTAAGGACAGCCGCATGCCCGGCGAACCCGTCCTGCGGGTTGAACATCTCACCGGCCCACGGCTGGATGATGTGAATCTGGTGGTTCGTCAGGGTGAGATCATGGCCCTGGTGGGAGTGGCCGGCAACGGCCAGAAGGAATTGGTGGAGACCGTGGCCGGGTTGCGGCCCCCCGGTTCCGGAAGCGTAAAGATTTTGGGGACGGACTGGAAAGCCTTTTTCGCCAATCCTTCCTGGAAGGAGTCCCTGAGCTACATTCCCGAGGACCGCCTGGGCGTGGCCGTGTGTCGGGAAATGACCCTCACGGACAATTTTTTGCTGACGACCCGCCAGGGATTCTGTCGGGGGCCCTGGTTGCGGCGCAAGCTGGCCCGGCAAACCGTTGCCGAAAAGGTCGCGGAGTTCAACGTTCAACCAGGGCGTCCGGACATGCTCGCCGGACGGCTGTCCGGCGGCAATCTCCAGAAACTGGTTCTGGCTCGGGAGTTCTACCGCAATTCGCGACTGATCGTGGCCGAGCAGCCCACCCAGGGCCTGGACATCAGCTCCACCGAGGAGGTCTGGCGGCAACTGCTCCAAGCCCGTGAGCATGCCGGCATACTTCTGGTCACCGGGGATCTGCGCGAGGCAATGACCCTGGCCGACCGGATCGCCGTTATTTTTCGGGGCAGGATCATGGACGATTTCCCGGTGGAGGATCAGGAGCGGATGAAGCGCATCGGCCTGCTGATGGCCGGTTCAGGGTAAACGGCCAGTTGGAACAGGTCTTTCGCGCCTCTTGTCAGCCGGCATGGAAATCAGTAGTGTTCGAGGTCCTTCAGCACTCTTCAACGAGGTGAACGTACATGCGGAAAAAGAAAAGCTCGCGTACGGTTTATGCCGTGGCCCTGGTTCTCTTTCTGGCCGGTTTTGGAACATTGTTGATGGCTGGCTTGAAGCAGAACAGTATTTACTTCCTCAACGTCTCCGAAGCGCTGGCCATGCCCCCGGAGAATATCCAGCAAATTCGTTTGTTTGGGACTGTGGCTGAGGAAGGCCTGGTTTACGACCCCCTGCACATGGGGGTGCAGTTTCTTCTGGAGGACAGCGACGATGCATCCCAGCGCATCGCCGTCCAGTATCGTGGGGTTGTTCCTGATCTCTTTCAGCCTGGCGCGGAGGTGATCCTGGAAGGTGGGTACCTTGTCCAGGATAGGGTGTTCAATGCCAAAACCCTGATGACCAAGTGTCCCTCGAAGTACGAAGCCGAGAATCGTTCCGGCTGATCCTCTTTTTCTCTTCCACTGCAGAAGCGGTCCGCGGATGACTTGAGCGGGCCGTTTTTTTTGGAGCGCCTTCAATGCACATCATCCCTTATTTCAGTCTTTTGGCTGCCTTGATTCTTTCTTTGCTGGCCGCGGCGGTCTGCCTCCATCAGGCCTGGGAAGGCCGGTCCCGCTGGCTGCCCTGGGTGGAAAACGCGCAGATCGTGGTCTGTACGCTGGTAACCATCAGCTCCTTTTTTCTGCTTTGGGCGTTTTACGTCAAGGATTTTTCCCTGCTGTACGTCAGTCGCTACTCGGACCTGACCCTGCCGCTCTTCTACCGTCTGACCGCTTTTTGGGCCGGTCAGGCCGGTTCCATGCTCTTCTGGGCTTGGCTGGTGGTGGTCTGCGGGACGATTTTCCTGTTTACCAAACGCTATCACCTTCTCGGGGCCCAGAGCCGGGTTTTTTTCTGGATTTTTTTTCTGGGCGTCCAGTCGTTCTTCATGTACCTGCTCACCGGCCACCAGAACCCCTTTCTGGAAATTTCCCCCGCGCCCCTGGATGGGCAGGGCCTGAACCCGCTGCTGCAGCATCCGGGAATGATCATCCACCCGCCGACGTTGTTCATCGGGTACGCCGGATTCACCATTCCGGCCTGTCTGGCCTTGGCCTGCTGGATCACCGGGGAAAAGCACTCCTGGATCGAAATCGCCCACAACTGGACCCTGACCGCATGGATTTTTCTGGCAGCCGGGATCATTATCGGCGGATGGTGGGCGTATCTGGAACTGGGCTGGGGCGGTTACTGGGCCTGGGACCCGGTGGAAAACGCCTCGCTGATCCCCTGGCTCAGTTCCACGGCCTTTCTGCATACGGCCATTGTCGGCCAGGGACGCAAGGCCCTGGGCAAGACCAACGTTCTGTTGATGGTTTTGACCCTGGTGCTCTGCTTCATGGCCACCTATCTTGTGCGTAGCGGAGTGATCGATTCCCTGCACGCCTTTGGGGATGGCGGCGTCGGCAATCCATTGATGTTTTTCATGATGTTCATCCTGGTGGTCACGGCCCTGGTGTTGTTCTTCGGCCCGGCACGGGATGATCGCCCCTTGAGCGGACTGGGCAGTCGCCAAGGCCTGCTCGTGATCACGGCCTGGATTTTTATGACTGTAGGCGTGGTGGTTCTGCTGGGCACCTTCTGGCCGGTGATCAGCAAGCTGTGGACAGAAAACCCCATGGGCCTGGACGCCGGATTCTACAACCGGGTCACCTTACCGCTTTTCGTTGTGGTTGGTGCGCTCCTGGTGGTCTGCCCCTGGATTCAGTGGCGGGGAGGGGTCCGCTTTGGCAAGGGACTGGCGGTTCTGGCCGGGATCTGGCTGGCCCTGGGCGTGGTGCTCTGGATCAACGGGATCCGCCTGCCGATGGCCGTGGTTGGCGCCAGTGCGGGTTTGGCCATGGTGGCCAGTTTGATCCTGCTGTTCATCCTGGACCCGTCCCTGCGCCGGCGGCGGACGGCCTGGGGCGCGCATGGCGTGCATTTGGGCATTGCCCTGATGTTTCTGGGCGTGGCCATTTCCGGCCCGTACAAGGTGGAAGTTGACGCCGTGCTCGCTCCCGGCGAGTCCATGGTCATCCAGGATTTCACCGTGACCTACCTGGAAATGGAGACCTGGAGCACGCCGGCCATGACGGTCTATGCCGCCAGACTGGAGATAGCCCGTGATGGTCAGGTGATCGGTGAACTGGCTCCCCAGCGGCGTGTCTACCGCACCTGGGATCGCCCCCATACCAAGGTCGACACGCGGTTCAGCCTGGGCGTGGAGTTGTACGCCACGCTTCTGGGGTTCACCCAGGAGGATATTATCAGCCTGCGCATGAGCACCCAGCCGCTGGTGAACTGGATCTGGATCGGCTGCATCATCATCTGCGTTGTGGGCTTTTTCGCCGTGCGCACCCTCAAGGGAAGGGCCAGGGACGTCGATACGGAACCAGACCCGGCCACGGCCTGACCGCGGCAAGGCCTCTTCCCATGCGTACTGGAGATGCATGACCCAGAGTGATCCGGAACTCGTCAGCCTGAACGGCGTGGGCCATTACTTCGGCCAGCGACTGGTTTTCCGTCAGGTTACCTTGGGCGTGGCCCCGGGCGAGGTGCTGCTGGTTCTGGGGCCCAACGGAGCCGGGAAATCCACGCTGTTGCAGATCATTGCCGGGCTGCTCACTCCCGGCAGCGGCGCAATCGACTGGACCCTGGAACCTGGGGAGATCGGCTATCTTGGTCACGGCACCTGCGTGTACCCGTTCTTGAGCGCCTCGGAAAATCTGTTCTTCTGGGCCAGGATGCACGGCATGACTCCAGCGGTCGAAGACATCACCACGGTCCTGGACCGGGTGGGCTTGAAAGCCGCGGCTCTGGAGCGGGCCGGCACTTTTTCCCGGGGCATGGCCCAACGGCTCAGTCTGGCCCGCGTGCTGCTGCTGGACGCGAAGCTGCTGCTGCTGGATGAACCGGCCACCGGCCTGGATACGGCTTCCCGGTCCATCCTGGACCAGGAAATCAGCCAGGCCAGGGCGCGGGGAGCAGCCGTGGTCTGGGTCAGCCACGACGCCCGACGCGACGTGCTTCTGGCGGATCGGGTGGTGGTGCTCCAGGGGAAAGGTCAGGCCTTCCTGGGCACCACCACCGCGTATCAGCAGTGGTGGTGCGATGCCTAGGTTGCCCAGGTTTCTGATCCTGGCGCACAAGGATCTGCGCCTGATGCTCGGCCTGGGGCTGGGACTGGTACAGACAGTGCTCCTGGGACTGCTGATCATTTTTGTTTTCAGCCTTTCCCTGCCTGTTGGCGAGACCATGAGCGGTCAGGGTGCCGCGGCCATCTTCTGGCTGGCCTCGGTTTTTGGTCTGGTATTGCTGTTTAATGCCCTTTACCACTTGGAAGAAGCCAATGGCGTCCGGCTGGGGTTGCTTTTGGCTCCCATCAGCCCGACGACCGTCTTTGTGGGCAAGGCCTTGGCCGGAGGCGCGCTGCTGGTTCTGGCCCAGATTTTTTTTCTGATCGGCCTGGTGGTTTTTCTCGGGCAATCCCTGTATGGGCAGTGGCTGTGGGCCCTGGGACTGGTGCTCGCCGTGGATCTGGGGCTGGTGATCATGGGCTCGTTGTTGGGAGCGCTCAGCCAAGGTCAGGCAGCCAGGGAGTCGTTGCTGAGCGTTATCCTTTTTCCATTACTGGTGCCGCTGCTGCTGGGCGGGGTCAAGTTGGGTGGCGGGCTGCTTTCGGGCGTTTCGATCCAGGATGAAACCCAGTGGATGACCTTGATTATGGCTTTTGACGCCCTGTTCGCCGCCGTGGCCCTGATTCTGTTTCCCCTGGTTTTCCGGGAGGGATGATCCGTTCATGAAAGTTACTCCGCTGATTTCCATCCTGGCCGTGGCCGCGGGATTCACCCTGGTTGGAGCACATCTGGCCATCTGGCTGCACGCCCCGGTGGAGGCGACCATGGGACTGGTGCAGAAAATTTTCTATCTGCATCTACCGCTGGCCTGGTGGGCGATGCTCAGCTTTTTTCTGGTTTTTGTCGGCAGCGTGGGCGTGCTGTTCCGCAAGACAGCTTCCTGGGACGCCCTGGCCGGTTCGGCCGCGGAAATGGGTGTGCTCTTCAGCGGTCTGGCCTTGATCACCGGTTCCTTGTGGGCCAGGCCGATCTGGAATGTCTGGTGGACCTGGGACCCCCGGTTGACCACGGCCCTGATCATGTGGTTTGTCTACACCGGCTACCTGGTCTTGCGCACGTCGCCGATCCCCCACGCCAAACGGCGCATCTTGTGCGCCGTATTGGGCATCGTCGCCTTTGTGAATATTCCGTTTGTCTTTTTCTCCACCCGGTTATGGCGCAGCATTCACCCCTCGGTCATTACCTCCTCCGGTGGCGGCATGGAACCGGAAATGTGGCAGGCCATGGGCATCTCCCTGGCCGGCATGGGCCTGCTCTGGTTGGCCCTGATTATCCTGCGCACCCGTCAGATCCTGATCCAGGAACGCCTGGACGGACTGTGGGCCGCCCGCCTTTGATCATGTTTTCGTGGATCGGTACGATGTCGTGCATAGCGACGAGTACCCCGCTCGCCTGCTCCGTTCCGGTTTTCTTCCCGACGGTTTGTCTTCTGGAATCGCCAACCTGCTGATTGCCCATGTTCTACCAGTTCAAGAATCCCAAGCTGTACGTCATGTTCTTGACCGACGGGCTGCTGTTCTCCTTGGCCATGATTCTCAGCTACCTGATCCGCTTTGATTTTCAGGTCGATGAATTCTTTCAGGCCCAAATGATCAATCTGGTGCTGGTCGCCATCCCCTTGAAGCTGTTGGTGTTCACTGTTTTTGGACTATACAGGGGAATGTGGCGGTACACCGGTCTGGGCGATCTGTGGTTTGTGGTCCAGGCCGCGGTGATCAGCAGTCTGCTGCTGGTGGCCCTGATGTTTACCTGGAATCGCCTTGAGGGGTATCCACGTACGGTGTTTGTCCTGGACGCGGCCTTTACCATGCTTTTCGCCGGTGGGCTGCGGATGGTGATCCGTTCCGGTTACACCATGCAGGGCAGTATTCGGAATTTTCCCTGGTGTGTACCGTTGCGGCGCATGCCCAAAGGCAAGCGCTGCCTGATCCTGGGAGCCGGAGACGCCGGGGAAAAGATTTTGCGGGAAATCATCGAAAATCCAGATCTTGACCACCATGTGGTGGGTTTTTTGGACGACGATCCGGGCAAACGCGGGCGAACTCTGCACGGGGTTCCGGTGCTGGAAGAAATTTCCATGCTGCCCTACATTGTCGAGAAGGTTCAACCGGATGAACTGCTGATCGCCCTGCCTTCGGTCAGCGGTGTTCGGATGCGTTCCATCGTTGAACTGTGCAAACAGGTCGGCGTCCCGTTCAAAACACTGCCGGTGATCGGTGAGATCATCGACGGCAAAGTCAGCGTCCGATCGTTGCGGGAGGTGAATTTTCAGGATCTGCTGGGCCGGCCGGCAGTGACCCTGGACGATGACGGAATTCGGGGGATTCTGGCCGACAGAATCGTTTTGGTCACCGGGTGCGGTGGGTCCATTGGCTCGGAACTCTGCCGGCAGATTATCCGCTACGCGCCCAGAAGGTTGATTCTCCTGGATGCCGGCGAGACCAATCTCTATTCCATCCAGATGGAACTGGAGCACGAGCATCGTTACAAGGCCTATGTGCCGGTGTTGGGTCAGGTTCAGGACGAGACGCTGATGGAGGACGTGTTCAGCGCGTACGCTCCGGAAGTGGTCTTCCACGCCGCGGCCTACAAGCATGTGCCCATGCTGGAAAACAACCCCTGGCAAGCAGTCTGGACGAATATTCTTGGCAGCAAAGTGGTCATGGAAAAATCCCTGGCCCATGGCGTTCAGCGTTTTGTCTTGGTTTCCACGGACAAGGCGGTGCGGCCCACCAATGTCATGGGGGCCAGCAAGCGGGTGGCCGAGCTGCTGCTCCGGGGCATTCAGAACGGCCGGACCCGGTTCATGGCCGTGCGCTTCGGCAATGTGGTGGGCTCTTCGGGTTCGGTTATTCCCCTGTTTCGCCGGCAGATCGAGTTGGGTGGCCCGGTGACCGTGACCCATCCGGAGATGATTCGCTACTTCATGACCATTCCGGAGTCGGTTCAGTTGATCCTCCAGAGCGCGACCCTGGGCAAGGGGGGAGAAATTTTCGTTCTGGATATGGGCACGCCGGTGCGCATCCTGGACATGGCCAGGGACCTGATCCGGCTTTCCGGGAAGGTTCCGGACGTGGACATCCCCATCGAGATTACTGGTCCCCGTGAGGGAGAAAAGCTTTTTGAGGAGCTGATCATCGAATCCGAGGGTGTGGACAGTACCAGCCATGAAAAGATCATGGTCCTGCGCGAGGACGCCCAGGATGGGGGAGCGGAGGAATGGAATCAGCGGTTGAAGACGCTATACAAACTCGTGGACCAGCTTCAGATCGCGGCCCGGCGGCATGACACCCCGGCCATCAAGGAACTTCTCGGCCAAATCGTGCCTGAGTACAGTGCCCAAAAAGGTCAGCCGGTGTTTCACCCTGCTCTCCGGAAACTGGGACAACCGTCTTCGGCGAAAGGAAACATCCTCAGGGAGGCGGCATGAGCGGGAATACGTTTGGACGGTTGTTTCGTCTCACCACCTTTGGCGAATCCCACGGACCTGGGCTGGGCGGTGTCGTGGACGGTTGTCCCGCGGGCATTGCCCTGGATGAGCGGATGATCCAGCGGGAGCTGGACCGACGCAAGCCCGGGCAAGGCTTCGGAACCACCAGCCGCCGGGAGTCTGACCAGGTCCGGCTGATGTCCGGTGTTTTCGAGGGCACGACAACAGGGACAGCCATTGGCTTTTTTATTGCCAACGAGGATCACCGATCCCGGGACTACGGCCCGTTGCAACATCTTTTCCGCCCCGGACATGCGGACATCACCTATCAGGCCAAATACGGCATTCGTGATTACCGTGGCGGTGGTCGATCCTCTGGTCGGGAAACGGTCTGTCGGGTGGTGGGTGGAGCCGTGGCCCAGGAGGTATTGGCCATGGCTGGAATTTTCGTGAGTGCCTCCACCGTGGAGTTGGGCGGGATCGGTTTGGAAGCCGTGGCCGGTTCTGGAATACCGCGGGACAGGGATGCCGTGTCGGTCGATGCAGACGCGCCGGACGCGCTGCAAAATCGCCCGTTTTTTGCCGCTCATCCGGATTTGGTCGAAATCTGGGAGGACCGGATCAAGACCGTACGCAGTCAGGGCGACACGTTGGGCGGCATTGTGGAAGTGCAGGCCCAGGGAGTGCCGGCGGGCTTGGGAGAGCCGGTGTTGGACAAGCTGGATGCGCGCTTGGCTTACGCCCTGATGGGCGTGGGCGCGGTCAAGGGCGTGGAGATCGGAGCCGGATTCGCGGCCGCACGCATGCTGGGCAGCACCAACAATGACCCGATTCTGCCTGCGGGGTTTGCCTCCAACAATTCCGGAGGAGTGCTCGGGGGGATCAGCTCCGGGCAGCCCTTGGTCATCCGGGTCGCCGTCAAGCCCATCCCTTCCATCGCCCGATCCCAGGTCACCGTGGACCAGGACGGCCACGAACAGGAACTGCGCATTGGCGGGCGACACGACATCTGCGCCATTCCCAGGATTGTCCCGGTGCTCAAGGCCATGGTTTGCCTGACCCTGACGGACATGCTCCTGCTGCACCGGGCAGCGGCCCAGTGGCAATCCTGAGCGCCCCGACGCCTCGCCATCATGACTGATTGTTGAAAAAGCCCTTATCCACAATCCGTTCAAAAACCCAAGTTCACGGAGCAACCCAGCACGTAATGGAGCATCTCGTACCCAAGTACGAGAAAGCGTCTTTGACAAAAGGAAGTGCCGGAGTAGCGACGCAGCAATTGGGAGCTTTTCAACGGATTGCTAATCATTCAGCAACGGAGGAATTCATGAGCACGCTGACGGCAACATCAGCCTGGAAAGCCCTGGCCAGTCATGCCGAGGTCATGAAAACCCGGCACATGCGTGATCTTTTTGCTGAGGATCCCGGCCGTTTCGATCGCCTCTCCGCCAAGGTAAACGATATTCTCGTGGACTATTCCAAGAATATCCTTACCGACGAAACCATGGGCAACCTGTTGGCTCTGGCCCGGGAAGCCGATGTGGAGGCATGGCGGGAAAAAATGTTCAGCGGAGAGCGGATCAATTTCACCGAGAACCGGGCTGTTTTGCATGTGGCCCTGCGCAATCGATCCGGCCGGGCCGTCATGCTGGACGGCCACGATGTGATGCCTGACGTCCGGGCGGTGTTGGCCGGGATGCGCACCTTCAGCGAGGCGGTTCGCGATGGGCAGTGGCTCGGGTTCACCGGCAAGCGGGTTCGGGACGTGGTCAATATCGGCATCGGCGGATCGGATCTCGGCCCGTATATGGTCACCGAGGCGCTGAAGCCCTATGGCCATCCAGACTTGCGGATGCATTTCGTATCCAATGTGGACGGGACGCACATCGCTGAAACCCTCAAGAAGTGCGACCCGGAAACAACATTGTTCCTGGTGGCATCCAAAACCTTCACCACTCAGGAGACCTTGACCAACGCCCACACGGCCAAGGAATGGCTGCTGCGGGCGCTCACGGAGCCGGCGGCCGTGGCCAAGCATTTCGCGGCCATGTCCACGAACACGGATAAGGTGCGCGAATTCGGAATCGATCCGGCGAACATGTTCGCTTTCTGGGACTGGGTTGGTGGGCGCTATTCTTTGTGGTCGGCCATCGGCCTGCCCATTGCGGTGTTCGTCGGCATGGATCGGTTTGAGGAAATGCTGGACGGCGCCTTTGTCATGGACGAGCACTTTCGGACCGCTCCTGCGGAGCGCAACGTGCCGTTGATTTTGGCCCTGCTGGGCATCTGGTATAATAACTTTCTCGGGGCCCAAAGCCATGCCATTTTGCCCTACGATCAGTATCTGCACCGTTTTCCAGCCTATTTTCAGCAAGGGGATATGGAAAGCAACGGCAAACGGGTCACTCGGGACGGCGAGGTCGCGGACCATTCCACTGGTCCGGTGATCTGGGGCGAGCCCGGAACCAACGGACAGCACGCATTCTATCAATTGATCCACCAAGGGACAAAGCTGGTTCCAGCCGACTTCCTGGCTGCAGCACAAAGCCATAATCCTCTGGGCGAGCATCACGAGATCCTGCTTTCCAATTTTTTTGCCCAGACTGAGGCCTTGATGCGGGGCAAGACCGCTGAGGAGGCCCGTCGGGAACTGGAAGCCGCGGGTTTGGACCAAGCCCGGGTCGAGACGATTCTGCCGCACAAGGTGTTTCCGGGAAATCGTCCGACCAATTCGATCCTCTTTCCCAAGCTGACACCGCACGTGTTGGGCAGCCTGATCGCCATGTATGAGCACAAGATTTTCGTTCAAGGCATCATCTGGGGGATCAACTCCTTTGATCAATGGGGCGTGGAATTGGGCAAGGAGCTGGCCAAGGCGATTTTGCCGGAACTGGCGGGTGCTGCCCCTATCTCCGGTCACGACGCTTCCACGAATGGGTTGATCAACGCATACAAGACCATGCGGAAAAGCGTATGACACCACCGTCTCCGGCAGAGTCTCCGAAGGGATTGCCCGTCCAGCACCAATACGCCCAAGAACTCAGCCATTGCTACGGGTGTGGGCGGAACAACCCGGACGGCTTGCAGGTGCAAAGCCACTGGGACGGCCAAACTGCCGTGGCCAGATACACGCCCAGGCCGGAGCATATTGCCGTTCCAGGCTTTGTGTATGGAGGGTTGCTGGCTTCGCTGGTGGACTGTCATGGCGTCGGGACAGCCGCCGCGGCGGCCGGATTCGGCCATGCCGAAGGGACACAGCTGGGGCGGTTCGTCACGGCATCGCTGCACGTGGATTTTCTCCGCCCAACCCCGCTTGGTGTTCAGCTGGAACTGCGCGGCAGGGTCAGGGAGCACAAACGCCGCAAGGTGGTGGTGGATGTGGAAGTCCTGGCGGGTGGCGTGATCACGGTCCGGGGCGAGGTGGTGGCCGCGCCCATGCCCGAGGATATGGATCTGGCCGGTCAGGATCGCCGGGGGTGAATGCAACGCAAAAAGGCGGCCAATTGGCCGCCTTTTTGCGTTAGTGGAAACGTGAGAGAGGGGCTCACTCCGGAAAGAGGCTCATGAATTCACTGTACCCCTCCCGAACCAAATCTTCCTTGGGAATAAACCGCAGGGCCGCGGAGTTGATGCAGTAGCGCAATCCAGTGGGGGGCGGACCGTCCGGAAAGACGTGGCCCAGATGGGAGTCGGCGTGCTTGCTGCGAACCTCGGTGCGGCGCATGAACAGTTTGCGGTCCACGTGCTCGGTGATGTTTTCCGGGACAAGGGGCTTGGAGAAGCTGGGCCAGCCCGTGCCGGAATCAAATTTGTCCACGGTGCTGAACAGTGGTTCGCCGGAAACAATGTCCACATAGATGCCCGGGTGCTTGTTGTCCCAGTAGGCATTCTTGAACGGTGGCTCGGTTCCGTCTTCCTGGGTGACCTGGAACTGCAATGGGGTCAGTTTCGTGCGCAACACATCCTGGGACGGCTTGGTGAACGGCGGGGTGAATCCTTGATTGCTGGATGTATTTTGGCGGACTTCGGTCTGGCTCCAGTGGGCATCGAGAAAGGGTTGGCGTCCGGAGAGCACCCGATAGCGCTGATAGTGGGCCGGGTTGGTCGCGGAGTAGTTCTGGTGATAGTCTTCAGCGGGGTAAAAGATCTGGGCCGCGAGGATTGGCGTGACTACGGGCTTGGCAAATCGTCCCGAGGCTTCCAGGCTTTGCTTGGAAGCCTCGGCGGCAATGCGCTGGGAATCGTTGTGGTAAAAAATGGCCGTCGTGTACTGCGAACCACGATCCGCGAATTGTCCGCCGGGATCGGTGGGGTCGATGGAGCGCCAGAAGGCGTCCAGAATGGCAGTGTAGGTCACTTTGGACGGGTCGAATCGCACTTGGACCGCTTCCACGTGGCCGGTATCGCCACCGACCACCTGCTGGTAGGTGGGGTGGTCAACGTGGCCGCCGGTATATCCGGATATGGCCTCCAACACGCCGTCCAGTTTGTTCAGGTCGGATTCCAGGCACCAGAAACATCCGCCGGCAAAGGTGGCCAATTCAGTCGTGATAGGGGGTTCTTGCATGTGAGACTCCTTAAGATCGGCCGAAGCCGTCGCGAAAAAAAGAATGAGAGCCGCGAGAAGCGGGACAGGAAGAGTTCTTGTGAAAACGTGGGGCATAGGCGCCTCGTGCTTGGGCAGAGCGTTGGGGAAATCGAATCCAGCGGTGACCCGGAGAATAATGTCGAGAAGTGCTTTGGCAAGCCGTGTGCCACGTCTAATCCGTGGTGTCTGTCCGTACTCTCAGCCCGTTGGATCAATCCGTTGGGCCAATCCGTGTATTTTGGAGGCGGTTCAGTACCAGAGACCTTTGGTCCAATGGAACCGCGGAGGGGCTGGATGTCTTGGAAAGGATGCTGAAGGGAAATGCGCGGCCAGGATTTGCGCTCGGCTGCCCAGGGCGGCGGGACGCAATGAGAGCAGACGCCGGATCCGCTCCTCTGTCGCGGGATGGGTGCGCAACCAGGAGGGTTGAGGCAGTCCAAGTCCAGGCCAAAGTCGCTGAAACAGCGATTGTTGGCGGTGTTCGATCTTGGACAAAGCACTGGCCAGGGCTTCCGGATCATTTGTCAGCTGCACGGCCTGGATGTCCGCGGCGAATTCACGGGTGCGGGAGAGTCCCAACTGCGCCAGGAGCATTATTTGCGGGGCAAAGACCAACAGGGCCACGGCCCACCAATTGACGTGAACCTCGGCCATGAGAATCAGCGGGAGATTCAGGAGCAGGAAAAACTGGCCGATGAGTGAGAGAACGCTGGCCATTCGGGTAATCAGGTCTGCCAAGCCCATGACCTGCAAGTCATTGTTGGCCACATGGCTGATCTCATGGGCCAGGACGCCGACAATCTCCCGCGGGTGCAGGGTTGTCAGCAGACCATGCGTCACGGCGATGGCCGATGTGTCGCGATGGCCCACGGCAAACGCATTGAGTACCGCACTGGGAACCAAAAACAGTTCCGGCGGCCTGGGAAGCCGGGCGCGGCGGGCGAGTTCGTGGGCCACGCCGAACAGGGCCGGGGCCTCTGCCGGGGACAGTTGCCGGGCATTGTACAACCGCAGAACCAGTCGTGGTGATCCCGATGGAGTCAGGAACAGGGGGACGATAGCGGCGATCGCCATCAGCCACAAACCTTTCTGTCCCAACAGGATATAGCCCAAAAGACCGAGAAAGCCGGTCATGGCGACAAGAAGCAGGAGTGCTTGCTGGCGATTGTGCGTGTGGTGGCGTGTCCAGACCGAATGGTCAACACCGCTGGAAAGCATGGATGGTCAGCGTGGGTCCTGCCGGGGATACCGGGCAAGACCAGTGCATTTTGTGTTGTGAGCGGAGGAATGAGCGGGAAGACGGGGGAGAGGCTTCCAGTTGTCTTATCTGAGTGTTGAAAAAGTCCTTAATCCACGGTCGGTTCAAAAAAACAAGAGCAAGGAGCAATCCGGCACTTACCGGATAGTCTCCTGCCAAAATATGAGAAAGCGTCGTTGATAAAAGGAAGTGCCGGAGTCGCGACGCAACAATTGAGAGTTTTTCAACTGTTACGTGAGACCTATCGCTTTCCACTGCCTCGACACTGCGGGCAGAGGCCGAAAAGGTACATTTTATGGCCGGTCAAGGTGAAGTCATGGTCTTTGGCCAACTGCTCCTGAAGGCTTTCAATCTGATGGTCCACGACTTCCTCACTGCGTCCGCAACTGGTGCAGATCAGATGGTCATGATGGGCTTGGCCAAAGGTCGGTTCGTAGCGGGAAACGCCGTCCCCAAAATTTACTTCCCGGGCGATCCCGGAATCGGAGAGCAGTTTGAGGGTCCGATAGACCGTGGCCTGGCCAACATGTGAATCGATCTGCTTGACCAGATTGTAAAGCTCTTCCGGGGAGACGTGGTCCTTGGTGTTCCAGAAAACGTCAAAAATCAGTCCACGTTGGGCCGTGAACTTAAGCTTCTTTTTACTCAAGAAATGAAAAAACTGGTTTCGGGCATCAAGCATGACGTCGTTCTCCACGCGAAGTTTACCTGCCCTGTACAGTGCTTCGCTCACTCCTGTCAATAACACGTCCTGTTCTTGCCGGTGAAAGTGGAGGTTTGGTTAAAAAATTAGTAATTTCAAAATATTGACATTGATATCTGGAAAAATTATGGAGATATGCACACGCATGGCAGGCTGGACGGCATTGAGCGGGCCGAAATCAATACAGCATCCCGGTCCAAAAGGTGTGAGAAGCGTTACGGCACAACGTCCCCTTGTCGACAAGCACTTCCTGATTTTTGACTTTTGGAGCATCCATGACCAAGAACAGTAAATGTCCACGAATTCGGATCAATACCAAGTTTTGTACCTGTTCGTCCCAGGACTGCTCCAAGCATGGACTTTGCTGCGAGTGCCTGCACTATCATCGCCAGCGCCGTGAATTGCCGGCGTGCTACTTCACGGAAGAAGAAGAACGCTCCTATAATCGGAGCATAGAATTTTTCGTGCTTCGTCGCACACCAAAATAGATGAATCCTGTTTCTAGCCCAATGGACGCCATGAACCTGGGATGCTTGAAGCACCTTCTCGGCATCGTCGCCAACTCGTTTGATGCCTATTCAGCGGTGCTGTTTCTGGCCGACGACGAGGGTGTTTTACGGATGGCCGCCTACTTCAGTCTTGGTGACGACCTGGATCAAGAGGTTGAGGTCCGGGCTGGCAAGGGGCTGGTGGGTTGGATTTTGCGCAACAATCAGCCACTTTTGGTCAATAATTTCGAACTACAGACCGAGTCCTTGGGATACTATTCCGGCAAAAGTGAATCCGCGGTCAAGTCATTCATGGGGTGCCCGCTTCGTGACGGGCAAGGGATCGTTTGCGTCGACAGCAAGAAAAGCTATTCTTTCAGCACCAAAGACCAAAAGATTTTGCACCAGTTCGCGGAATTTATCGCCAAACTGCAACTGGATACCTTCAGACAGGAGAGCAGCCGGCAGGATTTCCTGTACTACCAAGCTTTGCAAGAACTGCAAGATCTGCGTCAACGCTATCCTCATTGGTCCGCCTACCTGAAGCATTATCTGCGAATTCTGGCCGGGACCACGGGAATCAAGCATGTTGCCCTGGCAGCCCGCGATGAATACGGACAAAATTTTTTTATTGAGGGATGGACGGAGGATTTTCCGATCAACCAGCGCACCAAGGGGGAAACGTATCCTTTTGGCAGCGGGCTGGTGGGCTGGGTGTTCAAAAACGAGAAACCGCTTTTTTCCGTTGACGCTGAGACCAGCCACACCGGGGTCACGCTTTTCGCCAAGGACGTTATTGGCTCCCTGGCCCTGCATACGGTGATCTGTCTGCCCTTGAGCGTGCATAAACGAACCAGGGCCGTACTGATTCTCGCCGACGAGGCTCCCCGCGACCCAGGCGCGGAAATGCGGGTCTTTTTGCGACTGGTTACCGAGTACCTGGAGTTTTTTTTGGAAAACCTCTATCTCAAGAATCAGCTGAACCGATTGCGTGCCCAGGTTGCTCCGCAACCGACACCTGATGCCGGGCACTCTGATGATGCCCCATTGCCACCACGCTGAAGCGGCTGTATCAGACTGCGTCTCCGGGTGCATGAGGAGCGAAATGAAACAGGCCTATGTTCATTGGACTGGCAGCCGTGTTCCAGGATCAAGCACCAGGTGATGCCTCGGTGGTGGTTCCATAGGCATGCTTCCGTCATGCCATCCGGTTTCTGAAGCCCGTCAGAGCCTCGTACCGGACAGTAAGCCTTTTCGGCGTGAGCCGTACCCCTCCACATCAGCAAGGTGGAATTCCACAATGTTTCTGCAGCGTTTTTTCTCCTTCATGAGCAAGGATCTGGCCATGGACCTGGGGACGGCCAATACTCTGGTCTACACCCCCAAGGATGGGATCGTCCTCAACGAACCGTCTGTCGTGGCTCTGGACAATCGCAGCGGGAACGTGCTGGCCGTGGGCAAGGAGGCCAAGGAGTTTTTGGGACGGACCCCAAAAAGCATCCGGGCTGTTCGACCGCTCAAGGACGGAGTGATCGCGGATTTCGAGGTGACCAAGGAGATGATCGCCTATTTTGTCCGCAAGGTGATTCGGGGGATGCGGTTGATCAAGCCGATGATCATCATCGGCGTGCCGGCCGGAATTACTCAAGTGGAAAAGCGGGCGGTCATCGAGTCCGGAACCCAGGCCGGAGCCAGGGACGTTCGGTTGATCGAGGAGCCCATGGCCGCGGCCATCGGGGCTGGGCTGCCCATTGACCAGCCCATTGGAAACATGGTGGTGGACATCGGCGGCGGCACCACCGAGGTTGCTGTTATTTCCCTCTCCTCGGTGGCCTACTCTGAATCCGTGCGCATTGCCGGCGATGAGATGAACGAGGCTATTCAGCGGTTCGTACAAGATAAATATCAAATGCTTATTGGCGAAAACATGTCCGAAAAAACCAAGATCGCCATCGGCTCCGCTTCGGTGCTGAAAGCGCCTTTACACATCGAAGTCGCTGGAAAAAACATGGTGGACGGGAACCCAAGAACCCTCACCCTGCACGACCCGGAGATCCGGGAGGCAATCCAGGAGCCGGTCAATGCCATTGTTCTGGCCGTGCGCCGGGCCCTGGAAAAGACCCCGCCGGAACTCGTGGCGGACGTGGCTTCCAACGGGTTGTACCTGGCCGGCGGTGGAGCGTTGCTCAAGGGCTTGGCTGAGCTGATTTCCAAAAATTCTCATATCCAGGTGATCACGGATGATGACCCGTTGACCACCGTGGTCCGCGGAGTCGGAAAAGTTCTGGAGAACCAGAAGCGCTTTGATTCGGTGTTTATCAACTAGCTGTGCCGTGGACGGCTCCAACCTTCAAACAGAACGCCGGTCTCCAGGCTGGCATTCATCCCACCGGACACAGGCTGATCACCGTTTCACCGCATGAAGTTTGCCTATTTCCGTCTGTTTCTCGACCCTCCGATCCGGAGGGGAGAGCTTCGTGAGAGGTGATTGCTGAACGGGCCGCCTGGCAGGAGCTTTTTCAATAATCCACTATCCACGCCACCCCCTCACCCCCTATGTCTCCGCCCTCCATGTCATCACCTGGGGGGAACTCGCCGTTCATCCCGTTCTTTCAAGAGTTCAGCGAGTTTGGCATCCACGCTGTCCAAGCGGTTCTCCAGCTTGAGCCAGACCTTGGCCGGGTCCTCTTTGGTCCCTTCCTCGATGGCCTTCTCCTCCATCGCACCGACAATTATCCCCACAACCAGATTGACGACCGTGTACGTGGTCACGATAATGAACGGCACAAAGAACAACCACGCGAAGGGATAGACGTCCATGACCGGGCGCACGATGCCCATGGACCAGCTCTCCAGAGTCATGACCTGGAAGAGGGTATATAAAGAGCTCCCAACGGAGCCGAACCATTCCGGGAAGGATGCTGCGAACAATTTGGTGGAGATGACCGCGCCGACGTAGAAGATGATGCCCACGATTCCGGCCACGGAACTGACACCGGGCAGGGCGTGAAGCATGGCCGCGATGACCCGGCGCATGTTCGGCAGCGTGGAAATCATCCGCATCACGCGCAGCACCCGCAACGAACGTAGCACCGCCAACCCGCCTTCGCTGGGTACCAGGGAGATGGCCACCACCAGGAAATCGAATATATTCCAGCCCTCGCGGAAGAAGCGTCCGCGCAGGACGTACAGCTTCAGGCCGATTTCCACGATGAAGATGGTCAGGCAGATCCGGTCAATGCTCAGAAGCAGCGGTCCGGCCAATTCCATGGCCTGGGCCGATGTCTCCAGGCCGAGGACAATGCCGTTGATGATGATTATGAATATAATCGCATTTTGAAACCGGCTACTTTGGACGAGGTCCAGGAGTCGGTCACGCGGAGAACGGGAGAGTGGTGTGGTGGTGGTCATGGAGTGATTTTGTTAGGCAGGTGAATGGTTGCATTCCCGCTCATGGCGCGGGTATCCGTATTTGGTGTGGCCAAATTTGAGATGAGGGCCACCGTTATATCGCCTTACGGTTATGTTCAAGGGCCATTGCCTTGGATACTGGAAGTACGGGAGGGAATCGATATAATCTGTCTGGCTTGGGAGAATGCTTTTGTTTCGCGGTCCGCAGATCAAGAGGCACTCTGAAATGTCACGGTCAGATGCCGCGGTTCCCAGGCTCCGCCCCAAAAGGAAAACGCCTCACTGCTCTGGAAGGTGGTGGAAACAGAGAGATGGGTGTCGCCGCTGATGGCCACCCCGTTTGGCTTGAGCCCCAGGTCGACAAAGTATTCCATATCCGCGACCAGGAGGTGGACGGTCTGAGGGGCGTTTTTGGCCGGGACGGGACAAGGAACGAAGAATTCGTAGACCACCTGATGTCCCTGGATTGTGGCCCGAAAGTCCGTGACAGTGGCCACGTGAAACGGCGCACCGTTGATCTTGATCTGGATAAAGTAGTCGTATTCGCTGAGGTACTCAAATGCCCCTTGGCGAACCTCTTCAATTTCCTGGGCTGAAAAAACGCCATCCCCGTCCCTGTCGAACATTTCCATGATCTGGCTGCTGAACATTTCGTCAAACGTCCAGCGATGCTGAAATCCTTTCAGACCAGAGGCATCAAACCGGGCTTCGATGGCGTAATCCACCCACACATGCGGGTGGGCCCGTGCCGGCTGTGTTTTCATGAAGACCAGGGTCATTACGGCCAGAACAAGGATGCTGGCCCAGCGAAGCTGGTGCATGGCGTTGGTCCTTGGTTCAGTGATATCCACAGTGGGCCATGTGCACGGGTTCCTGGGTGTTGAAAACGTTCTTATCCACAGTCCGCTGCTTGTTTGGCGAGTGGCACCAGTAGGGCTGGTCTGAGGGCTCACCCGCGGGTTGAGCTAGTGGCTATCTGGGTGTTCGTTCATGTGCTCGTCCAGCAGGCCTTCCGGCCCACCCACGACCACCGTGACCATCCGGTCCGCCGTCATTCGCCGGGAAAGGGCGTCCATGACCATTTCCGGGCTGACTCGGGCAACGTACTCGGTGTAGGTTTCCAGATAGTCCGGGGCAAGATTGTAAAATCCGATTATCCCCAGAGTGGCGACAATGCCGCTGTTGGAGGCCAGACCCAGGGGAAACCGGCCAATGATGTTGTCCCTGGAGGCTGCCAACTCTTCCTCGGTAACGCCCTTGTCGATGAAAACGGCGAGGGCCTCGCGCAATACGCCCAAGGCCTCGGCAGCCTGGTGAACTCCGGTCTGCATGGTGACCAGGAATGGCCCCTCGGCCGCCAGGGGTTGAATATGGCTGGACACGGAGTAGGCCAGCCCACGTCTGGTGCGTACATCCTGAAAGAGTCGCGAGGTGAACCCGCCGCCACCAAAAACATGGTTGGCCGTGGTCAAGGAAAAGCGGTCCGGGTCACCCTGGCGCAAAAGCGGTTTTCCCATAAAGATATGGGCTTGCTCCGAAGGGAAAGGAATATGGCGCAGGATCGGTTCCTCCGGTGCTTGCGGGGCTGGGAGGGCCGCAGGCCGCCCACCCTTGGGGAGGGCAGCGTCGATCCGTTGGCTGAGTTTTCTGGCAGCATCCTCGGAAAGGTCACCGGTCAGGGCCAGGACGGCGTTTTGCGTCGTGTAGTGGTTCTGAAAAAAATCCTGGACCAGCATCCTGGTCAGGCCGGGTACGCTTTCCTCCGTGCCCAAAGGGTGGCGGGCATAGGGGTGGTCGCCGTAGGCAAGTTGAAAGAAAAGCCGGGACGCGATGGCTCCGGGCTCCTGACGCTCTCGCTGGATGACCTGAAGAGTCTGACGGCGGGCCCTGGCCAGATCATCCTCAGGAAAAGCCGGTTCTTCAAGCAGGGAGAGCATGGTCGCCAGCGCGGCTTCCATCCAGTCCGGCTCGGTGAGTGTGCGCAGGCGGAGCGTGGCCATATCTCGGGCCGCACTGGCGCTGAACTGGGCGCCCAAGGATTCGAAACGCTCGGCCACGGTGTCCGCATCCATATCCGACGTGCCGAAAGCCAAAGCCAGGTTCGTGAGTCTGGCCAAGCCATTGTGCACACCGTCCCGAGCCGACCCGGCATCGAAGATCAGCCGGACGTCCAGCATGGGCAGGGTCGGGGCCGGAGCGAACAGGACAGTCATCCCGTTCTCCGTGGTCCATGTTTGAAATTCTGCGCTTTGCACCGGGGAAACGAAGCCGGGGGCAAGGACAAAAAGCATTGTCAGGCAGAGGCCGACCAGGGAGCCGGGCTTCCGCAGGTTGCGGGCAACGTGGGTATGGTGGAGGATCATAGGTAAAACCTTGTGGCGTGCGTTGATTGATAGAGTGCGGTGCGATGGAAAAACGGATTGCGCGGAAAGCTACTCCTCGGGGGGCTCTGGGGCGCTGCGCCCGTTTTCCGGCAAGGTCTCGGAACCGGGCATTGTTCCTGGCAGGGGCAATGGATCGAGGATTGCGACAGTGAGGGTATCCGGGACAAAGTACGTCATGGCCACCCGTTGGACGTCTTCCGCGGTTACGGCCCGGATCCGCTCGGCGTATTCTTCGCTGATTTGCCAACCCAGGCCGATGGTTTCCAGCATGCCCAATTCAAAAGCCCTGGCGTTCAGGGAATCCTGGCGATAGACTTCCGAGGCGATAACCTGGGCCTTGATGCGCTGCAGTTCCGTTTCGCCCACGGGGACCTCGATCAGTCGCTGGATCTGGTGCAACAGGGCCTGCTCCAGGGTTTCCATTTCCGTCTGCGAGGAAGGGGTCGCGGAGAGGGTGAACAGGGTCTGTAGCCGGCTGTAGCCTCCATATGAGGCGGTGGCGCCCAGGGCCAACTCGTGTCCGCGAACCAGTTCGCGGTCCAGGCGGGACGACCGCCCGGAGCTGAGCAGCCCAGCGGCAACCATGAGCGCGTAGGCATCATCGGGTTCGGCCTGTGCTTCCAGAAGTGTTGGAATGGTCGGCACTTTCCAGCCCATGAGCAGATGCGGCTGTTCCGCTGGAATCCGCAGGAACACCCTGCGCTCGCCCCGCTGGGCAACCTCGGTCCGAGGCTTGATCTCCGGCATGCTCCGGGCGGGAATGGGGCCGTAATAGCGCTGGGCCGCCGCGATCACTTCAGAGGGTTCCACGTCGCCGACCACCACGACCACGGCGTTGTTCGGGGCATACCAGGCGTCGTACCAGGCCTGGAGGTCTTCCAGGGTATAGTTTTCAATGTCGTTCATCCAGCCGATGACGGAATGGCCATACGGGCTGTTCAGAAAGGCCGCGGCCATCAGTTGTTCATGCAGCAACGCCGTGGGGCGGTCATCCCGGGTCAGCCGCCGTTCTTCGATAACCACGTTGCGCTCCGGCTGAAATTCTTCCTCTGTAAGACGTAGCGCGTGCATTCGTTCCGCCTCCATGGCCATGGCCGTTGACCAGTGGTCACTGCCCAGGACCTGGAAATAGGCCGTGAAGTCCTGGCCGGTGAAGGCGTTCTGGCTGCCACCGAGACGGGAGATGATCCGAGTGAATTCGCCGGGGGGATAGGCTTCACTGCCGCGGAACATCATGTGCTCAAGCATGTGGGAGATACCGGTAATGCCGCTGTGCTCGTGTCTGGAGCCGACTTCGTACCAGATTTGGTTCGTGACCACCGGGGCACGGGAATCGCGCAACACCAGAACGGTCAGGCCGTTATCCAAACGGTGAGTCACCACCTCGGCAGAGGCTGTGGATATACCACAAATGGTCATCAGCCAACAAAACAGGATAAGGATTTTGGGATTGGACATATTTGGGCAGAACCTCTTCGGGTTGTGGGAGTGGGGTGGAGTGGGGGAATATATTCGTTGGAACGTAAAGAACTAGGTGTACATTCCGTAAAGACTTGGCAAGAGGGATGCTTAAAAAAAAGTGCATTGCAGATTGAATTGCAATGACAGACAGTTCAATCTGATGAATATAAAAAATATCGCATGCAGGCTTTTTTGACAAGGTGGTTGATTTTCCTGAATTTTCGCCGTATGAACTCCGCAACGTCCAACATTAGGAGAATCTGGCTGCACATCAAGGCTCAGGGTGTGTTTCAGGCTTATCCCCTTGCTTGTTTTGGGGCCATGCCGGTTTTTTTATCAAAGCCAATTGATGTTGGCGGGCGTGACAACCCTTTTTCCCGTTAAGGAGGCTCTTGCATGAAAAAGTTTATGCTGATCGTGTTGGCCGGCATGCTGGCCGTGTCCCTGTTGGTGGGCCAGGCTCACGCGCAGATCCGGATTGGCCTGATGGCGCCATTGACTGGTTCCTGGGCAAGTGAAGGCCAGGCCATGAGGCAGATTGTTGATCTCTTGGCCGAGGAAGTGAACAACGCTGGTGGTGTCCTGGGGCAGCAGATACAGATCATTGCCGAGGACGACGCCGGTGACCCGCGCACAGCAGCTTTGGCGGCCCAGCGGCTTTCCACCCGAGGCATCGTCGCGGTCATCGGAACCTATGGCTCCTCGATTACCGAGGCCAGCCAGAACATTTTCGACGAGAATCGCATCGTTCAGGTCGCCACGGGCTCCACGGCCATTCGCCTCAGCGAAAAGGGCCTGCGTTACTTTTTCCGTACGTCCCCTCGAGACGATGAGCAGGGTTTGGTTGCGGCCAACACCCTGAAAGACATGGGGTTCGGCAGAGTGGCCATCCTGCACGACAACACCACCTATGCCCGTGGGTTGGCGGATGAGGCCAGGGCGCTGCTCGTGGAAGGTGATGTGGAAATCGTCTTTTTCGACGCCTTGACCCCCGGTGAGCGGGACTATAGCGCCATTCTTTCCCAACTGCGGGCCCGCAATCCTGAAGTCGTCCTGTTTACCGGGTATTTTCCCGAGGCCGGACTGTTGCTGCGTCAGCGGCATGCCATGGGTTGGGATGTACCCTTTGTCGGCGGCGACGCCACGAACAATCCGGATTTGGTGAGCATCGCCGGCAGGGAAGCTGCCGAGGGCTTCATGTTCCTGAGCCCTCCCGTACCCCAGGATCTGGATTCCCCGGAAGCCTCCGCATTTATGGCTGCCTATCGGGCCAGGTTCAATGATGATCCCGCCTCGGTGTGGGCTGTTCTGGCCGGTGATGCCTTCAATGTCATCGTGGCCGCCATCGAAGGCTCCGGCTCCACCGAGCCGGACAAGATTGCTGAATTCCTGCGCACCGGCCTGGAGGACTTCCAGGGCCTGACCGGCACCATCGCTTTTGACGACAAAGGCGACCGCATCGGCGAACTTTATCGCGTGTACAAGGTGGACGGCGAAGGCCGCTTCATCCTGCAACCGTAGAACGCACCATTCTCCGGGCAGGGGCGGTTCATGAACCGCCCCTGCATCGTGATGGGTGCCTGCTGGTGCAATATCAGCCACCCATCATCGACCACCACCCCTAACACTTCGTTGAAAAACTCCCAATTGCTGCGTCGCTATAAAAAGTTCAAACTCTCACGTATGAATAAATACGCTTCGACCTTGAACTTTTTTTGCTCCCGGCACTTTGGGGTTTTTGAACGAACTGTGGATAAGGACTTTTTCAACAAGCAGCTAAAGGACACCCCATGCAACTTTTCCTCGAACAACTGACCAACGGCTTGGCCGTGGGCGGGATCTACGCGTTGATCGCCCTGGGCTATACCATGGTTTATGGTGTGCTCAAGTTGATCAACTTCGCTCACGGCGACCTGTTCACCATCGGGGCGTTTTTCGGCCTGACCCTATTGCTGTCCCTGGGCTTGACCAGCCATATCGGACCGGTGGCCGGAATTATCGTGTTGGTACTCATGGTCATGGGGCTGGTGGCCCTGATCGGTGCATTGCTGGAGCGGGTCGCATATCGGCCCTTGCGCACCTCACCCAGGTTGTCCGCGGTGGTTTCCGCGCTGGGTGCCTCCATATTTTTTCAGAACGCGATCATGTTGATCTATGGCGCCAGGTTTCGAGTCTATCCCCACGATCTGCTGCCCACCACGACGGTGTCCTTTCTCGGAGTGAGCATCCCGGTGATGCGAATCGTCCTCTTCGGTGCCTCCCTGGTGATGATGGCCGGGTTGTACTATTTCGTGCAGCGAACCAAGACCGGGACGGCCATTCGGGCCGCGGCCATTGATCAGGGCGCAGCCAAACTGATGGGCATCGATGTCAACAGGGTGATCATGTACGTCTTCCTGATCGGCCCGGCCCTGGGCGGCGCAGCCGGGGTGATGGTCGGGATGTACTACGGGCAGATCAACTTCACCATGGGCTGGGTTTACGGCCTGAAAGCCTTTACAGCGGCCATCCTTGGCGGCATCGGAAACATCCCCGGCGCCATGCTGGGCGGTTTGCTGCTGGGGGTGATCGAGGCCATGGGGGCGACCTATATCTCCCTGGCCTGGAAAGACGCCATTTCCTTCATGGTTCTGATCCTGATCCTGATCTTTCGCCCCACGGGGCTCCTGGGTGAACGCGTGGCGGACAAGGTATGAAGCCGGCAACCATCATCAACGTCCTTGTCGTGGCCACGCTACTCGTGGCCCCGTACTGGTTGAACGCGTACTGGGTGGACGTGCTCAATTCCATCGGAATCTACGCGGTGCTTGCCCTGAGCCTGAACGTCATTCTTGGCTATGCCGGTTTGTTCCACATGGGTCATGCCGCGTTTTTCGCTGTGGGCACCTACACTACGGCAATTTTGAATACCCAGTTCGGCATTCCGGTGCTCTGGCTGATGCCCTTGTCCGGACTGACGGCCGGCTTTTTCGCTCTGCTGGTGGCCCGGCCGATCATCCACCTGCGCGGGGACTACCTGCTGATCGTAACCATCGGTATTGTGGAGATCGTGCGCATTGCCCTGGTGAACAATGTTTTCGGGATCACCGGCGGTTCCAATGGCATTTTCGGGATCAACCGGCCCGAACTGTTCGGCTATGTGATCCGCACACCCCATGAATTCTACTACCTGATATTCGGCTTTGCCGCGATCACTGTCCTGCTTTTTTTGCGTCTGGAAAACTCCCGGTTCGGTCGGGCCCTGAATTACATTCGTGAGGACGACGTGGCCGCGGAGGGTAGCGGGATCGACGCGGCTCACTACAAACTGGTGGCCTTCGTCCTCGGTGCGTTCTGGGCCGGGATGGCCGGGACCATTTTCGCGGCCAAGATGACCATTGTCTCGCCCCAGTCCTTTACGTTCTGGGAGTCCGTGGTCATGTTCACCATTGTCATTCTTGGCGGATCCGGGAACATTCGCGGCGTGCTTCTCGGCGCCTTCCTGATTGTCGGCTTGCCCGAGGTCTTCCGGGAATTCGCCGGGGCTCGGATGCTCGTCTTTGGGGCGGCCATGATCCTGATGATGATCTTTCGGCCCAAGGGCATTCTTCCAGCCCAGCCCAGAACCTACAACCTGGACTTTCTGGCCGGACCACGGGGAGGCGGAAAATGAGTGCATCGCCGCTCCTGCGACTAAGTCAGCTGACCAAATCATTCGGCGGGGTCATGGCCGTGAACCAGGTCAGCTTTGACGTGGACCACGGCACCATCGTCGGTTTGATCGGTCCCAACGGTGCTGGCAAGACCACGGTGTTCAACCTCATCACCGGCAATTATCGTCCGGATTCGGGAGAGATTCTTTTTGATGGGCGAAATATCGTGAACATGCGCACCAACCGGATCGTCACCCTGGGCATTGCCCGAACGTTCCAGACCATCCGGCTGTTCCAGAACATGAGCGCTCTGGAAAATGTCCTGGCCGGGTGCCACTGCCGGATGCGATCCGGGGCGATCGGGGCCATGCTTCGTCTGCCCTGGCAGAAGCGGGAGGAGCGCCAAGCCCTGGAAATTGCCGTGGGGGAACTGGAATTTGTCGGGCTGCGTTCCCAGTTGGACCAGGCAGCCCGGAATTTGTCCTACGGCAACCAGCGCCTCCTGGAAATTGCCCGGGCCCTGGCCACCAAGCCCCGCTTCCTGATTCTGGATGAACCGGCGGGGGGGATGAACGATTACGAGACACAGGTTCTGGTGGATCTGATCAATCAGATCCGAGAGCGCGGCATCACTGTCCTGCTCATTGAGCATGACATGAACCTGGTGATGAAAATTTGTGAAAAACTGGTGGTGCTGGAGTACGGGGTCATGATCGCCCAGGGAGCGCCCATGGAAATCCAGAAGGATCAACGGGTCATCGATGCCTACCTGGGGGCCCCTGATGACGATGAAGACGAGGATTTTTGATCATGCTCCTGCGTATTGAGAACCTGGAGGTGAAGTACGGCAACGTGCAGGTGCTGCACGGATTGAACCTGGCCGTGAAACGGGGGGAGATCGTGACCATCCTCGGAGCCAATGGCGCGGGCAAGTCCACCACCTTGATGACCATCAGCGGACTGGTCAAACCATTCAGCGGAGGCATTTTCCTGGAGGACAAACCCCTGCACAAGCTGGAGGCCCACCAGATTGTCAAGCTGGGTCTGGCCCAGGTTCCGGAGGGGCGACGGGTCTTCGGCACCCTGAGCGTACACGAAAACCTGCGGCTGGGGGCCTTCACGGCCACGGATCTAGCCCTGATTCAAAAAAATCTGGACTGGGTCTATGAAATGTTTCCCATTCTGCGCAAACGCCGCAGCCAACTGGCCGGAACCCTGAGCGGCGGTGAGCAGCAGATGCTGGCCATTGGCCGCGGCCTGATGGCCAGCCCCAAGATTCTGCTCCTGGACGAACCCAGTCTGGGCCTGGCGCCGATCCTGGTCAAATCCATTTTTGCCACGGTCAGGGAAATCAACAAATCCGGCGTGACCATCGTCCTTGTGGAGCAAAACGCCCGTCTGGCCCTGAAACTGGCTGACCGAGGCTACGTCCTGGAACTGGGCAAGATCGTGCTGGAAGACGAGGCCAAGGCCCTGTTGACCAACCAGGAAGTACAGAACGCGTACCTGGGGGGCGCGAGGTAAAAAACATGGAGCAGCCTGAGGATGACAAGCCGAGGGATGAGAGCAAGATTTAACGGAATTTGGGTAGGTGCCCTTTCAGAGTGAGCTGTTCTGATCGCCAAAAACACGATGCGCGCGTTTTTGCCAGCGTGTTGGATTCCGTTTGAGGTGCATGATCGCGCCGATGATTAAGGGATCGTCTGCGGCTCTGTACAATACCCCATACGGAAAACGATTCATTAAACACCGCCTGGAGCGGGAAGTGAATGCGGGCCAAGCACCCGGATGGCGACGCATCCGTTCAAAGCACCGTCTGACTTCGGCGGCAAACTCGTAGCCCAGACCAGGGCACTGTCCATTATAATCGTCAACGGCTTCAGCAAACTCGTCTTCCGCGCTCGCGAGGACGAGCAGTCTCAGCGCTGGCTGATCCTTGCCAGAACATCTTCAGCCGGTGAGGCTTCGATTTGACCGGCATCATAGGCATCAAGCCGATCCTCAATTTCTTGTCTCCAGGCCGCATCGACGGATTGTTCCTCGGAGCGATCAAAACTCAAAAAAAGTTGCTCAATCAACTCCGCGCGATCAATCGGCGAGAGGAGCGAGGCATTTTTCAGAATTTGTTGGACCGTGGGGGTCATAGACGTCTCTCCAGCAATATTTTGATTTGTCATGATTTTAGCCAGGAACAACTGTGGCTGCAAGCGTTTTGCGCCCAAGCTGTTTTGCACCCAAGCCATTGGCTTGCCACGGCGAGTGCCTTTTTCCGCGATCCAACTCTTCAGCTCAGAGGACTTGCCAGATGACTTGCCAGATGACTTGAGATCCATCACCCATATGCCCGGCGCATGCGGCGCTC
>REDL01000102.1 GCA_007693505.1 Desulfovibrionales bacterium | reverse complement strand
CCTCAACTCCCGAGACAGGCTGACGCAGAACCGGCCCGCGTGTCCAGGAGGGTGACGTCTGCTGCGCACCACTATCGGACTCCGTCTCCAAGGCATCCCCTCCATCCTGAGGGCGTGGTTCTGTCGAGCGAAAAACCAGTCCTTGGACTGACCTCAGCGGCGGCTCAGGTTCGGCATCCACTCGGGGATCATGTTCCTCTGGGGGGGGGGAGGGGCTCTCCTCCACCTCCTCAGGGCCAACGCGTCGGATTGGCGAACGGACCACACTGCGCGGGGACAATCCCGACTCGTTGGCGGCAATCTGCGCACGTTCCTCATCTTGGGCCCAAGGGGCTTCAGCAGTTGTTGGGGAAATGCTCTCAGGCGTACGTTCACGCAGGGGCTCCAGGGCGGGACGGGACGGAACGGGGTCCTGGGAGTCCAGCGATACCACCGCTCCAGCCGTCGCTTCAGACGCCGCATTCCCCTGACCGGATGGCGCTGCCTGCAGCGGCTGGCGAACCCCTTGCTGAGCAGCGTCGGAGGGCGGGGGGTGTCCGACCATGTTGGGCGTTGCAGGAGGTGGCGATACAGCCCCCGGTTGCGGCTGAGGGCGCGACACGCTCGCCTGGGATGCTGCAGGTGACTGTGGTTGAAGCTCCCGCCACCGGCTGCCCAGTGGATCGGAAAAAAAATCAATCTCCAGCCTGCCGGTTTCCGTGTCAAACTGGGACACGAATCCGAAATCCTCGGTGCTTGTGCGCACGACAAGGCCGCTGGGATCACGGAGAATGGCTGTCAACAATCGCGATCCTGTCAAGGTGGGCAGAGGGACGTTTTCCGAAGCGGACTGCTGCCAGGGAAGGTCGATTTGCAGAACATGGGCATCAGTGCGGTACACGGATGGCGAGGTGAAATCCGCATCGCCGGCCGGATCAAGCCTGAGGACAACCCGCTCGCTTTGCGGATACTGCCGAAATTCCGCTTCCAGGGCCACTGCCCCTTTGCTCCAGAAGGCCAGCAGCATGCCCAGCGCGACGGCCCATGCGCTCACGCCCCGGACAGCCCTTGCGGGTCTCCAGTTCCGTGAACCGCACCAGGAAGGGAAGTATGGGAGCAGGGAGCGGATTACCGGCATACGCGTTCAAATCCAAGGGAGCAAGATGGTTGAGGACCGCAGAACATCATCTCCTCTCTGTCCACAGGGCGAGGAGATCAACTCGGGAGTTCGAAGCAGGTTCAAGAGAAAAGCAAGAAACGTGCTGAATGAGTAATCAAGCTCACAAACAGCAACAGAACCGGTACAGACATCAAGGGAAAAATAAGCATCAGGCCGGGGACGTCCAGCCTGGCCTTCCGGAACAAGGTTGGGGCCTCAACGTTTCTAGCCGGAGGCATTCCGTTTTTTCAACTTCTCAATCAAGGTCGTGCGCTTGATCCCCAGCATTTCAGCCGCCTGATTTTTGACACCCTGGCTCTCCTCCAGGGCTTCCTGAAGCAGACGCTCCTCGATTTCATCCATGAATTCTTTCAACCCCTGTTTGCGGTTGCGCAAATCGCCCAGCGACGGCCAGACAAATCCTCCCTGTGACTGTCTCGGTGGTCGCACTGGTGCTTCATGGCCGACAAACTTCAGAATTTTTTCCGGCAAGTCCTCCGGGGTGACCTCGTCGTTCTCGCACAGAATGGAAATACGTTCCATGAAGTTTTCCAGTTCACGTACGTTTCCCGGCCAAGGGTAGGCCACCAGAAAATTCTGCGTTGTGGGTGAGAGCTGCAGCAACGCACGCCCCTTCTGCTGGCAGAAAACATGCAAAAAATGTCTGCCCAGCAGCAGAATGTCCTCATCGCGCTCCCGGAGCGGAGGCAGGTGGATTGGAATCACGTTCAGTCGGTAAAACAGGTCTTCCCGAAAGCGCCCCTCGGCCACCTCCAGTTCCAGGTCCCGATTCGTGGCCGCGACGATTCGCACGTTGACCTTGGTGGTCGCTGTTCCGCCGACGCGTTCAAATTCCTTTTCCTGGAGCACACGCAAAATCTTCACCTGCAGGGTCAGGTCCAATTCGCCGATTTCATCCAGAAAAATGGTGCCCCCATCCGCCATTTCGAAACGCCCCGTCCGGGATCGAATGGCATGGGTAAACGCGCCCTTTTCATGCCCAAACAGTTCCGACTCAAGAAGATCCTTGGGAATCGCTCCGCAATTGATGGGAACAAACGGTTTGTTTTTCCGCTTGCTGTTGGTGTGCAGAGCGCGCACCAGCAATTCCTTGCCGGTGCCGGACTCGCCGGTCACCAGCACTGTGCTGTCCGTGGGCGACACCTTGGCCAGCACGGCAAACACCTGCTGCAGACTGGGACTCTCCCCAATAATTCCACTGCGATCCACAACCATGACCGTCAACTCCTGAACTCCGTCATGAAAAAAGCGCCTCCATGCACCTCCGAGCCACGTCAGTGCACTCCGGTGCTCCACCGGAACATCAGATTCGTGTCAACATTCTGACATGAAGTCAACCCCGGCAGGCGTCCGGATGGCGCTGTATATCAAGGCGGAGCAAACAGGAAAGAGGCTGGTCGGTTTTCCCTGCCTGGTCGGCAATACAACGCGCAGGGGAAGAAGGAGATCGTCAAGGGAAAATTACTTGGCGTTGCTCCCTGGCGTTGCATGCTGGAATGCGAAGATGGCCAACCAATGGGCACACCCATGTGGTTGGGTGGTGATCAACTTGCCAAAAGCTTGTTTGATCTTTTCGGCTTCTTCCCGGTAGAGAGAGTTGCCGGTCAGTTCGGACATACGCAGGAGATTTCCGGCACTGACCGCATTGCCGGACGGCAGGGCCCCTTCGGCACCCTCTTTGGGGCGAAACAACAGCATTTCGCCGTCGCTGGCCGTGAAGTAAAAACCTCCCTGTGTTTCATCACTGAAAAACTGCAACTGGATATCGATGAGTTCCTCTGCCGCGGTGAGGTACCGCCGATTCTGATCCACTGCATACAGCTCCAGCAGCCCCCAGACGACAAAGGCCTGATCGTCCAGAAATCCCTGACCGGAAACATGCAGGGCGAGGCTGGTTTCCTGGGTGACACTCCGGGATCGGTGCCGCATCCGCCCATGCGCATCCCGCATCCGGGTCAAAAGGAAATCCGCCGCGCTCCGGGCGGTTTCCAGCCATCCCGGCTCTTCAAAGACCTTTCCGGCCTTGGCCAAAGCCGCGATGAGCAGACCGTTCCAGTCCGCCAGCACCCCGTCATCCGTGAGCGGCCGTGGCCGGTGTTCCCGAGCCAGGGCCAGCCGGTTCCGCAAAATTTCCCAGCGTTCCTGGTCCCTGGGATCCGTCATGACCTTTGCAAGATGCAGGATATTCGCCCCGGTACGCTGCCCCGTGGCCTCTTCGAGGAAATTCCCCTCAGGGAGCACACCAAATGTTTGGCAGACCCACTCGCCGTGGTCCGGTCCCAAAACAGCAAGCAACTCTTCCCGGGTCCAGACATAAAACGTGCCTTCCTGCCCCTCGCTGTCCGCATCCTGACCGCTGCCAAAGCCGCCCTCTCCCAGAACCAGCTGATCCAGAACATATTTGGCGATTTCCGCGACGGTCTGCCGAAACAGGGGGTTTTGCGTGGCCAACCAGGCCTCGGTATACGCCATGAGCAGCATGGCCTGGTCGTACAGCATCTTTTCAAAATGCGGCAGCAGCCAGCGCTCGTCCGTGGAATAGCGGTGAAACCCGAAGCCGACATGGTCAAACACCCCTCCCAAACGCATGCAGCGCAGGGTGGTTTCCACCATTTCCAGGGCCTTGGGCTCGTTCCGGGCCCGGGCGTATTCCAGCAGAAAAAGCAGGGTATGTGGCGCGGGAAACTTGGGAGCGTTCCCGAAGCCGCCGTGCTCCGGGTCGAAACGCGCGACAAACAGGTGATAGGCCTCGTCAGCGGCGCGGTTCATGTCCGGCTCCTGAACCACGCACTCCGCTCCTTGATTGGCACGCAGCGCCTCTTCGATCTGCATGCCGCTGGCCAGGATTTCCCGCCGCTGCTCGCTCCAGATCGTCGCCACGCGGGGTATTAATTCCAACATGCCCATGCGACCGAAGCCGGACTCCCTGGGGATGTACGTGGCGATGAAAAAAGGTCGGCCATCAGGCCCCATGAACACGGAAAGGGGCCAGCCTCCCCGGCGGCCCAACACGTGGCAGGCGGCCATATAGACCTGATCAATGTCCGGGCGCTCCTCCCGGTCCACCTTGATGTTGATCAGATGCTGGTTCATCAACGCGGCCACGCCCTCATCCGCAAAACATTCATGTGCCATCACGTGGCACCAGTGACAGGTGGAATACCCAATGGACAGGAAGATGGGCTTGTCTTCAGCCCTGGCCCTGGCCAGGGCGTCTTCACCCCATGGGTGCCAATCCACGGGATTGTGGGCGTGCTGGAGAAGGTAGTGGCTGGTCTCCCGGATCAAACGGTTGGCAGGTGAGTGCATGCCGGCTCCCTTGAGGCGTCGTGGTGTTACTCTGTGATATTTCCTGAAAATGGCAATGGTTATTTTGTGTAGATCTTGATCTGGTTGGTGGACAACTCCTTTTGTCCCGGTGTTTTCTGACCCGAGGTGATGACCACGTTCTCGCCAGGTTGAACTTCGGGGAATTCCTGAACAAAGGTGGTGGCTCGGGTCATGTGGCTCTCCAGTTGCGGTTTCACCAGACGGGGATGCACCCCCCAGACAAAGTTCAATGCCCGCAGCACTCGATCGTCTGTGGTCAGGGCATAGATGGGCCTTGCCGGTCGCCGGCTGGAGACCAGCCGGGCCGTGGTCCCCGTGGTGGAATGACAAACCAGCGCCTTGCTCTCGGCGTTGTCCGCCAGCAAGCAGGCAGCATAGGCCAGGTATTTTCCGGGGTTTTTTTCTTTCTTGGGAAAATAGGGTTCGCCCAAGCGTTCCAGGTAATAGGCTTCCGCATCCCGGGCGATGTCGTTCATGTACCGCACCGCCTCCACGGGATGACTGCCCACGGCGGTTTCCTCGGACAGCATGACGCAGTCCGCTCCATCCAGGATGGCATTGGCCACGTCCGTGCATTCGGCTCGGGTGGGAATGGGATTTCTGACCATGGACAGCAGCATCTGGGTGGCGACAATGGCCGGTTTCTGGGCATGGCGGCAAGCCCGGAGAATTCGTTTCTGGATGATCGGCAGGGATGAAAGCGGGCATTCCAACCCGAGATCGCCGCGGGCGACCATCACCCCATCGGCCAGGGCCAGGATGGCATCCAGGTTGTCCACGGCATTCTGACGTTCCAGCTTGGCAATCACCGGAATCCATGCTCCCTGCTCCCGGATCAGCTCCTGCAGTTCCGCCACGTCCGAGGCCTCCTGCACAAAGGACAGCGCCACGGCGTCAATGCCGATCTCCAAGGCCTCGCGCACGTCCTTGCGATCCTTTTCCGTCAATGCCTTGATCGAAAGGCTCTTGCCGGGGAAGGAAATGCCCTTGTGCGACGTCAGATACCCGCCATTTTGGGCTTCCAGTTCATAAACGACATTCTCCTGCAGCACCCGGGAGACTCGAAACTGAAGCATTCCGTCACTGAGATTCACCGGCATGCCGACCTGAAGCCCATGCAGCAAAGCCGGAATTTCCAGACTGATATAGGGCACCGGCCCCGGCTTCTTGTGTTCCAAAGGCCCCAGGAGCACATGCCCGCCTTTGTTCACCTGCAACGGGGACCCATCCACCTCGCCGATACGCACCTTCGGACCAC
Organism: Desulfovibrionales bacterium; assembly: GCA_007693505.1. Taxonomy (GTDB): domain Bacteria; phylum Desulfobacterota; class Desulfovibrionia; order Desulfovibrionales; family Desulfonatronaceae; genus Desulfonatronum. The sequence goes on along the minus strand of REDL01000102.1, from coordinate 6,213 downwards.
ACAGGTCGGCCATGGCAGTCAACGGAAGTCCAAGCTCGCCTTCCAGACGACGGATCATCTCCATGGCCGGGACAAAAAATGCGGCGTCGGCATGAGAGAAATTCAAGCGAAAAATCCGAACCCCATATTGGACCATGGCCTTCATCACCTCGTAATCCAACGAGGCCGGGCCGAGGGTGGCGACAATCTTGCAATGCATTGTTGTTCTCCTTGTCAGTGGATCGAAGCGTGGGAAGGTGTTCAAGAGTAAAACCGGTGAACGAGGGAAAAAAGCGGACAGGCTCGAACCCTGAGTGGGCGGGATGATCGTATCCGGGTGGCTCGGGGTGTTGGGAGCATTCCACATTTTTTGATGCGCCTCACCCTGTTAGGCCGCCCCTTCAGGCTGGTTAAAAATCTCATGAATATCCCAGGGCATTGCCCTGGGCTTGTTTCGCCCTTTCAGTGCTAGATTTCAGCCCCAAAGGGGCGACATGTTCTAGCCCAGGGCAATGCCCTGGAACAAAGCCGGGTAAGCAGAAAGAGCCCTGTAAGACCAATCTCAGCAATCTCAGAATTGTGTCATAAACGCGTAATGCTCTCCTTGGTGTTTGGCTATGCCCCCTCCAGAACCAGCCACCAGGAACCGGCAACCAGGGCCAAAGCCGCCAGGAGCAGGTGGTTCTGCCGGGCTTCTCCGGGTTGGCTCGGCACCACCAGGGAATAGCCGACACCCAGGGCAAAGCCGACCACGCAGCCCATCAAATGCGCGCCAATGTCCGTCTGCACATCGCTGCCCAGCATGGCCAACAGCCCCAGCGCGGCACCCATCGGGAGCAACCAGGCCCGAAATCCGGATTGCTCCGTCCCGGCAGATCCCCTCGTTCCTTCCATGGGAAAAACACGGACCCCGCCAAGCAGGCCCACGGCTGCGAAGACCGCCGTGGATGCGCCGATGGAGATGAATCCGGTCTGATGCAGCCAAGCATTGAGCAGGTTCCCCCCGGCTCCGGCCAGGACGATGAGCAGCCAGGCCGCGCCAACCCCCACCCTGCGGCAAACCAGGGTTCCGAAGACCGCGATTCCGAGCATGTTCCCGGCCAGGTGGCGGGCATCCGCATGGAGGGTCAGCGCCGTTACCGTGCGCCAATATTCACCATCAAGAATCCGGGCCGCATGGGCGCCGGCTTCCATGATCATGGCTTCGTGGGCCCCGTCGCGAGACGTCACCAGATGAAAGACAAGCAGAAGCAGGGCCGCGGCAACACCGGTCAGGGTCAGCGGGGCGGGGGGGGAGGATTGCGATGCAAGCTGGCGGTGATCCTCCAGGAGGGGGTTTTCCAGATTGAACTGTTCAATTTCCAAGGCAGCCCGCGGTGCATCCCGTTCCAGAACTTCCAGGGTCCATCCCCACCCAGAGCGCCGAAACCTGTAGGGAATTCCCGCCGCGGCCAGAACCAGGGCATAGCGATCGGCCTGCTGTGAGCTCAAATTTTCCCAGAGCGCGTGGGGCTCGTCCTGGGCATCGTAGCTACTCACGCACGCAGTTCCAAAACCGTACCGGTCATTTCGTCCCCGGTGCGAACCATGGCCACGTTGGCCTGAAAGGCGCGCTCATCCCGGATGGCACTGACCATTTCCGTGATCAGTTCGGTATTGCTGCCCTCAACCATGCCCCAAACCGTGGAGAGCATTCCGTCCTGGTCCATCTCGCCTTGTAGGGCAGGGACCAGAGGGCCGGGAGCAACGTCCTCGTCGATGCTCTGGGGTCTGACGCCGTAACCGTCCGGGCCGGTTTCCAGCATCAATCGCGAGGCCTTGAACTCCGGAGTGTTCATGTTGGCCACGTTGTTCGCCCCGATCTGACGGGACAAACCAATGGCCTGCATGGCCTGGATGTTGGGGGATATGTTCATGTTCGGCTCCTTGTCCCGAGAGGTGATGGTTCAGGGCAATGCCGCCACGAGAGCAGGTATGCGACGCAAGCCTAATCGAGTTGGTCTTGTTTTTCAAATCCCAGCGAAACCGTCCCCGGGTTGCATTTGATTTCGATCCCTGCCGTCATCTGCGTCGAAATCGTGATCGAAACCGGCAACGACGCAGTACACACGAGGGGAGAGACGAGCCGGAACGCTGGACTCCCGCATTCACAGAGATGACCTGTGTCATTATAGCTTCTTTCATTCTGTTTCCGATTTTGATTTCAAACGTGTCTGGTCGGCCAATTCTTTCTCCGGATCCCGGGGCAATGACCGCTCGATCCGGGCATAGGCGCTGTGATTGTGAATGGATTCCTGGCTTTCCACCTCCACCCGGTACCATTGCAACTGGCCCAGCCGTTCCAACCCGCGGGACGCGTTCCGAACCACATCCTCCACGAAACAAGGCTGTTCAAACGCCTCGTCAATAATCCGCTTTTCATCCTCGCGCTTGAGCAGGGCATAAACCGGAGAAGAGGCGGATTCCTGGGCCAGATCAATGAGGTCTTCCAGCCAGATCAACCCTCTGTTCCGGGTCCGGATACGGACCATGGCCCGCTGGCTGTGGGCACCCCGATCGCAGATGGCCAGAGAGCAGGGGCAGACAGTCATCACCGGCACCTCCACTTCCAGACCGAACACCAGCGTTCCGTCCTGGTGTTCACCGACGACCCGACACTGGTAGTCCATCCGGGACCGGCTACCGCTGGCTGGCGCAGCCTGCTCCAGGAAAAAAGGAAAGCAAAAGCTGATCCAGGCTTTGCGGGCATCCAAACGGTTCTGCACATCGCTCAGGAGATATTTCAGGTTCGAGTAGTCCAACACTCCCGACCATGCCCGCAGGGCCTCCACGAACCGGCTCATGTGCGTTCCCTTGAACTGGGCCGGCAAATCCACACCCATCTCCACCTGGGCCACGGTGTGCTGTCGGCCCTGGACACGGTCCAAGACCACAAGGGGAAAGTGGACATGGCGGATGCCGACCCGGTCGATATCCACCGGAACCGAGGCCGGTGCGTTTTGAATGTCCAGCATGCGGGTTGGTGCTACTCCAGATTCTTGCCGGTTGTTGTCAAATTCAGGGTGCCGTGCTTGACCCCCTTCGTTGCCGTCAGCTTTGCGCCCAGTTCGCGAAGGCGCTCTCCAATGCCACGCAGAACCAGGATTTCCATGCAGTTATGGTGGTCCAGATGAACATGCAGGGAGGTCACGATGATATCCAGATAGTCATGTTGCAGTTCGGTCAATTTTTGCGCCAAATCGCTTTGGTGGTGATCATAGACCATGGTCAACGTGCCGGCGGTTTCTCCGCCCAGGTCCTCCCACTCTTTCTGGACCAACATATTGCGGATCAGGTCACGAATGGCCTCGGAGCGGGTTTGATAGGACCGTTCGTCGCACAGCGTGTCAAATTTTTCCAACAAGTCGGAATCCAGCGAAACCCCGAAACGGATCGTCTTGCCCATGTCTCACCTCGTTAGTTGTGCTTCCCAGATGTTGATGACCACTGCATACCCCTCAGTGGGCACGGCCTCCCGTGCCGCCAATCGAATCTCCCACCCTGCCTCCCGCAGCTGATCCCAGGCTCCGGAAGAAACACTGCGCTCCGGCTCGGCCAGCCAGATGCGGCCATTTGGAGCCAAAACCTCTTTGAAAAGCTGCTTCAAGGGACTGGCGAATCGTTTTTCATAAAAAATGTCCGCACCCCAGACCACATCAAACCCGCCTGATTTCAATCCCGGCCATCGCCAGTCCATTTGCACCCAGAGAGGGGCAGTGGCCACGCGATTCTCCCTGGCATTGGCCCGGGCGTAGTGCAGGGCATCCTCGATATAATCAAGCCCCACCACGCGGGCACCAGCTGTTGCGGCCACACAGGCGCTCAGTCCCAGGCCGCACCCCACGTCCAGGCAGGTCATGCCCCGGATCCGCTCCTGCTGCTGGCCCAACCACTTGGCCAGGAGCAGGCTGGCCGGCCACAACTCCACCCAGTAGGGAATCCGTTCGTCCGGCCCAAAGTCCGCCTCTCCCATTTGCCGCCAGAGCGCTTCCAGGTCTCCGGGCCGGTAAACGTTCCACCTCTGCCCGGCGGCGTCAACCTGGAGGCACTGCGCCGCAGCGATCAGTGCGGCGTGGCGTGCCGCCTCGTCACCGCCAGCGGACACGGAGGCGGACCAGTGTTTCATCACGAGCCGGCCCCCTGATCCTTGGATTCCTCCACATTGCGGACAAGATCCTCGCCCTTGTTGGAAAGAATAAACCCTTTTTCCTTGCGCCCGGACGTATCGCCCGACTGGATCTTGAGAATATACCCATGCAGATAAAGAAATTCCAGATCATCCGCGGCAAAGGCTTCGGCTTCCTTGCGTGGAAAAATGCCACCGGACTTGCGCAGCCGACAGAAATGGTAGATGTCCCGCAGGGTGTCCACCTGCTCCGGTGTCAGACACTGCCGCTCCGCATTCAGCGAGGTCGGAGCATCAAGAGCGTCAAGTTTATACTGGGCCTCCAATTTGCGCAGTGCCCATTCGCCTTTGTGGGTCAATTTGAAACCGCGAATCTCCCCCCCGCACGGCATCATCAGGGTTACGGCCTTGACGTAGTCGCCGTCCTGGAGGCTCTTCAATTCCCCCGGATCGTAAATCAAGGCGTCCTTGAGCGGCAGGCAGCCTCCCTTGGAACCGACCTTGGTAATCACGTGAATATCCTTGAGCATGTAAAATTGCCGCTCGGTTACCTGCATGCCTGGTACCCCAAAGAAAAACCGCCACCCCAGAGAGGATCAACCGCTGCCATCGCCATCGCAATCACCTGCATGACGCAGGTGGCCAGACGCTCAGCCGACTTTGTTCCGACAGGGTGCAGTCTGTTTGTGTTTTGCATATCCTTAAAATTTGGTATATATCTTCGACGTCGGCATCTGGCAATGGCCGCCGCGATATTTATGTAACATCTCAAAAACTTGTGGCAAGCATGACCTGGACTCCCGTCTTCGCGGGCATGACAGGCTGGAGAGAACGAGCCGTTTCAGTCATTCCCGCGCAGGCCAGCCTGTGGCAGACAGGCGGGAATCCAGTTGCAGAGGCAGTTTCAGGATTTGCCCGACCTTTTTGAGCAATCACCATATTTATTAACCAACATATTCGTATTGTCTTAAAAGGGAGGAATGCACGATGCCTGTACGTATAGGAATCAACGGTTTCGGTCGTATCGGTCGGTATGCGGTGCGGCTGTTGGCCGAGAATAAGAATCTGCAGTTGGTCGCCGTCAACGCCCGGGCGGACAACGCCTCCCTGGTGCACCTGCTGAAATACGACTCTGTGCATGGCAAATTCAACGGGGAATTGAAAGCCAACGACGACGGGTTCGAGCTCAATGGCCGGCAAATCGCCGTCACCCGCCAGGGACCGGGAGAATGGGCCTGGAAGGACCACGGCGTGGATATCGTCCTGGAAACCACCGGCAAGTTCACTGACCGGGAAAGTTGCCAAAAGCACTTGCAATGCGGAGCAAAAAAGGTGGTGGTCAGTGCTCCGGCCAAAAATCCGGACATCACCATTGTCATGGGGGTCAACGACTCAGACTACGACCCCTTCGCCCACCACATCCTGTCCAATGCCTCCTGCACCACCAACTGTTTGGCCCCCGCGGTCAAGGTGATTACCGAAGCCTGCGGATTTGAGCACGGCCTAATGACCACGGTCCACTCCTACACCATGAGCCAGCGGATTCTGGACGGCTCCCACAAGGACCTGCGCCGCGGCCGGGCCGCCTGCATGTCCATGCTGCCCACCACCACCGGCGCGGCCCGAGCCGTGGCCGAAGTCCTGCCCGCGACCAAAGGGCGGCTGGACGGGATGGCCATCCGCGTGCCCACGCCCAACGTGTCCATGATCGACCTCGTGGTGCACACCACCAAACCCACGAACAAAGACGACCTCAACGCCGCCTTTCGCCAAGCTGCCGAGGGGCCGCTGAAAGACATCCTCGGCTATACCGAGGAGCCCCTGGTTTCCGTGGATTACAACGGCAGCATCTACGGCGGTGTGGTGGACGGCCTGTGCACCAGCGTCATGCAGGAGAAGATGGCCAAAGTCATCGTCTGGTACGACAACGAAGCCGGATTCTGCAATCAGCTGCTGCGCCTAGCCACCAAAGTGGCCAAGTCTCTGGGATAATAACGCAACCCTCAACGGGGCGCTGCCCAAAGCGGCCCGGGGGGGGGGGGGGGGGGGGGGGGGGCGGCGGGCGGGGG
>REDL01000100.1 GCA_007693505.1 Desulfovibrionales bacterium | reverse complement strand
ACTAATGTTTGATTTTTTTGGAAACGAGCACTTCCCTGGGAATCAATTACCCCCCCCCTGCAAACGCATTGACAATGAGCCTGACTGAGTGTTGCGGGCGCGGACTATCTTCAGACTGGACTTCCTCGACGCACATGGTGGATTCTGACGCTTTTGTTAATGTGCATTATGGGGCATGGTTGCATTGCGAATGCAAATACGGTTGTGCTTGGAATTGATACTTGGTCCGCTTTGGTGGCCCTGGCGGGCAAAGGGTGGTGGTCATGAATGCATTGCAAGAAAAAACCAAGGCTGATCATGTCATCCGCCGGATGCTTCAGGCTGCCGGGTGCAGCACCCAGAAGGAACTGGCCGAGTCCTTGCGGACCATTCCATCGACCATCAGTGCCTGGAAGGTGCGCGGGTCCGTGCCCATGGAGTGGATCTACCGGGCCGCTCATTTGTTTCATGTTGCCCCGCACTGGCTGATGACCGGGGAGCAGGAAGGGGCCCAGGGTGATAAATCTTTGGAACCGGGAATCACGGTGCTGGACATTTCCGGAGCCGCGGTTTCCCTTCGGGTGACCCTGCCCGCAGACCAGCAGTTGATCGGCATAGTCTATTCCGAAAGCGGGATTACCAAGCTGCGGGAATATGTCTGTCGTCCGGTGATTCAGCCCTGGCTGAATGATCATAGTGAGGTGGTGCCGGATCTGGGGGCGGTGCCCTATGTGATGCGCCGATCCGCGGCGGACAGTCTTGGGGATTGGCTTGCCATGGTCTGTTTCCGGGCTACGGAACCCCTGGGACCGATTCTGGCCGGGGACTGGCTGTTGGTGGATACCAGTCAGGTTCGGCCCATATCGCCGCATATTTATCTGATTGGCGTGGCCAGCCGATTGCTGGTGCGTCGATTTGTCGTGGCCGCCCAAGGTGGGCAGTGGATCGGTGAGGACCGGTCTCTGCCACTTATCCCCGAAGAGGAAGCTTCGGTGTTTGGCAGGGTTCTGGAACGGGCCGGTCCGCTGTAAAATTCACTTGTGTGGATTATTTGTTTTTCTGACAGCGTCACTGTTATGAGGCTGTGACGTTTTTTGTCAATTGTTTGCTTCTGCCGAGTTGTTCTTTTCTCCGCTGTCTGGTTTCCATTCGCTCCCGGCCGAATTATCTTCACCCGAAGGGTTCCTGATTTGGGTTTTCCGGGTGTCCATGGTTCCGTCGTGTCCATACGGCGTGTTCAGAATTGTTGAGCTTTTTCGATTTTTTTCTCCCTCTGCCCCCTTTCTTGGCTGGGCGTGAACAATTCCCCATATATTCATCTCAACGCGCCTGGAGCAACGTTGTACAATTTTGTCGATGTTGCCGAAGGAGTTTTTTTACCTGATAACTTTAACATGGCGGAAGTCTTCACTTTTTTCATTGGCATGAAATCTGCCTGGGTACCAGCTGATTGCGCATTTCAGCTCTGTAAGAGCATACGGCAAGAAAACGGGCACAACTACGCAATTCGGGCAATGCGCTCAGACAGTGAACACGGAAGACATCTTCCAGGGGGGACGCATGCAGGCCAGCGAAATCAAGCAGTTCATCAAGGACAACGACATTGATTCCATCCGGGTTGATTTTTCGGACCTGCATGGGATCAATCGCGGCAAGATTGTACCGGCGCAACGATTCGAAGAGATTGTGGACGAGGGCATTACCTGTGCTCAGGCGGTTTCATCGGTCCTTTTGAACAGCGACATAGCCATGGGCTCCGGCGTGGCTGACGAGGTCGGCTACGGGGACATGAAGGTCGTCCCGGACTTGTCCACATTTGCCCCAGTACCCTATCTGGAGAAAACGATTCGTCTGATCGGCGACCCCTACGTGAACCACGAGCCCTGGCCCTTTTCCCCGCGCAACCTGCTCAAGCGGGTGCTGGGAGAATACGCTGAAATGGGCTTACAGCCCATAGTGGCCAGCGAGCTGGAGTTCTACATCTTCAAGATGGCCGAGGATGGTACATCTGGGTTCTATAGCGACAAGCCCTGCAACGTGTACACCATGAGCCCGCGCGTCGATCCGCAAAACATCATGCGCAAGTTGCAGATGGTCCTTACAGGGATGGGTTACGATATCCTGTATTACAACCACGAATTTTTCCAGGGTCAGTACGAATTCAACTGGAAGCACACCGATGCCCTGCTTATGGCTGACCAGACGTTCACATTCAAGAATGTTTGCAAGGAAATCGGGCATATGGAAGACTTGCTGATTACCTTCATGGGTCGGCCGCGCAACGACGCCGGAGGCAGTGGATTCCACATGCACTTTTCCATGAACGATGCCCAGGGAACTAATATTTTTGACGATCCAGGCGGTGAATTGGGCATGTCCGAAATCATGCGCCACTTCATCGGCGGGGTGATGCACCACGCCAAGGCCAGCACGGCCCTGTTGGCGCCAACGGTCAATTCCTACAAACGTTTCCAGCTGGACAGTTTCGCACCTTATTTCATCGGCTGGGGGCTGGACAACCGTACGGTGTATCTGCGGGTACCCTCGGAACGGGGAGCGGCCACCCGGATCGAGGTCCGGGCCGGCTGTGCTTCGGCCAATCCATATCTGGCCATCGCGGCCATGCTGATCACCGGCCTGGAGGGCATTCGGAGCAAGATTGATCCGGGCAAACCCTTTGAAGGGGACCTGTATCGGGAAAGCGAAGAAACCTTTCCCATCGTGCCGCTGTCCCTGTTCCGAGCTTTGCATGAGCTGCAGGCCGACGAACGTCTCTGTTCAGCCGTAGGTTCCAAGATCATTCAGAATTTTCTGGCGATTAAAAATGCGGAGATCGAACTTTATCGGAACTGGGTTTCAGACTGGGAATTCACCCATTACTCCTACCATCTTTAGACTGTCGAGGAGTGCATTATGTGCGGGGTTGCCGGTGTTGTTTCCAGGGGATCCATGTCCCTGGGCAACGACCTTTTGGACATGCTTTGGTGTGTCCGCCATCGCGGGCTGGATGCAACGGGCATTGCCCTGTATGAACAGCGGGATCTGGTTCGAATCCGGGTGACTCTGCCAGACCCGGAATTGGCCGGAGAGTTGTTGGAAATCGTTGGGCGGTTCGCTCAGGCCACGGAACACAGGCTCTACCAGGGTGAGGGCATCTTCACCTTCTATGACGCACTGTTGGACATGGATCATGGTCAAATCGGGGGACTGCACCGGGCCATCGATGCCCATGCCCGGCTGTGCGTCCACTCCATCGGCAGGACGCTCACGGTCTACAAGGACCAGGGCGATGCCGCCGGAATCCGGGCCCGCCACGAAATCCGGGCTGCTTCCGGAACCCACGGGATAGGGCATGTTCGTCTGGCCACGGAAAGTGCCGAGGACATCAATGCGGCTCATCCCTTCACCACGCCACTATTTCCGGAACTGTCCATTGTGCATAATGGTCAGTTTACCAACTATTTCAATTTGCGCCGTTTTCTTGAATCCAAGGGCGCGCGATTCAAGACCCGCAACGATTCGGAAATGGCCGCCCACTACCTGGGTTGGCAGATGGGCAGTCAGGGGCTGAATCTGGAGCAGGCTATGACCGCGGCTCTGGAGGATTTTGACGGCATTTTCACCATCCTTGCGGCCACCCCCACCCAGATCGGGTATGTGAAAGACAAGTTGGCCATCAAACCGCTGCTGGTTTTTGAGCAGGGCAGCGTAACAGTATTCGGTTCGGAGCAGATCAGTTTGACGCCGCTTTTCGCGGATGTTTTTGCCGATGAAATGGATCCTGGGACGGTGCGCGTATGGTCGTTGTAGATGCCGCCACGCTGGCCAAGCGTGAACTGAATCGCAAACTGAACAGCCTGCTGGCCGAGGGTGAGCGCTCCATAGAGGTCCACAATCCCGGGTCCATGCACAATCTGGGCACCGCCCTCAAGGGAGGGGGCGAGATCACTGTCCATGGTTCCACTGGTTTTTACACCGGCGGCTTCCTGGAGGGCCCCCGGTTGGTGATCGATGGAAATACCGGTTGGTACACCGGGGACAACATGCTTTCCGGGGAGATCATCATCCGCAAGAATGCCGGCAGCAATTGCGGCCCCTCGATGATCGGCGGGACCATCGTGGTCCATGGCAATACCGGGGGGCGGACCGGTTTGGGCATGAAAGGCGGGGACCTGCTGGTTCTCGGGTCCACCGGCCGCTGGTGTGGGCAGATGACCATGGGGGGACGAATCGTCATCCTGGGAGAAGTGGGGGCCGGACTGGGCGAGTCCATGTACCGGGGGCTGATTCATGTCCGGGACCCGCAAGCCGAAGCCAAGCTGGGCGGTAACGTGGAATTCCACCCCATATCCGCAGACGAAGTCGAAAGCCTGGCTCAGCTGTTCGCGACCCATGGTGTCCAAGCTGATCCGAAAAGTTTCATGTCCGTGCGGCCCATGACCAGCGGTCGGCACCATTACACCATTTTCAATCCTCAGCTTTCGGGAGCGGATGGCAGATGAGCGAACACGAACGGCACGGAGCTTCCCTGGAAAAATCCACAAAAGATCCGGCAGTCCGGGAGGAAGCGCATTCCACCTGGTCCCGGGAAGTGCTTTCCGAAATCCGCTACAAGGCCGAGCATGGCACGCACCGCATCCGTGGTTGCGGGACGCCGCGTCCGTTTCCCGGATTCAATGACCTGACTGTGCTGCCCTCCCAGCTGACCCGGATGGCCGTGGATACCTACCGCGAACCCTGTGAGACGCGCACGGTGCTGGGCAAGCGGTTCTGCACCCAGCCATTGGTGGTGGAAACGCCGATCCTGATTTCCGGGATGAGTTATGGGGCTCTGTCCAAGGAGGCCAAGATTGCCCTGGCTCGGTCCACACGTATGGTAGGCAATTCCATCAACAACGGCGAGGGTGGTTTGCTGCCCGAGGAGAGGGCTGAATCCTACCGCCAGGTGGTTCAGGTTCTGCCAAGCCGGATGGGTTTTTCCTTGCGCTCCATTGAGGCGGCGGACGCTTTGGAAATCATTGTGGGTATCGGGGCCAAGCCTGGTTTGTCCGGGCACCTGATGGGCTCCAAGATCAGCAAGGAGGTTGCCGAGTTCCGGCAGATTCCCGAAGGCATCGATCTGCATAGCCATCCCCGGCACGGGGATATCTTCGGGGCCGACGACCTGGTGATCAAGATGGAACAGCTTCGGGAGGTTACGGACAATCGCATCCCGATCTTCATCAAGATCGCCGCCGGACGGGTTCGCGAGGATGTGAAGATCGCGGCCAAGGCCGGGGCGGATGGGATCGTGGTGGATGGAGCCCAAGGGGGCACCGGGGCAGCGCCGGTGGTGGCCGCGGACCATATGGGCATGCCCACCTTGCCGGCCCTGGTCCAGGCGGTGCGCGCCCTGGAGGAGATGGGCGTCAAGGACGAGGTTTCACTGATCGTTTCCGGAGGGATCAAGGACGGCGCTGATGTGGCCAAGGCCCTGGCTTTGGGCGCGGATGCCGTGGCTCTGGGCCAGTCCGTCATGGCGGCCATGGGGTGCACGGTCTGTCGGCGCTGCCACACCGGGCGCTGTGCCTTTGGTATCGGCACTCAGGATCCCGAACTGCGGGCCCGCCTGGATATCGACACAGCGGCAAAGCGGGTAGCCAACTACATCAAGGCCATGACCCACGAGGCCGTGATCCTGGCCAAGGCCTCGGGAAAAACCCGGCTGCGCAACCTGGAACGGGAGGACCTGCGTTCCCTGAGCCTGGAAGCCTGCGCCATGACCGGGGTGCCGCTGGTGGGCACGGATTTCACCTTCACGGAGCCGTTTGGATTTTTTTAGGGAGAGGGCTGAGGCCTGAGGCATGAAACCTTAGGGCTGAGGCTTGAGAGATGAGTTTGTCCTGGTGAGTGCGGGTGGTGGAAGCAAGGCATAAAATTTGAAATCTGAAATCCAAAATCTGAAATTCATAATTAACGGCCAACTCACCAAGGATGATCATGAACAGAATCAGCGAACACCCCGTGTTGGGAACCTTTGCCAAGGGGCGGTCCGTGGTCTTCAGACTGGACGGGCGGGCCATGGAAGGCTGCGAGGGCGAGCCCATTGCCGCTGCGTTGCGGGCGGCCGGCGTCTTGGTGCATCGGCAGACGGCCCGACGCAACGAGCCGCGCGGCGTGTTCTGTGCCATAGGGCGCTGCACGGATTGCGTGATGGTTGTGGATGGTCGGCCCAACGTCCGAACCTGCGTCGAACCCCTGCGGGAAGGAATGCAGATCCAGACCCAGTATGGCCTGGGAACGTTACGTCACGAGGGGGCTGGATCGTGATGCGCCGTGACCTGATCGTGGTCGGTGCCGGCCCGGCCGGGCTATGCGCGGCCATCGAAGCCGCGGGCCAGGGGCTTGATGTGGTTGTTTACGACGAAAATGCCAAGCCTGGGGGGCAACTCTTCAAACAGATCCATAAATTCTTTGGCTCCAAAGAGCACCGCGCCCGGGAACGTGGCTTTCGGATCGGGGAGCAGCTTCTCCAGGAGGCCGCTGACCTTGGAGTAGAGGTGGTCCTCGGGGCCCCGGTCATTGGTCTTTACCAAGGGTTGACCGTGCAGGCTCAGATTGACGCCCGCATTGAACGGGTCCGGGCCAATGGCGTTATATTGGCCACCGGGGCCTCGGAAAACATGATTCCTTTTCCGGGCTGGACCCTGCCCGGGGTGATTGGCGCGGGCGCGGCCCAGACCATGGCCAACCTGCATGGCATTCGTCCGGGCAATGATCTGCTGATGGTCGGCTGTGGCAATGTCGGTGTGGTGGTGGCCTATCAGATGCTTCAGGCGGGGTGCCGGGTACGGGCCATGATCGATGCCGGATCGACCATCGGCGGCTATGGCGTGCATGCGGCCAAGGTGGCCCGGACCGGCGTCCCGTTTCATCTCGGGCACACCATTGTCCGGGCCGAAGGTGATGCTCGGGTGGAGTCAGCGACCATCGCCCAGGTGGACGACCGCTGGCAACCCGTACCTGGCACGGAAAAACAACTGGATGTGGATACGGTCTGCCTGGCCGTGGGTCTGTCGCCGTCCATTCAGCTGGCGGCCATGGCCGGGTGCCGGATGCTCCATTTGCCTGAAATGGGCGGGCGGGTGCCGGTCCGGCGAGAGGATTGCTCCACATCAGTGAGTGGATTGTATGTTGTCGGGGATGCCGGAGGCATTGAGGAAGCCAGTTCGGCTATGATCCAGGGGCGAATGGCTGGAATGGCCTGCGCCATGGAACAGGGCTTTATCTCCCCGGTTGTCGGAAAAGATCGGCTGCGTATGTTGCGGGATTCGCTGGACCGTTTGCGAGAGGGCCCCTTTGGGGAGCGTATCCGTGGAGCAGAGAATCGAATGCAGGCGGTATTGCCGTCCAGATTGGAGGAGACAGCATAATGTCCGACCCACTGAGCAAGCCTGTGCTGTTGAGCCAATCCTTGAGCACCAAAGGATATCTCCTGCCGGAGGATTTGGCCCAAGCATCCGGAGTGCCTTCAGCGCAGCGGCGGCAACAGGGTCCCGTAGCGGTGTTCGAATGCGTCCAGGAGATCCCGTGCAATCCGTGCGAACAAGCCTGCGAAGAGGGGGCGGTCCGTGTCGGCGAACGGATCACCACTTGTCCGGAACTGGTTGCGGAGGCGTGTACCGGATGTGCCAAGTGCGTGGCTGCCTGTCCTGGACAGGCGGTCTTCGTGGTGGATGAAAGCCGCGGTGAATTGGCCCATGTGACCATGCCCTACGAATTTTTGCCCTTGCCGAAAAAGGGTCAGAGGGTCACGGCCCTGGACCGTTCCGGTATGGTTCTTGGTCCGGCTGAGATTGTCCGGGTGAGGTGTTCCAAAACCATGGATGCCACGGCCACGGTGACCATGGCCGTGCCCCGGGATTGGGCCATGCTGGCCCGATTTTTTCGGATGGATCGGGATCAGGAGAGCCCGCCACTCCCATCCACAAGGGAGAGTGAACAATGAGTACCACAAGCTGCGCAAATGTTTCGCGTGCAAGGTCATTGGCCGACCAGGAGAGTCTGGACAGCCTGGTGATCTGCCGCTGCGAGGAGGTCAGCAGGGGCGAGATTTTGGCGGCACTGGAAACCGGAGTGTCCTCGGTCAGTGGCGTGAAGCGGGTCACCCGGGCCGGGATGGGCCTTTGTCAGGGACAAACCTGTGGTCGATTGGTGACATCACTGGTGGCCGAGACCACAGGGCAGAGAGCGGACCAGGTGGAACCTCTGACCGCCCGGCCGCCGGTGCGCCCCGTACCCATGGCCGTACTGGCTCGGGACCGCGACGAAACAGCCATGGATGGAAAATAGGGAGCACAGTGTATGGCCACAAGCTGGGATGCGGTGATCATTGGTGCCGGGGTGAACGGTTGCGCTATTGCCTACAACCTGGCCAAGCGTGGGCTGCGGGTCGTGATCCTGGACAAGACCGACGTTTGTGCCCAGGCTTCGGGACAAAACGGAGGAGGGGTGCGCCAGTCTGCCCGGGATCCACGGGAATTGCCCCTGGCCATGCTCAGCGTCAGCCTGTTTTCCTCTCTGGCCGAGGAGTTGGACCAGGATGTGGAGTATGTCCAGGCTGGAAACCTGCGACTATGCACCACGTCGGAACAGGAAACGGCGATGCGGGCGGCCGTGGCGCAACAGCGGGTCGATTTCGGGCTGGATGTCCGCTACGTGGACCGGGGCGAATTGGAGGCCCTGAACCAGCACCTCGCGGAATGGGTGGTGGGAGCCAGCTACTGTCCCACGGATGGCCACGCCAACCCCCTGCTGACCACGTACGCCTTTGCCCGCAAAGCCTGTGAATTAGGGGCCGAGTTGCGCACCGGGGAGACCGTCACCAGGATCCGCCTGAGCCGGGGCACGGTCAGAAGCGTGGTCACGGACCGGGAGGTCTACTCCACGGGTCTGGTGATCAATGCAGCCGGTATTGGCGGCCGCGCGGTGGCGAACATGGTCGGCCTGGACTTTCCCATGACTCCGGTGTTCACCGAGGTCCTGGTGACCGAGGCGCGAGAACCCATGTTTGCACAAATGATCGGCACGGCATCTTCGGATTTTTACGGCCATCAGACCACCCACGGCTCCTTTGTCTGGGGTGGATTCGTGGGATACGAAACCTTTTTGCACGATGGGCATCACGGTGGAACGCAACGCCCCAACTACCCGGAAGTGGCTTCGGCCATCTGTCGCACGGTACTGCGCTATTTCCCCGGCCTTGGCGAATTGAATGTGATCCGGACCTGGGGCGGATTGATTGCCCAGGTGGCGGACAAGGTCCCGGTGCTCGGCCCGGTGCCCGAGGTGCCTGGTTACATTTCCGCAACGGGCTTTTCCGGTCACGGTTTCGGCATTGCCCCGGCCGTGGGCCGAGTTATCGGCCAGGCCGTCCTTGGTGAGACACCGGATGTGGATCTGAGCCCCTTCACCGCAGACCGGTTCGGTCCGGTACACTGAAAAAAACATTGGTAGTCGACGAAAGCTTAAGGAGGACGCAATCATGCAGTTTGATCGGCAGTTGATCGCTTCGGGTGCTCCCATGGAGGAAAAGGTGGGGTACAGCCGGGCGGTTCGCATCGGGCCGTTTGTCTATGTGGGCGGCACCACGGCGACCAACCCTGACGGGAGCGTGGCCTGCCCTGGGGATGCCTACGGACAGACCAAAAATGTGCTGGAAAAGATCGGTCATGCCCTGGGTGAAGCCGGTGCCACATTCCCTGAGGTGTTCCGGGTGCGGATCTACATCACGGACATCACCAAGGCCGGAGAATGCATGCGGGCCTATTCCGAGGTGTTTAAAGCCATCAAGCCTATTGCCACCATGTGCGAGATCAAGGGGCTCTTTCGTCCGGAACAGATTGTGGAAATCGAGGCGGATGCAGTCATCGGGTCGGCGAACTCGAGCTGAATCAACGCCTTGCCAGCCCATGAAGTGTCTCGCGGTGCGCAGGCACACCGCGAGACACCAGACAGAGGACTAGGTTTTCCTAGTCAACCTTAAAAAAGGCTTTTTTCACGGCGTTACAGACAGGGCACTTTTCCGGGCTGTCACCTTCCACAGTGTAACCACAGACACTGCAAACATAAACATCCGTTTCAGCAGTCTTCCCTAAGTTTTGCAGGGCTTTCTCATAAAGTCCTGCGTGAATCTTTTCAACCTCATTGGCGAAATGGAAGCCACGCTCGGCGGCCTTCTGGCCTTCCTCCTGGGCCTCGGCAATCATCTCCGGGTACATCTTGGTGAACTCGTGGGTCTCCCCGCTGAGTGCTTCTTTCAGATTTTCCTCCGTTGATCCGATGCCACCCATCAATTTGAGGTGGGCATGGGCATGCACGGTTTCCGCCTCGGCCACGGCCCGGAAAAGACGGGCTACCTGGGGGTGTCCCTCCTTTTCGGCCTGCTTGGCAAATGCCAGATATTTCCGGTTGGCCTGGGATTCTCCGGCAAAGGCTTCCTGGAGATTTTTCATGGTCTTGGACATGCTGTTGCCTCCTTATGGCTGAAAGAGTGTTTAACGTTGCTGAAAACCGAAAAAATTAAGATCGTCGAGTGAACGACTCCCTGGAGCATAAGGCAAGAACGGTTGTAATGGAACCCGTTGAATCGTTCCGGGAAAAAGATTACGGCTAACCGAGCAAAGGCAAAGGATCATTTGCCTTTGAAATCAGCATCAAAATATACCAAGTGTTTCCCCAAAAAGAGGGGAAATTGCAAGCTGGATCCTTGGCACGTTGCGATGCATGTTTGGAATGATGCCAGGCCATTCGGCCTCGCAAGTTTGAACGAGCCTGGCCTGGACGTTGGGATGTGAACTCTGAAGAGAGGCGTGAGATATGCTGGGGAGCATGAAGGAGCGTGATTTCCGTCGGCTGAGTACGTTCGTTCAACAACAGTGCGGCATCAAGATGCCACCGAGCAAAAAGACCATGATGGAGGCCCGGCTGCAACGTCGATTGCGGGCCTTGAACATGGTCGACTATCATCATTATTGCGAATTCGTTTTCAGTCCGCGGGGAGCGGAAAGTGAACTGCCGCACCTGATCGACGCCTTGAGCACCAATACGACCAGTTTCTTTCGCGAACCTCACCATTTTCAATACATGACAGCTACGCTTTTGCCAACATGGTGGCAGCATTTCGGACATAGTCGAGAACTGGCTGTTTGGAGCGCGGGGTGTTCCTCTGGTGAGGAGCCCTACACATTGACCATGGTCTTGGCCGAGTTCCAGGAGCATTACCCACTTTTCCGATGGTTTATTCTGGCTACGGACATCAATACCCAGGTACTGGAACGGGCGGCCAAGGGCATTTACCCGGAAGACAAACTGCATTCCATACCTGCTGTAATGCGCAAGAAGTATCTGCTGCGAAGCAAAGACCGCTCCAAAAAATTGATCCGGATTATTTCGGAGTTGCGAGAAAGGATTCGGTTTCGCAGGTTGAATTTCATGGAGCCTTTTCAGTTTCGTGAACCCATGGACATTATTTTTTGCCGTAATGTGATGATTTATTTCGAGCGAGATGTTCAAGAGCGCTTGATCCGTAATTTTCTCAAGCACCTTCACCCTTGGGGGCACTTGATTATCGGGCATTCGGAGAGCCTTGCCGGCATGGACCTCGGCTTGGTTCAAGTGGCACCCACAGTTTATCGCAAGGCATGAGTCCTTGAAAGTTGGCCAGAATCATCACTGCCGGCATGTCCGGAAAATGTTCTCACGTTCCCTTGACAGTCGACAGCCTGTTGGCTAGATACTCAACGCTTCGAGCGGGAATAACTCAGTGGTAGAGTGCAACCTTGCCAAGGTTGAAGTCGCGGGTTCAAATCCCGTTTCCCGCTCCATTTTATTTTGGCGGCATAGCCAAGTGGTAAGGCAGCGGTCTGCAAAACCGCCATTCTCCGGTTCAAATCCGGATGCCGCCTCCAATTTATCTTGAATTCCATCAACGCCATCCCTTGCGGGAGTAACTCAGTGGTAGAGTGCAACCTTGCCAAGGTTGAAGTCGCGG
>REDL01000080.1 GCA_007693505.1 Desulfovibrionales bacterium | reverse complement strand
ATTCTCGACTGCGGTCCTGGCTACGCAATTGATTCTGTCTGAAGAGTATCATTAGTAGGAAGCAGGAGAGAATTACAAGAACTCCTCACGGTCCCTGAAGGCCTCACTGAGCTTGTCCAGTTTGGCCTGGTCCTGGACAGTACGGGAATGCTCTTGAGCCTGCGCCATATGGAAAAGGTATTGGCGTTTATCACCGGAATAGATTGCGGCATAGGCCAGGTGAACGTGAGCGGAAAACAACCGTCCTTTCTGCCCCTGGGTTCTGCCCAGCAAGTTGTGGACTGCGGACTGCTCGGGAAGCTGGTCCAGGATGCGTTCCAAGAGAGCGACGGCCTCCGCATTTCGGCCAATCGCGATCTGCGTTCTGGCATAATGGAACAGCGCCATTTGGTCCTTGGGGTTGCGCAAAACCGCGTCCTGCAGATGGCGGGCAGCAGTGTCGAAGTCTCCCTGGTGGAGAAAAAAGACGCCCGCCTCCCGGAGAAAAAGAGCGTCGCGAGGAGCGCATGCGATTGCTTGTTCAAAGGCAGCTCTGGATTCGGGAATCCGGTTGGTTCGGTTCAACACGATTGCCGTTCCGAGGCCGTTCAAACATGGTTCAAGTTCTTGCCTCTGGAAAAAGGCCAGAGCTTTGTCCGGTTGCGTATACCGGGCCATGACCAGCATTCTCGCCCGGTTGTAGGCCGTGTTGTCTTCCCCGCGCTCCTGGATAGAGACCGGCATTCTCTCCACGCGATCTTTGAGGTAGGAAATACGTTCATCGACTCCCGGGTGAGTGCTGAGATACAGTGGGATGGATCCTCCAAGCCAGCGCAGCTTGCGAATAGTTTCAAATGACTGGACCATTCCTTGTGGGCGAAAACCGGCGGCGACAAGGTAATTCATACCGACCTGGTCCGCCTCGCGCTCGTCTTCTCGGCTGTAGGAGAGCATGGCGCTCTGCCCAGCGGCAACCGAGCCAATGGCCAGGGCCGATTGTGCGTCCCCTCCAAGAAAAACACCCGCCAGTATCCCAAGCATGGAGGCTAAATTGACGATCTGAGCTTTTTCGATTCGGCTGGCGATATGGCGTTGGGAAACGTGGGCCAACTCGTGAGCCACGACTCCGGCAAACGCCGACTCGTTTTCCAGGTGTTGCAATAAGCCGGTATGCACGAAGATGTGGCCTCCAGGGCCGGCAAAAGCATTGAGTGCGCTATGGCGAATCACACCAACTTGGATCGGAAACGGCTGCGGCGGCATTTGAGCCTGCAACCGTTCGACAACCTCTTCAACATAGGCAAGAATCTCAGGGTCCTCGACCAAAGGCATCCGGGATCGGACCAGGAGGTTGAATTTTCGACCCAACTCAATTTCATCTGAAATGGTAAACCGGCCCAGTGATAATTGGGCATGAACTGAGTTCGGTATGCAGGCGGTGAGCAGCACGAACAGGATCGTGATGCTCGTAGACTTGAGAATAAGGTGAAATTGACCCAGAAGCAGAACGAAAATGTTTGATTGAGGACTGGTCCGAGAGGTCACAAGACGCATATTTTCTGTACTGGGATGCGGGGTATGCATGCCATAGATATAGTCATCGAATCGGCCTGCGCAATAAGAGGCTCACGGGGGCGGAATCATTTTGCTCGCTTCAGATCCTGGACCATCCCTTGAAAACTCACATTTGCTACATGGTTGAAAAAAGGTCGATGCTGCCACCATTGGACAAGTTTGTTTTGATTTTGAGCACTTTTAATTTGGGATTATTGGGTAAAATCATCAATTCAAACTGTTGCGACACTGGGCTTACTGGTCATTTATTCATCATGTCCAGAAACTCCCGGTTGCCCTTGCTGCCCCGCATTTTTCCCAGCAGGAAGTCCATGGAGTCATGGGTGTTCATCGGAGAAAGGACCTTGCGCAGGATCCAAACGCGGTTCAGGACGTCTTCGTTCAAGAGGAGTTCTTCTTTACGTGTTCCCGATCGATTAATGTCGATGGCCGGGAACATGCGTTTGTCTGCCAAATGCCTGTCCAGATAGATTTCCATGTTGCCAGTGCCTTTGAATTCTTCGAAGATGACTTCGTCCATGCGGGAACCGGTATCGATCAGAGCCGTGGCGATGATGCTCAGACTTCCTCCTTGTTCGATGTTGCGTGCTGCACCGAAAAACCGTTTGGGACGTTGAAGTGCGTTGGCGTCCAATCCTCCTGAGAGCACTCTTCCCGAAGAAGGGGTCACTGTGTTGTAGGCCCGGCCGAGGCGGGTGATGCTGTCCAGGAGGATGACGACGTCGTATTTTCGCTCAACGAGTCGCTTGGCCTTTTCCAAAACCATCTCCGCAACCTGGACATGTCGTGTGGGAGGTTCGTCGAATGTGGAACTGACAACTTCGGCATTCACGGTACGAGCCATGTCCGTGACTTCCTCCGGGCGCTCATCAATCAGAAGCACGATCAAGTAGACGTCCGGATGGTTGGAGCTGATGGAATTCGCAATGGTTTGCAACAGCACGGTTTTTCCGGTTCGTGGAGGTGCGACGATCAGGCCACGTTGACCCATGCCAATGGGGGTCAGCAGGTCGATGATCCGCGAAGCATAGTTCTCTTTGCCGTTTTCAATGACAAATCGTTTGTCCGGATATATCGGGGTCAGGTTGTCAAAGAGCACCAGTTGTTTTGATTTTTCCGGAGGCGCAAAGCCGATTTCCTTGACTTTGAGCAGTGCAAAGTATCGCTCACCGTCTTTTGGTGGCCGAATTTGACCGGAGATAACGTCTCCGGTGCGCAATCCAAAGCGGCGGATCTGGGAAGGTGATACATAAATGTCGTCAGGACCTGGCATGTAGCTGTACATCTGTGAACGAAGAAAACCGAAGCCATCTGGAAGTATTTCCAGGACCCCTTCTCCAAAAATTGAGCCGTTCTGGGAAGAGCATGCTTGGAGAAGCGCGAAAATGAGTTCCTGCTTGCGCAGGTTGCTAGGATTTTCAACCTTGAACTGGTTTGCCAGCTCAGTCAGCTCGTACATGGATTTGGTTTTCAATTCGGACAAATTCATAGCGTGTACCTTCGCGTGGATCTCCCGGAAAAAGTTTGATGTTCTGCGACTGGCATCTTAAGAGCAAAATATCTTTTCATGGTTTATTGTCATTACAATTCAGTATAGTTTCATATACAACGAACAAACGCGGTATGTTCCTGTAACGCGCCTAGAAAAAAAATAAAAATGCGGTCGATTGTCGTGCTAATTGCGAATATTCAAGAGAGCTCACGAAAATATTTTTTTGTTCTCTTGAGAAAAACGGAATAGATACTCATTGCCAAGGTATTTTACGTAATACACAAAGCGTATTTCAATTGGATGTCCGAAAAATTTAACATTAAATTTGCTGACAAATTTATGTCAGCTAAAATAAAAACATCCGTTAAAATTCGCAATCAAGGCAGTATGGTATCTCGAGAAAGTGCTTTTTAAGCAAATAAAAGATATGTCATGAGAGCTTGCGGTTTATCGACAGGAGGGCAATTCTTCGTGTCATAATCAGCCGCACGATTCTATAGGTCGACTTGGGTCTCATTATGGCAATTCATGTTGGATATTCAGAATGAGGTGTGAAAACATGAGCGCTGTGCAGATCATAACTTGGATGACGCAGTCCAATATATGGAAACAAACAAAAAAACAAGTGGTACTGGTGCAGGATACTGGTGTGAAACGACTGAATGGATCCTAAATCGTAACTATTCAGTTCATCCGGCGGATGGTCATTCACCTGCACTGGATTCCGGCGTTCGCTGGAATGACTTATCGATGCAAGCTGCATCTACATCAGTCATACCGGCGAACGCCGGTATCCAGATCTTTTTGGCGGATTTGCTGAATAGATCCCTAAATCTTTACGTAAACAAAAAACAATGCGAAATCTGTTGGAGGTGGCGTCTACCAGACGAGTGGTTTTGCAGAGAAAGCTTATGGGGATTCGCCAAGGTGTTTTTTATCATTTTTTGGACAAGCGACAGTTCATTAAAAGCGAGTACAAGGATTTTTCTGAGTCTAAGAAGAACTGAACTGAATGTATTGAAATTTCAGCTTACCTCGTCGAGTCAAAAAATCGACAAGTGTGGCTGAGGCCCCTTAAGGAAGGCGAAGGTCTAGCAACTGACGGCAAAGATTGAGGGTTTTGTGCTCATTCTTAAGAGCTTTAGCTTGTTCGGTTGCAACCTTTTAGATCGTTCTGTGTTTTTCGCTAAAATTGACTCGAGGAGGCGACGAGAACTTCCAGCGGTGGAGGAAGTGCAACGGCATCATTGTCGTAATCTCGCGACGAGAAGGGATTCCTTTGGAAATGCGTTTTTGAGGCGACCAAAGAGATAGGAGAATCAATCACTGTCAGGATCGTATCGTAACGGCGCATTAGAACATGGCTAAACTGTTTTTTCTCTAAAAAGATTAGTAATTTTCAATTACTAGAAAATCATGTTCAAAATACTATCGTTCGAGTCCTGTAGCGGAAATTTCATCTTCCTCCGCGTTTTTCAGAATGTCATCGAAAAAACTATATATGCGGGTGCGAATGTTCGTTGGGGTGCTGTCCAGGCATAGGGCGAGTTCTGTTGTGATTAACTGAAGAGCTTGTTCCAGCAATCGACGCTCACCAAAGGACAATTCCTTATCCTTGCCGATCAAGATCAACTCTTTCAAGACATATGCAACATCTTGAAGATTTTCACTTTTCAATTTTTCGGAATATTCACGATACCTGCGATTCCAGTTCTGTCCGGTATATCCTGTGAAGTCGGATCGATCCTGAATATATTCCAGCATCGCTTCACCCTGGTCACTCGTGCACAACGGGCGCAGGCCGACATTGGCGGCATTGTGGACCGGGACCATGACCATGATATTGTTATTCAAGATTCGAATAACGTACAGGTTGGTCGGACAACCCCCAATTTCTTGACTTTCAATCTTCTCGATTTTTCCGACACCTTGTGCCGGGTAAACCACCAAATCGTTAACCGAGAACACGTTTACCACTCCTGATATGGGATACCACGCCAGTAAATTTCCTAATGACTTTTTTCACAATATCCTGAAAAGGAGAAAGAGTCCATGGTTTTTTGGGAAAAAGAATTTCAAGGCAGATTGGCGGGCTGGTCCTGACCGGTGCCTGGCTTCTTTCGTTGAGTGGAATGCAGTTCCTGCGTTGCTTTAGTCAAGCCTTCCTCGCAAAACGTTCGTATCGCACTGACCGTCGTGGACAATACTTTTGCGAGGACGTCTTGCGAGTCAGCAGAGAAATTGCGCAAGACATAAGCTGCTGGATCATGCCCAGTTGGCGGACGGCCGATCCCGAGGCGCAATCGAGGAAAATCATTGGTACCCAGCGCCTGGCTTATGGAAAGAATTCCTTTGTGACCTGCGGCACCGCCGCCGATTTTAAATCGAAGCGAACCTGTTTGAAGATCAAGTTCGTCATGGACAACGAGAATCTGCTCCGGGGGAATGCGGTACCAGCGCGCCAGTGGGCCGACGGCATCTCCGCTACGGTTCATGTATGTTTGCGGCTTGAGTACCAGCCATGCGGCACCAGCCAATTCGCCTCGATGAAGGTCACATTTTGCGACAGGTGCGTTCATTGGCAGCCAGCGATCCGGAGATGCAGCGAACAGGGCATCCATTGCGAGAAAACCCATGTTGTGAGGAGTTTGCAGATATTGTGGACCAGGATTGCCAAGTCCCACAATAAGCCCGCGGAAAGCTCGGCTATGCATTTGAAGTCGTTGGGATAACCGGAAGGAAACAGGTTTGACAACCCTGACGCAAACTCATGAGGCGGATAGTGCTCACGGAAAGCAAGAAAACTCCCCACCTCGCCAAGATGAATTTAATATGGAGGTGGGGAGAGGTCTACTCAGCTGCTTCAGCTTCTTTTTCTTCGGATTCGCTATCCGAAGCGGATGGGCTGACAACACCGACAACGGCGAAGTTATCATCAAAGACTAACTCGACACTTTCAGGAAGTTTCAAGTCTTGAACATGCACGTTGTGGTTGATTTCCAGCGATGTGACGTCGATGACAATTTTTTCCGGTATGGACATGGGCAGACCGACAACCTCAAGCTCGTCCCTGAAAATTTCAAGGATGCCACCAAGTACAACCCCTTTAGGTTTACCGGTTACCTCAACAGGGATGTAGACGTTTATCTTTTTGGTCAGGTCGACACCAAAAAAGTCAACGTGGGTGATTGCTCCTTTAACCGGATGGAACTGGATGTCACGAATAATGGCCGGATGTTGCTGTACTTCGCCGTCCTGGCTGATTTCCAATTGAAAGACTTGCGAGAGGCCGACTTTGTTAAATAGCTTTTGCAACGGGGTGCGTTCTGCGGAAAAAAGAAGGTTTGCTCCTTGGGCATTGTAAAATACGCCTGGAATGGAGGCCTTGTCGCGGAGCCTGCGGCACTGACCCGTGCCAGTTTCAGTGCGGGAATGGACGCTGAGGGTTGATTGGTTGGACATGCCTGTATCTCCTTAAAAGGGCAAATTAATTTAGACAAAGAGTACACTGACCGATGACTCGGTGTGGATGTTGTGGACGGCTTTTGCCAGCAGACTAGCGACCGATAATGACTTGATTTTGGTGCAGGCCTGCGCGTTGTTTTTTAACGGTATCGTGTCTGTGACAAAAACATGGTTGAACGCGGAATCCTCTAAGCGTTCGACGGCAGGTCCGGAAAGCACGCCGTGGGAGGCGCAGGCCACGACATTTTTAGCACCTTTTTCCATAAGTACCTTGGCTGCCTGGACCATTGTTCCGGCTGTGTCGATCATATCATCAAGAACCACGGCCACTTTATTTTCCACATCGCCTATGACGTTCATGGCCTCGGCCTGGTTGGGGCAGAGTCTGCGTTTATCGATGATGGCCAGTGCTGCGCAAAGCCTTTTGGCGTAGGCACGAGCTCGTTCCGTGCCGCCGGCATCTGGTGAGACAATGACCAATTCGTCTGGAGTGTCGGTCAACTTCTTTATGTGTTCCAACAGTACCGGAGCCGCATAAAGATTGTCCACGGGGATGTTGAAGAACCCCTGGATTTGTCCGGCGTGAAGGTCAATGGTCAGCAGGCGGTGCACACCAGCAACGGTCAGGAAATCAGCAACGAGTTTGGCACTGATGGGTGCACGGGGAAGTACCTTGCGATCTTGGCGCGCGTAGCCGTAATAGGGAATCACGGCCGTGACCCGCTTGGCGCTGGCCCGCTTCAGGGCGTCCAATACAAGGCACAGTTCCATCAAATTGTAATTGACCGGAGCGCAGGTGGGCTGCACAACAAAGACATCGTCCCCGCGGACATTGTCGCCAATTTCCACGCGGATTTCCCCGTCGCTGAACGTCTCTACCAGGCAGGGCGTCAACCTGGTCCCCAAGTGGTCACAGATTGCCTTGGCCAGGGCGGGGTTCGCGGAACCGGAGAGGATTTTTAGTTCACCGTGGAGGGCCATGCAACGATTCCTTTAAAGAATGGCTGGGGTGGGAGGATTCGAACCTCCGAATGCGGATTCCAAAGACCCGTGCCTTACCGCTTGGCGACACCCCAGTGATCAACTTGCCGAAATGCGATGGCCGGGAGAGAAAACATGCGTCGGAATGTCCCACCCCCGAAGTCGAATCGCCGCCTGCTCCGCCTGGCAGGCCTCTCGGAACACGGCAAACAGGCTTGCTCCGCTCCCGCTCATGACGGCGCCATCCGCCCCAGATGCAAGAAGTGTTTCTTTCACGAGTCGCAATTGAGGATGCCTGGCAAAGACCGGCGCCTCAAAGCTGTTGTAAAAGGCGAAATTTGGCAAAGCAAATACAATATCCAGAGCAGCTTCAGGTGTCAAGAGCGAGTGCGGGCTTACCTTGTGCAAGCAGGTCTCGTCCCAGGCTTTGTAGGCCCAGGATGTGGCAATGTGAATATGGGGGCAGGCCAAAACCATGGTCATGTCATGCAAGGGGAGGTGGACCGGAGTCAGTTGGTCGCCTCGACCGGTAGCCCATGCAGGCTGGTTGAGCAAAAAAAAGGGGACATCCGCTCCAAGGTCGACAGCCAGACGGTTGAGGTCAGTGTCGCTCAAGCGGGATGCACCGGCATTTTCATTCAGGTACTTCAGGAGGACCGCCGCATCGCTACTTCCACCCCCAAGTCCGGCGCCCATGGGAATATTCTTTTGCAAGAATATGTTGATATCCGGGGAGTAGCCAGTTGCGTTTCCGAAGCGCTCGTAGCACTTGAAGAGAATGTTCTGTTCCGAGGCAATTGTCTTCTCGGAGCAGGTCAATAAGAGCCTGGTATCCGGGGCGCCTGGAGTAATGGTGATGACATCATGCGGAGACGGCAAGGGCAGGAACAGGGTTGCCAGGTCATGATAGCCATCGTCTCGCCGACCAAGGATCTTGAGAAAAACGTTGACCTTGCAACCCGCAACCAGCTTCGCCAAGGGGAAATTCAAATCAGCAGTGGTGGCCATGAGGACGCGCATTATAGCTGATCCATAACAAAACGACAATAAAAAAAGGCGGCACCGGAGTGCCGCCTTTGCAAGCAGAGTCGACCGGTAGAGAACTATTGCAGCGGAATGGTTCGGAAAATTGTCTGAGCCTGTCGACGGATGAGCAACATGATTACGCCTTTGTCTTCGGCGTCTTCCCGCAGGACCCGTTGAAAGTCGTCAATGGAATTGACGGGTTGCTGGTTGGCCTCCACGACCACATCGCCGGCCCGCACGTCGGCTCTGGCAGCTTCGGACTCCGCCTCCACTGCCGTGACCAGCAGTCCCTGTGGCCGGGTCATGCCCATGGCCCTGGCTTCACGCTCATCGATCGGGCGCAGGGAAATGCCCAGGGATGTGTCCTGGTCATCTGTCCTGGGGGACGGTGTACCCCGTTGCGCCAGACGTTCCGGATCCCTGGTACCCAGTGTTACGGTGAAAGATTGCCTTTCCCCTCGACGCATCACCTCGACCTGGACTGACTCACCAGGAGTTTGTTGGGCAACAACACGGAGCAAAGAGCCGGAGTCTGAGACAGACTCACCGTTGATGGCAACTACGACATCCCCGGAGCGTAATCCTGCCTGTTCGGCAGGCTCACCCTGGATCACCTCAGCGATCAAGGCCCCATGTGTGGTGGTCAACCCCAGAGCGCGGGCCGTGTTTTCATCCAAGTCCTGAATGGTCACTCCCAGCCATCCACGCTGCACCATTTTGTTTTCCTGTAACTGGGCAATGATGCCTCGAGCCATATCGCTGGGAATGGCAAAGCCGATGCCTTGACCCGCAGCGACAATGGCCGTGTTGATCCCGATGACCCGCCCCTGCATATCCAGCAATGGTCCGCCGCTGTTGCCGGGATTGATGGACGCGTCGGTCTGGATGAAGTCGTCGTAAGGACCGGAGCCGATAATCCGGCCCTTGGCACTGACGATACCGGCAGTCACCGTGTGAGCCAGCCCAAAGGGGTTGCCAATGGCCACCACCCACTGTCCGACTCTGGCCTGACCGGAGTCACCGAACTCCAGCACAGGCAGAGGTCGATCCGCCTCGATCTTCAGCAGAGCCAAGTCCGTTTCAGGGTCTCGCCCCACGACCTCGGCAGTGTATGAATTGTCGTTGTCAAGAAGGTTGACGGTAATTTCCGTTGCGTCACGGATTACATGGTTGTTGGTGACAATGAATCCATCGCTGGAAATGATGAATCCGGACCCCAGGGATTGGGTGCGCCTGGTGGGAGCCTGCTCACCGAAAAACCGTTCAAACTGCTCAAAAAAGTCATCAAAAGGCCCCCCCCGGCGTTGAAACGGAGAAAAGAAACGGCGCAACTGCTCATCCCCGGCAACAACGCGCACCGTGCTGATGTTCACGACAGCGGGTGCGGCATTTTCGGCGAGGTCGGTGAATTCGGGGAGAGCTGCGTGTGCGATACTCCCCCAAAAAAATAGCAACGCGATAGCAATGAAAACAAGATTTCGCGGAAAAAACATGATCGAATTACCTCCTAAAAAATATGGATCGAAGAGGCTCTCAAACCTCTTCGATCCAAGAATAGACACGATTACGATGAGAGGCAAGGGAGGCCTGCGTCATCGCTTTGCCTGGATGTTTATCCTGGATGTTTATCTAGGGCATTGTGAATTCAAGTGTCCGTGACAAGGTTCCGGCAATGGCGCTCACTGTCGCTTGCATGCCGGGATCAAGGTTTGAAACAGTTGCTGTGGCGATACCATTTTGATTCGTCGAATCGCTGGTTGTAATGGAGCCTTGGGAAATGCGGAAATTGACAAGCTGATTGTTGACTGGACTTCCAGAGCTATCGCGAACAAATGCAAAGACTTGGTCCCCACTTTGCGAGAGGCTGAGCGTGGCGGGGCTGACTGGAGGAATGGGCTCCGTGGCACCGACACGAATGGAGTCGGTAATGCCGCCAACCGATGCGAATACAGTGGCTGTGTGTTGCCCGACGTTGGTAATCAAGGTTTCGGCGAAACCCGCATTGTTGGTTTGTGTTGTTGCCGGGGCAAGTGTGCCGCTGGTTGCGCTGAAAGTCACAGTGACATCGACTGCAGGAATTCCTCTGGTATCCGAAACGATTGCCCGGATTCGCCAGCCGTTTTCAACCTGGAACGCCTCAAGGCGCAGATTGCCGATGACAATGCCTTCCCCGACCCGGATGGTTGTTGTTGTCCTGGCTCCACTCTCAAACGAGGCCTCAATGATGTCGGTTCCCTCTCTTGGGCCAGCATGGAAAATGGCTTTCGCCTCTCCATTGCCATCCAGGCGATCATTGATCACATCCAGCCGGGAACCACTTTCATTGTGTCGAATGGTGAATGTTACTCTTTCGCCGAGGGTGTTGTCGGTAATTGAGTCTGTCGCCCGCGCAGTTACTTCCGTTCGGCCGCCAACGGCGACATCGTTCGACTCCGCTTGCAGGGAGACGGCGGTGACCGTACTCCCTCCACCGCAAGATGCAAGGAAAAAAATAAGGATCAATGAGGCATAGACAGTGAGAGACTTGGGGAGTGCGTGCATGTTCATGACCTCTTGTCATTGGAGATTGGAAGTTGAGAGCAACCGGCTTGCACCCTGACAAGATGGTCGCAGGGATGGTAGCCTGTGGGTTGTGGGGTAGGGTTTGAAGGCAGAGTGCGGCCTTGAAGGGCATTCATGTCGCGGTATGTTTCGATCATTTTTCGGTTGTCAGCAATAAACAAAGTGGGGTAAGGGTAACATCTGCTCTCGGTTGTAGTGTCCGGAATAAAATATCTCAGATGCCGAGCACATGGCGGGGTTTTGGAAAAATGTCTCGCAGCATATCTCAAAAAGAGGGCTCCATGCGCATCATTAGAATTTTTCTTGGATTTTTGCTCGTTGGTTTGTTTTTAGCCTGCTCCCATAACGTCAATGACGACCCAGTTCACAACGACACCCCTGGAGTGAGCGATTCGGAGATCTTGATCGGGTC
Organism: Desulfovibrionales bacterium; assembly: GCA_007693505.1. Lineage (GTDB taxonomy): Bacteria > Desulfobacterota > Desulfovibrionia > Desulfovibrionales > Desulfonatronaceae > Desulfonatronum. Next base: position 96,136 of record REDL01000080.1, on the reverse strand, counting down.
GTCGTTGGCCTTGACTGGGCATGCGGGTTTTTTGGGGACGCAGACCTTGAATGGGGCGTTGTCCTATATCAACCATATCAATGAGCAGGGCGGGGTGCATGGGCGCAAGATTCGGGTGATCGCCTATGATGACGGGTATGATCCGCCTCGTTGTCTGGCAAATACGCAGAAGTTGATTGTCGAGGATCAAGTGTTTGCTCTGTTCAGTTATGTCGGTACGCCAACAACTGTCAAGATTCTCCCCCTGATCGAACAGGCTCAGGTTCCGCTCCTGGGAATATTCAGTGGGGCCAACGCCTTTCGGGAGCCGTTCAATCGAAATATCGTGAATATCCGGGCCTCCTATTACCAGGAAACCCAGGAGGTTGTTCGCCATTTTGTCGAAGACCTCGGCCTGACCAAGATCGCTGTTTTTTATCAGTATGACGCGTATGGTTTCGATGGTTTGAAAGGAACGGAATTGGCCCTGCGATACTACGATTTGGCCCCGGTGGCCAGGGGGAGCTACACCCGGGGAACCCAGGATGTTGAAGAAGGCTTGGAGATGATCATGGAGTCCCAGGCCGAGGCCGTGATCATGATCGGAACGTATGATGCCTGCGCGAAATTTATTCGCCAAGCCCGCTCTCAGGGATTTTCTCCGCTGTTTCACAACGTGTCCTTTGTTGGCTCGGAGGAGTTGATACGCATATTGGGTAGGGACGGCGATGGAGTCATCATCACTCAAGTTGTTCCGCCACCAGATTCCCTGGAATCCCAAGCCTTATTATGGGGGGTCGTGGAGTATTTGGAACGGCACAGGCGGGCATTTCCTGAAGATAAACCCAATCTGGTGGCCCTGGAGGGGTACATCAACGCCAAAGTGTTGGTGGAAGGGCTACGACGGGCCGGACGAAACCTGAACCGGGCTCGCTTTATCGACGCCGTCCAGTCGATTCAAAATTTTTCATTGGGAATAGCCAATACCCTGACCTTTGGACCAACAAATCATCAGGGCCTGGGTCGGGTCTACTTTACTATCATTCAGGACGGGCGTTTGGATATTTTGACGGATTGGGAAAAGCTCACGCTCGGATCACAGCCGGTAGAACCTGTGGATTGTCCCTAGTGCCATGCTGAAGGATTTCAAGAGTTCGCCCTCGCGGCTGAGAAATATGATGACGTCCCTGCGGGAAATCAGCCTGAAGAATAAAATTTTCTTTTCCACCTTGGCCATGGTCCTCTTCATCAGCGCGGCCATTGCTCTGTTGGCACGGTGGATACTGATCTCCAGTCTGGTCAACGAATTGACCGGGCGCGGCATCGCCATCGCCCAAAGCATCGCCGACCAAGGCAGGGGCTATGTCCTGACCCGGGACCACCCCAACCTGGTCAGCTTGATTTTCGATAACGCCCAGCTTGGCGAGCGCCGGATGCTGGTGGAGTACATTTTTATCCTTGATGATGAGCGCAACGTTCTTTCCCACACGTTTATCCGGCCGTTTCCTGAGGCGCTGGGTTCAGCCAACCCCATTCCCGCGGACAAACCCTACAGCGTGGCCCGGCTGACCATTGACGACGCCTCGGTCTACGACATCGCCGTGCCGATCTGGGAAGGCATCTATTCCATTGGTACTGTCCATGTTGGGTTGAAACAAAAACACATCGACCAGTTGATCAGCAAGCTGCGTATCACGTTTTTAGGTTTCATCTGCGCAATATTCATCATCATCTTTCTGGTCAGCCACAAGCTCTCCAAGTATGTGACCAGGTCGTTGACCCAGTTGACCAAGCTGGCGGACGATATCACCAGAGGAAATCTGGACTTGAAGCCACTCGGTTTGGAAGAGACGGACAAGGAGGAGCACTGTCCGGCGTATTACAATATGGACCTGCCATGCTGGTATGTGGATAAAACTTTGGGGCGGGTCAGCCCGGATTATGCCCCGGAAAAGCCCTCCTATTGCACCGATTGCGTCGTCAAGAAGAAAAAGTCCGGCGACGAGGTGGAGCAATTGGCGGATTCTTTCAAGCACATGGTCCGCAGCATCAAACTCTATCGGAATCGTGTTCGAGAATCCGAGGAGAAGTATCGATCCTTGTTTCGCAGTGGTCCGACTCCGATTTTTGTGCTCAGCACCCGTACCTTTCGAATCCTTGATGCCAATCCCAGCGCATTAGTCACCTATGATTATTCCAGGGAAGAGATGCTGAAAACATCCTTCCTGGAACTGGCTCCGGAATTCAAAAACCGATTCAACGCCTATTTTCTGGAAAATCCAGGGGCTGAAAGTTTTATATATCCCAAGGCCATGCATTTCAGAAAAGGAGAGGTCCCCTTTTACGTGAATGTCGTGGCCTGCAAGACCCGCTACCTGGATCGAGAAGCGATCATCGTCTCCACCTCGGACATTACTGAAATGCTGGAGAAGGACGCGCAGTTGATTCAGGCCAGCAAAATGACCAGTCTCGGTCAGCTCTCGGCTGGAATTGCCCATGAGCTGAACCAGCCATTGAATATGATCAAGATGGGCAGTGAGTTCCTGGACATGGCGGTAAACGAGCAGATGCCGCTTTCCGATGTCAGCCTGCGGGAAATCAGCAATGAAATGAGTGCCCAGGTGGATCGGGCCACGGAGATTATCAATCATTTACGGGAATTCGGCAGAAAGTCGGATTTCTCCAAGGAACCCATCGACATCAACAAGCCCGTTCGAGGCGTGATGTCCATCATGGCCCATCAGCTGAGCCTGCAGAATATCATTGTTACCTTGGATTTGGACGAAAATCTTCCGTTGGTTCTGGCGCATGTGAATCGTCTGGAACAGGTTCTGTTCAACCTGGTGACCAATGCCCGGGATGCTATTCAGGAGTGCTATAAGACCCTGGAGGAAGAAGGGCGCCGAGAGATTGTGATCCGGTCGTTCTTGGACCATGATCGGGTGTGTGTCAGCGTTACGGACAGTGGTTGCGGTATGAGTCCTTCGGTGGCAGAAAAGATTTTCGACCCGTTCTATACCACAAAACAGACAGGAATGGGTATGGGACTTGGATTGTCCATCTCCTACGGCATCATCAAGGATTATGATGGGACTATCGATATTAAAAGCGACGTGGGAGAAGGGACGACATTTTTACTTTCCTTTCCCATTGCCAATGAATGATGGAGGCTGCACATATGCGTAAAATTCTCGTGATTGACGATGAGAAGCCGACATTGTCCATGTTTCGTCTGTTTTTGAACGCCTACGGGTTTACGGTGTTCACCGCGGAAAACGGCGAAGAGGGCTTGGAAGTCTTCCGCAAAGAGGAGCCTTCCGTGGTGATCACGGACATCAAAATGCCCGGAATGGATGGCCTGGAGGTTCTCAAGCGCATCAAGGAGATCAACCCGTTGGCCGAGGTGATCATCATCACCGGCCATGGTGACTTGGATCTAGCTATCAGGGCCCTGAACATGGATGCCACGGATTTTATCAACAAGCCAATCCAAAAAGCCTCCCTGGATCAGGCCCTGCGTCGTGCCGAAGAGCGGCTGGCCATGGCCGAGAGCGATGAAAAGGAGATATCCTGGGCCCAAGAAGACGGCATGGCCTGCATAGATGTTCGCGGCAATGTCAACGCCGCCTCAGAGGCATTGCTGGTCGAAACCTATGGGCAGATCTCCGCCAAAAACATTCCAAGAATCCTGTTTCGGTTCAATGAAAACGCTTCGATCAACGGTGCCGGCATCGCCGTCTTGATTCAGCTGCTCACCGAGAGCAAACAGCGTAATCAAGCTGTTATTTTGACCGGTTTGGCGGAAAATTTTTGTAAAGTGTTTGAGATGGTCGGTGTGACCAAGCTGGCGCGGATTGTTCCAGATGAAGCCGAAGCCCGAGCCGTTTTGGATGCCGTGCAGACCTGAATTCGGCCTTGGACCACAATTCAACATGGGAGCCTCTATATGCCTCGATTGCCTGTAATCACCTCTCTTGTCATCTGCTGGCTGGCATTAATCCTGCTCGCCGTGTCCACCTCAGCCGACACCCCACCGATCGTCGGAGAACGCCAGCCGGAAATTTTGGCATTTGTCTTTCCCGCCCCGACCATTACAGAGCACAGAACATATCTTGGACTCGAGGAAAATCAGGAACGGATTGCTCTTCATGAACTTGAAAAAGACTACTACGTGCTCGAAATCGTCGGTGTATATTGCCCCGTCTGTCATAATCAGGCTCCGGACATGCTGCGTCTATTTCAACGCATTCGTCGAGACGCAGTGCTCTCCGACAAGATTGGCATGTTCGCCGTGGCTGCCGGTGCTACATTGATGGAAGTTGAGCATTTGCACAGGACATGGCGCTTTCCTTTTCCTATTCTTCAGGACGCGGATTACGAACTGCATAAAGTCATAGGCGAGCCGGACACCCCGTTCACCATGGTTGTGAGTCGTGACGGCTCCATCCTCTATGCTCACCTGGGGCGCATTGATCCGGAACATCTTTTCGCGCAGCTTAAACAATTGCCCTGACCCGCCTCTCCTGCTTCCTCATCCACTTACCGGCGCTCTTCTGGTGTCGCTTCTGTTGAGGCAATGACATGGATCGGCGAAATACAGCGACTTCCTCCCCCAGCCCCCGACCTGGACTCTCGGGAGAGCGTCTGGCTTTTCAATTGGACACTCTCTTTGAGACCATCAGTGAACTAAGCCAGTTGGCTGACCCAGTGGTGGTTATGGAGCAGTTTGTGCTGATGAGCATGGGAGCTCTTGGAACGGCTCAGGGTTTGCTGGCCGTTCAGGACCGTCTCACCGGGGAGTCCCAGCTGATTAAACGCGGGCTGCCCGCATTGGCTGAAAAGCAAATTCAGCGCGCGTTACAAATACTTTCCGGGAAGCTCGGGGATACGGGGGACATCCTTTCCAGGCAAGCACTGGTGGTGACGGTCAATGAACACAACCAGGCCTTGGGATTGCCGGATGATGTGCATGTGGTCGTGGAGTGGTATCTGGATGATCGCCGGGTGGGCTTGCTGGGCTATGGACAAAAGATCAACGGATCGCCGTATGATCGTCACGATGAGGATTTTTTATTGCGTCTGGCTTCTGCACTCATGGACGCCCTGGCCGTTGCGTATGTGCAGGAAACCATACGCGGCCTGAACGAGACATTGATGAGCAGAAACAAGGAGCTCCAACAAGCCTTGCAGGTGTCTCAGGACATCCAGGCCAGCCTGGATCGACGCTATTTTCATTTCAAGGCTGTTTGCGACACAACCAGCGAACTGAGCGCAAACCTGCATGTATCCACGTTGCTTCCGTCATTTTTGCTGTCCGTGATGGGCACATTCAGCGCACAACAAGGGATTATCGTACTTTGGAACCGGGCGGAGCAAACCATTGACAAGGTGGCCAGAGGTTACTCCGAGGAAAATGTCCCATCCTTGGATGCCCAGCGTTTGGAGTCGGTTTTTCGTGAACTGCTGCACCCTCCATTTATTCCAAGCCAGGGAAAAAAGCACTTCCTGATTTTGGATGAAGAAGCCCTCAAGAATTTGGAACTCGCTGAAGCAATGGAAATGGGAGGGGCTTTTTTTGTTGACGAAAACTGGTACGGGCTGATTGGCCTTGGGAACTGCCTTGCGCGAACCGAGGGTGTCCAGGCGGAACATGAGCTGATGTCCGCATTGCTTCAAGGGTTTCTGGTCGGTCTGGGGAATGCCCTGGCCTTTGAAACCATTGAAACGTTGAATGCGGATTTGCTTCAGAAGAACGCGGAACTGCGACAAACTCTTGATGAACTCCAACAGAGTCGCCAAACCATCACCTTGCTGGAAGCTGCCGGCCAGCGTATCAGCACAATGCTGCGTTCCGAAACCATGCGTATTAAAAGGGTCAGCCTGTTTGACTGCCTGGCAATGGCTTTGGTCAGCCTGGTTTTGGCGTTGGTCTTCAATGCCTCCAGTCCTGGGGGGATCTCATTGCTTCCGGAAACTTGGGGGCAACCCAGGCCGGATTTCATCGACGTTCCTTGGGCCCGCCTGAAGCATGAATCCCAGGGTGCACTCTTTCTGGATGCCCGGCCGGTGGAATTTTTCAATCAGCAGCGGATCGCCGGAGCAGACAATCTTCCGCTGAATCTCTTTGATTTTGTTTATGCCATGCGTTTTGCCATGCTGGACCCGGATAAGGACATAATCGTCTATGGTCGGAATATCAGCAGACGATATGACGAACTGGTGGCGGCCAAGCTCACGGAGCGCGGAATGGCCAATGTGCGGGTTTTGGAGGGGGGGCTGCAACAATGGTTGCGCAACGGTCTTCCGGTGGAACCATGATGCAGACGTGGCCGGTCAGGCTCCTGACTCATGAATATGTGGCCCTGGTACTTCGGCTCTACATCGGTGGCTTGTTCATTTACGCCAGCATGTACAAGATTGGGTATACGGCTGAGTTCGCGGAGATTATCGCCAGTTACCGGCTGGTTCCCTACTGGATGGTCAACTTCTTGGCCGTATTCATGCCGTGGTTTGAACTGGTCTGCGGCGTTTTGTTGATCATTGGGTTTCGGGCCAAGTCCGCTGTGGTGCTGATTGGCGGGATGTTGGTTCTGTTTACCATTGCCGTGGTGATCAATTTGTGGAGAGATTCGCCTATTCCGTGTGGATGTTTCAGCAGTGTGGAGGATCCCATCTCCTGGTGGACAGCTGGACGGGATCTGGTCTGGGTGGCCATGACCGTGCATATCTACTACTTTGATAAGATCCTGCACCTGGAGAATCATTTCACGTCCAAGATTGAGAAAATTGCCTAGTTTTCGTACGAAAACGCTCTGGTTTTCTGGGTTTGGAACAACCGGGCAAGGAAACCTCATGAGGTGTCCGATGTTCAGAGTTCTCGCGCACATCCTGCTGATCTTTTGGGCTGTAATGATAGGTGCCTGTTCCGATCCAGCGCATCTTGTGGGAACCTACGAAAGTCTGCCCCAGGCCAAACAGCATATTGTTCTGGAATTGCAACCCAACGGGCAAGGAACCTGGGAAACGGACTTTGATGTGGTTCCCTTCCGCTGGAAGCAACGTGGTTTGGAACTCTGGCTGCATACCCGGACCGGTGGGGTGATCACCGGGGACATCGTGGAAGGGACCCAGCTGAAAATGGACATTCCCGGAGTCGGGGTGATCGTACTGGAGCGGCGCTAAAAAGCGACCGGGGCCCACGGGGCCCCGGTCAAGACGAAGGAGGGTGGGAGAAAAGAACCTATCCGAAAACCTGCCTGGCCGGAGCAATTGCCTTGGCCAGCGCGGCTTTACGGCTGAGTTTCGGGATATCCGCTGATGCCACGGCATACCGAAAGTACTCCCGAGGATTGTCCGAGGTGAGGAAAATCACCCGAACATCGTTGGGATCCGTCAGTGCGGCATTGGGCTTGTACTTCTTGACTTCCTCCAGCCGCTTCTTGGCGATTTCCAGAATCTCATCCGAATCCCCGAACTGCATGGTTCCGGTGGGACAGCTGAGCACGCAGGCCGGGAGCAGTCCGTTCTGGACTCGATCGTTGCACATGTCACACTTGCTTTGCAGGTTTGAGGCCTCGTCCCAGCGTGGAATGTCGTAGGGACACGACATTCTTATTTCTTCGAAATCCAGGTTTTTGGTGGCTTCCGTGAACAGAACCGCGCCGGTTTCCTCATCGTGCAAAATGGCCTGATCATCGAACATGTCGCCGACCATCTTGCAGGGCGGGTAGATGCAGTGCCGGCATTGATCCGGAAAGAAGTACCACTGCTTGAACTTGTCGCCGTCCATGGCCTCGGTCATCCGGACCAGCTTGTAGGTGATGAAGGACAGATCCTTGGGGTTCTGAAACGATCCCCAGTTCCTCGTTTCCTCCGCGGGCAGCTTTTTCCACTGCTTGCAGGCCACTTGGCAGCCTCGGCAGGCAGTGCACTTGGTAAGATCGACAAAGAAGCTTTTACCTTGCATATCGCACTCCTCCTTAGGCCTTGCGGATGTTGACCATGAACGTCTTGGTCTCGGGAATGAAGGTGTTCGGATCGCCCACGGCCGGCGTCAGCAGATTGGATGAATCGCCTCCGTCGGTAGGGTGAACCCATCCGAAGTGCCATGTGGTGCCCACCATGTGGATGGTCTGGCCCATGGCCTTCAACGGCTGCAGTCGGGGAGTGACAATGGCCACGGCTTCGATCTTGCCGCGCATGTTTTCCACGATGACCTTGTCGCCGCTTTCAATGCCGCGCAGCTTGCCGAGTTCGGGATCGATCTCCACGAAGTTCTGGGGCATGCTTTCCACCAGCCACGGCGTCCAGCGGGTCAGAACCCCGGACTGCCAGTGCTCGGTGACCCGGTAGGTCGTGCCCACGAAGGGATACCGCGGGTCGCACACCGCGCGCTTGACGGCCTCACCGGTGAATTCCAGGGCGGTCGGGTTGTGCAGCCGGCTGGAGAAGGGGTGCTCCTCAAACGGGCACTCCATGGCCTCGAAGTGTTCCGGGAACGGCCCATCGGCCAAACCGGGACCGAAGAGCCGAGCGTAGCCCTCCGCGGTCATGATGAAGGGGTGCTTTTCTCCAGGAGCCCATCCACCATCTGGAACGTCGCCAACCCATTTGGAGCCATCCCACTCAATGACCGCCTTGTGCGGGGCGTATGGTTTGCCCTGGGGATCGCAGGAGGCCCGGTTGTAGGCGACTCTGCGGTTGACGGGCCAGGCCCAGGACCAGTTGGGGAACAGGCCGATGTTGGCCTGCATCTCGGTTTGGGTTTTGTCTCTGCGGGCCATGTTGTTGCCAGCCTCGGTCCAGGCCCCGGAGTAGACCCAGTTGCCGCAGGCAGTGGAGCCGTCGTCCTGGAGCATGGCGAAGCTGGGTACCTGGGTGCCGGCCTTGTAGGTGGTGTCGCCGATTTTCACGTCCTTGACAAAGTAGCCGTTGAGCAACTTGGCCACCCGTTTCGAATCAAAGTCGTGCGGGAATTTCTTCGTCGGATCAGCGACGTCCTTGGTGTTCAGGTTCATGATCGGATCCGGGAATGCGCCGCCTTCCTCGGCGTACAGGGCGCGGATCCGGCGCAACAGTTCCAGGGCCATGGCACCGTCAGTGATACAGTCGCCCATGGGCTTGGGCCCGGCGTAGCGCCACTGGACCCAGCGGCCGGAGTTGGTGACGGAGCCTTCTTTTTCACAGAATACGGCCGGAGGCAGAATGAAGACTTCGGTCTTGACCTCGGCGGGATTCATGCCCGGTCCTTTCCAGAAGGAGGCGGTTTCGTTGTCGAAAACGTTGGCCACCACCAGCCAGTCCAGCTTGCTCAGACCATCTCTGGTTTTTTGGGAGTCCGCGCCACTTGCTGCTGGATTCTGGCCCCAGGCAAAGTATCCCCTGAATTTGCCCTGGTTCATGTGGTCAAAAAGCACCAGCCAGGAACAGTTCTGGCCCGGATCCAGCTTGGGCAGGTAACTGTAGCTTACGGCAGGATCCTGGTCCGGGTACATGGCCTTGAGCAGGCTGGCGATGTACTTGGGTCGGTTCTGCCACCAGTTGGCGCTCTTGGGATCGGGGCTTTTGGGCGTGGTGGCGTTGTAGGCCTCCAGGCTTTCCAGGTTGGACCTGGGCGCGGGCATGTAGGCGGGGATGATGTGGAACAAAAGGGCCTGGTCAGTGGAACCCTGAACATTGGACTCGCCGCGCAGGGCGTTCACCCCGCCTCCGGCATTACCCACATTGCCTAGCAGAAGCTGGATCATGGCCATGGCTCGGATGATCTGCACGCCGGTGGTGTGTTGGGTCCAGCCCATGGCGTACATGATCGTCCCGGATTTATCCGGAGCACCCGTTGCCGCATACGTCTTATAGAATTCCTCGAGCTTTGCCTTGGAGGAGCCAGATGTTTCATTGACCCGGTCGATGGTGTAGCGCTCGAAGTGTTTCTTCATCAACTGAAAGACGCAGTTGGGATCCTGCAGGCTGGGGTCCTTTTTGGCAATGCCCTGATCGTCCGTTTGGAAGGACCACGTGGTCTTGTCATAGGTTGCCGTCTCGGGGTCGTAGCCGGTGAACAGGCCGTCATCAAACCCGAAGTCCGGGTTCACCAGGAAGCTGGCGTTGGTGTAGTTGACGACGTAGTCCTTGAAATAGAGATTGTTGTCCAGGATGTACTTGATCAAGCCGCCCAGAATCGGGATGTCCGTGCCCGAGCGCATGTCCATAAAAAAGTCTGACCTGGCCGAGGTCCTGGTGAAGCGTGGGTCCACGCTGAGCAGGGTGGCTCCCTTTTCCTTGGCTTTCATGACCCATTTGAAGGAGATGGGGTGGTTTTCCGCCGGGTTGGCGCCCATCATCAGGATGCAATCACTGTTCATCAGGTCGATGTAGTGATTGGTCATAATACCGCGTCCGAACGACTCTCCCAGAGCCGCTACAGTGGCGCTGTGTCAGATCCGGGCCTGGTGCTCGATGTAGGTCAGCCCCAGGGTGCGCATCAGTGAGGAGATCAACCAATTTTCTTCGGTGTCCAGGGCAGCGGAGCCGGTATGACAGATGCCGTTGGTCCGGTTGACCACCTGGCCCATGGCATTCTTGTCTTCAAATGTGAGATCGCGAGTGTCCTTGACCCGTCGGGCAATCTGGTCCAGAGCCCAGTCCCAGGTCTTTTCCTCGAACTTGTCAGAGTTGGGTGCCCGGTAGAGAACCTTGGTGAACCTGTCATCGTTCTCGACGAGCTGCCACAGGGAAGCACCCTTGGCACACAAGGAGCCTTCGTTGATCGGATGGTCCGGATCGCCTTCGATGTTCACGGCCCGGTCCTTGTTGGGACCGCTTTGGGCCGTGTGGACGATCAGTCCACAGCCCAGGGAACAGTAACAACAGATGGATGTTGTTTCCTTGGCATCTTTGAGTTGGAGCAACTCCGCCTTGGCCACAGTGGGCTTGAGGTTAAACCCCAAGCCGCCGAAGGCCAGCGCAGAGCTGGCCACCGCTGAAAATTTAAGAAAATTCCTGCGGTTAATCTGCATACGTCCTCCTTGCCAAACGTTGGGTTGATGAAAGACTCATTGCCCGCGGATCTCTCGAGCCTGCATGACTAGAAGCTCGTACCCAAAGACCAGGAAAACAAGCGTTCTGGGTGGATTTTTCGGCTGCCTTCGGAGCAACGTCGTTCGAAATGCCCGCATCAAAACATTCCGGAGCCGGACCAAGGCCTGGATCGCGATGGGCCTGATCCGAAAGCCGAGTCCAGCAAAAGGAAGGTTCTTGGTGAAAAAAGAGGTTGCGAGCATGGCGACGATCTCCACGACACTGGTCTTAGGGTTCGATCCGTTACCGTACTCATGGAAGAAAACCGAAAATTGGTCAATGGAAAAGCCGATTACCCAAATTTTGGCACAAAGCTGCAGAGGAGCCTGGCGGTTTCCGAGAAGGTGTCCATGTTGCGATTGTTATAACGAAACCCCAACTCCTTGACGTAGAGTGGAAATTTTTCAGGAGACAGCCCGCGATAGCGGCGAATTTTCTCCAGGAGGTAGTTGAGGAAGTCGGGTGCAGTCTTTGGGGAAGGATTTGAAGGAGCCAGGGTAAATTCCAGAAAACGGGGGGGAGCCGTGGACGTGCAGAAGAGCAGGGCATGATAGCGCTGATAAGGGGCGCTGAAGTAGGTCTTGCCCCAATGGCCGAGTTCCAAACCGAAGTTTTGGTGGAAATGAAAGACCGTTTCCGGGCGAAGACCGGGAACAAGGTCCACGAAGGCGACGCCGGAGTGCTCGATAACACCGAAGACCGGTGTGGATAATTTGGATGAAGGAGTTGGCGACAGGACTCTGCCGGAAGTTTTCAGCTCGATGCTTCGATCCCTGCCGAAAAAGTCTCTGGCATCGATGGCGCTGGCCGCGATGGCGCAGCGAATGGTGGTTACGGCTTTGTAAACGGTGTTGTAGGCAAGGTCCAATTCCTTGTTCATGGCCAGAACGGTCAGGTCCATGTCGAACAACTTGATGAGCCGCAACCAGTTTTGGCAGGTCAGGTCGCAGTTATTTATCCAACGACCTGTAAAATCATGGTAGGTATAATAACACTGGGCGCAGCGTCGACGGCCGTCGGTCAAAGGGTAGTTTTTGCGTTGACGACACCGCGGGCAATAGCGCTGGTGGTTTTTCCAGCAAAATTTCAACAAGTATCGCCGGGCCGTGGATTCGCTTTTGATGTAATGTTCGTAGTCAACAAGACGCATATATGGACACTATCCAAGAGTCCTTTGTGAGCGCAAGAGGGGCGGGGCGGATTGTCTTTTCGGTAGGTTTCCTCGTGAAGGGTGCATTCTCTATCCATTGAGCGCACCGGAACACCAGCCGGCATGAAAAAAAATGCTTGCGAAGGGATGGATAAGTCAAATAAATAGAAATACTTAGGCGCTTATTTTTTTATTCGAACTGTACTGTCTTTTCCATCCTTGCTATTTCCTTGACACTTTGGCAAAACCACAACTTCAATGCCTTGAGAAGTAACGGTGATTATTACCGAGGTATTCGTCCGGGCCTTTGCTCATTTCCCTGTAACTCAACAGGAGGATGCAACAATGGTGGAAATGCGAAAAATTCTTTGCGCCATAGATTTTTCGGAGGTCAGCCCCATGGTTGCGGGCTATGCGAACTCCCTGGCCAAAGCGTTCGGGGCGGAGGTGATTCTGCTCTACTCGGCTCCATCGCTGAACCAATACGTCAGCTTTCATGTCCCTCCCAATTCCATCGAGACGTTCGTCGGCGAGATCGTCTCCGGCGCGGAACAAAGCATGGAAGCATTTATCTCGCAATACCTCCCGGATATAAATGTCACCGGTCGCGTCGTCAGTGGGTACGCGGCAGAGGAGATCGTGAAGTGCGCGGACGAGGAAAATGTGGACATGGTGGTCATGGGAACCCACGGACGTAAAGGAATCGATCGAATTTTGTTCGGTTCCGTCGCGGAGAAGGTCGTTAAAAGCGCCAACTGTCCCGTGTTGACCCTGCGGCCTTTCTGTCCGGTGGATTTTCCAGGGAAGTGAACCCGTCAGCACGGTTCCGTGTTAAATAGTTTAAATTTGACAGTCTGCTGCCAAAAAAAACTCAATTCTAAAATATTGCTCAATTTCAACAGGGAGTTACTGATGTATGAGGGGTTGAGCATTTTTTTTGCATCATTGCCGCAATTGGGAAGTTTTCAGCGATATGGATAGGCGAAAATCGGTTTTTTTGATTATGTCCGGCTACTGGAGTTGCATCCATGCCCATCACCATTGAACTCCGCAAAAAGAATCCTCCTCCAGGCGTTGATCTGGGCAGTGGCTGGATGAAGGTCGTTGCCCTGGGGGTGCGTCGCCGCAAGCCGGTGCTGAACCGTATTGGGCGAATTCCCTTGGCCGTCGGAGATATGGACAAGGGCGAGAAGGCCGCGGACCGACTGGCCGAGCTTTGGCGGCAACTGGGTGTTCGGGAACGCGGAGTGGTTTCGGCCATGACCGGGCATGCCGTCATTGTCAAGAAAGTCGTTGTGGCGGCTGACGCCGCGGCGGACATGGAGCGGTTTCTGGCCAAAGAGGCCAAGCAGTACATTCCGTTCGATTTGCAGGACGTCTACATCGACCACCAGCGCCTTGGACCAGGGCCAAGTGAAGGCACTGTGGATGTCCTGTTGGTGGCCAGCAAGAAGCGCGAAGTCGATGAGCGGGTGCAGATTCTCACAAAAGCCGGTCTGGAAGTTCGGGTTGTGGATGTGGACGCCTTTGCCTTGAACAACTGCTTTGAATTCAACTACCCGGAGCTGATCGAGCGCCCCCACTATCTGCTGGATATCGGCGGGCAGTTGAGCGTATTTTGCGTTGTCTGGAACAAACAGCTTGTATTTCATCGCGAGTTGAGTCTCGGCGGGCATCAACTTACCGACAGGCTGGCGAAGTTGCTGAACCGATCCAGGACAGAGTGCGAGAAACTGAAAATCAACGGACCTGGAGAATTACCGACTACCGAACAGGCTGTTGTCGTGGACGAACTGGAAGACCTGCTGGTTTCCTGGGCAGGTGAAATACGGAGGCTGATCGGATTCTACCTCGGTTCCGTTCCGGAGGCGAAGCCGGCCGAGACCATGTATCTGGCTGGCGGTGGCAGCCTTCTGGCAGGATTGCCGGCACGGCTGAGTCGAGAGCTTGAACTTGACGTCCAGTATATTGACCCCTGGCGCATGCTTGAGCCCGATCCGGAGCTGTTTGATGCGGCTTACCTGCGTACCGTGGGGCCCCAGTATGCCGTCGCCGCGGGTTTGGCCTTGCGCGAGGCTATCCCATGATTCGCATCAATCTTCTGCCACTTGAGAAGCGGCCGCGACTGTCGACATTGCGCCTGGATCTTGGTGTCCTCGGCTTGGCTTTTGTCCTGGTCGGAGGGATTATCCTCCTGTCCCACTTGTGGATCAGCTCCGAAGTCAATGAGCTGGAGCGCGTACATGAGGCCCGTGAGGCTGAAAATCGAGCTTTGATGGCTGAGGTGGCTCGGGTTCGACGCATGGAAAACGAACTGCAGGCCATCGAATCGAGAATCGAGATCATCACGGAGATTCGCAGCATCCAAACCTTGCCGGTACGGTACATCGATGCCTTGATTTCCCTGTTGCCCGAAGAGCGGATCTGGTTCGAAACATTTCATCTGGACAGGAATGGGGTTTTGCAGTTGCGAGGGGTGGCCATGGACAACCAGTCTTTTGCCGCCTACGTGGAAATTTTGCGGACCTCGGCGTTTGTACGCAGCGTGGTGACGGAGCGAACGTTGCGTCGCGAAGTGCAAGGCTTGTCCCTGGTGGAGTTTCACTTTCGGGTCGTCTTCGGGCCTCCACCGATGGAATATTTTCTGGAACGGGCCGAACATGGATAATCAGACAATAGGTCAACGACTGGAAAGCCTGAGCAAGCTGCACAAGCTGGCGATACTTGTTTTGTTGGTTATCGTCGCCCTGGGGAGTTACGCTTTTTTTTCTTTCATGCCGAAGCTGGAGCGCAAGGCTTTTTTACAGGAAGATATCCAGAATCTGGAGACGTCAATTGCCACGAATCGGCGACTTGCCGCCAGACTGCCGGAACTGGAAGAGGAAATGGCTGCTCGGGAATATGAGCTGCTTTTGGCCAAGATGTTGCTTCCCGAGGACGCCCAGGAGCGCGAGCGCCTTTTGGCGGCCATCGAGCGGCTGGGCATGAATATTGGTGTGGAATTTTTGCTTTTTCAGCCCGGTGCTGAGGTCATGCATGACTTTTTTGCCTCCCGTGAAGTTCAGCTGCGCATGCGTGGGGAGTTTCACAACCTGATTACTTTTTTTGATCGCATGGCAAGGCTGGACCGTCTTGTCAGATTGGATAGCCTTCGCTTGCAACCCACAGCCACAGCCGGAACCGGCCCGGTTACTTTGACTGCCGAAAGCACCATCCAGGTCTACCGGGCCTTGAGTGAGCAAGAAATTCAAGCCGCGCAAGAACAACAAGTTCAGCAACAACAAACCAGGCGGCGCAGATAGGTGGAAGACAGCGCTATGGAATCCTGCACACCCAGACAGCACGACTCTTGGCAATTGAGCTTTCCATCCTCTCCGACCGTCAGGACTTCCTTGGGCCGGAGGGAAATACGGCACCCATTGCGTCTGTGCGCGGTTCTGCTTGGTCTCATAACAGTCCTCTTCTGGCTCGTTTCGTTCAATGCCGCGTGGGCGTTACAGAATGCCGAAGCGGTTGATGGTACCGGGGTGCTGTCCATGGGCACGTCTCTGGAACTGCCTGACTGGCTGCGCACCCCCGATGGATACGTCTTCCAGCCACAAGGCAAGCCGGACCCGTTTCGGCCGTTTGTTCGTCCGGCGCCTCCAGTAGAAGAGACGTTTCGCCCTCAGCTGCCAACACGGGCCCTGACACCCCTGGAGCGCATCGAGGCCACACAGTTACGAATCGTCGGCATTGTCTGGAGTGCGGACCGTCCTGAAGAGGCTCTGGCCATGGTCGAAATGCCTGACGGGAAGGGCTATATTCTCCGACCAGGGGTCGGTGTCGGTCGTTATGGAGGCAGAGTTCGCCGAATCACCGCCAACGAGGTGATCATCGAAGAACAGGGCCTGGACATTGCCGGCCGTGAACAGGTCAGGGAAGTGATTCTCAAATTGCATCCATCCGAGGGAAATGGCCATGGATAATATCAAGAGAGCAAAAGGTACCGGCACGGATCAGCTGCCCACGACTCATCGCTCAGTTCCGCTTTCACTCATCCTTTCCAATCTGCTCCTGTTCATGCTGATCGCGACATGGAGCAATGCTTCCATTGCTTTTGGTGCGGAAAAGGCCACGGACCGCCTTGCGCAGCAAGTCTCCACAACAGGAGAAGAGACAGGGGAAGAAGTGCTGAGGCAAGATGCCGATGAAGTGCTCACTGTTGTTGATTTGACCAGGAAGAACATTTCCCCTGAGCTGGCCGTGCGTCATGCCTCCTTTTTTCAGACTCCGGAAGGTCACGTAGCGGTCCGCTTGGAGGCTGCCGAAAGGCTGCCATGGCGCACCGCTTCAGCCCGGCCTGGGCAGCTACGGATTCTTTTCCCTGAGGTTGCCATTCCAGGGGCATTGACCCGCCTTCATCAGCTTCATGCTTTTGACCATGTCGTAAAAACCGCGATGCTTCGCAATACCCCTGATGGAGCAGAGCTGGTTTTGACCGCCACCGGTCCGGTTATCGTGGAGCCTGAGAATGTACTCGACGGCCTGGTGTTGCATTTCACGGACGCGGAAGCTGAGACCGCCGGGAATGGTCCTGCTTCTGAACACCGGGCAGCGCGCCAGGATGTACTCCAGGACCGATCTGTCCATGATGCACTGGAAATGCGTTTTCCCGAGGAAGAGGCCCTGTTTCCCGGGATGCGTGAAGAATATGTCGGAACGCCGATATCCATTGATTTGCAGAATGCCGAGGTGGAACATGTCCTGCGGCTGATCGGAGAGGTGGCCGGGTACAATCTGATTCTGGACGCCGGGGTCGGCGGACGGATTTCCATGAAACTGGATAATGTTCCCTGGGACCAGGTTTTGGACCTTGTTCTTGTCCAGCGCAACCTGGGCATGGTGGCCCGGGGCAACATCCTGCGCATCAGTACGGCTCAGCAACTGGAAAGTGAGCGGGAACAGCGTCGCCGAGCCCGTGAAGCCGCCATGCAGGCCCAGGAAACCATCGAGCGACTGGAACCATTACAGACGGTCTATATTCAGATCAACTACTCCACGGCGGCGGAGATGGACGCCAGGACCCGACCGTTTCTCAGCGAGCGGGGCCGGCTTAGTTTCGATCCGCGGACCAACATGCTCATCCTCACGGACTCTCCGCTGCGTATTCGGCAGATTCAGGGTATTATCGACAGACTGGATCAACCGGAGCGGCAGGTGATGATCGAGGCCAGGGTCGTTTTTGCCACGGAACAATTTCAGCGCGGCATTGGTGTTCAGTGGGGGGGCGGCATCGAGGGTATCACGACGGAATATTATCGGGGCGTATATGGCTCGGCTGGAGGCGCACCCATCAACATGGGCGGGGTTCAAGAAACCGGATACCTTGTGAACACGCCCATCACCGCCGCTCCGACTTTTGGAATCGGGGCCTTTATTTCCAAGCTGGTAGGGCCGGACATGTTCACCCTGGACGCGCAGCTCCAGTTGGCCGAGTTGAAAAACACAGCGAAAACCATATCGTCGCCGCGGGTTGTGACGTTGAACAACCAGCGCGCGGTCATCGAACAGGGCACCCGGATCGCCATTCAGGTGACAGATGAACGGGGAACGCGAACGGATTTTGAGGATGCGGTGCTCCGGCTTTCGGTTCTGCCGCAAATTACTCCGGATAATAAATTGATTCTGGACTTGGAGATCCGAGACGATACTCCCGCGGGGCAGAACATAGATACGAAAACAACGACGACGAGGTTAATCGTGGACAACGGGCAAACACTCGTCCTGGGCGGTTTGCTGCAGTCAAATGAAATTCGTCAGGAAAATCGTGTGCCCGGACTGGGAGAGCTTCCCGGTTTGGGATGGATGTTCAGAAGTCGTCAAGATCAAACTCGAAACCAGGAGCTGCTGATTTTCATCCGCCCGAATATCCTTTAGATTGGAGTGGCCAAGACTATCAGCTTGTCGGCAGGGTGTGTGCTGTGAATCAATCTTTTCTCCGTCCTGAAATCCAGGACTTCAGCCCCTATACTCCCGGGCTTTCCATTGATGAGATCCGAACGAAATACGATTTGCAGCGGGTGATCAAGCTGGCCAGCAACGAAAACCCCTTGGGGGTTTCGCCGCTGGTCCGGCAGGAACTGGTGCACCACGCTGACGGCGTGTTCCGGTATCCCCGCTCGGGCAGCCCGGACCTGCGGACGGCTCTGGCGGCGCATTTGGGGGTGCCGGAGGAATGGATCGTGGTCGGCAATGGATCGGACGAGATCATCGACCTGCTGATCCGGGTCGCGGCCGTGCCTGGTCGTGATCACATCCTGATTTTCGAACCCAGTTTCAGCATGTATCGCCTGCTGTCCAGGCTGAGCGGCGTGGAAATCCGAAGCATCCCCTTGGACGCGGAGTTTCACTTTCCCTGGAACAGGCTGCTACAAGCCGCCACCGAGCAGACCGCGTTGGTTTTCGTGACCACCCCGGACAATCCCACGGGATTTGCGCCACCGGTTCAGGAGCTGGAACGCGTCGCTCGGCAACTTCCATCCCGGGCATTGCTGGTGGTCGACGAGGCCTACATGGACTTCGCTTCCCCCATGGACCAGTACTCCCTGATGTCTCGGCTGAGCGATTTCCCCAACGTAGTGGTGCTAAGAACGTTTTCCAAGCTGTATGGTCTGGCAGGGCTGCGCTTGGGATACGGAGTCATGCCTCCCTGGCTTGCGGACGCGTTGATCCGGGTCAAGCCACCGTTCAGCGTGAACATCCTCGCTGAAATTGCCGGGCAGGCCGCCTTGCGGGACAGGCATTTCCTCCAGACATCCCTGGAATGCGTTCATGTCGGGAGGGCTTGGCTGACCCGGGAATTGACCCGGCTCGGTTGTCGGGTTTATGCTTCTCAGGCCAATTTTTTGTTGTTCAAGCCAGACCATGCTGTCTTATCCAGCCTGGACATATTTCAAAATCTGCTGGAACGCGGGGTGATCATCCGGCCGCTAAAGAGTTATGGTTTGGAGGACTATTTGCGGGTGACCATCGGCACGGAAGAGGAGAATGAGGTGTTTGTTCAGGAACTTGAGGCCCTGCTTCATGGCTGAGTACTCGCCTGAAACGATTCCTGACCGGAATCCTTGCCAGTCCATGGAAAATGCTCCTGGTCGGCTGGTTGAACAGCGGTTGATCATCACCCTGGACGGCCCGGCCGGGTCGGGCAAGACCACCGTAGCCAGGATGGTCGCCACGGAATTGGGCATCGCCTATCTGGACAGCGGAGCCATGTTTCGAGCCGTTGCCCTGCGCCTGGGAGGGCACAGCTGGAACATGGGCCGGGAGACTCTCCGGGAGCGTCTGGCTGATCTGGAATTCTCTCTGCGCGGGCGAGGCGGTGAGACGGAATTGTTGCTGGATGGAGAGCCGCTGGCTGAGGAAATACGGCGTGAAGAGGTTGGGATGTGGGCTTCCAATCTGGCCAAGGTCGGCGTCGTGCGGGATATCCTGAAGCAGGCCCAACGTTCTTTGGGCGTTCGGACGTCCCTGGTGGCCGAGGGAAGGGATATGGGCAGCGTGGTTTTCCCCCAGGCCAGGTACAAGTTTTTTTTGGAAGCCACACCCGAGGAACGGGCCAAGCGGCGCTGGTTGCAACTCAAGGAAATGGGCGTCGAGGAAGACCTGGACGCCCTGGTTGCCAATCTGCGCCAACGCGACGATCAGGACCGCAACCGCCCCATCGCCCCGCTCAAACCGGCGGATGACGCCGTGCTCATCAACACGGCGGGCTTGGCGCCAGTGGATGTGGTTCTCCGGGTTGTTCAAGAAATAGGGCTGGTCTGACGAAAGCGGTATTTGGGTACGGTTCGTTGAGGCAGGACCGAAAATTGCCGCTCATTCCACGCCGGTCTTGTCCATCCGGTGGTCCATGGCCTCGCTGAGACGCTGGGCCACATCCTCGCGGCGCAGGTTGATCTTTTCCTGAACGCGGCAACGGAAGAGGAGTTTTTTGAGATCCTTGGCCAACTGTTCCAATTCCTCGACAGAGAGTTCGGCGCACTGGCTGAGGATTTTGTCAATTTTGGATTGATTCATGACTCTGCTTCACCTCGTTCCACAATGCGTTCCAGCCATCCATATCCAGCCCTTCCAGGTCAATGCCTTTCGCCGCGGCTAATTGGGCGAGTTGATCAAAGCGGCCTAAGAACTTGCGGTTGGCCCGGTCCAAAGCCTCGTTGGCCTTGAGTCCGTTACGGCGTCCAAGCTCCACCAAGGTGAACAGGTAGTCGCCGTATTCGTCCAGGGCCTTTTCAACTGGTCCGCCGAGGTCGGCCTCGGCCTGGGCAGCCTGCCATTCCTGCCACTCCCGATCCAGCTGTTCCCGCACCCCTTGCGTGTCCTGCCAAGTGAAGCCCAGTCGGGCTGCCTTGGAGTGGATGCGATAGGCCTGCAACAGGGGCGGCAGGGCCGTGGGAATGCCTTCAAAAGGGCCACGATCGGCCTTTTCCTTCTTTTTTTCTGTTTCCCAGTTGGCCCAGAGTGCGTCCTGATCCGTGAACGTGGCCTCGGCAAAGACATGAGGATGACGTCGGACCATCTTGGCCGCGGCCTGAAGCAGGACGTCTTCCAGGGTGAAGTGACCGTCGCCTTCCATCAGACGGGTTACAAAGAGCAACAAAAACCAGACATCACCCAATTCCTCGCAAACGTCATCCGGTTTGTTGGAGCGGATGGCGTCCACCAGTTCGTGGACTTCCTCCACCAGATAGTCGGCCAGGGTTCCTGGGGTCTGCTCCTTGTCCCAGGGACAGCCTTGCTGTCCGATCAGTTGTTCCAGCACGCCGCGTAAGCGGGACAATGCCACGTTGTCTCCACTCATCGCTGCTGCCCTCCTTGGCCACCGGATAATCGTTCCTGAACATTTTCCCGCCAGGATTGGCGCAGAGGCTGGCTTTTGTCCTCAAACTCCCGACGCATCTCCGGAGGGAGCAGGTCCGCCAGAATGGCTGAAAACCGGTTGATCTGGGGAGCCATCCGGGATGTGCTCAGAATTTCAGCCTGGGGCGAGAGAAAGGTAGTCAGGAGCAGAACCAGGAGAATACAGAGCAGCGCCCCCTTGAGCAGTCCGATGACTCCTCCGGCAAGACGATCCACCCAGCCCAGCAAAACAACCCGCAGAAGATGCCGCAAGACAGCGGCAACCATCAGCACCCCCACAAGCCCGGTGCAGAACACCAGGGCGTAACTGAGCAACTGGGCAATGCCAGGGTCTGGGAAAATGCTCTCCATGAGGGGCAGAAGCATGGAGTGGTACGTGTTGGCCAGAAAAAAACCTGCAATCAGGCCGGCGATGGAGGATATTTCACCGATAAACCCGCGAAAAAGACCGCGGACCAGGGTGAATCCAAGGATGACCAGAATCAGGATGTCCAGGGTATTCAAATCGGCTATGGGCATGGGCAGTCCGGTAATCACGGCATGGTTGGAGGGTCTTGTGGGGCCTGTCGGTGAACCTGGGACGTATTTCCTCTGTTTTCAGAGCACGTGGCGGCCATCAACGGTTTGGCTCAAGGGACGAGCGGCATTGGGAATCTGCCATGTTTCACTGGCAGGGGCAACTTGCCCGGTGACCTTTTGTTCGGTGATCCCTTGTCCGGTGATCTGGGGATGCCAATGCCGCTGAAAATGACATGGTCACATGAAAGGACGATATTGTCGGGTCAGTGGCGTGGCCACACTTCAGGATATTCTGGAAAGAAAGGGGAATTCTGGCCAACCGAGGAAATCTGCCGCTGACCAAATAAGGGGTGCTCGGCAGAAATTCAGCCGGTATTCCATAGTCTCCAAAGAAAGACACGCATACAAACCAACGTTATGTGAAAATCTCCCCAAGCTGAGCAAAAATACCAGGACACCATAGGGAGAATCAGATGTTTGCCAAGAAAGCGCCCTCCATTCATACGCTGGACTCCGGGGTTGTCCTGGATTTTCTTCGGCGTACGTTGCCGTTCAATGAATTGCCCCAGCAGGCTCTGGAAGACCTGGCCAAGGACGCGGTCCTGGATTTTTTCACCAAGGGCAGCATCATCCTGACTCAGGGTGTCTCGGATATCTCCCATATTCACCTGATCCAGAAGGGAGGAGTCAAACTCTATCTTCAGGATGAATCCGGTGAGATCACGCTGAAGGATTTTCGCGGAGAGGGTGGGGTTTTTGGCGCCTTGGGGGCTATTCGGGGGGCCAAGGCCAGTATGACCGTGGAAGCGGTGGAAGATACCTTTTGTTTTCTCCTGAACAAGCAGACCTTTCTGGAACTGGTTCAGAACGATCCCCGTCTGGCTCAATACTATCTGAAATCTTTTTCCGAAAATTATATCCACAAATCGTTTTCCGAGTTGCGGAGGCAGCGGCTGACGCCCAAGGGTGAGGGATCCCTGATCCTGTTCAGCGTTCAGGTGGCGGACATGATCAAGCGCGACGTGGAAGCAACTCCTGGAACGTATTCCGTGCAAAAAGCCGCGGAATACATGGCCCGGTTGCGAATCGGCTCGCTGCTGGTGGAAGACGCCAAGGGGGTGGTCCGGGGAATTATCACGGACAAGGATTTGCGCTCCAAGGTCGTGGCCAAAGGGCTGGAGTACAAAACTCCGGTACGGGAGATCATGACCTCCCCAGTGCGGACCATCCCCGCGGACGCTGTCTGCTTCGACGCCCTGCTGGCCATGATGACCCACCAGATTCACCACCTGGCCGTGGAGGACGGCGGCAAGATCATTGGCGTGATCACCAGCCACGACATCATGGTCCTGCAGGGCCAGTCCCCGCTGTATCTGTTTCGGGAAATCCTGGCCCAGCGGAGTTTTGAAGGCGTGCATGAGGTTTCCAGGCAGGTTCCTCAGGTGGTTCGGCCACTGATCGAGGAAGGCGGCAAGGCCAACAATATCACCCGGGTGATCACGGTGCTCAATGATCTCATCCTGGATCGCCTCCTGACCTTGCTGCAGGAACAGCTCGGCCCGCCACCGGTTCCCTTCTGCTGGATGCTTATGGGGAGCGAGGGTCGCAAAGAGCAGACTTTTCGTACCGACCAGGACAACGCATTGATTTATGCTGATCCCCGAGACGACCAGGAGGCGGAACGAGCCGAGACGTACTTTGCCAAATTTGCGGAAGAAGCCATTGAACACTTGGTTCTGTGCGGCTTTCCCCGTTGTCAGGGAGACATCATGGCCTCCAACCCCACATGGCGTTTACCTTACTCAGGCTGGCGCGCCAATTTCGATCGCTGGGTCACCGTTCCCGAGCCCCAGGAAGTTCTGCATTCCACGATCTTTTTCGATTTTCGCCCTGGGTATGGGGACAAGACTCTGGCCGAAAAGCTGCGGGATCACCTGACAAAGACATTGCATGGAAAGGAACTGTTTTTTCGCCATCTGGCCCAGGATTGCTTTACGTCTCGCCCGCCGCTCTCGTTTTTTCGCAATTTCATTGTCGAGCGTGACGGAGAGCACAGGAATCGCCTGGACCTCAAGGCCAGAGGGTTGGTGCCCTTTTGGGATTTCGCCCGGCTGATGGCCCTGCGTCACGGCAGCCAGGAAACGAACACATTGCGGCGACTCCAGGCCGTGGCGGATGGTGGGCATATCCCCATGGAGCTCTACCGCAAGGCCCGGGAGGCCTACGAGTTTTTGATGCAACTTCGGCTGGTTCACCAACTGAAACTGATGGAAGGGGGGAGTATTCCGAATAATTACGTCAACCCCGCGGAGTTGTCCGATTTGGAAAAACAGACCCTGAAAGGGGCGTTTTCGGTAATCAGCAACTTGCAGAATTTCTTGAAGTCAGCGTTCATGCTCAATGTTTAGCCGCCATCGACTGCCATGTTGACCATGACTTCACCATTGCAAGACCTTTTTTCCTGGCTGCCTGGGCTTCCCTGGCGACGACAAGAAGAGCATCCCTTGCTCAAGGCCAACCGGGCGTACTTTGCCGCCTTCAGCCAGGACAGGCCTCTGGCTGAGTATGAGTTCGTGGTCTTTGACACGGAATTGACGGGATTGAACGAACGCCGGGATGAGGTCGTCTCCATCGGCGCGGTGCGCATCAAGGATCTGCGCATTGATCTGCAGCAGTGTTTCTATACCTGCATCCATCCGGATCAATGCGTCCCGAAAAGCAGCACGCTGATCCACCGGATAACGCCTGGCCAAGCGGATGACGCGCCAAGAATTGAAAGCGTCTTGCCGGATTTCGTGGAGTTCTGTGGGCAGGCGCTTCTGGTGGGCCACAACATCGGCCTGGATATCGGGTTCATGAACCGGGCTCTTAAAAAGCACATGGGTGGAATCATGCGCAATCCCTGCTTGGACACCATGCGCCTAGCCATGCTGTATAAGGAATCCCAGTGGGAGAACTACTACGACCGCTATAATCTGAATGTTTCCTACACATTACCGGACCTGAGCAGGGAATACGGCCTCCCCCTGTTCGACGAGCACAACGCCCTGCAGGATGCCCTGCAAACCGCCTACCTGTTTCTATTTTTCGTGCACAAGCTGCACGGGGGAAAGATCAAGACATTGCGGGATTTGTTTCTGGCTGGGCGAAGTTGGCGTTGGGTCTAGAAAAGTGGGGAGTGGGGAGCCGTGCGAAAGTGAACCCCACACCCCCCCCAACAACCCCTTACAAACCCAGTGAACCCAAAAACATGCCGGTACCCTGCAAAGGGGCGGACAATAGGGTCCGCCTTAAGCAGTTTCAAATAGACAACCTGAATCCTTGGGAGGGGAACATGAAGACACGAATGGATGAGTACTGGGGGAAGAACTTGCGATTGATCGCCATTCTTCTGGGGATTTGGGCCGTTGTCGGCTTCGTATTCGGGATACTTCTGGTGAACCCGCTGAACAATTTCAGCCTGGGTGGGTTTCCGCTGGGCTTCTGGTTTGCCCAGCAGGGATCAATCTATGTCTTCGTCGTCCTGATTTTTGTTTACTGTTACCTGATGAACAAGATGGACAGGGAATACGACGTCCAAGAGTAGCGGTATTCATTGGCATTCATGTTCATGATCCGGCGTTAACCCATGGGTCATGGACGAACACGAGGAGCATCCCATGTCGATCTTAGCCTGGACCTATATCATGGTCTTCATAACATTCGGATTGTATTTAGGCATTGCCTGGCGTTGCCGCGTGCAGGATACCAAGGGGTTTTACGTGGCCGGCGGCGGGGTGCCGCCCCTGGCCAACGGCCTGGCCACGGCCGCGGACTGGATGAGCGCGGCCTCGTTCATTTCCATGGCCGGAATGATTTCTTTTCTGGGATACACCGGTGCCGTGTACCTGATGGGCTGGACCGGCGGCTATGTGCTCCTGGCTTTGCTCCTGGCCCCGTATTTGCGCAAGTTCGGCAAGTTCACCGTGCCGGATTTTGTGGGTGATCGCTACTATTCCAGCACGGCCCGGTTGGTGGCCCTGATCTGCGCCATCTTTGTCTCCATCACCTACGTGGTCGGCCAGATGCGCGGAGTGGGCATCGTGTTCAGTCGGTTTCTGGAAGTGGACGTGAATACGGGCGTATTCATCGGCATGGCCATCGTGTTTTTCTACGCGGCCCTGGGCGGAATGAAAGGCATTACCTGGACCCAGGTGGCCCAGTACTGCGTCTTGATCACGGCCTTCGTGATCACCGCCGTGTCCTTGTCAATAAAGGTCACGGGCAATCCCATTCCGCAATTGGGCTTCGGCTCGACCATCGCCGAGGGCCAATACGCCGGGCAGTACCTGCTCACGGCCCTGGACAACATCGCCACGGACCTGGGCTTTCGTGAGTATACCTCGGCCTTTGGCCCGGGGAACATGAATATGCTTTCGGTGATCTGCATCACCATGGCCCTGATGGTCGGCACGGCAGGATTGCCCCACGTGATCATCCGCTTCTACACCGTGCCCAGCGTGAAGGCCGCCCGGATCAGCGCGGGCTATGCCCTGCTGTTCATCGCCATCCTGTACACCACCGCCCCGGCTGTGGCCGCCTTTGCCCGGTACAACATTATCGACAGCCTGAATGAGCAGCCCTATGCCGAGGCCCCGAGCTGGTTCACCAACTGGGAGCAGACCGGGCTGGTGGCCTGGGTGGACAAAAATGATGACGGGATCATGCAGTTTCGGGCCGGTGCGCCTTTTTCCGGTATTCCACGGTTCACCGGAGAGACCGGGGAGCACGGGCAGCGGTTGGTGGCCAATGAGCCAACGGATAACGCCAATGAGCTGTATATCGACCGGGACATCATTGTGCTGGCCAATCCGGAGATCGCCAATCTGCCGAACTGGGTCATTGCCCTGGTGGCGGCCGGCGGTTTGGCCGCGGCCCTGTCCACGGCCTCAGGGCTGTTGATCGTCATTTCGTCCTCGGTGTCCCATGACCTGTATTACCGGATGATCAACCGCCAAGCCACGGAAAAGCAACGGATGCTGGTCAGCCGGATCATGATCGGCGTGGCCGTGATCATCGCCGGGTACTTCGGGATCAATCCACCAGGGTTCGTGGCCCAGATCGTGGCCTTCGCCTTTGGCCTGGCCGCCTCGTCCTTCTTCCCGGTGATCATCCTGGGCATCTTCTCCAAGCGGATGAACAAGGAAGGGGCCATCGCCGGTATGACCGCGGGCATCGGGTTCACCATGTTCTACATCATCCAGACCCGCTTCTTCGGCGTGGACCCCTGGTTCTTCGGCATCACCGCCGAAGGCATCGGCACCGTGGGCATGGTCCTGAACTTCCTCGTGGCCTTCGTGGTTTCCTCCATGACCAAGGCCCCGCCCCAGGAGATCCAGGATCTCGTGGAATCCATCCGCTCCCCGCGTGGTGCAGGTGCGGCCGTGGATCATTAGCCAGCGTTATTCATCAAATCTGAAACAGCAACGCCCCCTTCCCGCGATCCAAGCGGGAAGGGGGCGTTTTTTTGAGATTTCAGTGAGACGCAATCCTTGTGTTTCTTCTCCAGCGACCTATGCGCCCTGCTTGAGCGTTGAGCGAGATCTCGTGCGGGCGTTTCACTGAGCCTTTTTGGGGTTGCGGGCATGGCCCGCGCTAGATCACTTTACAATCATAGAGATGAAACTTTGGATCATCCGTCATGACGGGGATGCCGTGGACCAGGGATTGAGCTATGATCATGCGGTCAAAAGGATCACGATGATGGAACGGCAATTGACCCAGAAGCATGGCTTCCTGCCCGGCAAAGTTCAGAATTTCAACACGCATCGCGCTCGCCATTTCTATTGCATCAAAATTAATATTTATTTTTCCTATTGAATGCTTGATCATCACCTCCGCGATGCTCATGGCGCTCAAGAAAATTTCATTCGCACGTGATTCAAGGGCAACTTTTCGATTTTGTTTGAGTTTTTCCGGAGAGGATAACATCCACAGGAAAATATGGGTGTCCACTAGAATTTTCACAGCCGTTCTTCGTGGAACATGGCATTGATTTCCTCGTCTTCCTGAAGGAAATCTTCGGGAATATGGATTTTGCCCGCCAACAGGCCGAGTTTGCGTTTTTCCTTTGGCTTGTGCAGTTGCAACTCAACCAAAGGCAGATTGTTTTTGGCAATGATGACCTCTTCACCGTGATAGGCCATGTCTATCAATTTGGAAAGGTTCGCCTTTGCTTCGGAAACATTGACAATCATGACGGACTCCTCTTCTGGCTTGAGCAAGTTGACCAACAGTACTCATTGAGGTCATGTTGGTCAAATCCATACTTCTTCTTCGTGCCTCCCTCTTTTTTTCGCTTCTATCCATCGCGACTCTTCCGCTTGTCCAAGGAGATCCAAGACCTCGTGGAAACCATCCGCTCGCCGCGCGGCGCCGGAGCGGCCGTGGATCACTGATCAGCGCGATTCGTCAAACTTGAAACAATAACGCCCCCTTCCCGCGATTCAAGCGGGAAGGGGGCGTTATTGAGGCTGGTCTTCGTGGGCGTTGCTTTCCAGTCCATGAGGAGAAGCAGGATTCTCCACTGGCCGGACAAGGCCTTCAGCCTTGATTTCTTCTTGCAGATAGCTTTCACAATACGCAAGCAAATCCTCTTCCGGTTCGTCGGAAAGGTAAATTGACGACAACGTGCCCCACTGGGCGGCCCGCGGAAGATCAAAGTCCGGGATTTCATTTGAAACCAAGGGATACAGGAAACGGGTTCTGGCTCGCCCTCCCAGCAGGTTGACGTCGCCTTTTTTGAGTTTCCTGGCGCTGCTGCCAGTCAGAATGAAGCGGAAGCCATGCTCCTCAATGAGATGATGGAGATGATGGACTTCGTCGAGAAGAATCGGCAGCTTTTGAATTTCATTGATGATCACCGGGTCTGCGTCCGGGCGGATATCACTTCCGGTCAGTTCTTCGCGAATCAGCACGGGACGTTGGGTCATCCTCAGGAAAAGATCCGACCGCAACAGGTCGTAACGTGGGGCCCGCGGAAAGAGTTTCTTGAGCAGCGAAGTCTTGCCGACTTGGCGTGGACCAAGCAAAAACAGAGAGCGCTTTGCCGCTTCCTGGCGCAGGTGAAGGTGACGGTCAAGGTGACGGTCAAAGTACGTCATGAAGCTTGCTTACCACATGTGTGTATAATCCGTAACATTGATGCCGGATATTGCCGTTTTTCCGCAACACTCATGTCTTGGTATCGACTCCAGCATCCAGACCCGCTTCATCTGTGCTAGTTGACCGACAGTGCCTATTCAGACCAAGTTGGTCGAACCGGAGTGGAAAGATGGTGTCTGTCATTGAGGACAGGAAAATGCTCTGGTAGCTGGCGACGATGAATAACCGGTGTGCTTATCGGTTTACGGCAAAAATGGGAGGGTCATGCCCAAGGAAAATACGCATCTGTGGTTTGCGCGGCAACTTCAACAAGGTATGTCGGCTACGAGAGAGAATTGTCTTGCTGGAAAACTCCTGCGCGACGAACCCCTGTTGTTCTCGCTGGGCGCGATCATTCCGGACGCTTTTTTTTATCACCCGCGCTCCCGTGGTCGCCGGCTGGCGAATATTTTTCATGGCTCTGATGCCTCAATGCGCGATGACGTTTTTCGTCGAGTGGTGCATCAGGCTGGTGATGATCCGAGCGGGAGGAGCAAGGCTTTTGTGCTGGGATACCTCTCCCATGTTGCCTTGGACGCGGTGATGCATCCTGTCGTGAATGCCTTGTCCGGCAAGCGTCCCGGTCAGGCTTCCACCAGGGAAAGCATGGCCCTGCATCGTCTGGTGGAAACAGCCCTGGATCAGCAGATCAATCCGTCATGTCGCTATCCGCGGATCATCCGCCCCGTTTTGGGGCGGAGAGTCGATGTCCTGCGGCGTCTGGCCGCTGATGCCGGATTGCTGCCCGGTGATGTGCACGCAGCTTTGCGCAACCAACTTGTTGTCAACCAGTTGGTTCAGGGACGCATTGCCCACGCTCTGTTGGGAATGCTCCACTATCCATCGGTTCTGGATCTCTCGGTATTGCTGAACCTCAGCTATGCCCAACTGGCGAGAGAATCCGGTTTTTTGCGAAAGGTGCCTACTGACACGAAACAAGGCAAGCGTGCGCAATTCTGGACCGGGTACCATGCCGTGAACTGGATGCGGTTGACCCTGCGGGCAGAGCAGAGAGCCCTGGATCTGTTTCGGCTGTGCACCGCCTATTGGGACGGCCAAATCGGTCAGAGGGAACTCCAGCAGGGACTGCCCAGTAAGCCTTGCAACTAGTACAGCATTGGTTCTAAACTGAGCCTGCAAATGGTCCAGCACAATTCTGCAATGAGGGGTCCTGCAACGAGGGAGGATGTATGCAATCCACGCTGACCATCGCCGTTATAGCGGTTATTTTGTACCTGGGGCTGGCTGGATGGGTCTATGTCCGCCAGGACGCCATGGTCTTTCATCCACTGGGTGAAATACTGGCGACTCCCGAGGTTTATGGCTGGGAATACGAGGACATCGATCTGCATACCCAAGACGGCGTGCGCATACATGCCTGGTACGTTCCGGTGGAGGATGCCCGAGCCGTGCTACTGTTTTGTCACGGCAACGCCGGCAATATCGGCCATCGCCTGGATTCCATTCGGATTTTTCGAGACTTGGGTTTGTCCGTGTTGATTTTCGACTACCGTGGTTTTGGTCAAAGTGAAGGGCGGCCCACTGAGAAAGGGACGTACCTGGACGTACGGGCAGCCTGGGATTTTCTGGTCACGGAGAAGAACATCCCGCCGGCGCACATCGTCATCTTCGGCAGATCCCTGGGTGGAGCGGTGGCGGCGCACTTGGCCGCGGACCTGAACGCGGAGCATGCAGCGGGCGGATTGATCCTGGAGTCCACGTTCACCTCCCTGCCGGACATGGCCGCCCGCATGTACCCTTTTCTGCCGGTCCGCTGGTTGGCCAAATACAGCTACAACACCCTGGCTCGGATGGGGGATATTCATTCTCCAGTATTGGTGGTTCACAGTCCTGAGGACGAGCTGACTCCTTTTGCCCATGGCCAGGCCCTGTACGCTGCTGCGCCGGAACCGCGGATGTTCCTGGAGATTTCCGGGGGGCACAACACGGGCTTTCTGAGCTCCGGGGCGGTGTATGTGGATGGGCTGCGGTCGTTTCTGGAGCAGTACGTATTCCAGGGAAGCCGTTGACAATCCGCTCTTTTTAGTCAACTTCCAAAGCGTTCTTCGCACACCCCGCCCATGGTCGGGGTGTTCCCCCCCCAGCCTCTGAATACAGGAGTATGCCGCATGTCCGTATGGCCGATTGTTGGATTGGTTTTGCTGTTTGCCTTGGGCTTTTCCTTGATGCGCATCTACAATCAGTTGGTCAAGTTGAAGAATCGCTACAAGAACGCCTTTGCCCAGATCGATGTCCAACTCAAGCGACGCTACGACCTGATCCCCAATCTGGTGGAGACGGCCAGGGCCTACATGAAGCATGAGCGAGAGACCCTGGAGGCGGTCATTGCGGCCCGGAACCAGGCCTACGGCGCCATGCAGGCCGCCGCGGCCAACCCCGGGCAGGCCGCGGCCATGGCCGGGTTGGCCGGAGCCGAGGGCATGCTGTCCGGGGCATTGGGCAAGCTGTTCGCCCTGGTGGAGAGCTATCCAGACTTGAAGGCCAACCAGAACATGATGCAGCTTACCGAGGAGATGACCAGCACGGAGAACAAGGTTGCCTTCGCCCGCCAGGCTTTTAATGACGGGGTGATGCACTACAATACCTATCGGGAATCCTTCCCGCAGACTGTTTTTGCCGGGATGTTCGGGTTTGGTCCGGCCGCACTGCTGGAGTTTGAGACACGGGAATTTCGGGAAGCGCCCAAAGTGCAGTTCTAGGCAGGGTGTGTCATGGATTTTTTTGAGAGCCAGGAACGGGCCCGTCGAAAAAGCACGGTGCTGGTGGTGCTGTTCGTCCTGTCCACCATTGGTATTGTCCTCACCGTCTATAGCCTGATTTTTCTTTTGCTGCTTGCCGATGCGCCCAACGCGGCCCAGGCGTGGCGGGAGTTTAAGAGCAT
Source organism: Desulfovibrionales bacterium (assembly GCA_007693505.1). Classification (GTDB taxonomy): domain Bacteria; phylum Desulfobacterota; class Desulfovibrionia; order Desulfovibrionales; family Desulfonatronaceae; genus Desulfonatronum. The sequence goes on along the minus strand of REDL01000080.1, from coordinate 64,427 downwards.
GGCAGACCTGCTGGCCCTGCTCGGCGCGGTGATCCTGTTCATTATCGGGTTTGGGACCATCTTCAAGATGGCCCAGCTTCGGCGCGGCGGAGCCGCTGTGGCTGAGTTGCTGGGCGGACGGTTGGTCATGCCGGACAGCGCGAATGCGGATGAGCGCAAGGTGCTCAACGTTGTGGAGGAGATGGCTATTGCCTCGGGACTGCCTGTACCCCCAGTATACATGCTGGATCAGGAAAGTGGCATCAACGCCTTTGCCGCGGGTCAGACCCCGGGAGACGCGGTGGTGGGGCTGACCAGCGGCAGCGCCCGGCTGTTGACCCGCTCGGAGCTGCAGGCCGTGATCGGCCATGAGTTCAGCCATATCCTGAACGGGGACATGCGTATGAATATCAAGCTGATGAGCGTGATCCACGGATTGATTATTCTGGGACTGGCTGGGCGAGTGATCCTGCGCATGGCCGTATACGGCGGCCGCTCACGGGATCGTCGGGGGGCGGCCGTGCCTCTGGTGCTGGGCATCGGATTCATTGTGATCGGTTCCCTGGGAATGCTTTGCGGCAGTTTGATCAAGGCCGCCGTCTCTCGGCAACGGGAGTACCTGGCAGATGCCTCCGCGGTCCAGTTTACCCGGGATCCCAGGGCCATGGCCGGAGTGCTGAAGAAGATCGGCGCACTTTCCCAGGGCTCCCGGCTGGAGCATCCCAACGCGGCCCAGGCCAGCCATATGTTTTTCGCTCAGGGCGTCAGTTTATTCATGAACTCCCTGTTCGCCACCCATCCTCCGCTGGAGGAGCGCATTCGCAGAGTGGAGCCGGGCTGGGACGGCAGCTATCCAACACTGAGGGAGTTTTCGGGGTCAGTCGCCGAGGCCAAACCCTCAGCAACGCCCTTACGGCCAGCATCTCCCGGCACGTCTTCCAGTGCATTCGGCGTATCCGGGTTACATGGGGAAACCGGTGAGACTTCTTTATCCCACAGGCCGGCGGTGCAAGCCCCGAGGGCCGCGGAGGTGGCTGCCTCGGTTGGCCTGTTGGACGACGTCCATATCGCGCATGCCCGGCGGTTGCGGGAAAAAATCCCCAAAGAGCTGCTTGATGCGGCGCACGATACCGGCCGGGCTCATGGCGTGCTTTTCGCGCTGCTCCTCAGCGAAGATCGGAGTGTGGCCAAGGCTCAGCTGGCCTTGTTGGAAACGCATTTCGGCCCGGAACTGCCGCGCCTGGTTCAAGATGTGGCGCAACGGAAGTTGCCGCGAGAGTTGCGTTTGCCGCTCATGGATATCTGTTTCCCGGCTCTGCGCCGGATGCCCTTTGATCGCTATCCCCTGTTTCGCAAGGCTCTCCAGGAAATGATTCACGCTGACGGACGGATCGGACTTTTCGAGTGGGCCACGCACCGGGCCGTGTTGCGGCATCTGGAGCCCTCTTTCGAACCAGGACGAAGCTCGGCTTTTGGCCATGTGACCCTGCACCAGGCCGTGGATCAGGCCTCACTGGTTCTCTCCGCGCTAGCCCATGTTGGGGCTTGGGCCGAGAATACGACAATGGCTTTCCAGGCCGGTTCCGGCAAACTGCGCTTGTCGGGCCTGAGTCTGCGAAGCAGAGAGCTGTGCGGCATTCAGGCCCTGGATCAGGCCCTGAACAAACTCATCCGGTTGCGCGAGGCCGCCAAACGCGACCTGATCTTGGCCTGCGCCGCAGTCATTGTGGCCGATGGCCATGTAACCATTGCCCAGGCCGAAATCCTGCGGGCCGTCAGCGACGCCCTGGAGTGTCCCATGCCGCCGCTGTTGCCCGGACAATTGGCGGGGGCGTGAATCTGCAACAGACCCCCGCCGTTACCGAGGTTTTGACCCCCAAGGACTGGCTACGCGCGAATGCGCGGCCGGTTCGCGGAATATTATTGGCCGGGATCGGTCTGGGGGGCGCGGCCGGGGTTTTGCTGATCATTCAGGCCGGACTGCTGGCCTGGGTGGTGCATCAGGTTTTGTTTGATGCGGCTCTGTTGCAGGACGTGATCAACGCGATGGTGGCTCTGCCCCTGCTGATGCTCGCACGAGCCGGGCTGGTCTGGGGCAGCGAACAGCTTGGCATCCAGGCCGCGATGCGGGTCAAGCAGCAGCTCAGGATGCGGGTCGTGGACCATCTGGCCGACCTGGGGCCGGAGCACCTGCGTGGCCGGTCCAGCGGCGATCTGGCCCATCACGTGGTGGATGGGATCGAGGGGTTGGAGGCCTACTTTGCACGGTACCTGCCCCAGGCCGCCTTGGCCGCCCTGATTCCCCTGGCCGTCTTGGCATTCGTCTTTCCCTTGGATCTGGTCAGTGGCCTGATCCTGCTGTTCACGGCTCCGTTCATCCCCTTTTTCATGTTTCTGATCGGCACCAGGGCCGAAAAGCTGAACCAGCGGCAGTGGCGGCGTCTCGCGGCCCTGAGTGCCCGGTTCCTGGACAGCCTGCAGGGGCTGATCACGCTGCGGCTGTTCAACGCCACCCACCGGGAAGCACGAATCATCGCCCGGATCACTGACCAGTACCGGGAATCCACGGTGGACGTGCTGCGGATCGCCTTTCTCTCAGCCCTGGTCCTGGAATTCTTCTCCACGGTCAGTCTGGCCGTGGTGGCCGTGATCATCGGCTTCAAGCTCCTCTCCGGGAGCATGGCCTTCCAGACCGGATTTTTCATCCTGCTGCTTGCCCCGGAATTTTATTTGCCGTTGCGCACCCTGGGCACGCACTACCACTCCCGGTTGTCGGCCATGGCCGCGGCCGAAGGGTTGCTGGCCCTGATGGCGGAAACGCCCCGGCACGTGGAGCGGACGCCGCGGACGTCTGCCCCATGGGCCCGCGTCGAGGTGCATATCCAGGATTTGCGCTTTGGCCATGTTCCAGGCCAGAGGGTGCTGCATGATTTCTCACTGCGCGTGCCCCCTGGAGCCTGCATGGCCTTGGTCGGACCCAGCGGCGTTGGCAAGACATCCTTGTTGCGGCTGCTGCTGGGTACGGCCAAGCCGGAGTCTGGAAAAATCGTGATCAATGGAACGGACCTGGCTGAAATCAATCTGACGGATTGGCTGCGGCACGTGAGCTGGATGTCGCAGAATCCGTACATCCTGCAGGGGTCGGTGCGTGAAAACATCCTGCTGACCGAACCATCCGCAGAGTATGGTGATCGTTTCGGCGAGGGAGCCGGACTGGATGAGCTGGCCGCCATGACCGGGTTGGATCAGGATTTGGCGGCCATGCCTCGGGGATGGGATACCCACATCGGCGAAGGCGGGACCGGGCTGTCCGGAGGGCAACGACAGCGTCTGGCTCTGACCAGGCTTCTGGCACGGGCCATATCCCGGAAAACGCCGCTGCTGCTCCTGGACGAGCCCACGGCGCACTTGGATGACGCGGGCGGGCGGGCGGTGCTGGCGACGCTGGGCAAATTTGTCGGCAAGCACACGCTGATCATCGCTTCGCATGACCCGCGGGTCCGGAGCATGGCTGATGCGGTGGCGGAGCTCGCCCCTGAGGCAGGCCGGTAATGGACGTTTTTCGATTGCTGTTGTCCATGGCCCGACCAAAATGGCCTTGGCTGCTGCTGGGGCTGGCCTGTTCCGTGATTACGGTGCTGGCCAACATGGCCCTGTTGGGTTTGGCGGCCTGGTTTTTGGCCTCCATGGCCCTGGCCGGAGCCAGCGGGGTCCTCTTCAACTATTTTTTGCCGGCAGGGGCCATCCGATCCCTGGCCATCGTGCGCAGCGTGGGACGGTATTTTGAACGGCTGGTCAGCCACGACGCCACGTTGCGACTGCTGGCAGACTTGCGGGTCCGCTTTTTCGAACGACTGGTTCCCCTTGTCCCCGCTGGACTGGGCAGCGAGGATGGACAGGGGGGCATGGCTGGGGGCGGCTCGACCATGGCCAACCCGGTTTCCAGGCACGCCATTGCCCAGAATGATCAAGGTGGTCGAGGCGGGATGCACAGCGCGGACCTGTTCAGCCGGCTCCGTGCGGACATCGATCTGCTGGACAATTTCTACCTGCGTTTCCTCCTGCCGGCCGGGACCGCCATCTGCGTGGCAATGGTCGCGTTTGTTTTTTTCAGTGTCTTCAATCCGGTTCTTGCCCTGGGGGTCGCCGGGCTCTGGCTGCTGGCCGGGGCCATCCTGCCGGCATATTGTCTGAAAAGGGGCGCATCCGATGGGGCGCAACAGGTCCAGACAGCCACCCGACTGCGCTGTCTGGTTGTGGACGGCCTGCGGGGCATGGAGGAACTGCTGGTCTACGACGCCGGACTGCGGCATCGGGAAATGATTCACAGGGAGAGTGCAGGGTTGATCCGCCTGCAGATCCGGACAGCCCGGCTGGAGAGCATGGCCCAGGGCATGGTGGGTCTGGCCGCCGGTTTGGCCATGTGGCTGGTTCTGGTCCTGGGAATTCCCCTGGTGGCGGGTGGCGACTGGTCCCCGGCCATCTTGCCCATGCTGGCCGTTCTGGCCCTGGTCAGCTTCGAGGCGCTGCAGCCCTTGCCAGGGGCGTGGCGGATGTGGGGCCAGATCCGGATGGCCGCCGGTCGGATTCTGGAAATCACCGAGGCCCGGCCCATGGTTGCCGAGCCGGGCCTGCCGTTGGAATTGCCCTCAGGTGGCGATTTGGTGATTCGCGACCTCTGGTTTGGCTATCCAGGCGACTCCACGGGCAGGGCTGAGCCGACGCTGCGTGGCCTGGACCTTGAACTGCCCCATGGGGGACGGGTCGGCATCGTCGGGCCAGCCGGGTCAGGTAAGACCACGCTGCAGCAGATCCTGCTGCGGTTCTGGGGCTATCAGCAGGGCAGCATCCAGTTGGCTGGTCGGGAATTACGTTCCTGCTCCGGGGATGAGATCCGGGCCCGGATGGCCGTGGTTTCCCAGCATGTGTTTTTGTTCAACTCGTCCATTGCCGAGAATCTGCGCCTGGGCAACCCAGAGGCCACGCCGGCGCAGCTTCGGGAGGCTCTGAAAGTCGCCCGGCTGGAGACGTTTGTCGCGTCCCTGCCACAGGGGCTGGATACCCTGGTGGGCCAATTCGGGGCCAAGCTTTCCGGCGGGCAGGCCCGGCGGTTGAGCGTGGCCCGGGCTCTGCTCAAGGATGCTCCGATCCTGATCCTCGACGAGCCCTCCGAGGGATTGGATGCCCAGACTGAAGCCCAGTTGTGGCGGGAACTGCGTCCGGTCATGGCTGGACGGTCCGTGTTGTTGATCACCCATCGTCCGGCAGGACTGGAGTACATGGACCGGGTCTATCGGCTGGAGCAGGGGCGTTTGCAACTTGTTGGCCGCGCTCATATGGCGTAACGTTACGAATGTACGACGCCACATTGCATCCGGTGTCAGGCATTGAATAGGGAGGTGCGGTGTTTTGCGCTGTCCTCCGACAGCTTTCTTCAACGAGGTGTGCATGCAGGCAGGGTTGAATTTTGATGGATACGAGATGGGGACGTTTTACGATGAAATGTTCGAGGCTCCGGGAGTGGCCCGGTCTGGAACCAAGCTGCTGCTGGACAAGCTGCGTTCCTTGCCGCCCAACGAACTGCTGACACGACAGGCCGCGGCGGAAAAGGTCTTTTTCGATCTGGGCATCACATTTTCCGTGTACGGCCACGAGCAGGGTACGGAAAAGATCTTTCCCTTCGACATCGTGCCCCGGGTCATTGAGGCCAGGGAGTGGAATTTCCTGGAGCAGGGATTGAAACAGCGCATCCAGGCCTTGAACCTGTTTTTGGACGATATCTACCATGATCAGAAGATCCTTCAGGACAAGGTCGTCCCCAGGGATATTATCGAGACTTCGGCGGGATATTTTCCGGCTTGCCAAGGGCTGAATCCTCCCCTGGGCGTGTGGTGCCACATCACCGGAACGGACCTGATCCGCGATGAAAACGGAGAGTTTCACGTTCTGGAGGACAATCTGCGATCGCCGTCCGGCGTGTCCTACGTGCTGGCCAATCGTCAGGTTCTGAAGCGAACCTTCCCCCAGGTCTTCAGTGCTTCCAATGTTCGCTCCGTGGATACCTACCCGTCCCAGCTTTTGGAAATGCTGCATTCCATCGCGCCATTGCGGCAGAACCGGCCCAGCGTGGCCCTGCTGACTCCGGGAGTCTACAATTCCGCCTATTTCGAGCATTCCTTTTTGAGCCAGCAGACCGGTATTGAACTGGTGGAGGGTGCGGATCTGGTGGTTCATGACGGATATGTGCATATGCGGACTACCAAGGGATTGATCAAGGTGGATGTGATCTATCGGCGCATTGGCGAGGATTTTCTCGATCCCCAAGTTTTTCGTGCGGATTCCCTCCTGGGCGTGCCCGGCATCATGGAGGTCTATCGCCAGGGGCGGGTGGCTCTGGCCAACGCTCCGGGCACGGGCGTGGCCGACGACAAGGCCGTATACGCCTATGTTCCCGCGATCATTAAATACTTTCTGGGTGAAGATCCGATCATCCCCAATATCCCCACATTTATCTGCCGGGACCCCAAACAGATGGAACACGTTCTGGCCAACCTCGATGCCCTGGTGGTCAAGGCGGCCAACGAGTCCGGCGGATATGGGATGCTCATCGGCCCGGCTTCCACCAAGGCCGAGCAGGAGGACTTCGCCGCGAAGATCCGGCATGATCCGCGCAACTATATTGCCCAGCCGACGATTTCCCTTTCCCGCTGTCCGGTTATCGTCGGTGATCATTTTGAGGGACGGCACGTGGATCTGCGGCCGTATGTACTGTACGGGAACGACATTCAGGTCATTCCCGGCGGTTTGACCCGGGTGGCCTTGACCAAGGGCTCCCTGGTGGTCAATTCCTCCCAAGGGGGGGGGAGCAAGGATACCTGGGTGCTGGGGCGGTAACGCTCCAGGCTAACGGAGGAGACAATGCTGAGCAGAGATGCCGATGCCGTCTACTGGATGAGCAGATACCTGGAACGAACCAGCAATATCGCCAGATTTTTGGATGTGAACTGGCATTTGACCCTGGATGTGCCTGAGGAAAACGGTGAGCAGTGGCGGCCACTGGTGGTCACGACAGGGGATCACGAGGATTTCCAGGCGCGCTATCCGGAGCAAAGTCCGGAGGATGTCCTGTTTTTTTTGATCGCGGACAGCCGGAATCCCAATTCCATCCTCTCAGGGTTGCAGTCCGCCCGCCAGAACGCCTTTTCCGTGCGCAACAGCATTCCCACGGAGATGTGGGAAGCGGTGAACGTATTCTACCATTACGTCAAGGATACCTGTGCCCGCCCGGAAACAATCATTCGCGAGCCGGAGCGGTTTTGCGCCGAGGTCAAGTGGCGCAACCTGATGATCGGAGGAATCGCCTCGGACATCATGGCCAACGACGAGGCCTGGCGATTTTTCAATCTCGGTCGGCTCCTGGAGCGGGCGGACAAGACCTCGCGGATCGTGGATGTGAAGTATTTTCTGCTTCTGCCCAGTCTGGATCACGTCGGCATGGCTTTGGACCATGTGCAGTGGGCGGCCCTGCTGAAAGCCGTGGGGGGCTTTCAGGCCTATCGGCACGCCTTTGGCCGGATTAATCCCTCCAAGGTCGTCCAGTTTTTGATTCTGGACCATGATTTTCCCCGATCCATTCTCTACTGTCTGACCGAGGCCCAGCAGTGTCTGCACAATATCACCGGCACACGGATCGGCTATTTCAGCAATCCCGCGGAATTGCAGATGGGCCAGATCTGTTCGGGATTGTCATATCATACCATCGAGGAAATTTTTGAGCAGGGACTGCATGAATTCACCGATGATCTGCAGATGCGCCTGAACGTGCTGGACCGGGCCATCTACGACACGTTTTTCTCCCGCTTTCCGGCCATTGACCAGAGCCAGCAACAGTAACCGACCAACACGGGGATGTGACGTCCCCGGATCGACCATCAACCGGAGCACGCACGACAATGACCTTCTGTCTTGGGATTACCGTCGAGGACGGACTGGTGGGTATCGCCGATACCCGGATAACCACCGGCAATGAACTGACCACCGCACCGAAGATCACCAGCTTCGACTTTGAAAACGGGTACGGTGCGTTTTTTGTGATGACTTCCGGGCTCCGTTCGGTTCGGGACAAGGTCATGACCTATTTCGAGGAGGAGATTGCCAGCCAAGAGGAACCCTATGACCGGATGTTCAAAGTGGTCAACGCCCTGGCCCGGCAGTTGCGGCTCGTGGCTGAGGAGGACCGGGTCTATCTGGAGCGCAGTGGGCTGCACTTCAATTTGCACGTGCTGGTTGGGGGCCAGCTCAAGAACGACGCGGAACACCAGTTGTTCCTTCTGTATCCCGAAGGCAACTGGGTGATCATCACCCAGGGCACCCCCTACCATATCATTGGGGAAAGCGGATATGGCAAGCCGGTCCTGGACAGGACCCTGAAGTATACAGACACGCTGTCCTTTGCCCTGAAAGTGGGCTGTCTGGCTTTTGACTCCACCCGGATTAGTGCCTCGGATGTGGATTTCCCCGTGGATGTGGTGCTCTATTCCAAGGGCAGTTTCCGGCTGGTGGAGCACCGCTACGAGAAAGAGGAGTTGGCGGATATTTCCAGCTGGTGGCAGGAGAGACTCCGCGCGCTGGTTCATGAACTGCCTTCGGAGTGGATTGAAAACATCGCCTCCAAGCTCACCCGGGTGCAGCGCACGACACGGGTCAAGGCCAAGTCACGACCATCGGGCGTGAAAAAAGGATGATCTACTCGGTTCGGCACATCACCAGGTATACCTACGCCAAACAGGTTTTCCTCGAACCGCACACCATTCGCCTTCTGCCTCGCCCCGATCCATCGCAGCAGGCTCTGGAGCACATTTTACGGATCGAACCGGAACCAGGGGGACGGGCATTCGGCCTCGACCTCTGGGGCAACGGATTCCTGCAGGTCTGGTTCAATGGTTTGCACAAGGAACTGCGTATTGAGAGCACCTGCAGGTTGCAGACCTTGCGCGAAAACCCCTTTGACTACTTCTTGCCGCCTTGCGGACAAACTCTGCCCATGCAGTATTCCGCAGTGGAGCAGGAAGGCTTGCAGTCCTGCCTGATGCGTCGCTACCCGTTTGGCCAAGAGCAAAGGGGCGCATCGGGAACTGTTCCGGATCGCCATCGGGATGACGTCGCCGAACTCGCCGCCATGTTGAGACGGCAGACGCAACAGTCCAGCACCGGATTTCTCTCAGCGTTGAACACCTGGCTGTTTACCCATGTCCAGCGGAGCGAGCGGCTGGAACCCGGGGTGCTGCATCCACAGGCTCTTTTGTTCAAGAGAGTCGGATCCTGCAGGGATCTGGCGGTATTGTTCGTGGAAACCTGCCGGGAGGCGGGCATTCCGGCCAGGTTCGCCAGCGGATACCAGGAAGGGGACCCGGATACGCCGGAGGCCGAATTGCATGCCTGGGCCGAGGTGTATCTTCCGGGTATCGGCTGGCGAGGTTACGACCCGACCCACGGATTGGTGGTGGCCGACCGGCACATTGTCCTGGCCGCGGCACCGGAGCCGGAGCAAACCATGCCCGTGGCCGGAAATTATCGGGGTACCGGCGTCTCCTCCCACATCTCCCACGAAGTGTGGATGATCCCCCTGGCAGAGAAGCGCATTTCATGTTGATCGTGCTATTGATCGCTTGGTGAATTAGGGCCGAATGACCTTACCCGCCACCTGGAGGCTGGTGACCACGTCCAGCATGTTGGTGGTCTGGCCCACGGCCTTTTTCTCCAGCAGTTCGAAATGCGTCAGGCAGGTGCCGCAGACCAGGATCGTTACCCCGGCTTGTTCCAGCTTGCGAAGCGCCTCCAGGTCCCCGCTGCCCTCCACGGCCAACCGCACAGCTCCGTTGACCAAGATAACCCGCCATAACTGAGAGCCCATTTCCGGCAGGGTGGCCAGAAAATTGCTCATGAGTTTTTCTCCAAGAGCGGTGTCGCCTGCTCCGATTTCAGCAGCACTGAGAAAGACCAGTGTCTTCATGCTCTCCTGGGATGGAGAATTGCCACCAACTGCTTGCGTTTCCGTGGCTCCAGTCCCGCTTCCACCGCTGGCCGTGATCTTCCACTCGCTCTGCGAGGTTTGTTCACGGCCAACGGTGTAGCCCTGGTTTTCCAGGAATCGGGTGACGTTTTGCAGGGCGGCTTCATTGTCGACCATGACGACCAGCGTCTCGGGGCGTTGGCTCTCAATGCTTTGTTTGCATTGCAGAACCGGTTGCGGGCAGGGCAGGCCTTTGCAGTCAAGGTGTGGGTGGCTCATACGGTGAAATTCCTCTATTGGTTGTGGATTGGTGCGCAACATTATGCGCAAGCACGGCTGCTTTGAAAACGGAAATAGTATCTATCTATGGTTCAGAATAATTGCGATAGGTTTCGTCTATGTTTGAAGGGCGGTGTGCCGGCTTTAGGAGTAGGCGCACGAGGTGGATTTCTTGTCTTCCCGTATCAACTCCTTTAAGAAGCCAAGGCCATGCGTCTCAACCCACTCCGGTTTGTCTCCCCGGCCGTTCTGTTCACCGAGCTCCTCAGCCGGACATTGCGATTTACGCAAGAAGGTCTGGCGGAGGGTGAGCGGGAGCGGAAAAAAGGTCCTCTCGTGGTCCCGTTCTGGCATGATGAACTGTTTCCACTCATCCATCTGCATCGGAATCAGGGGGTGGTTGCGGTGGTCAGCCAGAGCCGGGATGGGGAATTTCTCTCCCAGGTCATGACCAGATTCGGCTTCCAGCTAGCCCGGGGCTCCAGTCGCCGCGGCGGCGTCGCCGCGTTGATCGCGGCTCGGCGGGAAATGCGCTCCCGGAACGCGGACGTGGTGGTCACCGTGGACGGGCCAAAGGGACCGCGGCACAAAGTCAAGGAAGGGGCTGTCTATCTTGCCTCCAAGGCGGGTGCTCCCCTGGTCCCGCTTCGCGTCTACATGTCCCGATCCTTTGTCTTTCAAAAATCTTGGGACAAGTTCCAGGTGCCCTGGCCTGGGGCCCGCTGTCGGGTAGTCTATGGAAAGCCGTATCGGGTTCCGCCGGTGATGAGTGCGGAGGAAACGGTTGCTGAATGTCTGCGCTTGGAAGCCACGTTGAACATGCTCGGATCGTAGGCAAGGCCGTTTTCGCGGTCTCGACGTCCTCGAGTTCTCTTCCCTTTCTCCGGATTGATTTCCAAAACATTTTGGAGTGTTGATGAGTGTTCTGCAAGCAACCGTCCTGGCCCTGGTTCAGGGTTTGACGGAGTTTCTGCCCATTTCCAGTTCCGCGCACCTCATCCTGGTGTCGGTGTTCACGCCCTGGGAAGATCAAGGGTTGACATTTGACGTCGCGGTGCATCTGGGTACGCTAATGGCCGTGATCTGGTACTTCCGCCAAGATCTCTGGGAAATGGTCAGGGACTTCCTGCGATCGCTGACGGGCAAGGGGCATGGTCCTGGGTCACGTTTGGCCTGGGCCGTGATTTTGGGGACCATTCCCGTGGGATTGGCCGGCCTGACTTTTCGCGATGTGGTGGCGGATCATATGCGGGACCCGTTGCTCATTGCCGGCGGACTGATCGTATTTGGACTGCTTCTGGGCTGGGCGGATTGGCGGCATAGCGGAGGCCGCAGTGAAAAAAATCTGAAATGGGTGGACATCCTGGTCATCGGCTGCGCTCAGGCGCTTGCGCTTATTCCGGGTGTTTCCCGTTCAGGGGTGACGATCACCGCCGGGTTGTTCATGGGGTTGAGCCGAGAGGCGTCAGCCCGATTTTCTTTTCTTTTGTCCATCCCGGTAATTTTTTTGGCGGATGCCCTTGAACTGCGTCACCTGCTTGCCCAGCCGGAGCCGGTGCAATGGGGGATAATCATCTATGCAACCGTTCTCTCCGGATTGACGGCGTATCTGTGCATCCACTACTTTCTGAAATTCATTAAAACAGTCGGTATGCAGCCGTTTGTCGCCTATCGGCTTCTGCTGGGGATACTTTTGATCTGGTTATTCTGGTAGGTTCACACGATGGGAATTGCAACGCAGGGTATCCTGTTCGGAATCGGTGTTGGTCCGGGTGATCCGGATCTGCTCACCTTGGCCGCGGTCAAGGCTCTGGGCAATGTGCGCATGGTCTTCACGCCAGCCTCGGCCAAGAACGATTTTTCCGTGGCTTTGGACATCATCCGCCCGCACTTGGCCCCTGATGCCGGCGTTCAGCGCCTGGAATTCCCGATGACGCGAGACGACCACATCCGTCAGGAGGCACGACGCAAGAATGCCGCGCAGGTACTGGAGTATTTGAATACCGGGCAGAGCGCCGCGTTCATCACCCTGGGCGATCCGTTGATCTACAGCACCTTCGGCCATGTGCTGCGATCCATCCGTACCTGGGATGCGGGGGTGGACATCCGGATCATCCCAGGGGTGACGTCCTTTCAGGCAGCGGCGGCTCGCCTGGAGCGGACCCTGGTGGAGGGTGAGGAAACCCTGGTGGTGGCCACAGGGCATACCCCGGAGGCTCGTCTGGAGCGACTGCTTGGCGAAGCGGACGCCATGGTGATCTTGAAACCGGCCAAGCGACTTGCGGAACTGAAGAACCTGTTGCGGAGCAATGCCCTGGAAGAGCGAACCACGCTGATCACCCGGTGCGGTTTGACCGAGGAGGCCGTGTACTCTGACCTGGAGGCAGTTCCCGAGCCGCTGTCCTATTTCTCCTTGGCTCTTGTGAACAGGGAATCTGGTCAGGATTTCGGGAATACATAGATCTGGTCCAAGGGGACATGCACCTGGACCTTTGTTCCCTCGGGCATGGGGGAAACACAGGGGACCCGGGCATGCAGATGCAGATCCGGCGTATCGCTTTGCCCATTTACGGGGATCCTGAGGTGGACAAGAGTCGCTCCCGGAAGCAGGCGGGTGGTCAGAACATCGGCCTCGATAAGATTTTCCAAGGGACGTTCGTCCCTGCCTTCGGCAATATTGCTCACGCTTTCACTTGCCGTCCGATATCCGTTTGGGGCGGCTTCGCCCCGATGGGACGAGAGCGCACAGTGGCCGTTACGCACGGAAACGGCATCCGGCCGGAAGAGAATGTCCACCGCTGATCCGTCCGGGAGGCCATGTGCCTTGATGGTTCCGAATTTGGTCTGGACGGCGCCTGCCTCCACTGTTCCCGAAATCGCGTTCACGTCACTGAAAAAAGTGGTCACGAAGGCATTGACCGGATGGGCATACAACTCTGCCGGGCTGCCGGTTTGCACGATGTGACCTTGATGCATCAGGATGATCCGGTCGCCCATGAACATGGCCTCTTCCGGATCGTGGGTGACCATGACCGTGGCCACGCCGGTGGATTTGAGCACATGCAGGGTCTGGTCTCGAATCTGGGCCCGCAGCCGGGTGTCCAGGTTGGAGAACGGTTCGTCCAGGAGCATGATCCGCGGGCTGGGGGCCAGGGCTCGGGCCAAGGCCACCCGTTGCTGCTGTCCGCCGGAAAGTTCATGTGGATAGACCGCCGCGTAGTCCTGCATGTCCACCTGCTCCAGGGCGTCCAGGGCTTTGGCGCGACGTTCGGCTTTGGAACTCCTTTGCGCCAGGCCGAACATGGTGTTTTCCAGGACCGTGAGGTGCGGAAACAAGGCGAAATCCTGGAACAGGAATCCGGTGCCGCGCCGTTCCGGCAGCATCTGCCGCCGGGGTTCGGCAATGACCTGGTCATCAATCAGAATACGGCCATGCTGGAGTTCCTCGAGTCCGGCAATCAGCCTGAGCAGGGTTGTCTTGCCGCAGCCGGATGGACCCAGCAGGCAGACAACCTCACCGGATGCGACCTGGAGGGAAATATCCTGAAGCACGGTCTTGGGGCCGAACGTGTGACGAATGGTCTCAATCAGCAAAGACATGGGAACCTTATCTGTTGACAGTTAGGAGGATTGCCCGGGGCGGGAGCGGGCGATCATCAGGCTGGCCAGAATGACCGGAATCAGTCCGGCCAGGACAATGGCCAGGGAGGGACTGGCGGATTCCTTGAGCAGACCGTCCGAGGCTAGTTCAAAAGAGCGGATGGCCAGGGTGTTCAACCCAAAAGGGCGCATCATCAGCGTGGCCGGGAGTTCCTTCATCACGTCCACGAAGACGAGCACTCCAGCGGTGAGCAGGCTGGCACGCATGATCGGCCCATGGACCCGGCGCAGGGTTTGTCCCGCGGTAAGCCCCAAAGTCCTGGCCGCACCATCCATGCTTGGGGTGACTTTCTGCAAGCTGGCCTCAATGGTGTTGCTGGAGACGGCCAGGAAGCGAACCACGTAGGCAAAGATCAAGGCCGCCCAGGTTCCAGTGAGCAGCAATCCGGTGGAAAAGCCGAAGACGCTACGGGCAAAATCATCGATGGCATTGTCCAGGAAAGCGAAGGGGATCATGATCCCCAAAGCGATAACCGCACCCGGGACGGCATACCCCAGCGCCGCGGTCTGGACCGCTACGGCGGTAATCCTGCCGGGAACCAGGCGTCGGCCGTAGGCCAGGATTACGGCGGTACCAACGGCAATCACGGCACTGATCGTAGCCAGCATCAGACTGGACAAGGCCATCTCTACATACCTGGAATCGATGAGCTGCCGACTCTGCCAGGTCCAGACAGCCATGGCGGTTACCGGCAGCAAAAAACCGAAAAAGACTGGGATGGCACAGGCCAAAGAGGCCAGCCCGGCGGTGATGCCGCGAAGTTGGAAGCGGGGCAGTTGACGATAGTAGCCGGTGGTATGACTGACGCGTCCCCGCCTGGACCAGCGCTCCAAAAGGATCAGGGCCAGGATGAAGAGCATTAGGACCGCTCCCAATTGGGCGGCAACCGCCGGTAGCCACATTCCCTTCCAGGTACGGTAGATGCCGGTGACAAAAGTGTCCACGGAAAAGAAATCCACGGTCCCGAAGTCTGCCAGGGTTTCCATCAAGGCCAGGGCCAGGCCACCAGCCACGGCTGGTCTGGCGAGTGGCAGAGCCACTCCAAAAAAGGTGCTCCAGGCGCCTCTGCCCAGGGTCCGGCTGGCATCCAGGACGCAGACCGACTGCTCCAGGAAAGCCGCCCGCGAGAGCATGTATACATAAGGATAGAAAACCAAGGTCATCATCACGATGGCTCCCGGCAGGGAGCGGATCTGTGGAAACCAATAATCCGCGGCGGAGCGCCAGCCAAAAAAATCTCTCAGAAAGGTCTGGACCGGGCCGCCGAATTCCAGCAGGCCGGTGTAGGTGAAGGCAATAACGTAGGAAGGGATGGCCAGCGGGACGATCAGGCTCCACTCGAAAAGACGACGGCCTGGAAAATTGGTCATGCTGACCAACCAAGCCGTACTGACGCCGATCACCAATGTTCCTGCCCCGACACCGAGCATCAAAAGCAAGGAATTGGCCACGTATCGGGGGAGTACCGTGCCGGCTAGGTGCTGCCAGTGTTCCGAAGCCGGCACGAAAAGATGGGCGACGATCACCAGGATTGGTGCGGCGACCAAGACGGCAATGCCGACGACGAGAGAGAACCAAAGACGCACGTGGAGAACTCCTCATGGGTGGGAGGTGCTTATGGTGCAATGCCAATGTGAAAAAGGGCTGGCTTGAGCCAAATGGGTACAGGAGAGACTTCTGGCTGTGGATGGGTTTGCTAGGAAAATCCGCGCCCGAGCCGGGGAAGGCACTGGCGCGGATCAATTTTCAGGGCGATGTGATTGCTGGAGTGCGCGACCTGTTAGCGCCAGCCTCCGCGATCCATGACTCGCACGGCATCCATGGTATGTTTTTGGATGACGGAAAGGTCCAATTCGTCGGCCTTGAATGTACCCATCTGAACCACCGGCCCGCTGGGCTGCACATTAGGGTTCACGGGAAACTCGTTATTCACCCGCGCAT
Organism: Desulfovibrionales bacterium; assembly: GCA_007693505.1. Taxonomy (GTDB): domain Bacteria; phylum Desulfobacterota; class Desulfovibrionia; order Desulfovibrionales; family Desulfonatronaceae; genus Desulfonatronum. The sequence continues at coordinate 48,555 of REDL01000080.1, read as the reverse complement.
AGATCTCCTGGGCATGCTCCCCCGAGAGAAACTCGATGAGCTTGGTTGCCGCGTCAACGTTCCTGGAACTCATGGTCACGCCGGCGCCACTGACGTTCATATGGGCTCCGCGATCCTCCTGGTTGGGCCACATCACTTGTACACGACTGGTGACATCCTGGTCCGCCGGGGCGTCTGAGGCCAGCAGACGAGCGAAATAGTAGCTATTGGCAATGCCCACGCCGCACTCACCCGCAGCAACGGCGCGAATCTGCGCCGTGTCGTTGTCCTGGGGTGACCTGGCAAAATTGCCCACTAATCCCCGGACCCACTGCTCGGTCTGCTCCTCGCCATGATGGGCAATCATCGAAGCCGTGAGTGAGATATTGTAGACGTTGGAAGAGGAACGGACGCAAACCAACTGCCCCAATTCCGGGTCAGCCAGGGATTCATACGTGGTGATCTTGTCTTGATCAACCCGCTCCGGGTCATAGTAAATGATTCGAGCGCGGGCAGACAGGCCGTACCAGAATCCCTCATCGTCCCGGTACTGGGGAAGGATGTTTTCCTCCAGCACACTGGACTGGATGGGTTGGAGCACCTCGGCATTCTTCGCGGCCACCAGATTGGCAACATCCACGGTGATCAGTACGTCCGCGGGGCTGTTTCGTCCCTCTCGGCGTAATCGCTCCAAAAGTCCTGGCCCATCGCCTGTCAACAGGTTGTACCGGATGCCGGTCTCGGCGGTAAAGTCATCCAGAAGATGTTTGATCAAGTGCTCTTGCCGCGAGGAGTAAATGTTCACTTCCGCGGCGTTGGCGGTCAGTACTCCTGATACGAGAAGGCATGCGACAAGAAAAAAGGCAGTGATTCGCAATTTCATTACAGGTAGGCGAGACGTCATCGAAGATTCCTCCGGGTTGAAAGATAGGCAACTACGCCAAGGAGAGTGGTTGGCCACAAGGTTTGTTTTGATATCGGGTTTCATTTTTCCTGTCAACGGCGGTAACTGTTTTTTTGACGGGATAATTTGTTTTTTGCGAAAGCTTTATGGTTTCAGGATAGTAGATTGCAATGTTTTTAAGAGTATCCCTCAAGGTGGGCTGCAATCATCGAAGTTGAAGCTGGAAAGTTGTCCAAAATCGATTCCGATCACGATTTTGATTTCGATACAGCCCTTTGTGGCTTGAGAACAAATATGACCGACATCGTTATCCAGGATGTCACCGCTGCGCACTTGCTTCTCTGCAATTTTATTCTGGTCTCAGCAGGAATTAGGAATCGAGCAAAAATAACCTTAACAGTGTTGTGGTTGTTACCATGTCGCATTTGGTCTTTCGTAGGGGCGGCCCTCGCGGCCGTCCTGGGTCGAGGCGTCAGCAAGTTGCAATCGTAACATCGGCATTCCAAGTGATTGCTTGCAACCTGGGCGGGCGCGAGGCCTGCCCCTACAGAAATCATCGTCAGAGAATTGCTTCAAGGTATTTTTACTTTTCATCAAACTGTTCAAATTATTTTCGCTGTACTCCTCAGCCGCGCGAGGGAGGTTAACCCAAAAAAAAGAGCGGCTCGGGAAACCGAGCCGCTCAGGATGAAAGATGGATGCGAAATGTAGGAATTGCCGGTCACTCCAGCCAGCGATTGGCCTTGTACTGAAAAATCTCGGTGACCTTGCGGCCATGGACCACCACAAAGGGCCCCTGGGCCGCACCTTCGCGGGTAGGAGCCACGCTTTCATAGGTCCACTCGGTGTATTCCAGTAAACCGATGTACGTGGGCGGGCTGTTGGTGGTCTGCTTGACAGACCAGGAAACGGAGTCCCGATCCACCTGCATGTACCTTCCGACGTATCCTCTGCTGTTGGTTTCGAACGTGATGTTGCCGATTCGAGAGGTGAAGCTTCGGTCGATCTTGTCGATCCAGTTTTTGGAAAACTCGGCGAACTGGAGTTCGATGGCTGAATGGTGCGCCGTGCCGGGTGAAGTGTCAAATCCTGAGGCAAGGGATGGGGTGGCCATAAGGAGCAGGAGCGCGGCAGGCAACAACAGACGTAGTATATGGTGCTGCATTGGAATCTCGCGGATGTTGAAGGCCCCCTCCCCGGGCGGGGAGGGGGGAAAGGCGTGCGTCTATTCGAAGCGAATTTCCACGCGACGGTTCAAGGAGCGACCTTCGCGGGTATTGTTGTCGAATCGGGGTTGGGTCAATCCAAAACCCCGGGTTGTGATGCGATCCGCTTCAACGCCCTCGTTGACCAGGAAGTTGCGGACCGAAGATGCCCGGCGTTCGGACAGACCCATGTTGTAGGCCGCGGGGCCGATGTTGCAGGTGTGACCATCAACAAGCACCTGATTTCCGGGGCGGGCCTTGATGATTTCCGCGGCTTCTCGGAGCAGGGGCTCGAATTCAGGTTTGATGTTGTACCGGTCAAAGTCGAAATTCACATTACGGAAGACAATGACTTCTTCCACCGGAGCCGGGGGGGTGGGCTCGACAACAGGAGCCGCCGGGATGACTTCCACGTCATAGAACACCTTGCGCACGAATTCCGCACGCTTGGCATCGTCCTGCAGGTCCATGACATCGGCGGTGACCGTGCAGGGATTGACTGCGGCGATCTGCTCCACCAGGGCTTTTTCAGCCGCGGTCTGAGCAAAGCTGATCACGTGGAAGCAGAGGTCGGTGCCATACCTGGCGTACATGTCCTGGATAATCGGCAGCGGTTTGGGGCCGATATTGGATTCGCCGTCCGTGACCAGGATCACCGCTCTGCGGTTGGAGAGGCCGCCAATCACGGCGTCCAGGGACTGCAGGCCAAGGCCCATGGGGGTGAGGCGACCGAAAATGTCGTATTGGGTCTGCAAGTCACCGATCCCCTGGTTCAAGCGATTGGGGTCGTACGGCGAGGGGGCGATGTACTCTTGAAAGGGGCCAAATGTATACAGACCAGCGGTGAAGGTGATGTCCGGAATGTCGTTGTTGATGGCCTTCAAGACTTCCTTGGTGACTTCGATCTTTTCCTGCTTGTTTGGATCGTGGCGTGCGGCCAGGGAGCTTTGAGACTCGGAGGGGGCGCTCATGGCCATGGATCCGGAATGGTCGATAAAAAACAGAAAGTTTTCCGCTCTGGGGACAATTCGCTCGGTTTGGGCGATGGCCGAGGTTGACAGGGTGAGAAAGAGGGAAAAGGCCAAGAGAACATACAACGGTTTCAGAACAGGTTTGCGCATCATCACAACTCCTTTGTTTGATCCCTTATTCAGGGGAGACAGGGGACGACCTATCGAGAATCAGAAACGAATCGAATGGTTATACGGTCGTGTCAGATAGTGTATAGAGAAAACAGGTCACCTCCTTGCTCCAAGCGTAAATTTTCTACTTCACACATGGTCAAGGGTATCTCAGCCCCTGATAAAACTCAAGGGTGTTTGCGGGGATTGCCGGAGCCAAGGAACGGGGAATGAGAGGAAGCGTCCTTGGGAAGGATGAAGAAAAAATTATTACCCATGGGGGTTGGCTCATAGCCCATTCGCCCCCCATGCAGTTCCACGATCTGGCGAATGAAAAACAATCCGTGGCCCGTTCCTGGTTCCTGAGCGGTGTTTCCAGCCCGAAATCCCTCCTCAAAAAGCCTGTCCCGTTCTTCACCGACGATATGCGGACCAGTTGTGAAAACGTTCAGTTTGACACCGTCGCGGCAATTGCCAAAAAAATTGGGCATGTCTTCCCAGCCATAGGACAAAAATTTTACCCATCGGCCGCGGGCATCGCGCACCGGGGCGGTATATTTCACGGCATTGGAGAAAAGATTGGCATAAACCTGGGTGATCAGGCCGACATCGACCACCACCTCGATTTCCTTGTCCGGGATGCCGGCCCATGCGATTTCAATGCCGCGCTCTTCGAACTGGGACATGAATCGGGCGATTTGCGGGTCGATGATTTGATTTTTGAAGTTGCAGGCCCGTTTTTCCAGCACATAACGGCCTTGTTCAAAATGGCTGCGCCGCAACAGGGTTTCCAAAAACAGGCTGGTGTTGTCGTAGTGACGTTGGATTTCTCGAAACTGATCCTGAAGTGCCTCCTGGATATAGTCCGCTCTGGTAATGAGTTTTTGCCAATGGGCGGTGCCGATTTCATGGGGCTGTGCATGGGCGGCGTGCATGTCCTCGGCCAGATCGCCCATGGCATTGATGGTGCCTTCCAGCCGGCGATAGAAAAGTTTGAAGTACATGTTCGGCACAATGACGTTGTGGCCAATGTCCTTGACCAGGCTGCGGATGAACTGGAGATGTTCCTGGTTTTTCTGGCTCAGCAGTCGACTGTGCAGCTGAAACCCGACCCTGTTGGCGTATTTTTCCAAAAAAAGGCGATCGTGATCAGAAAGTGATTTTTCCGGATGGATATCCAGGATGCCGAGCAGATTGCCTTCGGAGTTGACAGGATAGGAGGATTGCAGGTCCTTGTTGCCCTTGATCGGCAGGTAGTAGTGCCCATCGTGGGATGTCGGGATGGTCAAGGGAGGGAGGTGGACTGCAGGAGAGGGGTTCTGGCCCGTTTCGGGACAAATGGAGAAGTGTTCGACACGTTGGTGATTCTGGAAAAGGTAAAGCGTGCAGTCCAGGTCGAAAAAAACCTTGGGGACCAGGGCGCAGACGGTCATCAGGTCTCGAAAGGAATCAAACTCCTGGGCCAAGTCGAAAAATACGTTCAGGGCCGTGCTTTGCAACGAGGAGAAATTGTAGTCAGCGTAGTCGTCGATCTTTTCGTGGATGCGTTTTTGGACGGACAGGGCTCTGGGATATTCCAGGCAGAGTGATGCGATGTCCAGTGAAGATGAGCTTTGCATGTACAGATCCAAAATGATCAACGTTGAAAGAATGCTATGCGGCAGTCATGAACTTGGAGTGAACAGGAGCTTCACCCTCAGGGTGTGAAGCCTGGTGGTGGAGTATCCGTCCCGGATGCCCCGTTGGGCAACCCATTCGGCACATTGTCACGTACGTTGTCGTTATCGCGACTGACTGAGTCATCCGGCAACGGTTCCCAAAGGTGTTGATTCTGAGGACCATAAACTGGGTACTCTCCTGGAGACAACTGAAGCGAGAGGCCCATGCTTTGACCAAGTTCCTTGTAGGAACCATCGGATATGCGCAATGCTTCCGTGGAGTTGACGACAATGGCCGACCCTGGTCGGGCCGGGCAGTGATACTCGCAAAATCCGCACCCCGAGCATTTATTGCCGTCCACGAAAGGAACGGGTTGGTTGTGCGTCGTCACCCTTTGTAGGTCAATAGCATCATACGGACAAACCTCGTCACAAACAAGACATTTTTTGTTCCATTCCCAGGCGAGGCAGCGATGGCGATGGATCGTCGCGGTCCCGACCTTGGCCCAGATCTTTTCGGAATGGGGTAGGAACCGGATGGCTCCGGTGGGGCAGACCTGGCCGCAGACAGTGCATTCCGGTTCGCATGGCCCCCGCCTTGGTGTCAGTTGGGGGCTGAACATAGCGATGACTCCGGCCTGAAACCAGATGGGCTGCAGGGTATTCGTGGGGCAGGAGCGCATGCACAGCCCGCAGCGGATGCACCGGGCCAGGAATTGGCGTTCCGGGAGGCTGCCCGGGGGACGAATCAACTCTTCCGGAGTGATGTTCCCGGGGAGCATTTCTCCACGGACCTCAAGCAGCCCGGTGTATGTCAACGTCGCTGTTCCGGCCCCGGCCAATCCGGCCAAAAGCGTTGCTCGGCGATTGGGAGAAAATCGGACCGGCATGGTGCCGGGCTGAACAAGCGGTTGAAAGGACACGGCCCGGACCGGGCAGATCCGGACGCATTTCTGGCAGACAATGCATTCTTCATGTGCGGTCTGCAACGGATTTGCCGGAATGGCCGCCATGGGGCAGCGGTGTTGACAGGCACCGCATCCAGTACAGGCTTTGGAAACGTGCCGGCGGAAAAGTGGTCGTCGTCCCACAAGGGCCAGCAACGCTCCGGAGGGACAGCAATATCGGCACCAAAACCGCGGACTCCATCGAACCAGGGCAAACACGGCCAGAAAGAAAATCAGCAGAAACCACTGGGTCGTAAATCTGGGGAGATGGATTTCGGCATAGGCAAGTTGCGTCCAATCCAGGTGCAGGGCCAAGGGACGCAGAAAATGCAGGACCGAGTCCCCGGCCAGAGCCGCCGCCGGATGGATGAGCAGGCTGTAGAAGCGGGTTATCAGCGAAAGGGGAGCAGCCAGGAATACCGCGGATACACCCAGGACTGCGGCACCCAGGATAAAGAACAATGCCAGGTATTTGATTTGGCGCAATCCTGATGGTGGATGTGTTGGGGGCGGTAGCAGGCGCTCCTGCTCTGAGTCGTCAGGAGTGGATGACTGTTCTCCGGAGGCACTTCGCAGCCTTGTTGACGCAACAGCGGGAGATGGTATGCGTACCAGACGATCGGTAATATCCAGGGTGGTGCCCATGGGGCAAAGATAACCGCAAAAAAAGCGTCCAAGGACAGCGGTCAAGGCCAGGATGATTGCAGCCGGAATCATGGCAGTGATCCAGGAACGATCGGCCAGAATCGTGCCCAGCATGACCAGGGGATCCAGGCGGAGGAAGGCATCCACAGGAGCCCAGCCCGGCACCGGGAAAAAGGCCACGCCCAGCAACAACAGAAAGGCGCTGAGGCTCAGGGCCTGAACGATGCGTTGAAAACGGATCATGCGGTGGTTTCGGCAACTTGCAAGCCGGACAGATCCATGGTTCCCAAGCCTCGATCATGGGCCAAAAGAATGTGTCGAACCTGTCGTGGTGCGATGCGTCGACCATACCACTCAAACATTCTGACGGTCATGGCGTCCGCGGCCACGACGTCCCGGGAGGCGATCACCGTATCCTCCTGAAGAACCTTGCCCGGGCCAAAGGGACCGTTGGTGGAGAGCACCCTGGTGGCGTCCACCACTGTCAAGTCGGGCATGAGCAGGGTGGTCAGGTCAACGATGGCCGTATGCAGGTCGAACCGGCGGTGCAGGATGCCCCGGTCCAGGATCAGGCCGAGCATGCCCTTCATGGCCAGGCTGACCCCAGTGGCTGAATGGGACTTGGCCACCGGCGCGGCGATCAGCACGTCGGCAGCCAGCACATCCTCCATGACCTGGGTTTGCCGCAGTTGTTCGCCTTGGGGGATGACAACCTCGCGAAAAAAACGTGCGGCGCTCATGGTATGTACGGAAACATCAGGCAAACCGGCACAGGCTTGTTGAATGCCGGATTGTACCAGACACATCTCCGCGCTTTGCAGCGGATGATCCAGAATGCGCACGCGTGCGGCGCCAGCCTCCGTGCACATCACGGCAAGCTCCCGGACCACGTCCGGGTGGGTATTCGTGGCCCGCTCCGGAGGATGGGCAAAGCTCATGTTCGGCTTGATTACCACCCGCTGGCCGGGGCGGACAAAGGCGGTCATGCCGCCCAGGGCCTCCACTGCGGCTCTGGTCGCCGGACCGGGGCCACCCCTGGCAATGCTCAGGTCCGGGCCATCCGGAAAACTCTGGTCCGCCAGGAGTGGGGAGACACGGAAGAGCCCGGAACTCGCCGCGGCAAAAACCAATGCGGCCTTGCTCTGGGCCTTGAGGAGGCTGCGGCGGGAGATGCGTGTGGAATCGGAAAGGCAATTCAAAGCAGTTGTCGATGGCTTTTGGAACATGGACGGCTCCTTTTTTTCGCTTGGCAGGGCAGGGCGAGAGAGTGAACGATTAACCCGATAACCCTTTACATTTCTGAAACGGCTGGCATAGATTATCGGCTTTGCAGCCTGAAGACCAGCTGAAGCCCATTTATATGCCTCCGCAATTGCAATTTTCTTGCAACATGCCTTAGCAGTTGAAAAACTCCCAATTGCTGCGTCGCTGCTCCGGTATTTACTTTTGTCAGATACGCTTTCTTGTATTTCGGTACGAGACGCTCAAGGAAGTGTCGGCTTGCTCCTTGCGTTTGGGATTTTTGCACGGACTGTGGATAAGGACTTTATCAACACTCAGTTAGATCATGGACGATCATTCACGCTTTCATTCCTTTTTTCACGGCGAGGCCCTGGAGTATCTGGACCGGCTGATACGGATCAGCCTGGAAGAGGATGGCCGGGATTTGACCGCTGAAGCGCTTTTTTCAGAAGCCGACAGGGCCGCGGCAGTGATCCGGGTCAAGCAGGATTCCCGCATTGTCGGGTTGCCGATTATTGCCCAGGTCCTGAAGCATCTGCCGGGACCAGTGCAGGTGGGCTATGCTGCGGCGGAAGGACAGCGGGTCACTGCGGGAACATATGTCGCTCGTCTACATGGTCAAGCCCGGAGTCTGCTCAAGGCGGAGCGGGTGATCCTGAACTTCATCGGCCGACTATCCGGCATCGCCAACCTGACTGAGATATTTCTTCAGCAAATCGCCGGGACGGGAGTCCGCCTGCTGGACACCCGGAAAACCACTCCCGGTCTGCGCTACCCGGAAAAATACGCCGTGCTCATGGGAGGTGGCACCAATCACCGTTTGAATCTCAGTGACATGCTGATGCTCAAGGACAACCATATCGACAGGGCTGGGGGCATTACTCCGGCAGTGCGCAAACTGCTGGCTGCCTACGATCCCTGTCCCCCCATCGAGGTCGAATGCCGAACCCTGCATGAGGTGGCCGAAGTGTCTGTCCTGCCGGTGCAACGGGTCATGTTGGACAACATGCACCCGGAGCAGATATCCCAAGCTTTGGCCATGATTCCCAAAACCATGGAAACCGAGATCAGCGGCGGTGTGAACCTGGAGACCATCGCCGACTTGGCCGCTCTTCGCCCTACATTCATTTCCGTCGGTGCCCTGACCCACTCGGCGGTCTGTGCGGACATCAGTATGGGCATCGATCTGGCCGCCGATGTTGACGGCCATTTTTCGCTTTCTCAACGTCAAGGATAAACCGCATGACCGAGACCAATTTTCAAAAAATCACCGCGCTTCGTGAACATCTCGGGGCCTCTTTGGCCATTCTCGGCCACCATTATCAGAGCGACGAAGTGATCCGGCACGTGGATTTTCAGGGAGACTCCCTGGAGTTGGCCAGGCGCATACCACGTCTTGAGGCTCGCTACATCGTGTTTTGCGGTGTGTCCTTCATGGCCGAGACCGCGACATTGCTGGCCACTTCGGGACAGTCCGTGTTGATCCCCGATCCCACCGCCCATTGCTGCATGGCCGGGACCGCACCCACTGCAAAAGTCGCCCAGATATTAGAAGCCATAGCCAAAACAGGGCGCAAAGTCGTCCCGTTGGCCTACGTGAACTCGTCCGTCGGGGTGAAAGCGCTCTGCGGTCAGTATGGCGGGAGTGTCTGCACCTCGGCCAATGCCAAGATCATGCTGCGATGGGCCATGGGCCAAGGGGATTGCGTTCTTTTTTTGCCGGATAAGAACTTGGGCATGAATACGGCGAGTCTGTTGGGGATTGCCCCGCAGGATCAGGCCGTGGTGGATGTTCGGGGCACAGCACGGCTGGACGAAACAACATTGTCGCGTAAGTTGCTTTACTGGCCTGGTGTTTGCGCCATCCATTTCCGTCTCAAACCCGAAGATGTTCGCCTGGTGCTGGAGGATGATCCGCGACCTCTGATATTCGTCCACCCGGAATGCGATCCTGACGTCGTGGCTCTGGCCGATGTTTCCGCGTCCACGTCTGGTATCATCCGGGCCGTGGACGAAGCCCCGTCGGGGGCCACGATCTATATCGGCACGGAGGACAACTTGGTTCTGCGCCTGGCAAGACGACACCCAAACAAGCATATCTATCCACTGGGTGCAGGGTACTGTAGTGCAATGCTCAAGATCACTGAGTCGAAGCTGCTGGATACCTTGGAAAATCGTGATCGACATCAGCCGGTCCTGGTGGAGCCGGGCGTGGCACCCAACGCTCGCAAGGCCTTAGAGACCATGTTGGACGTCATGGAAGCCGAAGCATGACCGATACCATCGAAGCCAGAGTCTTGGTCATCGGTTCGGGAATCGCCGGGTGTGTGGCCGCCTTGACCATGGCCGAAGCCGGCCTGGAGGTCACCCTGGTTTGCGCAGGCAACCAACTCGATGATGGGAATACAGCCTTGGCACAAGGCGGAATCGTCTATCGTGGCCTCAATGACTCTCCCAAACTGCTGGCTTCGGACATCACTACCGCCGGTTGGGAGATGAACTCGCCGTCCGCTGTCCGCTTTTTATGCCGCAAGGGGCCGGAAATCCTTCATAACGTGTTTCTGGAGAAGTTGGCCGTGCCCTTTGCCAGGGAAGAACACGGGGAGTACCATCTGACCAGGGAAGGCGGCCACAGTCGCGCCAGAATTTTGTACAGCGCGGACTATACCGGCCGGGTGATCATGGACAGCCTGGTCGTGGCCGTGCGCAAGAGCCCAAATATCCGGGTACTGACCGGAATGACGGCCATTGACATCCTGACCACCCACCACCATAGCAACGCCCTGGAAATCCGCTACCAGATCGTCAACCAGTGCACGGGAGCATATATCCTGGAGCATTCATCCGGGATCGTCCGCCGTTTTTTGGCGGACTATACGGTTCTGGCCACCGGGGGGATCGGTCAGATCTATCTGAACACCACCAACAGCCCCGGCTCTCTCGGTTCCGGGTTTGCCATGGCGCACCGAGCCGGGGCGCGTCTGATGAACCAGGAGTACATCCAGTTCCACCCTACGTCCCTGTATCATCGGGGGCCGCAAAAGTTTCTCATCTCCGAGGCCGTGCGCGGTGAAGGTGCACGGCTCATCAACGTGCACGGCCGGGCCTTTATGGCGGACTACGACCCTCGAGCCGATCTGGCTCCCCGGGACATCGTCACCAGGGCCATTGTCGAGGAGATGCTCAAGACCAACGACGACTTTGTCTATCTCGACGCGGCTACCTACATCCATAAAGACCTGGCAGCACGGTTTCCGACCATCCACCAGCGCTGTGCGAACCTTGGCGTGGACATGACCAAGGAACCGATTCCCGTGGTCCCGGCGGCCCACTATTTTTGCGGCGGCATCCTGGTGGATCAGCGGGGACGGACGACCATCGAGCGCCTCTATGCTGGAGGCGAATGTGCCTGCACCGGCGTGCACGGGGCCAATCGCCTGGCGAGTACGTCTTTGCTGGAAGGTTTGATCTGGGGATACGCCATCGGCCGCGACGTGGCCCTGCGGACGAAGCGCAGCTCCATGCTCGGCCGGAAACTGAAATCCTCCATAGTCCCATGGAATGCCCTGGGGCACCGCCAGAACGAGGACCCGGTCCTGGTGGCCCAGGATTGGGCCACCATCAAGCATACCATGTGGAACTACGTTGGAATCCGGCGGACCACTCCGCGCCTGAAGCGGGCCTTTGACGACCTGCGCGACCTGAACAAACGTTTGCACTCCTTCTACAAGGAAACCCAGATTTCCAAACCACTGGTGGATTTGTTCCACGGCTGTCAAACCGCCTACATCATCACCACTGCGGCCATGCGCAACACCCAGAGCAAGGGATGCCATTACCGGGAAGAGGGATGAACCAACATACCTCTCCCTGGCGAACCTACCGGCGGCGAACCCTTCCGGGAACCGATGAGGTGGGCTTTCAGGTCGTGGTGGAGCAGACGGATTTATGGGTCGTGGCCCAGCGGGATGTACGTCGCGAAGTGCTTCAGGCGGTGAATACCTGCCGCGGGTTGCTGCAAACACATATCTCCAGGCAGCCGGAATTCGCTACAAGCCTCGTGCCGATTTCCGTCAGTTCGCGTGCGGCTGGGATCGTCCAGGATATGGCCCGAGCCGCGCGAATATGCGGTGTCGGTCCCATGGCCGCCGTGGCTGGAGCCATGGCCCAGTGGGTGGTCACCTGGATGGATGAGCACTGCCCTGAGGTCGGTTCAACATTGCTGGTGGAAAATGGCGGCGACCTCTTTCTGCGCTCCGCCCGAGAACGGATTATCGGCCTGCTGGCTTTTCCGGAAGGTGACGCCGGGCTGGGCCTGCGCATTGGCGTCAATGACTTTCCCTGCTCGTTTTGCTCCTCATCGGCCACCATCGGCCACTCCCTGAGTTTCGGCCAGGCAGACCTGATGGCCGCCCGCTCCCAAAGCGCCGCCCTGGCCGACGCCGCGGCTACGGCCCTGGCCAATCTGTTGCGTACTCCAAAGGACATGCCCTTGGTCATGGAACGGGCCGCTGCTTTGGCCCAATACGGCCTTGACGGCGTCTTTGCCCAGTGCGGTGAACAGGTCGGGGTCTGGGGGGATATGGACCTGGTCTGCCTGGAGTCCTGATCAGGAGATTTGCCAAAGGGTATTTTCCATCGACGAGCCGTGCTGTCTCAGGCCGAGCTTTCCGGTACGATTGATGCTTGTTCATGGACAATTTCCAGCAGGTCGTGCTTCACGGCCCAATGGATGCAAAAAAGGATTGCTTCCCGCCCTGAGGTCAGGTGCAGCAGGTTCACTTTGTGCACCAGCCTTTCCAGGGGGATGGGGGTGCGGGTGAAATGGAGTATTGGCTTGATCAGTTCCGGTGTGACCAGGTGTTCCAGCCCAGCATAAATCACCGGGAATTCCCGTTTGGCGGTGACATGACCTCCAGCCCGGGTGCGAACCAGCCGTGCCTGGGACGTTGATGTGGTGTTGGGGAAGCCGGCGAAGATTTTGGAGAAGGGGAGTTCCAAGGGGCGCGGGATGTCGCGGGGCGTGGTTGACTCATCGGTGTCATGGGCTTGAGGGCGTTCCCACAGATTTTCCCAGAGTGTCAGGTACTGCTCGATCACTCGTGACCACGAGAAGAAGGTTTGGACTCGCTTGCGGGCATGGGCTCCCAGAGAGGCGCAGAGTGATGGGGTGTCCAGCAGCCTTCGCAGCGCAGCCGTGAGTTCTGGCACCTGGACCGCGGTCTGCTGGGCCAGGAGGAACTGGACTTCGTAGTCCGGGATCAGGCCCGCGAGCATGTCGATGTCTTTGGAGTCGGGTGGGCCGCAGGTAGGCACAAGCAGTCCGGTTCGTTCATGCTGGATGATGTCCCGGTATCCGCTGTAATCCGCGGCAATGGTCGGCAGTCCGGCCAGTCCGGCTTCCAGCAGGGTCAGGCCGAAGGTTTCCTGGGGATTGTCCGCCAGAGAAAGGAAGATGTCCGCTGCGGCGAAGAGACGCTGCTTGCGTTCCTCGTCCGGGCGGGGAACAAGGCGACAGTCCAGGCCCACGTTGCGGGCCAGAGCGACGAAGGTCCCTGGAAAGTCGTCCGTGGTCTCGACCCAGCCGGCCACCACCAGGACGGCTCTGGGGCGGTTTGGACCGCAAAGGCGCTGCCAAGCCCGGAGCAAGGGAAGGAGATCCATTTTGGCATGGGGACTGACCCTGCCCAGGACCAGCAGGACGCGGATTCCGGGACGAACACCCAACTCGGATCGGCCTTGTTCGCGCAAGTCGGCTTGGTCCTGCCTTGGGGGCGCGTCCATACCCAGAGGGATCACGGCGGTTGTGGGCTGGGGAAAGATGTCCGTGTCCAGATTGAAACATTTCCGGAGGTGGTCAAAGTAGGACTCTACCGCGTTTTTCCCAGCTGTGGATGTGGCCACGATGCAGTCCCTGGGCGTTGATCCAGGGTGGAGGTGGTCCAGGAATCGGGCCGGGTAGCCGGGGTAGCTCAGGGAATGGGTGACGCTGGTGATCGGGAACGGCCGCTCGGAGCAGGCGTTGCGCAGCCTGGCCAGGGCCGGCGGGTGATTGATGCAGTCCGAAAGGTGGAAGCAGTGGTAGGCGGTGGAGCGCAAGGTCGAGGGCAGTTCCTGGCGCAAAAAAAAGCCAAGCCGCTTGGCGGCGGAAAGTCGGGGAAAGCGCTGCTGAAAGAGCTGCCGCGTGGCCTGGATCTCCCTGGGCGTGGCCAGAAAAAAATGGTACTCGGCAAAGGGGTCCCGGTCCAGAAGGGCGGCCAGAAACTGTTCGTTGGCCACCTTGCGGCCCCAAACCGCTCCGGATTCCAGAAACGGGTCCAAGGTGGCCCAGATGCGCCGGGGGGAGGTCTCATTCAGTTTTGCGTTTAACATGACACAAACAGCCAAGGCATGCTCAGGGTCGAAATCGCTATCGCTATCGCTGTCATGCTCATGATGTCTTTGTTCCGAGACGACAACCTGCACTCGAGTATCGTTCTGGCATTCATTCGGCTTAAGGGCGACCGGCCGGTGGCCCCCACGGCCGGACATTTCCAACCGTACGCGGAAAAGTGAACCAATTTGCCCTGTGAGGGGAACAAGCCCTTTTTATCGATTTTGATCCCGGTTTTGATTTCGAATCAAGTGCTGAGTTGGTCAGGTCATTTTGCAGGCAAGGCTGGTTATTGACGTCTTGGACTTTTCAGGGCAATCCCGGATCAGGTTGCTCCTCCGGCCGCGCGCAGATCGCCGGCCCGGATTTCGGCGCGCTTGATCTTGCCGCTGATGGTCTTGGGCAACTCGCCCACATAGTCGATGATCCGGGGATACTTGTAAGGAGCGGTGAGGGATTTGACGTGGTTCTGAAGTTCCCTGGTCAGTTCCTCGGAGCCGACGTAGCCAGGGGCCAGGACCACGGTGGCCTTGACCGCCTGCCCGCGGTCCGGGTCCGGGACCCCGGTCACCGCCGCCTCGACAACCGCCGGGTGGGTGATGAGCACGCTTTCCACTTCAAAGGGGCCGATCCGGTACCCCGAACTCTTGATCAGGTCGTCCACCCGGCCCAGGAACCATAAATACCCTTCCTCGTCCATCCAGGCCTTGTCTCCGGTATGGTAGAAACCACCGCTGCAGGCCTGGGCCGTCTTTTCCGGCTCGTCCAGGTATCCGACGAACAGTCCCAAAGGGCGTTGGGAGTCCCCGCCATTCAGGCGGATGCAGATCTCGCCCTCCTCGCCCGTGGCGCAGGGCTGGCCGTCGTCGTTGAGCAGGACCACGTCCCATCCCGGAGCGGGCTTGCCGATGGATCCGGGCTTGGGGGTCATGAACGGAAAGGTGGCCACCTGCAGGGTGGTCTCGGTCTGACCGTAACCCTCGAAAATGGGCAGCCCGGTGGCCTCCCTCCAGGCATGAAAGACCCCGTCGTTGAGCAGTTCTCCGGCGGTAGTACAGTGGCGCAGGCTGGACAGGTCCAGGCTGGAGAAATCCTGGCGGATCAGGAAGCGATAGACTGTGGGCGGGCCGCAGAATGAGGTGACCTTGTGCTCAGCCAGCAGGGCCAGCAGGCGGGCCGGGTCGAACTTGCCCCGGAAATCATGGACAAAGACCACGGCTCCGGCCATCCATTGGCCATAGAATTTGCCCCAGACCGCCTTACCCCATCCGGTGTCGGCCAGGGTCAGGTGGATGTCCCCGGTGCGCAGATCGTGCCAATGGACCCCGGTGAGGTAATGGCCCAGGGGATAGGTGTGCACGTGCTCGACCATCTTCGGCGGCCCGGTGGTGCCGGATGAGAAAAAGATCAGCAGACTGTCCCGCCCTCCGGCGTTCTCGGCAGGACTTTCGGGCCGGGGAAAAACGTCGGAAGCCCGGGCCATGATGTCGTCGTAGCCGACCCACCCCGGCTGGAGCTGACCGGCATTCTGGCCGACCCGAACCAGAATGCGCAGTCCCGGGCAGTCCGACAGGGTGGCCTGGACCACGGGAACGGCCCCGGCATCGGTGATCGCGGCCTTGATCCGGGCGAAATTGACCCGGTAGACGATGTCTTTGGCGGTCAGCAGGGCCGGGGAGGGCACAGCCACGGCCCCCAGTTTGTGCAGGGCGAGCATGGCCACCCAGAATTCCACCCGGCGGTGCAGGATGAGCATGACCCGGTCGCCCTTCTTCAAGCCGAGCTGTTTCAGGGCGTTGGCCAGTTTGCCGGACTCGGAATGGAAAAAAACCAGGGTATAGTCCCGGCGGATGCCTGCGTCGTCCACGTGGATCATGGCCGGGCGATCCGGCTCTTGCCGGGCCTGCGCGTCCAGAAAGTCAAAGGCAAAATTGTAGTTTTCCGGAATCTCCAGCTGGAAATTGGTCAGAAAGTCATCGTAGCTTTCGTAATCGTGGGATGTCGGGTGCATGGGAATTGTTGCGCAGTTTATCGTTAAATGATCACATCCAGGAAGACGGCCTCGGCCTGGTCCAGTCCCCGCAGGGCGTGGGGTGTCCGGGACGTAAAGTAGAGGCTGTCCCCAGGTTCCAGGATCAGGATCTGGTCACCCAGACGCAGTTCCAGGCGGCCGGAGAGCATGTGGATGAACTCCTGTCCGGCGTGCTCGGTGAAGGTCAGGTCCTGCTCGCCCTTTGGCGGCACGGTGACCAGAAACGGTTCCATCCGTCGGCCGGTGAAGTTGTAGGCCAGGCTTTTGTAGGCATAGTCCTTGCGGCGGTCCACGCTCATGCCCTTGCCCTTGCGGACCAGGGCGTGGTTGTGCAGATGGGCTTCTCCGCCGGAGAGAAGCACGGTCAGGTCCATACCGCAGCTTTTGGCGGTCTGGAAAAGGTGGCTGACCGGGATTTCCACGGTACCAGACTCGTACAGGGCCACCTTGTCCGGCGTGGATTCAATCCGGACGGCCATTTCCTCGACGCTGAGGTCGAGAGCCTCACGCAGACCGCGCAGCCGCGGGGCGATCTGGGCATAGGGCGGGGCGTCGGGTGCAATGTCAGGCATGGTGATCGTCCTGGGGTTAAGGTTTCGTTACTGAGTGGTGATAACAGCCTTTGCTGCAGGCCGTTCAAAAATCCCACGTGCAAGGAGCAATCCGGCACTCACAGGAAAGTCTCGCCCCGAAATACGAGAAAGCGGCTTTGACCAAAGTAAGTGCCGGAGTGGCGACGCGGCAATTGAAAGTTTTTCAAGGGCCTGTCAGGGCCACGGCCATGTCCAGAGCGTTGCGCAGGCTTTGGGTTGAAGCCCGACCATGGCCGACCAGGTCGTATCCGGTGCCGTGGTCCGGGCTGGTACGGACATAGGGCAAGCCAAGGGTAATCTGGACGCCATCATGAAAGTGCAACATCTTGAAGGCCGTCAGCCCTTGATCGTGGTACATGGCCAGGACCGCGGAAAAATCACCCTGGACAGCCCGGTGGAAAGTCGTATCAGCGGCCAGCGGGCCGACCACGTTCCAGCCCCTGGCCACGGCCTGGGAAACCGCTGGGGAGATAATCAGCTGATCCTCATCCCCAATGTGGCCGGCCTCCCCGGCATGGGGGTTCAGTCCGCAGACCGCGACCGGCTCGTGGCGCCCCTCGGCATGCATCGCAAAGAGGGTCAGTTCCAGCTTGCGGAGGATCATCTCGACGCTGAGCAGTTCAGGCACCGATCGAAGCGGCGGATGGGTGGTGGCCAAGCTGACCCTGAGACGCGGACCCCAAAAGTGCATGCAGACATCTTCCGGGGATAATCCGGCCTTGGTTGCGAGAAATTCGGTGTGACCGGCAAAATCGTACCCGGCCAGTTGCAGCATGGCCTTGTTCAACGGGCCGGTGGTCAGGGCCTGGACACGGGTGGATTGCAAGAGGGAACACGCGGTCTCCAGGGTCTTTCCTGCGGCAAAACCACCCTCAACAGTCGTCTGGCCAGGTTGGATCTGGAATGATTCCAGGCCGTTTGGTACGTACAGGTAGATGCCGGGTGGTGTTTTTCGGTGAGTGCGTCTGGGGAGCTGGTCCAGCTGGTTCAGCTGGTCCATGTCCACCAGGGTCTGCCAGAAGGTCGGGCGGCCCAAAACCGACTGGTGGTAGGTCAAGGCCTGTTCCGGCCCGATGATCAACACGCATGCATCGGCCAGGGATGCGGGCAGTCCCTCCTGGAAAATCCGACAGATGAGTTCCGGTCCCAGCCCGTTGGGGTCGCCGAGGGTCAGCGCCAGGACAGTGCGGCGGGGCACGTCTTATTCGTTTTTTTGTTTCGGAGCCAAAGAAAGACAATCAACACGAAAAATGCAGCCTTCCTGGTCACAATAGCCGGATTCGGCCCGTGCGAAACAGTCAAAGTTGCCTTCATTCAGTTGGATCATCCGGACGGCTTGGACTTTGGTCGTGCCGACGCCAAACTTCAGCCCTCGTAATTTGGCCATGGTGCGAATGTCAGTCATTTTCATGGAACAACCTCTTTGTTGAGGGGAAAGGTCTGTCGTCATCGTTGGTGAGACAGGCCGGGGACAGATTCGCTCCGATGTCCTGATAGGCCTGAATGTATTGGCTGGCTGCGTTGGTCCAGGAAAAATCCTTGTGCATGGCCCGGACTTGCATGGCATTCCACAGGTCGGCATTGTTCCAGACCTCCAGGGCCAGCTCAATACTTTCCAGGAAGGTCTTGGGTTCGGGCGGGGAAAAGATGAATCCGGTGGCTTCAGGGTCCGGGTAGGCGGTGATGGTATCCAAAAGACCGCCCACGGCTGAGGCCACGGGCAGGCTTCCGTAGCGCAGGCTGTACATCTGGGTCAGACCGCATGGTTCATAGTGCGAGGGCATCAGAAAGAGGTCAACCGCGGCCTGGATGCGATGGGCCAGGTCCTCGGTGTAGCCGATACGTGCCACGAGCCGTCCTGGATACGTCTCCATCATGTCCTGGATTTGGGCCTCATAGAGCAGGTTCCCTTCGCCCAGGACAACCACGCACACATCCTTGTTGATGATTTCCGGAAGAATATCAAGGAGCATGTCAATGCCCTTTTGGTCACGAAGCCGACCGACAAAGCCAAGCAGAGGGCGGGAGAGCAGCTCAGGGTCCAGGCAGAGTTCATGATACAGGCTTTCCTTGCAGCGTCGCTTTCCCTTAAGCAGTTCCGGCGAATAGGTGCTTGGCAGATAGCGGTCCTGGCGAGGATCCCATACAGCATAGTCCGCACCGTTGAGAATGCCACGGAGGTCCGTGGCGCGGTGGTTGAGCATGCCCTGCAGACCGCATCCAAAGTCCGGAGTGAGAATTTCCTGGGCATAGGTCGGGCTGACCGTGGTGACCAAATCCGCGAAGGCAATCCCGGACTTGAGCAGATTGAAATCCCCAAAGAACTCCGCCCCGGAACTATTCCAGGCCGCCGGGGGCAGGCCGGACTCCCGGAACAGGCGGTAGGCGAAACGCCCCTGAAAAGCCAGATTGTGAATGGTGACCACGGACTTGGTGTTTTCCCAGAAGGTATCCACCTTGCGCAGAAAGTGCAGGTATGCGGGGACCAGGGCCGCGTGCCAGTCATGGGCGTGGATGATCTCCGGCGGGTTTGACAGACGTCTGGCCCATTCCATGGTTGCCCGGCAGAAAAAGATGAACCGTTCGCAGTTGTCGAAATAGTCGCCTTTGTGGGTGCAATACAAAAAACGGCGGTCAAAGTACTCGCCTCTGGAGATGAAGTAGACGGGCAATCCGTGGTAGTCGGATAAGAAGATGTCCGCTGTGGTTTCCGGCCAGGGGTAGCCAACCGGGCAGTCTTCGTAGATCAGGCGCAGAGGGAACTCACTGCTGGCCAGCCGTCCATAAAATGGAGTGATCACCCCCACGGACACCCCGAGACGGGACAGGGCCAGGGGGAGTGCGCCCATGACGTCCGCGAGACCTCCGGTCTTGGAGAACGGATACATTTCCGAGGTCACGAACAGAACCTGAGGATGGCTGTCCATATGGTTTCCTTCGATTGCCGGGTCTTCAGAAAAGGCGCTAGACGGTCCGGTCCGGTGCATTCAGGGCCAGGTAGCGTTGTCGGTATTCCCCAAGGATGCGGCCATGGTCAAAAGCCAGTTGTTCCGGCAAAGCAGTGAGTGGGAAAACACGCACGGCCCCGGCATCGTCCCCGGCCCGGAGTTGCTCGGGATTCCTGGCCAGGGCTGTAAAGATCGTGCTTATGGTGTGCTGGCGTGGATCGCGCTGTGGATCGGAGTACACACCGAACAACCCGGTCAGCTCGACTTCCAGGCCGGTTTCCTCCAGGGCTTCACGAATTGCAGCTTGCTCGGCGGATTCACCGTAGTCAATGAACCCTCCCGGGATGGCCCAGCCTGGGGGAGGATTGCGGCGCTCAATGAGGACGATTCCTTGGCCCGGAATGGCGATCAGGATATCCACCGTGGGCACCGGATTGGTATACACGGTCAGCGGACCGGAGCAATGGGGGCAAGGTTTCTGGAGTCCTGGCATGGGTAGCGTCAAGTGCATGCTGGGGTATGCTTGCCAACATGTCCGAACAGGAAGGTGGGTGAGCGGTTGCCTAGAAAAATGGTCCTGAACACAACGCCTGTCATCCTAAACGGACCCTTGCCAAAGGGCAATACTGTGGTTGTCACTTGGTTGTCCTTTTGATTGATCCGGCTGTGGCGACCACGGTGGGGAAAGGCCAAAGCTGCCGTCGGAGGCCCGGCAAAACGGGAGCAATAAAAACAGGATCAACAGGCCGGCTCGACACGGGCCTCAATCTCAAAGGTATTGCGGCCTGTATCCGTGCTTTCCGCGATTGTTGCCTGGTGAACCGTAATGATCCTTCCCGTGGGCTGGCGGATCTGTTCTCGGCCGGAGAACAGGCTATAGGCCACGCTTCCCGAACCGCAGGCCGTTTCCGGAACATAAGAGTCCATCGCCGCGACATAGACGTAAGGGGTAATGGCCTCCCCGGAATAGAAGATTGCCCCAAAGGCCGGCAACCCGAACGTGGCGCAAAGCTCCGCAAGTTCGTTTTTGGCCGGTACGCGACCTGCTGACTGGGGGTGCAGAACAAAGCCGATGCCCTCCAGCAGGACAAGATTCTCGGTCATGGACCATTGCAAGGGAATGGCGGCACGAGTTGTTTCCGAGGTGTTTTCAAAAGATATGGGGTGCTCAGAGCCGCTGACCAGGATTCGGCCCGCTGGCCCCACATGGGAGGCAAAGGCGAGAGTGGCATTGATGCAAAGCTCGCCACCCATCATTTCCATGAACGGGGGACGGGCGTGAACGTCCATGAAGCCGACCTGCTCCACCTCACGAAGCAGGTTGGCAGCCAGGGAAGTTCGACGGGAGGCTGGGCAACCCTGGACCAGGGCGGTGGCATTCCCCCCGGCGATGAGGAACTTGTGGATGGTCATGGACAATCGCGACCTCAGGCCTGGGAAAGAGCGGGCGGCTTGCGCCGACGGGATCGTTTGCGTGGCGGCCGGGAATGTCTGACTTCCTCTGCTTGCGCTACTGGGGCGGGTGTTTCATTCATTGACGTCGCATCCGCATTTCCGGTTGGTTTATTGCTGCCGGCTTTCACCTGCCGGTTGCCCTTTTTGGCAGTTCTTTTGGTGGCGACCCGCGCATTGGTATTGGAATGCGGAAGCTGCGTTTCCACATCGCGACGCAAGGCACTCCAGGGTTCGATGCTCTGGAGATCTTCGCCAGCCACGCGCAGTCCGATCTCATACAAGGCCAGCGTCTCCGGAAATGTTTCCTGGGCCACGAAACCGCGTTTGGAAAACCGTTTGCGCTTGTCCGGGACAAACCGGGACTGGTTGGCCATGACCTGGATCATCCGCATGGTCATCAATTTGGGCATGCTGATCCGAATGCAGATCGGTGTGAGCAGCTCGGTCAGGCGGAGATAAAGCGATGGGATCTTCTCTGTGTCGTTTGTCGAGGCTTGTCCGGCAAGGTGCCGGTGCATCGGAGCGCAAAACAGGGTCGCGAAAACCAGGATCGGATTCAGGCTATCCGTTGCCCTGATCCGGTCGTCGAGATGACGCAGCCAGGACCACAGGGAAGATGCCTGGTTTTGATCGTGGCCATGATCCAGGAAGTCAGAAACCTCCGGCAACAAGCTGCCAAGCAGGCCTGTTTTGTGGAGCAGACGAATGGCCTTTTCTCCGGACCCGTAGGCAAAGAGCTTGATGAGTTCCTCGAAGACCCGGGCCGGAGCGGCTTTGAGGATATCCTGATGATGCCGGAGGATGGCGTTGAACGTGGCCGGCTCGATTTGGAAGCCCAGGCGGGAAGCGAAGCGCACGGCTCGGATCATGCGTACCGGATCCTCTCGAAAGCGGATGTTCGGGTCGCCTATGCAGCGGATCGTGCGGTTGTGGATATCGCTCAAGCCACCGACATGGTCAATAACGGAAAAACTTTCCAACTCATAGAACAGGGCATTGATGGTGAAGTCCCGGCGCAGGGCGTCGTCTTCCGGCGTGCCGTAGCAGTTGTCCCGGAAAACATAGAGATCGCCATCTTCGTTTTCATCCGGCTCGGGACAGCGGCGAAAGGTGGAAGTTTCAATGATCTGATCACCGAAACGGATATGGGCTAGTCGGAATCGGCGGCCAATGATGAAACAATTCCGGAAGGCTTTTTTGATCTGGTTGGGCGTGGCATTGGTGCCCACGTCAAAATCCTTGGGCGTGCGTCCGAGGATCAGGTCGCGGACGCCGCCACCCACAAGGTAGGCGGTGAACCCCTTGCGCATCAACCGGTACATGACCTTCAATGCGTCGGGGTGGATATTTTTACGGGAGATGGGGTGTGCGTTTCGAGGGATAATCTGTGGGGGCATGTGGGTGGACGGAGGGGTGCGTTCTCCGTTTAGATTCGGTTACAGGGGATATTGGCCAGATACTCTTCCAGCAGGGTGTCCATGGACGTCCCATACTCGCGCAGTTCATAGGTGGCGCCGCAGGACCTGCAGCGCAGAGCAACGGAGCGTCATTTGCGTCGGGTTTGCAGCCGGTCCCGACATTTTTTGCAGCGGAGATCGGTTCTGAAGTTCCTATCCATCATGATGTTTTGTCCCTGGCAATACGTATGGGTGTCTGTTGCGCGGGTTCAAGGGCTTGCGTCTGAACGGTTCGCCAGTTCCAGGCCCACGGGGCAGTGGTCCGAGCCGGTTACGTGGGGTTCGATCCAGGCCCGGCGCACTGCAGACGTGAGTTCTTCGGAGACGAAAAAATAGTCGATGCGCCACCCTGCGTTGCGGTTCCTGGCGCCGAAGCGGTAGGTCCACCACGTGTACTGCTCCGGCTGGTCGTTGAACATCCGGAAGGTGTCCACATACCCGGTGGCGATGAATCTGTCGATCCAGGCCCGTTCGACGGGCAGGAAGCCGGAGGTCTCGGCGTTGGCCTTGGGGTTTTTCAGATCGATTTCCTTGTGCGCGGTGTTGAAGTCCCCGCAGACCACGATGGGCTTGGTGCGGCGCAACTCCTGGGCGTGTTTCAGGAAGGCATCGTAAAAACCCAGCTTGTACTCCAGTCGTTCCTGGCTCATCTGACCGTTGGGGAAATAAATGTTGAAGAAGTGGAAGTCCGGAAACTCCATCCGAATCACCCGGCCTTCACCGCTAAAGCGACTGTCGGGCAGTTCCAGGGCCACATCCAGGGGCTGCTTTTTGCTGAAACAGGCCACTCCGGAGTACCCTTTTTTGGCTTGACTGGGGTTCCAGTAATCCAGGTAGCCGGGGGCTTGCCGATTCTGGTCCGCGAGCTGCTCCGGGGTGACCTTGATTTCCTGCAGTCCCACCACGTCGGCATCGGCTTGCTGGAACCATTCCCAGAACCCCTTGTTCAGAACGGCTCGAAAACCATTCACATTCCATGAATACAGCTTCATGACCGTTACGTGCCATCTTGGCCGATCATGCGCAACTGGCCGCGCAGGCCGGACTTCGTGAGCTGGATCAGGGCGTAGCCGCCCCCGGCCAGGGGACCGGGGTTGATCACCTGGGTCTTGCCGATGCGGTCCTCGGCTCGGGCTTCGTGGATGTGCCCGGTCAGGCAGACCTCCGGCTGGACCTCTTCGATGAAGGCCCGCACGGACCGGCTGCCTACGGAAGTCTTGCCGCCGACCTTGTCCGCGGCCGTGCCAAAGGGCGGGTTGTGGGCCACCAGGAGCAGGTGCGGCAGATCCTTGACCGGCTCGAGGGCCTGGGCCAGCCAGATGGCCAGTTGGTCGTCGGAAACCTCCCCCGGCGTACCGAAGGGCGTTGGAGTGGAGTAGCCCACGCCCATCAAGCCGACCCCGTTTCCCAGGTCCAGGCCCCGGGCATGGATGTTCATGCCCTGGAGATTCAGGAAGTCCTCCACCTCCGGGTAGTCCATGTTGCCGATCTGGGCGAAGATCCGGGGGTTGACGCGCTGAATGTCCCGGAGAATCCGCTCCGCGGCGTTCTTGCGGCCGCGATTGGTCAGGTCACCGCTGACAAGAACCGCCTCGGCCTCGGCCAGCTCCGGGATTTGACGGACATTGCCGGTCTGTTCATGAATGTCGCCGAATCCGATCCAAAAAGGGAATGTGCTCACTGTCTTCCTCCATGCTGAAGCGGACTAAAACTCCCAGCCTAGTCCGATTTTCCATCCGGTCAACTGATATGCCTTGATATGTGATCCGCCAAAAGACAATTTGGAAAGAAAATCGACGTAATCCTTGATTTCAACAAGAAAATTTACGCCGTACTCGTACATGGTCCGAATATCCATACCTTCCCGCAGATCACCGAAATAATCCGTCCTGTCGACAAAAGGTTTGACCGAAACTTCTCTGCTGAAAAGAGCTCGCCCCAGAGGCAGCTCATAATCCAGGACCATATGGGTGACGCTGCTTTTCCACACGGCGAAGGTACCCCGTCCGCGGCACAATTTTCAGGGTATCGCATCATCCTCAGCGTGCTCCATCAGCCTTGGGGTCGCTAAAAATGTGCTTCAAAACCAAATCCAGATCCTCCATGCCCACAGCATGCTGCTCGAAAAGGTTCCGGAAGAGCCGTTCGCTCCTCTCCAGGGCCTCGCCCGGCCGAGCGTTTCTCCAGGCGCTCCTTGCGCCGTTCCAAGGCTGACAAAATAGCCGTACCCAGACGCTTGGTACGTTCCTTGAGAATGTAGTCCCAGGCCCCGGCCTTCATGCACTTCAGAGCGGTTTCTCGTTGATGGAGCCGGTGATGACCAGGAAGGGCGTGTCCGGAACGTGTTCCTGGGCCAACTTGAGCGCGGAGAGGCCGTCGAACTCGGGCATGGAGTAGTCGGACAGGATGACGTCCGGTTGAAACGAATCCAGGGCCGCCAGGAAATCCGGAGCGGTGTCCACGACCAGAAACGTGGATTCGGGCAGAACTTCCCGGACTTCGTGCTCCACCAGGAGGGCATCCGTGGGCAGGTCCTCGACGATCAATACCTTTGTCTGCTCAGGCATGGCTGCTCCTTGTCGTTTGTAACCAGCAGTTCATCAATAAATACGGACTGGATTCCGGCGTTCCCCGGAATGACTTATCGAGGCAAACTGCATCTACATCAGTCATACCGGCGAACGCCGGTATCCAGATCTTTTTGGCGGATTTGCTGAATAGATACAACTGAAGAATCATTCTTCGTTTCGGACAGGTGGCTTGCCGGGTTGCGGCATGAGATCGGACCATACCCCAAAGAGGCTATGTATCTCAGCTTGGGTTTGTCCAGCGATAGGTTGGCTACCATGAGCTATGGCACGGAATCCCGTCGGGATTCACTATTTTCTTTCACCGATAGGACTCCTCTAGGGCTCCAGGCATGACCAGGTCCGAGACCATGAGGACTCACTGCGCGCCTTTGGCCTGTTCCCGGACACCCTTTTCCCAGTCCTGCATCGGGATGGCCTCTTCGATGAGCATGATCGGAATTTCCTCCCTGATGGGGTAGACAACCGCGCAAGGGTGGCAGATCAAACCGTCCTCGGCCGGGGTCAGGGTGACGTCGGCCTTGCACTTGGGGCAGGCCAGGATACTTAGCAGTTCCTTGTTCAGGGGCATGGGGCGCTCTCCTTTGAAAAAACGGTGATTGGGTGTCAGGCCGGGGCTGATCTGTGCAATTGCGCATAAATTTGGGCCTCAGCCGGGCTGAAGCAGCAGGCGATAATCCGCTCAAAGTCAGGTTCGTACTCGGCCATGCATTGCAGGGCAATGGTGGCGGCGTCTTGCTTGGGATACCCATAGGCACCGGTGCTGACGGCAGGAAAGGCAATGGTTCGGACGCCGTGGTCCTGAGCCAGACGGATGCTGTTCATGTAGCAGGCTCTCAGCAGTTCCGGTTCCTGGTGTTGGCCGCCGCGCCAGATGGGGCCCACGGTGTGGATCACAAATCGCGCGGGCAGGCGGAAGCCGGGGGTGATCCGGGCTTCGCCCGTGGGGCAGCCGCCGATTTTCCGGCAGGCTTCCAGCAATTCCGGTCCGGCGGCGCGATGAATCGCTCCGTCCACGCCACCGCCGCCCAGCAAGGAGGTGTTGGCCGCGTTGACAATGGCGTCCACGTGCAGGGTGGTGATGTCGGCCTGGATGATTTCGATCATTGAGGGCCTCGGGACAAGGCGTGCAAGGCCAGAACCAGGATATCCGGCTCGGCCACGAGAAAGGCCTTGGGGCAGAGTTCGAGCACGGCCTTGTGCAGTTCCGGTTTGCGGGTCACGAACACGGCATGGGTGTCCGGGCAGCGCTCCAAGGTCGCTCGGAGCATGGGCAGGTCGGAAAAGGTGTCCCCACATACCAGATGCGGTCCTTTGTCCAGGTTCAGCCCCAACTCCTGGTCCAGGAACAACACCCCGTCGCCCTTGTCGAAGTCCTTGCGGTCGTCACCGGCACCGATGGTCAGGATGATTTCGATATCCAGTCCGGTATCCTCGATGCGCAGGGCATGGCCCTCGGAGTCGTGGCGCTCAACCAAATCCGTTACGGCCTGAAGAAAAGCCCGGGATTCGTCTTCCGGAACGGATCCGGAGATGTCCTGGCGGGCCACGGTGAGCTGGCCAAACTTGACCTGCAGGCCTGAGCCGATCAGTCCGTATTTACGCTGCTCAGGTTGCTCCAGCAGATGTTTCAGGTCGCCATGCAGATCCTGGAGCAGCCGGTTTTGTTCCTCCGGAGCAGGGAAGCTGCCATAGTTGTCGCTCAGGTCCATGTATTCCCGGCCCTTGGACGCGGCCATGACGTAGGTTTTGGGCGGGATGACGCTGACATCCAGGAGGCCGGGGCCGGACAGCGGTCCGGAGGTGACCACGATGGGCCATGTTGCCCGGCTACGGGCGAAATGGGTCAAAAAAACCGCATTGTAGGTGGCCTGGATCGAGGAGCGGTAGCGCCCGCAGTAGTTGTTCACCGTGCCGTCACGGTCCGTGATGAAGCTGCGCAAGGTCGCGCTGCCCAGGACATCGGTCAGTTTTTGGGCCAACTGGTCGGCCTGGGAAAGCAGCCCCGGGGTTTGATCCTCGATGACCAGCTTCAGGGCGGCCTCTCCGAGTTCCAAATAGGTTATATCCCTGGCCAGCTCGGTCACTTCATAGTCCAGATCCACGGTGACGCCGTGGTCGTCATCCATGCGCAGATGACGCTCAAAGGGTTTTCCGGAGTCTGCTTCAGGTGCATCTTTCAAATTTTTCAGGGCATTGCGTAAGGATGTAATGTCTGATGCGCCGGGTTCGCGATTGGACAGGACGTCCAGGGTGGCCTTTCGACGGATCTGAGCCGTCTGGTCCATCAGATCGTAAAATTCCGTGAGGGTATGGATGGGCTTTTCTTCGATGGTCGTGGTCATGAAAATCTCCGGTTACGGTTCGCGGTTTCATTGGCATCAAGCATGCATGATGACTTGCAGGGTAGCCGCATGGGAAAAAAATTCAAGGCTTCTCTTTTAGAACCGTTCTCTTGGAGCAGTGTTGCTGCTCAGGGCCGGGAGGAGAAAGCCGTTTGTTGAAAGCGGAGTGATGGTGGAAACGCAGAGTGTGAACGTTTTTTTCTGGAAATATCCCTAAAGAAGTTGACAAACCGGACGATAAAGTAACTACCAGGTCATCAAAAAAGAAAGGAGTTGAATTATGGAAATGCCCGTCATCGCACCAGCGGTTATGGAGATCCCGAAAGCCCAGGCGACTGATGCCGCTCCCCGTGAGGGCCAATCCCAGGCTGAGGCCATGAAAAACATCCGCAAAGCCCGGCTCCAGCGTCAAGTACTGCAGGATCCCGCCGTCATCTCTCGGCTTGTGGCCATGGAAACCACATCTGTGTACAATGCCAAAGGAGATGTGGTCCAGGCGGTGTCCGGGGCCAGCCTTGAATCCTGATGCCCGCTCGCGCGGTTCCTGATGGGTATTTAGGGGCACAGTATCTCGGTACCCTATGGCTCTCAGGACCGCGCGGCGCGCTAACCCCTCTCCATCTGCACACCTCGAATTTTCCTCCATCCCCTCTTTTTATCTTGTTCGCGGTGGTCCCTGGTGAATCATCTCGGCCAAGGTTAGGCGAACCTTTGTCGGCTTATTGGCCATGCTTCGCAGATAGTTCATCTCCATTTCCACAAGTCGACGATACAAATCCGTCCGGTCCAGCTTGGGTGGTGGGGCATCCTGGGATGCCACAGCCCGAGCTCGGTCCTGGCTCCGGAAGCAACCTGGAAATTCCTTGCAAATGCCGTTTGGCAGGGTGAAAACGTTGGGCACGCCGTGCAACCGGCAGATCATCAGCCGGTGCGTGTAAAGCACGCATCGGCCATCTTCATTCAGCGGGCACATCAGTTCCGGTACGCGGTGTTCGGCCAGCATGCGATGGGCCTGTTCCACATACTCTCGGGCCCGCAAACGGATCTCTCGCAACTGTGCATCCGGAAGCTCCTTCAATCCTTTCCAGAGATAGGCCCACTCCACGTGGGTGTGATGCTGAAAATAGCTCGTGCAGCAGTTATCAGGACACCCGGAACAGGTCAGGCCGATTTTCTTAGCGATGTTGGCGTATCGATCTTCCATGTCCGCATAGAGCTGCGGCAGGCCGCGGAGTGGATCCTCAGGCATGAAATCTCCTTCGCATTGTTGTAACGTTATTGTTTCACCTTACATTAAGGAATGACAATATTGGTGTGAAGGCAAAAGGTTGTTATTTTAATATCTTGAAATTGTTTGAATTTTTTGATGCCACGATCTGGCATGCTTTTTGTTTCATTCATGGGTTCTGGGTCGTGCCGGTCAGGGTGTGCGTGCCGGTGGCCGCTGCAAGCGACAGTAAATGGTCCCGGTTCGGGGCGTCTCGCGGCATGAACCAGGAATATCGTGCGCAACCGGTCGGTTTCCTGCTGAAAACCATTTCGAATCCTTGACGGAAACATTTCGTCACAACCATTATTTCATGGGAGCGAAGATGCAAAAGGAAACATTGGAAAAAGTTTTTGAGTACGCCTCGATGCCCTTGCATGGTACCTTGTCACGCAAACTGCGCAAGGGCATGAAGATCCAGATCAACGAAGGGCGGATTTATGAAGGTGCCGTTCTGTTTCTGGGCACGGAATTCATCCGGATCACGGAGAAGGATGGGGCGACTGCTGTGAATACCTACTACTCCTGGGAAGGGGTGCAGTCGATCCGCACGTACAGCCCTGAGGCTGAATAGGTTTAAAAAGAGCCTCCCGGGCTGGATTGTCGGCAACGGGAGCACACGGCCGTGAGTCACGAACCGTCCGGTTGTGCGCGATAACCAACCTTATCTCCTGGCGTGTGAAAATCCCGGCAGCGCAAGTCTGCGTTCGATATATTGCAGAAGCAGCGTAGCCAGGGTCACCAGGAGCAGGTAATAAAGGCCCAGGGCAACGAAAACCTCGATGTTTCGCCATGTCTGCTTGGCGATGGTTCGGCCGATACCGGTCAGTTCGTTGAGGGTGATGATGGATGCCAGTGAGGAATACTTTATTAAATAGATGATCTCGTTGCCGCAGCCGGGCAATGCCCGGCGCATGGCCTGGGGCAAGACCACCCAGAGCACGGTCTGGGTCTTGCTCATTCCCAAGGCTTGCGCGGCTTTTATTTGCCCATGGCGGATGGAGAGCAGGGCGCCCCGGATGTATTCGGAATGGTAGGCTCCGCTGCACAGGGTGAAACCAAGAATCGCCGCGGACATGGGCGAAAGCACGATCCGCAGATCACCAATCTGGAGATGGGGCAGGGCGAAATACCAGAAGAATAGCTGAACCACCAACGGCGTGCCCCGGAAAAGCGACACGTAGACCTCGTTAAGCAGGCGAACCGGTGCCGGGGCGTAGACCCGCAGTGAACCGACCAGCACGCCCAGGGCCAGCCCCAGCAGAGCCGAAGGCACGATCACGGCAATGCTGATCCAGAGCCCCTGGTTCAAGGCAGGGAAAACATCATTTAGAAAAAAATGCCAGTAGTCGTTCATGTCGTGCCATGACCGCCCTGGGGTTTGTCGGCCAAGGCGCTGCTTGAGGATGCACAACGACGTTCAGCCATGCCCAGGTCTCCGGAGAGTTCGTTGATCTTGGCGCAAAAGGCCATGGTTCGCGATGTGGCCCCAGGAGCAAGAAGATGCACTGGGCTGCCGCGTTCCACGATCCGGCCTTTTTCCATGAAAAGAAATTCATGGGCCATGGTCGCGGAAAAGGCGATCTGATGGGTGGCCATGATCATGGTCATGCCGGCGGAAGCCAGAAAACGGATCACGGCCAGGACCTCGCCGATCAGTTCAGGGTCAAGCGCACTTGTGGGTTCATCCAGAAGCAGCACCTTGGGATCCATGGCCAGGGCCCTGGCCATGGAGACGCGTTGCTTTTGACCACCGGACAACTGAGCCGGGTAAAGGTCCATTTTGTCCGCCAGGCCGACTCGGGCCAGCTCCTCCTTGGCCCGGTGGGTGGCCTTGGCCTTGGCCATGCCTTTGACCTTGATCAGGGCAATCTGCACATTGCCTAGTGCAGTCAGATGGTCGAAGAGGTTGAAGTCCTGAAAAATCATGCCAACCTGTTGCCGGAAGGCACAAAGCTCTCTGCGGCTCGTGGCCTTGAACTCCCGGCCATCCAGCCAAATCCGACCCTGGTCCGGATGGTGTAGAAAATTCAAGCACTGCAAAAGGGTGCTTTTGCCCGAACCGGATGGTCCGATCAGGATTTTTACCTCGCCCCGGTTGACGGTCAGGGAGACGTCGTTGAGGACGAGCTGGTCGCCCAGGGTCTTGTGGATTCCTTCGACGCGGAGGATGGGTTGTGGCGTGGTCATGACATGCTTCCTTGACGGGCGTAGCCGGGGATGCGCACCTTTCGTTCCAGGGTCTTCAATGCTCTGATCCCCATGTGGGTCAGGAGGTAGAAGAGGACGCCGGCTACCAGGGCGAAGGGCAAGGGCTCATGGGTCAGGGCGGCCACGGTGCGGGTTCGGGACATGATTTCCATAACCCCGATGGCAAATGCCAGGGCCGAATCCTTGAGCAGGATAGAGTATTCATTGGACCAGCCCGGAATGGATAACCGCAAGGCCTGGGGCAGGATAATGCTCCGGACGGCCTGTGACTCGGTCATGCCCAGGGCCTGTGCTGCCTTGAGCTGGCCTTCGGGCAGTGCCTGGATGGATCCGCGAAAAATTTGCGATTGATAGGCCGCGCTGGTCAGCCCGAGCACCAGCAAGGCTGCAAGAAAGGCGCTGTCCAGCCCCAGTCCGGCCAATGAGGGGACTTGGCTGAGGTAGGCCAGAATGCCGAAATAGAAGAGGTAGAGCTGGACGAGGATGGGAATCCCGCGGAACAACCAAACGTAGATGCCGATGCATCCCCGCACTGTTCTTGTTCCGTACACCTGGCCCACGGCCAAGGGGATTCCCAGGCACAGACCAAGGAGCATGGCCCCGAAGACCAGGCTCAGTGTCCAGGTGATTCCGCCCAGGATAAAGGGCAGGGATTCCCAGATAACGGGTATTGTTTTGGCAAAGTCCATCAGGCTGGCAGGTGGTCGGTTAAACTTGTGCGGTGATTGGCTCAGAGGATGGTGCACCGTGGGGGACAGTGCCCC
This sequence comes from Desulfovibrionales bacterium, assembly GCA_007693505.1. Taxonomy (GTDB): domain Bacteria; phylum Desulfobacterota; class Desulfovibrionia; order Desulfovibrionales; family Desulfonatronaceae; genus Desulfonatronum. Next base: position 16,821 of record REDL01000080.1, on the reverse strand, counting down.
CCACGGTATTGACGTTTTATCTGAGGCTGCTATTCAAGTTCCCACCTTTGCTTCAGTTCGACCCAGTAAGGATCGGCCATCAGTTTCTTCAGACCTTCGTTGAGCATGTTCAGCAGTTCTGTGTCGGTTTTACGAACGGCGTAGCCGTACCCGTCCGGCGGAACGTCGAAGGTGCCGACGGTTTTGAAGGGCCGGCCTTTCTTGACTTCCCGGGCAATGGAACTGTCCATGGCCGAGCCGTGGATGCGCCCGATGGGCAGGTCCTGCATGGACAGGTCAGTGGAGTCGTAGGCGACGATTTCGAAATTCATGCCTGGCTCCTTGGCCATGTCGATGAGCAGGGTATGGGTGTTCGTGCCACGTTGGACACCGATTCTCTTGCCGGTGGTGAACATTTCATCAAAGGTGGCGGTTTCATTTGCATTGACCACCAGAACCTGGGTGACTTCATAGTACGGAATGGTGAAGTTGACCACCTTTTTCCGCTCCTCGGTGATGCTCATACCCGAGGCAATGAAGTCGATGCGATTGGTATTCAAGGCCGGAATGATTCCGTCCCAATCCATGGGCTGGTGCCGGACGGAAAAGCCCATTTTGTCAGCAATCCAGTTGACGGCATCCACGTCAAAGCCAGCGGGATTGCCCTGGGTATCCACGAAGCCGAATGGTGGAAAACCGAAGTCAATGCCATTGACCAGTGTCCTCTCGGCCCAGGCCGGGCCACTGAAGGCGAGGCAAAGCACCAGTGCCGCTAAAACGCCAAAACGTGATCCCTTCGCCATACGTCAGCTCCTTGATATGAAGTGGTTTGAATTGACCTGCCCATTTTCGCGGCGCATCCCCATGATGGTCGCGTCTGTGCAGGGAGCGGTGAAGCGCCATCCGCGAATAGCAAAGAGCCGACATCCAGGCAAGGAGGGATTGTGAAGAAAGCAGGCCGGGTGCTTGGGGCCGCGTTGTCATCCCGGGAAGCTTATTGTAGGCTTCTTCCTTTTGACGACAAGCAGAAGAAACAGCAGAGGCCGACACCGCATCGGCTCTCTCTCCCTCTCATCTGAGCCGTGAGCAAGTGGATGGGTATGCACACAGTCCCGATGACCGAACCGATCAGGCGTGCCGTGGCCTGGGTCGATGAAACCCTTCGGGATTATCCCGAACGCCAACTATCCACGGTTTTGGCCGAGGCCGGAATGCGGTTCAACCTGGGGCCCAGTGATGGACGCTTTTTGGAGCGGTTTTTCCGCTCCGACGGCTCTTCTGAAAGCACCAGGGAAAGCGAGTCCTCTTGAACTTTTCCGCCTATCTTCCCCATCGTTGGACACTGCTCCAGAAGCGTGTCTTCCAGGAAATCTGTGTTCTTTTCTTTTTGACATGGTCCGGGTTGATTTCCCTGCTCCTTGTCGGACGCCTGCTACAGTTGCGCGAGTTGTTTCTGCATCAGCAGGTGTCTACCCTGGACATCATCCGTCTGTTTGTATTTCTGAGTCCGTTCTTCCTTTTTATGCTCATTCCGGTGGCGTGCCTGCTGAGTATTTTTCTTGTTTTTTTGCGGATGAGCAACGATCGGGAACTGATCGCCTTGAAATCCGGCGGGGTCAGTCTGTACCAGATTCTGCCGGCTCCAGTCGTCTTTTCCCTTTCCGCATCGATTCTGGCCCTGGTGGTCAGCCTGGGGGGTATTTCCTGGGGCTTTGACAATTTTCGCAGGATCGCTCTGGAATTGGCCCATTCCAAAACCCAGATGGTCTTGCAACCGGGAATATTTCATAAAGACTTTCCAGGGTTGACGATCTTTGCGAGGAACGTTGACGCCGATCAACGGCTGCGCCAGGTCTTTGTTGAGGACCAGACCCGCCCCGAGATCACCGCGGTCATTGTCGCCCCGGTGGGCTATGTGGTCACCGAGCCCCAGGAAGGCCGCATCCTTTTTGCATTGGAACATGGCCGTATCTATCGCTTGCAGCACAATGCCATCACCGAGTTGCGCTTCGAGACCTATCTTGTTCGTCTGGACTTGGACCAGTTGCTGATGGGCATATCCGTTCGGGAACCTCGGCCCAAGGAAATGTCCTGGGCCGAGTTGCGAAGCTGGTCCGCGATGCCTGACCTGGTGGAGCAGCGGGGTGAAGAGTTTGCCAACCGGGTTGCGGTGGAGATCCAGAAGCGCTGGGTCGTCCCTGTGGCCTGTCTGATTTTGGGGCTGCTGGCCATCCCGCTGGCCCAGGCTTTTGAAGGGTTGAAACGGCAATATGCCTTGATTCTGATCATGGGCGTGTTTTTTGTGTTCTATGGCATGTTTTCCACCGGCATTGTCCTTGGAGAACTGGGTATTGTCCCTGCCTATCTGCCACTTTGGGGACAAATGCTGCTTTTTGGGGCCATGGCCGGACTGGGAATCTGGTTCGCGGCCCAGGAGCGCGGGCTGCGCATTGGCGAGTGGATTGCCCATCTGCAAATATTTCTGAACCGGAAAGCAAGCTCGGCCGGACCTTCATGAATTCCCCATCCTTCAAGCTTCCCCCTCCAGCCTCTGCATCTGGATCCACAATTCTGCGCTTGATATCCGGCCAGCGCCTGAATGTTCTCCAGAAGTATCTTTTGATTCAGAATTTGTTTTTAGCTGGATTGTGCCTGGGTGTCGGCGCGTGCATCTACCTTCTCCAGGATCTTGTGGAAAATCTGGATCGATTCGTCGAATCCGGTGTCGGCGTCGGAGTGATGATCGCCTACTTTCTGGCCAAGCTTCCCTTGATCCTCTCCCAGATCCTTCCCGCGGTATTTTTGGTCGCGTTGATTGTGCAGATCGGCCTTCTCGTCCGCCACCGGGAATTGTTGGCGTTGCAGTCCGGTGGCGTTTCCTATGGAGCACTGGTTCGCTTTTTTGCCGTGTACGGTTTTGCCTGGTGCCTTTTCCAACTCCTTCTGTCTCAGGGACTTGCCGTGGCCGGTCAGCGGACCATGGATCGCATTTGGGAGGAGAAGGTTCTCCAGCAAACTCCTGGTGTCGTGGAAATCGAAAACGTTTGGTTCTTGAACGGGCCATACATCGTCAGCGTCGATAGAGCGCTTCCAGGGGCAGGAACAGGTTCCGGCGTGGCCGTGTATACGTACGGGGAGGGCAACGTTCTGCGAGAGATCATTGTCGCGGAAACGTTTGTGGCTCGTGAACGGGAATGGTTGCTCCAGAACGCCCGGCTGTACGATGTCGACTCTTTTGATGTCAGGGAACTGCCCACACACACGTTGGCAATAACCCAGGATTTAGATGCCTTCAGTGTTTTGCAGGCTCGATTTGACCCTGCCGCGCTGTCACTCGTTGAACTGGGCCGGATCATTGCCTACCTGGAGGGAACCGGCTCCAATGTTGAACGACTGCGCACCGCATGGCATATGAAATGGTCCTATGCATTCTCCCTGCTGGTGATGGCTCTCATTGCCTTGGCGCTGTACACGATTTTTGACAGTCTCTACGTGAATATTGCCGTAGGGCTGGCCATCGTGTTCGTGTACTATGTACTCTTCGTGCTCGGAGTTTCCCTGGGAGAACGCGGTTTTCTCTCTCCCTTTCTTGGTGCGTGGCTTGGGAACATCCTCTTTGCGCTTTCAGCCGGAGGGCGACTGCTCTGGCACTTTGTTCCCGGCGATCCCCTCAAAATTTTTCAGGCCAAATAGGCCGTAACAACAGCCCTTAACAATCCTGCACGCTCATGCCCACCAAGCTTGAGACGGAATCCGTTTTGAAGCCCGGACTTTGGAATCGTCTGTCTTCTTCCGCACTCGTGTGGTGGATCGGTACCAGCGGGTTGATCGGTTTGCTTCTCAGTATTCCACTTGTGCATGGTGACCTTCCAGCCACAGCCTGGGCCATCCACCTGCAACAGGACGTACCATGGTTGCAGTGGTGGTCTGATTTCTCGGATCGCTCACTTTTTCAAGGAGGACCTCCTGGTGCCCAGGATACAACATACATTACGATTGTTCTGGCACTGATCCTTTACGGGTGCACCTTTTTTCCCGCTTGGGCCGCAAAAGCCAAGCATGTTCGACTGGCTGCCGGATATTATCTCTCGTGCATGCTTCTTTTCTTGGTGACCAATCGCGGAATGAAAGCTCTTTTTCAAAGAGCACGGCCATTGGACGTTCTTCGTGGTGAGCAAACCTTTTCTTCAATTTGGCTTATCGGTTCATACGGATTTTCTGAAGCTGCCAGCAAAGGCAGCTTCACCTCCGGACATACCACCACGGCCATGTTTCTAGTGCCTTTGGGTATCTTTATGTGGTACTCGTCGCACCGCTTGGTCGCATGGTTTGTCCTCTTTCTTGCCTTGGGATGGGGCGGGCTCGTTGGGACTGGCAGGGTATTGAGAGGTTCCCATTATCCTGGTGATGTACTTTGGGCGATCATTGTCTGTCTTTGGATCAGTATCGTGGTCGCCTCCCTTTTCTTCAAATTGGAAAAACGTAGCAAGGCGCTCGCCGTTCCACGAGTCTGGGAGCTTCGCCTGGGTATTTGGATCGCTCTTGGCATGTGCGCCCTCTTTGCCTTTCTGATCAGCATTGTCCAGCTTGTTTATCAGCCGACCTGGTTCTGGCCTCTGGTCGCGATCCTTGGCGTACTTTCAGCCTGGTTTTCTTTTTTTCGGGTCGCGCAATTCATCCGGCAGTGAATATGCCCCGGAGCAAAGATCGGTTCTTTTTTCAGCAATTTTCCATCAGTATTGCTTCCCTTCCATCTCCATACATTCTGGAGTGTTGCAAGTGCTTTGCTGCACTCTGGGTGTGAAAAACTCACCTGCATAACCTAGTGTTCTTTTTTTCACATCCTTGACAAAATGGCGTGCAATAGCTAGCGTAAACATATCTACTCAAATTGATTGTTTTTTTTCATTGATGCTCTTTCATGCTCTGCGGTATTTCTTTGTAAACGGCGACAAGGTGGTGTCACATGGTTTTCAGCTGGTTTCATCTGGCCCTCATTATTTTTCTCTTGGCCGGTGCTCTGTTTGCCGCCGGTCCGCTGCTCATTTCCCGGCTGATCGCCCCCCGCTTCAAGGGCGGAGATATCGGGTTGCCCTATGAATGCGGTATCCGGCCACAGGGGAGTGCCTGGTCTCGTTTTGGAGTGAACTACTATTTTTATGCCCTGATATTTCTCGCATTTGAAGTGGATATCCTTTATCTGTTCCCGGTGGCCACCTATTATCCACACTCCGAGGGACTCCTGCCGCTGATCAAGCTCTTCATCTTTCTGTTTATTCTGGGTGTCTCCATCATTTATTTCTGGCGCAAAGGAGTATTCTCATGGCCGAGGCGGATTTCTCTTTAAAGCCGGCTGATCTGGATCAGGATCAAGCGCCGATCCGGATCGACCCGCTGGAAAAAATTTTCGATGTCTGCCGCTCCATGTCCCTTTGGCCGATGACTTTCGGCCTGGCTTGTTGCGCCATTGAGATGATGGCCGTGGGCATGGCCCGGTTTGATCTTGCCCGTTACGGAGCGGAGGTGTTCCGCCCCTCGCCGAGGCAGTCCGATCTGATGATCGTCGCTGGCACGGTAACCAAAAAAATGGCCCCGGCCGTAGTCCGATTGTATGAGCAGATGCCCGGACCGAAGTGGGTCATGGCTCTGGGGAACTGCTCCATTTCCGGCGGGCCGTTCAACTACAAAGGCCAATATAATGTCGTCGAGGGAGTCGATCGCATTATCCCCGTGGATGTCTACGTACCGGGTTGTCCACCCCGCCCTGAGGCCCTGCTGGAAGGGCTGTTCATGATTCAGGAAAAAATCACCGGGAAACGCTGGTGGCCAGTGGCCAAGCCAGTGGGAGCGGCCGAAGTCAAGCGAGGTGCCCAATGATTCCCGAGATGCTGCACGACCTTCCGGCTTTGCGTTTGGAAGCCTGCTCCCCTGAAGTGTCCGGTCTGACGCTTGCCGCTTACCTTGGGCCGGAGCAATTGCGTCCGGCGGTGGCCAGACTTCTTGAACAGGCCTATTTTCTGGAGGGTGTTTCCGTGGTGGAGGTTTCCGAGGGCTTCCTTGGCGTATACCACTTCGATCATTTCGACACGCCGGGCCGAATCGCTCTTCGGGTAATGATTGCAAAGGATGCGCCTGAGATCCCGACGATTTCCGACATCTATCATGGGGCCTCATGGCATGAGCGGGAATGTCGGGATTTTTTCGGCGTTGTCTACCTGGGGAACGAGAACATGACACCCTTGCTCCTGGCCGCGGAGGATGCGGAATTTCATCCACTGCGTAAGAGCGCCAAGGCGCTCAAGGGCTTGGCGGACCTTATTCCCGAGAACGATGGAGGGCCGCAAGCCACTGATGCTGTGGTTTTTCAGCCGAAACCTGATAATGACCCGGCCTCTGACGCACCTCCTGACGCACCTTCGGATGCGTCAGAAGTATCGAATTCGGCTGAACGTCACCACGCTGCAGACACTCCCTCAGCCTGAGGTTTGCATTGCTCTCCTCTTTGAGATTGCTCCGAATCAGATTCAGCGCTTATCAACCCAAGGGCTTGCCATGACCAGTTCCGTATCTCCAGGGCGACTTTATCTCGGCGGAGATTTCTACACCAACCACTTCGAAAAAGGCAGTTCACCGGACACCATGATCCTGAACATGGGGCCGCAGCACCCGGCCACCCATGGTGTTTTGCGGATCATTTTCGAACTGGAAGGGGAATACATTCTGCGCACCGAGCCGGTGCTGGGGTATCTGCACCGGATGCACGAGAAAATGGGTGAGGAGCAGACGTACTATCAGTATATGCCGAATATGGGCCGGGTAGACTATCTGCATGCCCTTGCCTGGAACTGGGCCTGGGCCGGTGCCGTGGAAAAACTGGGTGGGATTGAGGTTCCCCGCCGGGCCGAATTCATTCGGGTGATCACCTGCGAGCTGAACCGGATCAGCTCGCACCTGCTTTGGTGGGGGGCGTTCCTTCTGGACCTGGGCGCCTTCACCCCGATCATGTACGGGTTTGATGATCGGGAACGGATTCTGGATATTTTGCAGCGCCCCACAGGCTCTCGGCTGACATACAGCTATTATCGCCTGGGCGGGGTTGCCGCGGATCTGGACGACACCGCCCTGGACATGATCCGGGATTTTGTGCCCTATCTTCGTTCTCGTCTGCCCATGTACCGCGATCTGGTCACGGACAACATGATTTTGCGCCATCGCCTGGAGGGCGTTGGGCACATCTCCGTAGACATGTGCCGCCGCTATGGAGCAACCGGTCCCACGTTGCGCGGCTCCGGCGTTGCCTATGACGTGCGCAGAGCAGAACCCTACTCTGTCTATCCCGAGCTGGATTTCAGCATCCCCACGGATCACGAGTGCGACGGGATGGCCCGCTACAACGTGCGCATGGCTGAAATCGAGCAGAGTCTGAACATTATTGAGCAAGCCTTGGATATGCTTCCTACCGGTGAGTTCTGGGCTAAAAACGCTCCCAAACCCAAGTGGAAGGCACCCAAAGGTGAAGTTGTCTTCGCGGTTGAGGGCGCGCGCGGCAAAATCGGCGTACATCTGGTCAGCGACGGCAGCGCCAAACCCTACCGGGTCAAATTGCGCGCACCGGGTTTTTCCAATCTGAGTCTCCTCGCCGAAGTGGCTAGAGGCACCTTGTTGGCCGATGCCGTGGCCATTCTGGGCAGCCTTGACCTGGTCATTCCGGAAATCGACAGGTGATCCCCATGAATCCTCCCTTCGGCATCCCCCCGGAACTGTTTACCATCCTCCTGGCCTTGGGCCTTTTGGCCGGGTTCGTGGGCCTCAACGGTCTGGTTCTGGTCTACCTGGAACGGAAAGTCGCCGGGCATATCCAGCGTCGGCCCGGCCCCTTTGAGGTTGGTCCCCACGGCATACTCCAGCCCCTTGCCGACGCTCTGAAGCTGGTGGGCAAGCAACTGATTACTCCCCGAGGGGCCGACAAATGGCTGTTCTGGACCGCGCCGATTATTTCCTTTGCCCCGGTCTTTGTTCTGTTCCTGCCCATTCCCTTTGGTCCGGTACTTACGGCCATGGAAATGGATCTGGGGTTGCTGCTGATCCTGGCCTTTGCCGGGATCAACGTCCTGGCCCTGTGCCTGGCCGGGTGGAGTTCCGAGAACAAATGGTCGCTGCTGGGGGCGGCTCGGGCCGTGGCCCAATCCGTGGCCTATGAAATTCCGCTGCTGTTGGCCGTGCTGGCCATTGCGTTCCAGTTCGGCTCATTGAATCTGTCGACCATTGTCTCCGGGCAGGGTGCCTGGCCTTGGCAGTGGAACATCATGGTCCAGCCGGTGGCCTTTTTTATCTACTTTGTCTGCGCACTGGCCGAGACCAATCGGGCCCCCTTCGACCTGCCGGAAGCGGAAAGCGAGCTGACTGCGGGGTTCCATACCGAGTACTCAGGCATGGGGTTCGGCATCTTCTTTCTTGCCGAGTACGCGAACATGATCGTGGTCTGTGCTGTTGCCACGGCCTTGTTTCTGGGTGGCTGGAACGGTCCGGCCGCGCCGGGCGTCTGGTGGTTCTTGGTCAAGGTCTATCTGCTGCTGCTGGTGATGATGTGGTTCCGTTGGACCTATCCCCGCGTGCGCTTTGACCAGCTTTTGAACCTCAGCTGGAAGTGGCTGCTGCCCCTGGCCCTGATTAACCTGCTCGTGACCCTTGTCCTGGTGAAAATCTGATGGTGAGACAATGACCATGATCCGAGAATTCGGAAAGGCGCTACAAGGACTGTGGAGCCTGGCGATCGGCTTGGGAGTTACCTTTCGGGCTTTTGTCCGCCCCCAGGTAACGGTGCATTATCCGCGAGCCACTGTGGATGACGCCAACCTGCGGACCTATCACGGGCATGTTGAACTTATCGGCAAGGATGATGCTCCGGAGGTTCCCAGGTGCATTTCCTGTGGTATGTGCGCCATGAATTGCCCCAGTGCCTGCCTAGCCGTGGTGAAGCAGAAGGCTCCCAAACCAACCCCGGAGCAGACGAAGGCCATGGAAGAGGCCGAGGCTCGGGGGGAGAAGGTCAAGAAACCCACTGCCCCAAAGGACCCGGCACGGTTCACGTATGACTTTTCCTTGTGCAGTCTGTGTGGGACGTGCGTGGAAAGCTGTCCCGTGGACTCGCTGCGGTTTTCCACGGAGCTTTACCAGGCTGGCTTTGATCGCAACGATTTTCATTTTGACCTGCTTGCCAGATTGCGCGGGCAGGCTGAGAGCCGACCCGGGGAAGCGTCCACCCCGGCCCAAGGGGGACAGTGATGGAAACTCTCGCCTATGTGGCGTTTGGCGTCTACACGACGATTATTTTGTTCGGCGGCCTCATGGCGGTATTCAGCCGGAATCTGGTTCGGGCCCTTGTGGGCTTGGCACTGACACTGTTCGGCGTGGCCGGGTGCTACCTGCTCATGGCAGCGCCGTTCATGGCCCTGATGCAGATCCTCATTTACGTGGCTGCTGTAAGCATCATGATATTTTTTGCAATCATGCTCACAAAACCGCCGGTGGGTGCGGAGGAGCAGCCGGGGCGCCCCTGGTGGGTCGTGGCTGGCTGCATTGTCGCGGCCCTGGCCCCGACCATGCTCATCGCCAGGGTGCTGCACGTTCAGCCTCTGGTTTCCCATGAACACCCGACGGAGATTGTGCTCATGGACCTGGGTCAGACCTTTATCGAGCCCTACTTCCTGGCCTTTGAGCTGATTTCCGTGATTCTGACCGTAGCCATGGCCGGAGCGGTGCTGCTGGCCTTTGAAAGGAGACAAGGTCAATGACGGCGCTTTCCATGTTTCAACTGGTCAGTTTGCTCTTGTTGGGTTTGGGCCTGCTCGGGGTGATCTGGCGGCGCAGCCTGGTGGGTATGCTCATCAGCGTGGAGCTGATGCTCAACGGCGCTGGACTGAGTATCGTCGCCTCGGGCCAGCTCACCGCCGCATCGGGCACGGTGGGGCATGCCGCGGCCCTGTTCGTCATGGGGCTGGCCGCGGCCGAGGCGGCCCTGGTTCTGGCGATCATTATTGTCGTGGCCAAGCGCTACGGCCACATTGAAAGCGCGCGCCTGCGCACCCTGCGAGGCTAAACCATGCCCGAGATATTGGTCAGCGCCAAAATCCTGCTCCCCCTGCTCATCACCCTGGTCGCGCCGTTCGCCATCTCCCTGACCCGTTCCAACCCCAATGCCAGGGAAGCCGTCTCCTTTGCCGCGGGCATCCTGACGTTTATTACTGTTTTGACGTTTGTTCCGGACGTGCTGGACGGCAAGATCTGGACCTTCACCCTGTTCACTCTGATCCCTGGAGTCACCGTTAAATTCGGCGTGGACGGCCTGTCCCTGATCTTCGCCCTGGTGGCTTCGTTTCTCTGGATTTTGGCCACCAGCTACAACATCGGCTACATGCGCTCGCTAAACGAGCACGCCCAGACCCGCTACTACTTCTGCTTTGCCGTGGCTATTTTCGGAGCCCTGGGCGTGGCCTTCAGCGCGAACATCTTTACCCTCTATCTTTTTTACGAAATCATTACCCTGTTCACGTATCCCCTGGTCGCCCACCACCAGGACAAAGAGTCATTTTCCGGAGCCCGCAAGTACCTGGTCTACCTGATGGGTACCTCCAAGCTGTTCCTGCTTCCGGCGATGATCATGACCTATGTTCTGGCCGGTAGCCTGGACTTCAATCTGACCGACGTGGTTCACGGCATCTTCCCTGCGGACGCCAACCCTGTTGCGGTGACCGTGACCTACGTCCTGTTCATCGCCGGACTGGCCAAGGCCGCGATCATGCCGCTGCATAACTGGCTACCGTCGGCCATGGTCGCGCCTACACCTGTCTCGGCCTTGCTGCACGCCGTGGCCGTGGTCAAGGCCGGGGTGTTTTGCGTCTGTCGGATCATCCTCTCGGCCTTTGGCCTGGAAGCCATGGATGTCCTCTACCTGGGTATTCCCACGGCTTATCTGGCCGCATTCACCATTGTCGTGGCCTCGTGCATCGCCTTGACCAAGGATGACCTGAAGGCCCGATTGGCCTACTCCACGGTAAGTCAATTGTCCTATGTCATTCTCGGCGTGGCCTTGCTCACGCCCATGGCCGTGATGGGCGGCACGGTGCACATCGCCCACCACGCATTTGCCAAAATTACGCTGTTTTTCGGTGCCGGGGCGATTTACGTAGCCACCCACATCAAAAAAATCAGCATGCTTTCCGGCATGGGACGGCGGATGCCCTGGACCTTCGGGGCATTCTCCCTGGCAGCCCTGAGCATGATCGGCGCTCCCCCGGTATCCGGCTTCGTGACCAAATGGTATCTGGCCAACGGAGCGTTGGATGCCGGGCAAATCGCCATTCTCATCGCCCTGCTGGCCAGCACGGTGCTCAACGCCAGCTATTTCGGTCCGATCATCTACAAGGCTTTTTTCGAGGCTCCGGCTCCGGGCATTCGCCTGGATGACTACAAAGAAGCCCCGTTGACCATGGTCGTGCCCCTGTGTCTGACCGCCTTGATCTCCATCTTACTGGGCCTGTACCCGGATACGTTCATGAGCTTCATCAGACTGATGGGGCAGTTCTAGGAGTCGCCAATGCCAGAGCCATCCATTCATGAAAACACCCTGATTGCGACCCTGCGCGCCCAGTCCGGCAGGCTCAAGCTGCTCTTCTTGGTCATATTGGCCGTTCTGGTCGTATTGAACTTCTTTATCGGCCCGTACGATCCGCATGTGGCCTGGGAAGTCTTTCCTGGCTTCTGGGCCGGATTCGGCTTTGTTCTGGCCGTGGCCATGGCCTTTGTGATGAAACGCATCATTGCTCCGCTGATCGGCGCCCCCGAGGATATCCATGACTAATATTTTCGATGGGTTCTTCCACCCGACCATTGTTTTTTTCGGCCTGGGTCTGGTCCTCCTGCTTTTGGCCCGGACAACCGTGACCTGGTGGCGCTGGCTTCTGCCATTGGCTCCAGTCCTGGCCATCGTGTCCGTGTTCGTGGTTGAGCCTTGTGATTATCTTCAGCTGCGATATCTCGGATTGGATTTGTCCCTGGGTCGGGTGGACAGCCTGGCGTTGCTCTTTGCCAACGTCTTTGCCATCCAGGCGTTGATCGGATTCATCTATGCATTCCATCTCAAAGAGATTCGCCACCATGTGGCCGCGGCGGTTTATGTCGGCGGGGCCTTTGGCTGTGTTTTTGCCGGGGACTACCTGACCCTGTTCATCTTCTGGGAAATCATGAGTGTGGCCTCGACCCTGCTGATCTGGTTCAATTCCAGGGATAATCCTCGGGCCGTGGGTGCGGGAATCCGCTATTTCGTGATCCATACCATCGGCGGGCTGTTGATGCTGGCCGGGATTCTGCTCCGTTATCAGGTCGTGGGCGACTTCACCTTCACCGGGATCATCCCCGCGGATGCCCAGTACTACGATTGGCTGATCATGCTCGGCTTTGGTGTCAACGCGGCTTTTGTCATCGCCCACGCCTGGCTGCCGGATGCCTATCCTGAGGCAACCATTCCCGGCGCGGTGTTCATGAGCGCCTTTACCACCAAGACCGCGGTCTACGTTCTGGCCCGGGGTTTTGCCGGCTGGGAATTCCTGGCCTGGATGGGCGTGGCCATGGCCCTTTGGGGTGTTTTTTACGCGACCATGGAGAACAACGCCCGGCGCATACTTTCTTACCACATTATGTCCCAGGTGGGGTACATGGTCGCAGGCATCGGCATTGGTACGGCCATGACGCTGAACGGAACCTGCGCCCATGCCTACGCCCACATCCTCTATAAGGGTTTGTTGTTCATGAGTGTGGGCGCGGTGCTCTATGCTGCGGGAACAGCGAAACTGAATGAGCTGGGCGGTCTGGCCGGTCGGTTGCCCCTGGTCATGCTGGCCTACGTGGTCGCCGGACTGTCCATCTCCGGGATGCCCATTTTTAACGGTTTTGTCTCCAAGACCATGACCATCACCGGGGCCTTCAACGACCACCAAATCCTCCTGGGCATGCTGATGGAAGTGGCCGCGGTGGGCACGTTCCTCTCTGTGGGGTTGAAACTGCCCTACTTCGCTTTCTGGGGCGGCAAACCAACCTATGATAAACCGCTCAAACCCATTCCGGTAAACATGTATATCGCCATGGGCGCGGCGGCCTTCCTGTGTATCGCCCAGGGCCTGTACCCGGATCTGCTGTACCGCTTCCTGCCCTTTCCCGGCGCATATGACTTTCAGCCCTGGTCGGCCTGGAAGGTGCTGATGACCCTGTTGCTACTGGGTTTCACCGGCCTGGGGTTCATGGTCATGCGCGGGGTGCTCAAGCCCCATGCCCAGCGCAATCTGGACTTCGAAACCTTGTACATCTTTGTCGGCCGCTCGTTCCTGGCTCTGGTCAGCTGGCCCCTGGCGAAGATCGACGCTTTGTGGAGCGAGGTCTACGAACGAGTGGGACTGGTCGGGCTGCTGTTCCTGGGCAGAATTACCTCCTGGTTCGACAAGATGGGCATTGACTTTTTCCTGGACAACAGTGCGGCAGGAGCTCGGGACGCTGGCGGCATCCTGACCACGGCCCAGAGCGGGCGTTTGCAGGACTATCTGGCCCTGGCTATCGCCCTGGCCGCGGGTATTGCCCTGTTGGTCTGGTACCTGTCCGCATAGACACGCTTTCATGCTTCTCATGACGTTTACAAACCAAAGCAAGGTGCCGCGACATGATTGATACCGGGTTCCCCGTTCTCAGCGCCCTGATCTTTTTCCCTTTGTTGGCCGCGATCGGGCTGTTCTTCCTGCGTGACGAGCGCACCATCCGTCTGTACACCCTGGTCGTGGGTCTGATCGAGATGGGCCTAGCCGCCCCTTTGTTCCGGTTTGATCTCTCCACCGCGGAGTTTCAGTTTGTGGAGATCATGCCCTGGGTTCCGGCCTGGAACATGCATTATCATGTGGGCGTGGACGGGATCAGCATCTTGATGATCTTCCTGACCGTGCTGCTCTTGCCGCTGTGCGTGCTCTGTTCCTGGACGTACATTGGCAAACGGGTCAAGGAGTTCCATTTCTGCCTGCTTTTGATGATCGGAGCCTGCGTGGGCATCTTCTCGGCCCTGGACTTCGTTTTGTTCTATATTTTCTGGGAAGCCATGCTCATTCCCATGTTCCTGCTCATTGCCGTCTGGGGCGGGCCGAATAAGCGCTACGCATCGTTGAAATTCTTTATTTACACCCTGGCCGGCAGTACACTCTTCCTGGCAGCCATTGTGGCCTTTTTCGTGAATACCGGGACCTTCTCCATCCCGGAGCTGATGACCCACGAGTACTCTTTTCGATTCCAGTTCTGGACCTTCCTGGCCATGGCTTTGGCCTTTGCCATCAAGGTGCCGATGTTCCCGTTCCACACCTGGCTTCCGGCGGCCCACGTGGAAGCGCCCACCGCGGGCTCGGTGCTTCTGGCCTCCATCCTGCTCAAGATGGGTACCTACGGCTTCCTGCGTTTTTGCCTGCCCCTGACCCCCGCGGCCAGTGAATACTTCGCGCCGCTGATGATCACCATCTCCATCGTCTCTATTCTCTACGGCGGGGCCATTGCCCTGGGCCAGCGAGACATGAAGAAACTCATCGCCTACTCTTCCGTGGCCCACATGGGCTTTGTGACCTTGGGCATCTTTGTTTTCACCATGCGCGGAGTGGAGGGGGCGATCATGCAAATGATCAACCATGGGATCACAACCGGGGCGCTGTTCATGCTTGTTGGGGCTATTTATGAGCGCAGCCACAGCCGGGAAATCGCGGACAACATGGGGCTGGGCAAATATCTTCCGGCATACATGTTCTTTTTCGGTCTGTTTGCCATTGCTTCCTTCGGCTTTCCCGGAACCAACGGGTTTGTCTCCGAGGCCCTGGTGCTCATTGGTGTGTTCGAAGCCAGTTACCTTTTGGGCGCGCTGGCCATTCCCGGCGTGATGCTCGCCGCCGCCTACATGCTCCGCCTGGGCCTGAAGCTGGCCTGGGGCCAGCCATCCCAGGCCGCTACCTGGAAGGATCTGAACATCCGGGAGTGGGTCTACCTGGCCCCGCTGGCGGTCTTGGTGCTGTATCTTGGTCTGATGCCCACCCTGGCGCTGAAAACCATCAACCCCTCGGTGGTCCACCTCCTGAACCAGTACGAATCGCGCAAGACCTTGCACCTGGAATCCTCCTTGCAGCCGGAACCACCAGTGCAGTCCATCCAACTTTCCGCAACACGAGGTACTGACCAGTGATCTTCCAAATAGAGCTGTTCATCCCGGAACTGTACCTGTTGGCCCTGATCGGCGGGCTTTTCGTCCTGACCGTGGGGCCTCAGTCCTGGTGGCGCTTCTTACGGTATCTGCCCCTTGCCGCTGGAGTGGGTATCGGCGTGGCGGCGCTGTCTTTCCAATTTTCCGGGCTGATGCTTTACGGGGCATATCAGGTTGACGGACTGTCCCAGTTTTTCAAGCTGGCCATCTTCCTGGGCCTGGCCGTGACCTGCCTGAACGCCTTGAATCAGCCGACGCTGTCCGAGGAAAAGCGGCCGGACTACTTTCTGTTTCTTTGCCTCAGCGCCCTGGGGTTGATGCTGCTTTCCAGCGCCGTGGAACTGGTAACCATCTTCCTCGCCTTGGAACTGGCCTCCTACAGTCTTTACGCCTTGATCCCCCTGCGGTCCAAGGAACCGGCTGCGGCCGAGGCCGGGATCAAGTACATTCTGTTCGGCGCCGTGGTCACGGCCCTGGCCATGTACGGGCTGTCCTACATCCTGGGGGTGCACCACACCACCTATCTCTCGGAACTGATGACCAAAACCTGGTCCTGGTCCGAGGCGCCCGCTGCCTTGATCGGGTTAACGCTCTTCCTGGGTGCGCTGTTCTACAAGCTGGCTCTGTTCCCACTGCATTTCTGGTGCCCGGACGTTTACGAGGGAGCATCCAATGAAACCGCGGCTTTCGTGGCAACGCTGCCCAAGCTGGGCGCAGTGGTGGTTCTGGTCCGTCTTTCCACGCTGCTGGATCCGAGCATGGAGGTAACCATGCTTCTGGCCGTGCTGGCCGCGGTGTCCATGACGTTCGGCAACCTTTCAGCCTTGGTCCAGAATGATCTGAAACGTCTTCTGGGGTACTCCTCGGTGTCCCACGCTGGATATGTGATGCTGGGCATTGTGGCCGGAACCGCCGCTGGACTGGCCGCTGCCGCGTTTTATGCCGTGGTGTATCTGCTGATGAATCTGGCCTGTTTTTGGGTGATTTGCCGCCTTTCCACGGACGGCCGTAACCTCAAACTGGACGATTTAAATGGCTTGTATCAACGTTCACCAGGCTTGGCCCTTGTTCTTGCCGTCTCCGCCTTTGCCTTGGTGGGGCTGCCGCCCACTGCCGGGTTCATGGGCAAGCTGTTCCTGCTGAACTCCGCCTGGATGGAAGGCTACCACTGGCTGGTGATCATCGCGGTGCTCAACTCGGCCATCGCCATCTACTACTATCTCAATTTGGTTCGCCACGCGTATACCCGTGAAGCGCCGGTTACGGCATCGGGTGAGGTTCAGGCCGTGCCCAACCCAGGTTTGCTCTGGGGCGGGCTGCTCGCAGCCGCTGTGCTCTGGCTGGGCGTGGCGCCGGCTACCTTGTTTTCTTTCGCTCAACTCGCTGGAGCCGCGGCTGGTGGCGTTCTTCCTTAGCCCTGGTCATGGACATGATCAGGGTCTGTGCCTGCTGACGCCTTTTTCGAGATATTCGGGAAGGGCGTCTTTTTTTGTGATTTTTAAGATCTTGATTTTTTACGTAAAAATATTTCTTTTAATTTTTTTAAATTTTTTGTTGACAGTCGCCGGGTG